>CAZHYW010000008.1:0-49645 GCA_964537115.1 uncultured Candidatus Saccharibacteria bacterium | reverse complement strand
ATACTTTTCAAACAGGGTGATACCACAGCGCTGCTTACGAAGATCACGAGCAACAATATAGTCGGCATGAGCTATAGCGAAGACCCTGACACGCCGGCTTTTGACCCGAATGTGCTGTCGGTTGCCCAAAACGGCCAGCTTAGCGGTTTGCTGCAAGGCGCCAAACTGACTGACGTAAACGGTACTGCGCTACCAGACGATGCCGCGACGGCCATTAAAACCACCGGCGCCTATGAGCTGTATGCCGCTCATGCCACGCGGCTTAAGGACGACAGTGGCCCTATGCCGGACTGCCCAGTCCAGTTAATGGATCTCAAGATTGATGTCGCCACGGGCATGTTCGCCGACGTAACCGTCTATAACGGCCAGGTTGCGCCCGACAAGCTGGCTTTCGAGCTGAAACAGCAGATTGTCACGGACACTGGCAATTTCGCCACCGAAGAACCGAAGCTAGTCGCTGAAGGGTTTAACCTGGAGCGGGCCAAGGCTTTTGCTCAGAGTGCGGTAACTAACGTCGCGAACGAACCAGCCGGTTTCGAGTTTTGGTACCGCAAAGCGGCTTTGGGTAAAGCGACCGTGAGTGGAGATAGTGATGGGGTGATTAGTTACTCATTCGCGAAGTACCCGCAGGTGACCTTCCGTGTGTATACCGCGCAGGCCACCGGGCAGGAGCCGAAAAACTTGGCGAGTTTGAAAGCGACAGCCACGGCTAGCGGCTGGCAGATTCTGTCGGATGACGTCCAGCATGGCATCAAATACCCTGGGTACAGTGCAGCCGATACTGAACTGTTTACGGCGACGGACGGTACCAAAGATTACGCTATGTTTGCTACCGGAACTCCTGATGCTCCGTATGCTTACGTCGAATTGCCGGTGGGACTTGGCGATCGGACAGATCCGGCTACCGGTGAGCAGCCAAGCCTCTCATATGTCGAGAGCCAGGCGCTTAGTGTCGCCAATATCTTTGTCTTTACTCCAGGCAGTACAGTGCCAGTCGGTGCCGGGTAGGCGCGCAGGACAATGAGCTTGCATGCTGTTGGGGCGATGGTGCGGCCGTGAAACTTTTTTCACTAGATTTGTGTATGCGTTCTTCAGTAAGATGGCCGGGTAAAGAGGAAACATCCTATGAGTGTCGACAAACTGTTACATCCCGCCCACGTCGCCATCTTGCGCGTGCTGCTGTTTGCGCCGGCGGCGCGCTTTGCTGAATTGCAAAAGGCTAGCGAGCTAAGCAGCGATCACTTTAACTTCTACCTGAAGCAGCTGCTAGACGAGGACTACGTGGCCAAAGACCAGTCCGGCAAATACAGCTTAACGCGCAAGGGCAAAGAGTTTGCCAACCGCTTTGACACCGACGCCCGGACGGTGGAGCGCCAGCCAAAAGTGGCAGTGTGCTTGGTAATACACGACGGCCAAGGCCGAACGCTAATGCAACAGCGCCTCAAGCAGCCATATTTTGGCTATTGGGGCCGGCCAACGGGCAAAATCCGTTGGAGCGAAACGATTATGGAAGCGGCCGCTCGTGAGCTCATGGAGGAAACAAATCTAACCGCCACCCTAACTATGCGCGGTACCCAGCACAAAATGGATTACAACAAACAAACAGGTGACCTACTGGAGGATAAAATATTTTTCATACTGCACGGCGCTAACCCAATGGGTAAGATGTTTGAAGAATTTGAGGGCGGGCGCAATCAGTGGATGACCTGGGAAGAGATTAAGGAACTAGAGCACAGCTTTACAAATGATGATACAGTGGTAAAAGACGCCGAGGGTCCATTGTTCTTCGTAGAGAGTAGGCATGAGTACGACCCCAAGCACTACTAAGCTGGCTCAGATACGCCAGCTGTTAGCATGGTATGAGCAAGGGCTCATTCCGCGGCTGGCTCAACACGAGGTAAACCCCGGTTTACCGCTCGGTAGCCGTGAGAATTATCTGTATTTTACCCTGCCGGTGTGCATCAATTTTCAGCGCAGCTCACCGGCCATGTGGGCGGCGGCTCTAAAAACTTGGGAAGATGCCGAGACGCGCTACGTGTTTTTTCCGGAGCAGCTAGCGACACATTCCATGGAGCAAATCCGGGCTGATTTGCTAAAGCACAAGCTGGCGCTGCAGCCCAACAAGCATGTGCTCATTTGGACGACGATTGCTCGGACGCTGCACGAATATTACGATGACGATCCGCGACAGGTGATTACCGAGGCAGAAGGGGATGCGGGACGGTTGATTCAGCTACTACAGGTCACTCACCGCAAACGCTTCCCGTACCTTTCTGGGCCGAAGCTGTCTAACTACTGGCCGTACATCTTGAGCCACTACACCGATGTGCAGTTTGCAAACGCACACGAGATCTCCATCATACCCGACACCCATGTGCTGCAGAGTAGCGTACGGCTGGGTGTTACGTCGCCGGCCGCAAGTCCGCGCGAGACTGAGACGGCGTGGCGTGCACTACTGGCGGATAGTGGGTTGACTCCCGCCCAAGTGCACCCGGTGCTCTGGAATTGGAGCCGCAACCATTTTAGTCCTACTCCTGAAGAGTAATCTTTACAACGCTCTAATTACAGATATGGCTGTGGCATTTTTGGCTACAGAAAACAGTACGAACAGGGGCGGTGACTGAACACATATTTGGAGTAAAAACGCTTGTACTTTTAGCGTAAGCGTTCTAACATGGGGTTAAAACAAACAGCCGAAATGGGGGAAGGCAGTGGTTCCAGGGGTTATTACTAAGAGAGACGGTAATGGGCTCTGGCCCACCCTTCCACCAGGCGAAATTTCGGAATGTGAACCTAAAAGGCTTCTGCTTAGAGCGCAGAAGTCTTTTTGTATGGGCTGTTAACTCACCGAATGTGCTCGCCCTCTGGCCACAGCTACTGTTGTGCTACCATATGCGTTATGGCAACACTCCCTCCGCACGAAGACCAATTTGAAACGCCTTCCTCTGAAACACGGGTAGAGGGTGAGCGTGTGGAGGCACTTTTTAGACGGGCCGAAGCATATTTTGAAGGTGCCGACCCGAATGTGCGTGCAGTGACCTTAAACTACACCACGGCGGGTGCCGATGGCGGGCCCGATTTAGCGGTATACGAACTAGTCCGCTTTCCGGAAGATTCTACCCTCGAGCAGGCGGTTCCTGTGCCCGAGCGACGCCATCGTCTGAGGGCATTTGCCTCATGGTTTACCAGGCGGACGGTTGAACCAGCCACTCCGCAGCCACTCACGTATAGGGGCTATAGTCTACGCCGAATTGCCACCGTGGAGGACCTCGCCACTGGGAATGTGGAGGCAGACCTCAGTACCACCATTCACCTAAGCAACACACCACCGTGGCATGGAACAACCTTTTCCGACCCCGGCGGTATTAATCTGCATGCAGCAGTAGGAAATCAGGAGCTACGTGGCGATTTACTTGAAAGAGAAGTAGACTTCGCGGAACAGATATTTACCCATAGCGAACCCTATAGCGACGCTAGCAGGGACACTGTCCACGCCTCCTATGTCACCGGTCCCGAAGCAGAGGTGGCCTACCAAACAGTTGAACAACTTATGCAGGCTTGGAATATAGACCCGCTTAAACTGTCCTTGCCACCACCAACCTACTCCGGCGGGCGAGTGTCCTTGCCTCCGGAGCTAAAAAGCGGCTTTGTGCGCAACCCCGAGCAAGACGGGCCGTGGGCGGTTAGAGCCTACTCACTTGTACTTGATCGAAACAGAGATACTAACGAGCGGGGTATTGAGCTGGTGGTGACCTTTGCCGGGGGTAATGGCTACCCGCCGCTTGTTGCTTTGTTGTATGCACAATATCCGACGAATGGAGGTCGGAGCCGGGCATCAGTACGGTTTAGGACCTCTGGAGTGGATAGCCGGGATGTCGCCCTGGAGCCAACTATACGACGGGACGTTTTGGCGGCTATTGGCTCCCAAATGGACCCGGCGGAATTGGTCTCCGGCCATGAGATTGGAGGGCGGCGTTTTCCCACTTGATGAAATGCTATAGCTGTGTGTAGTTGAGTCGGTTGACTAACAGAGGTAGCTAGTATACAATAACAGGGTAATATCAACTCAGTTTGCGTCCCCTAGTGAGCGCGGGCTTTAACCAAAGGAGTAGAAACGCGTGATTCGATATGAAATCGCTGTTTTGTACGACCCAGGCCTAGAGATAGACCTAGAGAAGGCAACTAGTCGTGTCGAGAAGATCTTGACCGACAACGGCGCCAAAATAGTAAATACCGACAACTGGGGCAAGCGCAAGCTGGCCTACAGCATTAAAGGTCACGAAATGGCCATCTACGTGTTTTACACGGTAGAAATGCCGGGCGCCAATGTGCAGAAGCTGGAAAGCATTCTGAACATTACTGACGAGGTAATTCGATTCCTGATTACCAAGCCAGATCTAAAGGCTATGGCCAAAGCTGAAGCTGCCAAGGCCCTAAAGGCCGAGCAGGCCGCCAAACGCGGCGAGACCGACGACAAAGAAGACGAAGGCGAAGAGTAGCCTTTGCGTTTAACAATTCACAATTTACATTTCACATTAATTTCACAGGCACCATTTGAGCCGATGTTCAAATGAGAAATTACTGTGAAAGGTGAAATGAAAAGATGTGAAATAGCACAGCCTTGACGAAATATTTCGTCGGGCGTACGGTAGGAGTACAAATTAAACGAGAACATAGTTTTCTCGAGGAGGGAGTTGCCACATGGCACGTAGTTTCAACCAAGTAATCTTAATGGGGAACCTTACCCGTGACCCGGAGCTTCGGCAGACGCCGAACGGCCAAAACGTTTGCAGTTTTAGCCTGGCACTCAACCGCAGCTACAAGGGAGCGGACGGTAACTGGCAGGAAGCCACCGACTATATAGATGTAGTGGCGTGGGGCCCACTGGGCGAGCGTGTAGCGCAGTACCTTTCCAAGGGTCGCCCGTGCCTAGTAAATGGCCGTTTGCAGAGCCGCAGCTGGGAGCAAGAGGGCCAAAAGCGCTCTAAAGTCGAGGTGGTGGCTCAGGACGTAACCTTCCTGGGCGGTGCCGGCGGTGGCGATGCGGGATCGAGCGGTGGGGGTGGCGGCTACCAACGTTCAGACGACAGTGGCAGTTCCAGTAAGCCAGCGCCCAGCAAAAAGCAAGATGACGTTGTCATAGAAGACATTGGTGACGAACCAATCAATCTCGACGACATCCCGTTTTAACCGATACCCGAAGTAACGAAGTATAGAAGTATCGGATATGGAATATACAACAAGCAGGAAGTCTGCTAAGAAGTTTCGAACCTTTCGAGATCTGAGAGTTTGGGAGGAGTCATATAAGTTGGCAGTGGGGATATATAAGATATCGGAGAAGTTTCCCAAGCACGAGCTCTACGGACTCAGTAGCCAGATGACTCGCGCGGCAGTATCAGTTGCGTCGAACATTGCCGAAGGCTATGGCCAAAAGAGCAGTCGGGATAAAAGCCAGTTTTACGTAATGGCGAATGGTTCGCTGACCGAGCTTGAAAACCAACTGCTCATTGCGGAAGGCATTGGCTACATAGACAAAACATTGCTCGTTCGAGTAATGGAACAGTGCGATACAGTGCATAAAATGCTTTACGGATTACAAAAGGCACACGATAATTAACCTGGAATTCGATATTCGATAATTCGGGTATCGGCTCCAGTGACTGAAAGGAGCCATTTATGGCAAAGATTTTTAAACACCGAACTGACGTAGCATATTTTGACTACAAGGACTTCAAGACCTTGCAGCGCTACGTGAACCAGTACGGCCAGATTGAAACTCGCAAGAAGACTGGTTTGACTGAGTCTCAGCAGCGCCACTTGGCAGTCGCCATCAAGCGGGCTCGCCACATAGCTCTGCTACCATTTGTCGCCAAGGCGTAAGCGCTTATGGCCAGCCCCACTACCGTACAAATAGCAATCGCTATACTGCGGCAGGGTAACCTTTATCTGCTGCAGCAGCGTAGTGGGGAAGCTGAAATTGGCGCCGCTGGTTTGGCGGGTTGGTTTGGGGGTAAGATAGACGGGGCCGAGGGTGCGCTGCGGGCGATTGTCCGGGAGATTGGTGAAGAAACTAATCTGTTGTTGGCTCCCGAGAGCTTTCGTTATATGGGCACAGTAGAGGTTGACTCCGATATGAAACTACAGCCGGTGCGTATAGTTGCGCAGGTTTTTGCCGCAGATGTTCCAAGCGGTAAAACGGTGCTGGCAAAAGAGGGCGCACTTGTGGCGATGACTCGGGAAGAGATGCACGCCAATTTGCATACATTAACGCCTGCAACGCGAGCGGCGATTGAACGGCTCATGCGATAGCACATGGAGAACCAATCACCCTTTTTGGCCATGCGACGCTTGGAAGGACAGCTCCAGAGCCTGCTACGCATGGTGGATATCGACCTGCTGACATCCGACGAGAAAAGGGCGGTGTCGACACTGCGTCGACTGGCTGCAGATGCGCGGCTCGATACCCGCGACTACGAGCTCAGCGAGACGCGCCAGGAGCAACTTACGTGCGCCGCGGCTGCCCAAAAACGGCTCGAAAAGTTGCGCAGAGCTATCTTGGCCGCTGGGGATGCGTTCGGTCCGGCCGACGTGGCACAACTGGGTGCGCAATGTAGCTATATTGCCAACTTGGTGCGGTAAACTAATGTATAAGGAGTTAGGCTAAATGGATAGACGCGGCAGGGCTCTAAGTGTGTTTGTTAGGGAGCTAATGGGAGCAGATGTAGATAGTGTTTCGTTCCAGACACGGTGGGTAACGTCCCCCAACCAGACGACAACCGGCGTCAACGAGCACACCATCCTATCAGAGGACCTGCGGGTTGCCCTGGTGGCGTTCACAGAAGCCTACCGTCGCGATAACGTGGAGGAAACTAAGCGTACCGCCGAGAGCCTCGAGGGTATTATTATGATGGAGGCTACGATAAATGGCTTCTCTCGGGCCCAAAGTGACAAACTTATCGATCAACTACATGGATTAATTGAGTTAGCGGAGAAACTATAATGGCACTAAGCATTACAAATCTGAAAAAGGGCGTGTTGTTTCAAATGGACGGCGTGCCGTACCGGGTGGTGGATTATAACCAAAAGGTAATGGGGCGTGGCGGCAGCATAGTAAACGTGCGCATAAAGAGCGTGCTGGACGGTAAAGTGCTCGAGAAAACGTTCAAAGGCAACGAAACGGTAGATAGCGCCACGGTAACTAACGAGAGCGCCCAGTACCTGTACAGCGATGGCGCCACCTTCCATTTCATGAATCCAGATACGTTCGACCAGTTCGAAATATCGGCTGACTTAGTAGGCGATAACGCCGGCTTTATGAAGGAAGGCGACACCGTTTCCTTACAGTTTTTCAATGGTCGGGCCATCAACGTGGAACTGCCCAAGAACGTGCCGCTACTTGTTACCTATGCTGAAAACGTGGTGAAGGGCGACACGACTTCCAGTGTGCAAAAGGACGCCACGCTGGAAACGGGCATTACCATAAAAGTTCCAGCCTTTATAAAACAGGGCGATTTAATCTCGGTGGACACCGCCACCGGTGCCTATCGCGAACGCGTGAAGGAATAGTATGGGCGCAGGGTCACGTGCCGCTAACGAAGAATATGCGGTGGTGGCATTTGCTGAGCACTGCGATCTTCGCACGCCGGCTAGAAGATGGCCGCCTCGTTTTGTACTAATGCCTAGGCTAGTGGGCTACCGTACGCAGGCTACCAACCGGATGATTGCTGCCGTTGCCGGGTATGGCGCTTTGCGTTTACGCGTTACAGAGGAGCGGCCTTTGCCGGACACTCGACTGACGGCGCTGATACTAGACCCCTGTCGGTTGGTAAACGCCCTACGTCTACATCTCTGGAATGCCGCGGTGAGAAACGGTACCGAGGTGTTCGACGTACCTGAGCCCTACGGCATCACAGACCCGTATATGCTTCGGGGCCCGCTGAAAGAACCTGAGGACAGGGGCGCAGACAGCTTCGTATTCAGCGAGCTAGCCGTGATTGGTCGGCCACACCCCACCGAGCGACTGGTACAATACACGCATATTCCATTGGAGGCTGATGCTTGCACGGGTTGTGCATAGCGAAGTAAAAGGTAACTATAGAGAGTATGTATTGGATAAGCTTTTATGACTAAACGTCGGCTGGATATGACCATGGCGGAGCGGGGGCTGGTGGCTTCGCGCTCGCAAGCCGAAAGCTATATTCGCCTGGGCCAGGTGAAGGTAAACGGCCATGTGGCCGACAAAGCCGGGCTGCTGGTGGCCGAAACTGACGACATTCAGCTAAGTGTAGCGGAGCAATATGTCAGCCGGGCAGCGCTAAAACTCAAGAGCGCCGCCGAGGCCTTTCATCTGGATTTTGTGGGCAAAACAGTGCTGGATGTAGGCAGTAGCACCGGTGGCTTTACGCATTACGCTCTTACGCATGGCGCAGGCAAAGTAATTGCCATAGATGTGGGCACCGACCAGCTGCACCCCAGTCTGCGCACTGAGCCGCGTATAGAACTGCACGAGAAAACCGATATCCGGAGCGTTGTGCTTCGTCATTCTGAGCAAAGCGAAGAATCTCCGGGGAAGATGCTTCGCTCCGCTCAGCATGACGGCCGGGAGTGGACGTATATCCAAGACAGGCCGGACATAGTAGTGGTAGACGTGAGTTTTATAAGTTTGCGGGAAATTTTACCGCACATTGCCCATCTTGTGACTCATGATGCTATGGTAGTGGCTATGGTGAAACCGCAATTCGAAGCCGCTCAAAGCAATCTGAAGCATAAGGGAGTTATAAAAAACGATCATATGCGCCGGGACATACTAAAAGAGTTTGAGGTTTGGGTCAAAACGTACTATAACGTAGTTAATAAAGTAGACTCCGCGGTGGCCGGCAGTAAGGGCAACCTAGAGCGCTTTTACTTGTTACGAAAGGTAGCGGGGCGATGACCTATTGGACTCCTGAGGCTGGTGTAAGCCATGTCCCTATTGGAGAAATATCTTCCTTCGGGGTGTTTCTCGAGAGGGTAGCGGAGGCAGAGCAGGTTATAGCCAGTTTTGTTGACGACCCACTTGCGCGCGTGCAGCAGCGGGCGGCCGTGGCAGATCAAGAGGTCTGCGATGGCAGGGCTAGGGGGATGGCCATGGAGCGGTATATCTCAGACTCACAGGTGCAGGCTGGGCTTGCAGATTTGACGGCTCAAGTACGGCAGGTTGGTGGTCGTCAGGAGGAGCGAGGCGGCTTCAACCAAATGCTGGGCCGCTTCAGGCGGTTTGTATCGTACTGCGGAAATGTTGCACTTGGCATGTTAGCTTCTCCCTTAGCGCCGGCCAGGCAAGCTGCCGTTACCGTGCAAGTCGATGCGTTTGGCCCTAGAATCCCAGCTGATGCTTATGGGGGTGCGGCGCGCGAAGCCTATCTTGTCTCGTCAAATGGCGGTCTCCCGCTAAGAGTTGTCATACGTACCCCCCAAGGTGGCTCGCCCATATACGTAATGCTGATGGCGGGCATGGATAGAATTACATGGTGCGAAGGCGCAAATGAACCACATCACTTTTATTTCTCCAATGTACACGGTGCCACCATGGGGCGGGATTTCCCGGGTGCGATAGATGATTTCAGTGCGCTAATGGACGCTTATATTGTACCTCAAGGTGTGTACCAAGAGGCAGTGAGACGTTGGCACAACGGGGGTGATGGCGACATTCTCTCCCATAGCCCAAACCCCAATCGTCCTCTCGTTGGTGTGAGCTAGGGCAAAACATTTACCGGCATAATTCGCGCTAGGGTAGGATATTGGCTGTCGGGCCCTTACGTAAGCTGGCCCGAGCCTGTACAATTTTGGTTATGTTTAAACGTGGCGGGTTGTCCCGCGGGGCGGGGCAAAGCTAAGTGCATTATTTTCCAAGCCGGCAAGTGGCCGGTTCGCTGCTGGCCGATGAACTCGAGCCCAAGTACCGCTACGAAGACTGCGCGGTGGTGGCTCTAAGCGACGGAGCGGTCATTGTGGGCGCGCCAATAGCTATGCGCTTGCACTGCGTACTTACCATGCTACTTACATCGTCCATAAAATTGCAGGGCGAAAACGATGTGCTCGCGCAAATGAATCATCTGGGCGATGTAACATACAATGAAATGTACACGCCTGGTGAGCTAGAAGACATGAAGGCCGACAACTTTAGCTACATAGAGCAGCAAAAGTTAGAGAAGAAGTTTGAAATGAACCGGCTGCTGGGGCAGGGCGGAATTATAAAAAAGGACTTGCTGCGGGGGCGCAACGTTATTGTCGTGTCGGACGGTCTTACTAGTGGCTTGTCACTGCATGCTGCCGCCGAGTACCTAAAGACGGTTAAAATTCAAAGGCTCGTTATGGTTACACCCTTTGCAAGTGTGTCGGCGGTAGACCAAATGCATATACTGGCCGACGAGATTTTGTGTTTGAACGTGCTAGAGGACGTTATATCGATTGACCACTACTACGAAGACAACGCGCGGCCTTCCCACGAGAAAATCGTCCAAATCATTGAAGACATCATTTTACATTGGAAGTGAATGAGACAACCATGCGCGGCCCCACTTCGCGGGGGCCCTCCGGCCAGGTTTTCTCATATAGCTTCGCGCGGACAAATACTCCGGCTCGGCATATAGTTCTCGCTACGCTTAAACTATCGCGCGGAGCCTTGGCGAAGCCAAGGCCTCCGGCTGCTCTTTCCGAACCTGCCCCGGATGTACTTGGCGTTCTTAGAGGAAGTCGCGGAGGGCGGATTCGTTGGTGAGGGTTATAAGCGACTGCTCAGTTTTTATGTGCCCATGGCGCTCTAGGTCCGACAAAGCTCGGCTGGTAGTCTCGCGGGTGGCGCTTATGCTGCTGGCGATATCTTGGTGTTTTAGGGGTACGGCTATGCGCAGCCCATCGGCTGTTTTGTCGCCAAAGCGGCGAGCGGTTGTCAGCAAGAACGAAATGAGCCGCTCGCGCACGGTGCGGTACTCCAGCGTCAAAATGCGTTCGCTATGCAAACGGTACATATCGGTAAGCGTATCTATAAGGGGTAGTGACGCGGCCGGATGGTGATGAACAAAGTCTATAAAAGCGGGCCGCTGCACCAACCAAACGGTGGTGGGTGCCAGTGCCGAGTAGATAATGTGCCGGTCCTGCCCGGTAATACCCCAGGTAAGGGCCAGGAACTCACCAGTTTTACGTATAATTAGCAGGTTCTCTTCACCGTACTTGGTAATATCGTAGGCTTTTACTAACCCCTGTTCTACATAAAAAACACCCGGTGGGGTTTCGCCGGGCCGGATGATAAACTCACCTTTTGAGTACGTCAACTTCGTACCACCGTGGAAAAAGTTGACGAGTGCGCGCATCTCATTTGCGTTCGCCAGCATAGCTACATTATTTCACAGGGAAAAGGAATGAAGAAGTGAATTTTTTGAATTACGCGCGCGGCAAGAAATGTTACAATTTAATCCGCCAAAATTCAGCTTCACAGAGAGCGCCCTGCATAAATGTGATAAAAATCTTGCAGTTTCTGTGACGAACCTAACTGCTACTAATGTGGACCGACACCATACTGTAGTGGTACAGGGCGAGCCAACCACCAGGTACGGCAGCTCCCAAGGAGGACAAACATGATAAGTTTGCATCAGGTGGAGGAGCAGTTAAAACATGTTGGTTGTAATTTTACATGGTGGGGCAGGTCTGAAGTCCGCGAGCTGGCCAATGTGCTCATGCCAGAGGAGAAAATCGCACAGGCGGCCAACGGAACGTACGAGGGCGGCTTTGCCCTCATTTGCGTTACCAACTACCGTGTGCTGCTGGTAGATCGCAAGCCGATGCTACTTACCATAGAAGACCTTCGCTACGACATGATAGCCGAGGTGGATTACCACAATAGATTGATGGGTGCCACGGTGCGCATATGCACACCCATGCGTAACTTGGTATTCACCAGTTGGAGTAATACGCGTATGCGTAAATGTGTGAACTACATACAGCAGCGGGTGATGGAGCTGCGCCAGCACAATATGCAGGCTCAGCAAATGCAGGCTCAGCTGGTGGGCACGCCGCAACCGATGGGCTTAAGCCAAGGTAGTACACCGATGAACCAGAGCCAGCCCGGCACACCGTACCGGCCTATGAACCCCTATACTCAGACGCCCATACTCACGCGCCGCCGTCGCTTCCCGAGTTTTTACTAGATTATCAAGGTCTCCTTTGGGTGGGCTTATACCCGAGTTCTCCGCCAGTACTTATAAATTGGCGTGACTGGTTGTTGGTAGTACATTGACTTATGCATGTGTATGTGATATTGTACCTACCAAGTTAATCAAAACAAAAACTAACAGGACATCTCATGCCATCACCACAACCACCCCAACCTGATGATTTCTTTGGACCCGGTAGGCCGGATCCACTAATTGACGTCTATCATCGGCTGCCGCCTGGTGCCCCGGACCCCCTTCTGGACGAAGTCCGGTACACATCAACATCGGCCGGGGCAGATCCTCTAGATCGGCCAGCTAGTACCTATAGTGGTGACGATGACTTTTTCTCAGGGGGCGGAGCATTCCGTAGTGCATATGGTGGCGATACTGCGCAGCCCGAGGCGCCGAAAGGGCACCGTAGGCGCAACATAATTGCCGCGAGTATTGCTGCCGTCGCACTTGTTGGCGGTGGGCTTATTGCGACTTTTGCTGGGCTTAAGGGTGGATCGCACGAAGATGCGCTGACCGCCAGCCGGAATCGCCCAACCGCAGCCAGCGACAGTAACCATCCCGTTCCTACATTATCAGCGGGAGCAACAGTAACCATACCAGCTAAGCCTGAGAGCGGTACACCGGCCAACAGCGCGCCCTCGCAAGCAGATATAGATAGATTCCAGCACATTCTTGCCAATGACACCTGTGACCCTGTTACGGCCGAATCGGCTGCCACCATCTACCACAATGCTTATGAGGTAAACCCCTATCAAAGCATGACTGCCGAGCAACTAACGCAGGCAATTGACGGGTCGGTTGCTCAATTTAACCAAGTGCGCTCGGCTGTAGAATTCCCAACGCTGCCTGCAGACTTTGCGCAACTTGCGGCAGACGCTAAGCTCGAGAATCCTCAGTTACCAATCAGCACGTATCAGGCAGCCATAACGCAGATGGCCGCTCAGTTTAACACGCCGGTACAATTCGACTGGGATCCAGCGGCGAGCAACGACGAAGCAGACCAGCGGGGCGTACCGCGGCCGGATTCTCCAGAAAGTGGTACCACAAGGCCCCTAACTGCTGCGGAGTGGGACAGCAGTGCAGCCCGCGCTGGCCTAGTGCAGATACTAAGCGACCTGTCAGTTGCACCGCTCCGGGAGCTAAGCGACGCGCACATACCAGTTATATACTTTGGTAAATCGACTAAGGCGGCCGGGGAAGTAGCCATGCGACGTGGTCAGGCGCCGCTCTTTATGTTCCTGGACCCCTATAGCGCTACGGCTAAGGGCGACGGTGTGGTTGGTCACGAGACTGTCCATGCCGACGATTGGCTGGTCTGTGGCATGCTAACCGATGCGGCTTGGCAGGCAACCAACCCGGTAGGTTTTAGCTACAATCAGGACCTGCCACAAGGAGCGGCACCCGATGGACGTTTTACCGATGAAGCTAGCCGGGCGGCGGGTGAGAGTACTGGCGTGGTGGTAACCGTAAACCGGTACGGCGCCACAGACTGGCGTGAAGATAAAGCTACGCTTGGACAAGATTTGAACCAGCCTAATGAGGCCTACCAACTGTATGCTGCCATGTCTCCGGTGGTAGCCGAGAAGCTTGCCCTTTACATTGCTCGGGTGAAAGACCAATACCCAGAAATCGCCGCCTACTACGAGGCCGTGCTTAGAATGGGCCAGCTAAAAGCTGCCGTAGAGTCCCAGCTAAAACCATTTACCGACCAGTCTAGTGCCATGCTCCTGCGGGCGGCAAAAGATATTAACGATGGCCATGGAACACCGGACGACCAACAGTTAGTGTTTGGTGACCCCATGCAAGTTTCGGCTTATGCCGACCTGCAGCGGCGGATAGCTGCCTGGACTGGCCCACTCAGTAAGCTTGATCAAGCGGCCGTGCCAGCTCTAGCGGTGACGGGCCAATAGCTTCGGCTCCGTATGGATCTTTGCTGATTAGCGAGAACGCCACGTTCGGTTACTTCGATATATTGAATTTGAACTCTACGACGTCGCCTTCTTGCATGGTGTAGGTTTTGCCCTCGGTGCGGAGCTTGCCGGCGGCGCGGGCGGCGGACAGAGAGCCGGCAGCGATTAGGTCGTCGTAGTTTACAATGTCGGCGGCTATAAAACCGCGCTCAAAATCGCCGTGTATAACGCCAGCAGCTTGTGGGGCGGTGGCACCACGGGGAATGGTCCAGGCACGGACTTCTTTGTCGCCGGCGGTTAGGTAGCTTTGTAGCCCCAACGTTTCATAGGCGGCGTGGATGAGCTGGTTCAGGCCGGACTCGGTTTGGCCGTAGCTGTCTAGCAGCTCGGTACGATCAGCTTCGTCTAGGCTGCGTAGTTCGTCCTCCAGCTTGGCGCAAATGAACAGTGACTGGGCGGGGGCAACGTGCCCGCGCAATTTAGTGTGCAGCGCTTCGTCACTCAGGCCGTTCTCGTCCACGTTGAATACATATATGACTGGCTTGGCGGTGAGTAGGAACAGGTCGTACAGGTGCTCTAGCTCAATGGATTGGTCGCTCCACGCTGGCTTACCACTGTCTAACAGGTCGTGCACACGCTGCAGGGTCTGGTACTCGGGTTGCAGTTTGGGGTTGGCGCGTGATTCTTTTTCGAGCTTCGGCAGGCGTTTGTTTACGGTTTGTAAATCAGCCAGCACCAGCTCGGTGTTTATAATGTCGATGTCGCGCGCGGGGTCGTGTTGGCCAGTCGCTTCATCAGTCAGAACGGCCGGGTCGTCAAAGGCGCGCACCACCTGCACAATAGCGTTTGTGGAGCGAATGTGGCTTAAGAACTGATTGCCGAGCCCTTCGCCCTCGCTGGCGCCCTTTACCAGCCCGGCCACGTCTACGAAAGTGACGGTGGCGGGTTTGATGGGTGCGTCGTGGTACAGCTCACTTAGGCTTCTGAGGCGTTCATCTGGCACCGGCACAATGCCGGTATTTGGTTCTATGGTAGCGAACGGGTAATTGGCCGCCAGCACCTGCGAGTCGGTCAGGGCATTAAACAGGGTACTTTTGCCTACATTAGGTAGACCGACAATAGCAATGGACAGACTCATAAACGCTCATTATAACAGCGGTGGGTCTGTATACAAACTTATGGGTAAACGATGGTTGGTAGTATGGCAATAATGTGGTACCGTTGTATACATCATAACTATACTTGCTCATGGCAGAACTTCCTCATCAGTACCACTACGCAGGTAATCCTCCGGCTGAACACCGGAGTGCATTTGAAGCGCATTTACATTCCGAGGCTTACAGAGTTGGGATACAGAATGAAGTGGGTGAAACGTTGGCGCTGACTGATGAGGAAGAACAGCAGTTCAATGACGTCTTCGCCGCGACGCTTGCGTACTATGCCGCTCATCACGATGTGGACATTACGCCGCGCATGCCATCGCTCGAAAATGTACACCTGTTGTCCGATGAGGGTTTTATGTGGCTGGCTCGCAGGATGGGCGTGGAACATGATGGGCTTGATGTATATGGTTTTCTGCTGGGTGAACGGGATGTGGTCTTGCGGGACGCTGGCGATCCGACCATGAATGCCTATGTGTTGCAGCACGAAATTATACACTTAATTAGCCGGCATGTGGTTCGCTTGCAGGGAACCGCTAGGGGTGTTCACTATGCGGTTCTGCGCGCGGGTTTTGTGGGCGGGGCGCCTAAGGGCGACAGTACAGCCATGGAAGAGTATACGGCCGAAGAAACCGCGCGAGGCGTTATTCGGGAATGTTGGCCGAAGTTTGCGTCGTTACGGAATTTACGCCCCGAGTTTGATGCTCATGAAGGCGCACTGGAGTTGGGTGGTGTTGTGGCTGACAGGACCGGCATTGGACGGGACCGCCTACTGCACGACATGCAAACGGCACACATAACGGGTAGCCTATGGCCACTAGTGCGAGAGATAGAAGCTATAGAACGTACCTGGGGTCCGGGAGTAAACCGTGAGATTGCTCTTACTGTTAGCAGTAAAGCAGGTGCGCTTGCGATGAGGTTGGCGTAAGGCAAAGGCTGGGTTTCAGAGGGGAGCGGATTGACAGGAGTCCGTAAACAATGTATAGTTATATCCGGTAACTGGTGGCTCGATACGCCTTGTCACTTTAAGTGACTTGGGATGTAGTGCCGCGGTACTTTAACAGTCAGATCGCATATTGTAATTAGACCGTTCAGACAGCGTGTAACCTTGCGAGTAAGATACGAAATAAGAGCTTTAGACTTTAGAACTTTGCTTTCGTGTCTTCCAGCAGGGAAGATGCATGGATGAAAGGTCAGCAATGACCCACATCTTTCGGAGGGGCTTCGGTCTCCTCCTAGCCGTCGCCGCGGCCGTTTCGGTCGTTGGCCTCGGCGCTACGCCCGCACTCGCTGCCGGCGACAGTCCGCAGATCATGGCGGATGTTTTCGACAGCTGCGCCGACACCGGGACGCTCTACATGTCCTTGGTGGTGGCTGAGGTGGACAACGGCGCGGACTATGCGTTGGTGGTGAAGGAGCTTGGACTCAGTATCGGCGGGATCTCGGATTTCGATCACGAGGTTCTCATCACTGGCTCCATGTCGACGCCGACGCCGCTGGCGAGTTCCTATGACTGGGAGCTCGACAAGATCGACGCGAGCGGCAAGTCCACGCTGGTGGTCGCGAGCAACTCGCCGGTCACCCACACGTGCTCGCAGCTCAGCTCCGTTCTGCCCACTGCGCTCCCCACGACCAGCGTCGACCTGAGTTCGCCGACCGCGGCTCCGCCTCCAACTATCACGGAGGGCCCGATCTCGGTCACCACCGCCGTGGTGATCATCGTCGTGGCCCTTAGCGCCTTGGCCTTCGGGATTGTCGTGACTGCGGTACGTCGCCGACGTGCGGACGCCTGGACACGGCAGCAGTGAACCGTATCTGGTGTCGTTGCCGGCCCTTCCAGGCTAGCGATGTCACCAGGAGGTGTGAAAGGTCAATTTGGCGCTCCCCTTGGGGACCCCATGCGATCTGACACACTTCTTGTTCGCAGTACTCGCAGGTATTCAATCTGCGGCAAGGTACCGCGCGCAAGAAGTGTTCTAAGTTGTACAAAGGTCACCATTCCTAGGGGTGGAAGCTTTGACATAAGCGTGTTATTGTGCTACTATTTAGCGTAGTTACTAATCAAAATAAATATGTCCGACCCCGAAACCGACGAAACCGTAGGACTACCACCGCTGCATGAACTAGCTACCGGGGTGGGTCATGTGGTTGTAAACGCCGAAGCAGAAGCGCAGCCTGTTGCCACGGCCGAGCAACCACGACTGCTCACCGCGGCGACCGATTTGGTTTCGGCACTGGTTGACCAGTACCCTCAAACCAACGAAGCTGGAGAGCTAAACTACGCCATTGCCGGCTCATTTGCCGTGATGCTGCTTTCGCAAGCCGAGCACATTGAGGTGCTGGACGCTGCCCGCATACCTGCCGTAGTAGTCACGGGTGAAATCGCAGTACCAGACAGCGCCGCAAAGGCATTACAGGCTTTTGCACGGGCGTGGGGCGACCTTGACTATGTATCGACCCCGCAGTACGACCGAGTTAGGCTTGAATCGCAGAGAACGCTAGACTCCGATCCTGCGGCTTACGACGAGGCTCGCGCTAAGTACCTTTTTAAGGGCCCGGCAGAAATTACTGAACCACCTGAAGCGCCGACAGATGTGGACGCACCCCCAACCGACAGTGTCTTTGTGGAGGAGCTAGATGACCTCATGGACTCCAGGACTATTCGTATTCAGGTGCAAGGCAAAGATTTTTACATCGTTGACCCAAGAATCTTGGCGGGCCTTAAAACGGCACATTTACTAGAAGGGCTTAACAATGACCGTAGTCCGGGTAAATACGTAACAGATCTAACAGTACTGCTAAGCGGTCTGGTCCAGATTTATACCGATGAAGAGCTGCTAGATGCTAGTCACGACGCACTCATGCGCTATGCCCCAAGTAACGTCAACGCTCTAAACATTCCCTATCGCAATCGGGCTCTAACCCCAGCGCTTACTGGTTGGATTGAGCGGGCGATTGCGCAGGACAATGACGCGACTTACCTGGAACAACTGCAGTTTGGGCGGGAGCGGGCCGTCGGGGTATTGAAGATACTACACAACTACGAAACGCCAGAGGCCAAGCAGGCAATAGTGGATGCTATGAATAGCCACCGTGAGCTGATTGACGTGCAGGAGGTTGACCTAAACTCAGAACAGACTATTGCGGTCATGGCCGCGTTTTTGGACGCGCACCCCGATTTGCTGACAGAGCACATGAAAGGCTGGGCTAGTGATGGGGCGGCCGAGCGGGCTAGCATGGGCACTGCAGCCTGGCTCCGCACTAGTCGTGTAGCAGAGTTTGTTAAAAGCTTTGCTTTGTCGGTTATGGACGACCGTGAGGACCTAGACTACAAACCATCCAATAGTGAGTACTTACGAATATTGGCACACTTGGATGAGGCGTCCGACCTAGGGCGCCAACTAGATGCTGTCGATCAGATCCTTGGTCGAGCGGAGCTTCCGGTCAAACAACTGGCAGTATTCCTGGAGAATAACACATTACAAGATGCGGGGATGAAACAAGCGCTGATGCGTGGCTTAGTCGCCGCCGCCGAGCAACTGGGTGACGGGCGGTTAGCGGCAGTAGTTGACGAATTGGCGAGCTGGCTAGTCCTGCAAAGTAAGTGGATGGTCAGTTCGGGGCCGAGTGACGGCAGGACTGCTCTAGAAGCCCAACTGCGTGATTTGGGTGTCTCTATGGTAGCGTCACAGGTGCCGTAAGGTAGCCTGACGTCCCCGGCTAGTTTATACTGAGGGCCATGAAATTGGATTTTGCTTGGAAAGATGACGGGCAGATACATAGTTACTGCATTGTTTGCCATGGGGAGCGGGTAGAAAAACGAGCGGTAGATGGGCTGACGAAATTTTACTGCGCCGATTGTGATAAATTGTATGATCGACGGATTGAAATTAACCCGGCCACCAAAACTTGGATAGCGGACGACGGCACCTGGTGGCACGATGTAAGCAGTATATTTGTGCGAAGCCCCGATGGTAAGTTCTTGTTTTTTGAACTTACTAAGTTCCCGTATGGTGTTACGGTGCCGGCGGGGCATATCGACAGCCACGAAGAACCACTGCAAGCCGCGGTGCGCGAGCTACAAGAAGAAGTGGGCTTGACTGGCAAACCGGTGCTGGCGGCCGAAGACGCGCTGGCGCGGGAGTCGTGTAGTCGGGGCTGCGACAGTCATGTCTGGCACTCGTTTGTGGTTCAGCTGGACGATACACCGTCTGTGACACTAAATGATGAAGGGATGAAGCCGGTGTGGTTGACGCTCGATGAGGCGCTGGACCGTGACCTAACCGTACCCACTCGCTTTGTAATTGAGCACCACAAAGACGAACTGTTGGCGTAGCCTTGGGTGATGTCGCTCATGCTACACTTAAGTGTGGTACATGAGCACTCTTAACAGGGGCAATTAGTGAAGAATCGACTAGAGCTTTGGGTCCCGCGGTTTCTGGGGCTGCCGCGGCGGTGGCGCCCGGCGGCTAGGCGGTTGGCGATCACATGGGGCAGCGTGTTGACGGTAATTGCAGTTCTGGTGGGCGGGACCTGGGCATTGCATGGGCTGCACAACGGCCAGACGGGCGCCCGCCAACACCAAGAGGCCGTGGCGCTAGCCAGTTCCCAGATGGACTCTTTACAGAAGAGTGACGGCTTGGCGGCGGGCGAGCAGTGCTTCGATGCCACCGGGAAGCCAGGTGGTGGGGCAGATGCGTCGGTGCCCTGTAGTTACAATCCGGGCGGAAAAATAAACGGCTGCCTAGCGGCATTAGAGCCATACTGCTACCTAGTACGCATTTCGCCAAACCAGTTAGTTGCCGGATCCACGGCGTCAGATTTGCCCGTAACCTATACCGTGCAAGTGAGCTGGACTGGGCCAGGTGGTAACACACAACGGGTGACGCAAACCTACCGCGTGGTACGAGCGAACCCAGCCTACGATGATACCAACATTAGCGGTGCTACGGGCAATAGCATCGCAACCGGTAGCGGCGGCCCCAAAGGTTTCCCGGACGGAGTGGTTGGTGGCACCGGTACCGTCCCTGGCGGCGTAGCCATACTGAGCCTGGCGGACATACCGGGTGGACCAAGCGTGGCCGTAAACGCCGTACCGTGTGGACCTGGTACCAATTGCTATGTGGGCGCTGGCAAATATGACCTGACCGGTCGCTTTCTGCTGGCCACCAATGTGCCCGACAACCTGATTGCCACCTGCACCTGGGACTTTGGTGACGGTAGCCCCACGCTGACGCTCACGGTAAACCAAGCCGGCTGCGGTGCCGCAGCAGGGCAAGTAGTAACACACAGCTATGCAGACACCTGGCAGATGCAGAACCTACCGGATTACCCAGCGGCCTGTTTTAGCCACGGTGGCACGGGGGTAGATTCGCATGTGTTCGAGGTAACCATAACGTTACGTAGCACTTCTGGCGCAACCTTGACTGCTGGGTCGCCACATCGGGCAGTGTTGCCTGGCTGCTGGTAAGTTCTCCTTTTAATTAGCGAGCCGAACCTTTATAATCACCCTAGAAAAATAGAAAGGAGACGCGCAATGTTTCAACCTACAGACGCACAGTGGCTCGGCTAATTTGCTAACTGCTTCGGGCGCTTTATAAGCGCCGATTCGTAAAAGAACATCGGTCAAGACCGGTGTTCTTTTGTGTTTATGTGAGCGCTAGTTGGTTCATGGGCGGGCTGGTTGCCAAGCAGAGGACACGGTTCAATTGCTGTGATTAACTGGACAGATGACTTAGCATAAACGCTTTGCTATACTACGGCTTAACTATGGGCGAGCACGAAGATTCGGGCGTGGGCAGTGCAGCGAGCTCCAAAGTCGTTGTTGGCGATGGCAAGAAGCATCGCGGATTACGGCTGCCGTCTTGGCGAGTACTGGGGCTGTGTGTGGCTGCGCTAGTGATTGCTGGTGGCGGGGTGGTGCTTTACGTACGTTATAAACATCACCACGACGTGGCTCTGGCTCAACAGCATCAGGCCGAACAGGCTATTAGCGATGTAGACCGGTTGGGTGACCCAGGCGCTCTTAAGGCGGACAGTACCAATCTTATACAGGGTGCCAAAGACGGTAGCTACAAGGTATCGAACAAACAACTCGCCGCTGCCTATGCTGCGCGAGGCGATGCCGAGCTGGCGGCAGGCGATAACAAAGCGGCGGTGAGTGATTATGAGCAGGCGGTAAAGCTCGACGCTACACAAAAGGCCTTAGTAGGTTATAGCGAATTTGTAGCCCGGTACCGCACCGGTGAGCGTAAAACGCTTATACCCATGCTGCAAGATATGGCGGCGCCGCTCAAAAATAGCCACGAGATTGGCGCCTATGAAACCTATGTGCAGTACGAAGGCTATATAACCGACCTACAGGCGGGGAAGGACTTGGATCTATAAATGCTTAGGCAGCTAAAGCTCATCGGCGCAGTCTTTATGGCTGGTTTTGCACTGGCCGTTGCCTACAACACTGTCGGGCCAAAGCTGCACGCCTTTGCACTCCACGGTGAGCAAATTATATCCACTGGCAACTTTGACTCATCTGGGGCTATGACCGGCATATCCATACCGTTTAGCATCAACACAGCACCCGAGTTCGAGTCGTTTTTGTACACCCTGGTCCACTACGGGAGCAGCACTGGCATACCGGCCAGCAACTACAATGCTTACGGCGCCGCTTTTCTAATTGAGACGATGATGCACGGGCAAATTAACTATGCAGCCAACGCTGCTCTGGTAACTGCCGCTCAGAATGACTACAACACCTGGAAAACCTATGTTGACCAATACGCGGCTACCCCGGGAGGTATACAGTGGGGCGTCGCCACGACGCTACCAACGGGGGCTCTAAACAGTACCCACGTTTGTGTGGCGGTAAACGGCTACTGTTGGGGGGAAGCGGTTTATTTCAACAATAATGCCCATGGTGGCGGCTACGATGCTCACTCCTTCCAGTTCTACAACATTAGCTCACCCGAGCCCTCCACGCTCATCATTTTTCATAACCCAGACGGTACAACCTTCCAGATCCGGCACGAGTGCGCCAATGTAGTGGGAAGTGCCAAGCCGCTCAAGCCAAGGGGCTGGGCTTTGACTGGCACTACTACTTCAACGCTCAACGCGGTATATCCTGGCCAAATGGTGAAGTTTACCAATACGGTTAAAAATACTGGACCAGGCGCCGCGAGCTTCAACTGGGCTACGCGCTACTGTTGGGATGCTTGTCCGGGCGGTGTCGCATCGGGCTATACAGATATAGATAATGGTGCTAGCAGCGGGCTAGCAGCGGGCAGTACCATGACTGCTCCTACCTTTTCGTATACTCCCACTGCATCGCCAGGGCATACCAAAATATGTGTCTGGATAGCGTACACAAATGCTACTGGTCCGAGCACACCAGCCAAAACTAGTACCATGAAGTGCGTTAATATTCTGTCGACTACACCCAGCTGTGGGCCCATTAATATTGTGCCGTCGCCCATCGGCCCAACCGATAGCTATACAATTGACTCATCAGTATATGTAAGTGGTGGGGTGGCTGCGGCTACAACTGTGAACGCTGTGAGTAACTACTATGTGCACATTACCGGCCCGGGAGTGAATGTTAACAACAACAACGTCCCAGTGATATTACCGCCGACTGTGGGGCCAGGCGGTACCGGTACGCTCGCTACCAGCTTTACGCCGGGACCGACCAATAATGTTGGCACCTACACTGTTACTTGGGGTATTGTGGGGCCGCTCGGCAACATAAACTGTGGGCCGGAGACTTTCGAAGTTGCCTATACTCCTTTCTTCGCGGTAATGAGCGGCGATGTGGTCGCGGGTACGGGCTTTGGCAATGGTAGCTGCAGCGAAGATAGTGCCGATATAAAATCTTGGAACAACAATACCGACCGAATAACCAATTACTTTGGAGCGGGTTCGGAGCTAGGGGCGCTAGCTAGCGGTGACATTACCAATTTTGTAAGCGGTATGGGTTTGACCGGTGGCGCTGGGTCGCAGTCGGGTCATGGTCTGTCATTTGCCAATACTGGCAATGGCGAGGCCAATACACCTCCAAATTATGGTGGTGGCTTTGGAGTGGGCGATCTACCGTGCACGGCAGACTACTATGGCACTAAAGCGACAGCTGGTCCGACTAGTGAGCCCTCCCAGCTCACGCCCGCGACACTGGGCGGTTTGGCCAGCGGCAACTACACGGCCGACCCCGATCCTAACCCGGCGATTAATGCGGTGGTACTTGGCAACGCCACTCACAACCCCATAACCATAGCGGCCGGCAAGACGGTGACGCTGTATGTGGAAGGAAACGTCTATATAGAGAGCAACATACTTTACGGCGCATACACCTTGGCGACGGTGCCGCGCTTTAACCTATATGTAAGCGGCGATATATATATTGACCCGAATGTAACCGAGCTGCACGGTATGTATATAGCCCAGGCGTCATCGACACTCGGACTAAACGGCAACATTACCACCTGTGCCGACAGCGCGGTTGCCACGACGGAGCCGTATGCTACCTGTACCAAGAAGCTGTTGGTGGTAGGAGCTGTAGCGGCAGAAGGCGAGCTACGTCTGGCACGCACACATGGCAACCTGGTGGCAGTAGGTGCAACCCCGGCAGAACCGGCCGAAACCTTCCAGTACAGTCCGGAACTATGGTTGAGCTCTCCTCCTTCAAGCAGTTCAAACATCAAAGCCTACACCAGTTTGCCTCCGGTGTTCTAGAGCTGAGGGGCGCCGAGCACCGCCCTCCAAAACGGGGTAGTTTCTAAGCTCTCGTCTGGTAACCCTATTTCTTGCTTTCTTCATCAACGCTTATGCTATAATCGAATCAATACGTAGCCCCGGCTTACATAAAAGGACGCGCGGGGCGAAAGGGTGCGGAAACTGCTAGCATGACAACCAAAACCACTAAAAATCGGAGCTCTAGGACATGAGCTTACTCAGTGGCGTTTCATCCTTTTTTGGGCTAGATATTGGTACCACTGGCGTTAGGTTAGTCGAGCTGCGTGGCACCGGCGCCACCAAGGCGCTCGTAAAGTATGCCTACGTGCCCATAGACAGCAAAGTGTCCCAGAGCGATAGCAAAATAGATCAACAGAAGCTGGCGCAGGCCATTGCCAATCTGGTGGCCGAGGCCAAACTAGCCACTAAGAACGTGGCTGTCGGCCTACCAAGTAGCCGAGTCTTTACAACGGTTGCAGACATGCAGCGATTGCCCGAAGCCGAGCTAGGCAAGGCCTTGCTGTACCAGGCGGACTCACTTATTCCGACGCCACCGGCCGAAAGCAAGATTGACTGGGTGCTACTAGGCGATTCGCCAAAAGACAAGACCCAGGTAGAGATACTGCTAAGCAGTGTACCCAACAATTTTATAGAGCAGCGTCTCGATATGATTGAGTCAATAGGGTTAAACGTGATTGCCTTTGAGCCCGATGGGCTGGCCCTGGCGCGGGCGGTTGTACCAGCGGGTACCACGGCCCCCCAACTAGTTATAGACATGGGCAATCTAAGCACCGACCTGGTAATTACCATGAACGATGCGCCCCGTTTGACGCGCTCCATCCCCACTGGTACCGAGGCTGTCATTCGCGCTGCCCAGCAGAACTTAGGTATAGACGACAAACAGGCACAGCAATTTGTGTACAAGTTTGGTGTTAGCAAAGACAAGCTGGAAGGGCAAGTGTACCAGGCCATTTTGGGGACCATCGACCTGCTGGTCAGCGAAGTCGACAAATCTATAAAGTTCTTCCAAGCGCGTTACCCGGAAAGTAAGTTAGAACGCATAACGGTTACCGGCGGTGCCTCGGCCATACCAGAGTTCCCGTTGTACCTGGCCAATAAATTCGGCATTAGTGTAGAGATTGGCAATGCCTGGCGCAATGTTGCCTTTGCGGCCGACCGACAGAACGAACTGCTAGCGGTGTCGAACCAGTTTAGCGTGGCGGTTGGTCTAGCGGAGAGGAACGAATAATGATTCAGCTCAATTTGCTGCCCAATGTAAAGCTGGAATATGTTAAGACGCAACGCACCAAACGTATGCTCACCGTCGTGTCGTTCTTTACTAGCATTGCCGCTCTGGCGCTGCTGGGACTGTCATTTGTAACGGTAGACGTAGTGCAGAAGAAGAACTTAAGTGATTTAAACAACGATATTGCTAAGTACAGTAAACAACTAAAGGGTGTTAACGACCTCGACAAAATCTTGACGGTCCAGAACCAACTTAATACGCTTACCAGCCTGCACAGCCAAAAACCCGTTACCAGTCGTTTATTTAGCTATATTTCGCAGCTTACACCTGGACAGGCTAGTTTGAGCCAGCTGTCGATTGACTTTGGGGCGAGCACTATGAGTATAGGCGGTTCGGCGCCGTCTCTCGATGTGGTTAGCACCTACACCGATACACTCAAACAGACTACTTACACCGACGCCACTGCTACCAGCAAGCGCCCCTTTACCAATGTGGTCTTAAGTACTTTTGGTCGCACCCAAGCTGGTGCCACGTTTACTATAACCTGCAGTTTCGACCCGGCCATCTTCAATGTGGCCAATACTATTACGCTCAATGTGCCGCAAACTGCCGGTGCCGATCAATCCAGTGTCTTTGGGGGAGGAAACTAGCCATGGCAACACCCATAAGTCTTGTTTCGACGAAGCGCATGCTTATAGACAAAGCCAATGCTCGTATTGTTGCCTATGTGAGCATAGCTGCCTTTGTACTCGTCTTTTCACTCGTGGCAACCAAGACGCTTATTAGCCAGGCGGCATACCAGAACCGGGTTATTGGCAAGAAAAAAGCTGCCGTGGCTCAACTGAAGACAGACTATACTGCCACGGCGCAGCTCAAAACTGCTTACCAAGCATTTACCACTACGCCCGAGAATGTGTTGGGGGGCAACCCAGACGGCAGCGGTCCTCAGGATGGTAACAACGCCAAGATTGTGCTGGATGCATTACCGAGCGGCTACGATTTCCCGGGCTTAACTACGAGTCTGGAATCACTACTAGGGAGTCAAGGTGTAACAATTGACAGTATTGCTGGCACAGACGACGAGGTTGCCCAAAGCGCCAATCAGGCCAGTGTAAACCCCCAGGCTGTACCCATTCCGTTCAGCTTGTCCGTGGACGGTGACTATACCGGTGTGCAAAATGTGGTTAACGCCTTTGAGCATTCTATTCGACCTATCCAAATTCAAACACTTACCATTAACGGTAACAAGCAAAAGCTTACCCTAAATATAACTGCTCAAACGTACTACCAGCCAGCCAAGTCACTGAACATTAATAAGGTGGTGGTGAGATGAGCGCGAGATTTGTCGGCTACGCAGATCAACCAGGGGCTATAAACAGCAGCTTGCTTAGTGCGGAGGTGAGCACATGAAACAAAAAGACATTGCTCTCATAATTGTCATAGCCTTCATAAGTGCAGTGGTATCTTTTCTAGTGTCTAACAAGCTGTTTGTTACGCCGAGTAATCGCGAGCAACGAGTTGAGGTTGTCGATCCTATTAACTCCACCTTTGTTACTCCCGATAGCAAATACTTCAATTCATCTAGCATAGACCCCACTCTGAACACCCAGATTGGCGGCAGTACCAACCAAAACCCGTTTAACGGCAGCGGCCAGTAGGAGCTCACACGCATGAGCGTTCTCTCGGCTACCGCACAAGCTCAGGTAGAAGATAAGCTGGTGGCAGATAAGGTGCTTTCGCGGGCCGATTTGACTCAGCTTAAGTCGGACGCCAAGAGTAAGGGTACGCCACTATTTGGGTTGCTGGTGAGCAGCGGCAAGGTAAGTAATGAGCAACTCACCAAAACCATTGCCCATGTAACCAAGGTGCCATATGTAAACTTGGTAGATGCCAAGATTGACCCCAAAGTACTGCAGCTCTTGCCCGAAGACATTGCCGAGCGCTACATGGCCGTACCGCTTGGCGAAATGCAGCACCGACTAGTGGTAGCCATGCTAGATGCCGACAACGTCCAGGCCGTGGACTACTTAAGCAACCGCATAGGCAGACCACTGAAGGTCTACGCTGCCAGCGAAGAAGGCGTCCGCCAGGTGCTGCACCAGTACCAAACACGCCTAAGTGACGACGTTGTTAGTGAAATTAGCGGTCTGAACGGTGATGTCCAGGTTGGCGACGAATCCCAAAAAGAGCTTGGTGGTGGCGGTAAAAAAACCGGCGCACAAGCCAGTATTGGCACCATTGTGCAGGACTCGCCTATTAGTAAGGCCCTAAATACCATTTTGGAATACGCGGTTAAAAACCGGGCAAGCGATATTCACGTTGAACCGCTCAAAGATAGCTTGAAAATCCGTTGCCGGATTGATGGCATTTTGCGCGAGCTTATGAAGCTCCCCAAAAGTACTGAGCCGCCACTTATTTCACGCATTAAAATCCTTTCCAACCTAAAAATAGACGAACACCGAGTACCCCAGGACGGTGAGTTTAGTGTGAACATGAGCGGCAAAGACGTTGATCTTCGTGTGTCGGTGAGTCCGGTGGTGTGGGGTGAGCAGGTGGTGATTCGCTTGCTCGACAAAAGCGGTACCAGTCTAAGACTTGAGGACATGGGTTACCGTGGGCGAGCACTACGGGCCATCCGCTCGGGCCTAGAGCGCACCAATGGCATGATTCTGACATCCGGCCCCACGGGCTCCGGCAAGTCCACCAGTTTGTATGCACTGCTACAGGAAGTAAAGAGTGACGGTGTCAACATTGTTACGCTCGAAGACCCGGTCGAGTACAAAATGGAGGGCGTCAACCAAATACAGGTGAACGCCGATGTGGGCCTAACCTTTGCCAGCGGCCTCCGCTCAATTTTGCGCCAAGATCCCGACATTGTCATGGTGGGTGAGATTCGCGATAAGGAGACCGCCGAACTGGCGGTGCAGGCCAGCCTAACTGGCCACCTGGTATTTAGCACCTTGCACACCAACAGTGCGTCCGGTATTTTGCCACGTTTGCTCGACATGGGCGTGGAACCATTCCTAATCGCTAGCACAGTGCACACCGTGATTGGTCAACGCCTAGTGCGGCGAATTGGCAAGAGCAAAGAAACGTACCAATCTGATGCAGCAGAAACGGCGGCCATTCAGGCGGCTCTCGGGCCTATGCTGCCGGCGAGCGCCGATCAAGCGGACGCGCTAGCTAAGGACTTGGGGTACAAGAGCTTGCCATTAAGCACAGATACCGCTTATACTTTAACCAAGGGCGTCGACAGCCCAGATTCACCTGGTGGCTACAAGGGCCGGATGGGCATCTACGAGGTGTTTGACATCAGCGACGCTATTCAGGAGCTTATTCTGAAGCGTGCCACGAGCTCAGAAATCCAAGCTCAGGCTCAAAGAGAGGGCATGGTAACTATGCGTCAGGATGGTTACCTAAAAGCCTTAGCGGGGCAGACGACTATCAAAGAAGTGAACCGAGTGGCCTCGGAGAACAGTGCTTAGGCTTCAAGGGTAAGAAATAAGAGCTAAGAAAGAAAGACTCATGAGAACCAGGGTGGAACGGACAAAAACTTGCAGAGGAGCGATCAAATAATGGCTGCAGGACAACCGCGCATTGAAATACTGTTAGAAGAGGTGGTCAAGAAAAAGGCCAGCGACCTTCACTTGCAAGTTGGCTTGCCGCCTATGTTGCGGGTAGATGGTGCGCTTACACCTGTAACGGGCGCTGATGTACTCACCGAGGAAACCGTTGAAACGCTCATTTTCGCTATTCTAGATGAAGACCAAAAGCAAATATTGCTGAAAGATAAAGAGTTCGACTTTAGCTTTGCTTTCGGCGATTTAGGCCGTTTCCGCGTGAACGCCTTCCACGAGCGGGGTAACCTGGCGGCGGCTTTACGCCTTATACCGAGTGAAATCTTGACTATTGAGCAACTTGGGTTGCCACCAGTGGTCACCAAGTTTGCCGATTTCCCCCGTGGGTTAGTACTAGTAACTGGTCCCACCGGCTCGGGTAAGTCTACCTCGCTGGCTGCGCTCATTCACAAGATCAATCTGGAGCAGGCCAAGCACATCATAACTATTGAAGACCCCATAGAATACACCCATAAGAGCAAGAAGAGCGTAATTGTGCAGCGCGAAGTGCACTACGACACGTACAGCTTCTCGGCAGCGCTGCGTTCTTCGCTGCGGGAAGACCCCGATGTCGTGCTGATCGGCGAAATGCGCGACCTTGAAACCATTGCCTCGGCTATTACCATTGCCGAAACGGGCCACTTGGTGTTTGCCACGCTGCACACCAACAGCGCGGCTCAGTCAATCGACCGTATGGTCGACGTCTTCCCACCACACCAGCAGCCACAAATCCGCGCGCAGTTGTCGAACATCCTTATGGCCATTTGTTCGCAGCGGCTTGTGCCGGCAATTGGTGGCGGCCGAATGGCTGCCGCCGAAATTCTCATTGCCACGCCGGCCGTGCGTAACATAATCCGTGAGGGTAAAACGCACCAGCTGGATGCGGTTATTCAAACCGGTGCGGAATTTGGCATGCAGAGTATGGACAAGACGCTGGTAGCACTCATACACGCGGGTACGATTAGCTACGATGAGGCCCGAAACTTTGCAGTTGATCAGGATGAGCTCGACCGCTTAATGAGGGACTAGTCACGCTATGCTGAGCTACCAATACACCGCTCGCAACCCGGCTACCGGAGAACAGGTAAAAGCCGCCGTGGAGGCGGACAGCGAGGCCGCTGCCGCCAAACTTATTAGCGGTCAGGGCTTGGTGCCTATAGATATTCGCTTAGCGCGCGACAGCGGTTCATTGTTTGGCACGAAACTAGGCGGCAGGGTGAGGGCCAAGGACCGAGTCTTGTTTAGCCGACAGCTCAGCACGCTTATAAACGCCGGTTTACCGCTGCTACAGGCGCTGCGCAGTGTTAACCAGCAGACTACCAATAAACCGCTCAAGATAGTGCTCACTCAAATTATTGGCAATGTCGAGGGCGGCTCCTCGCTGTCTTCCGCCATGGCCAAGCACCCTCGCGTTTTCAACCAAGTATATGTGAGTCTCATTGCGGCCGGTGAAACATCGGGTACCCTTGATCAAGCGCTGGAGCGTCTGGCCATCCAACAGGAAAAGGATGCCGATCTGAACAGCAAGATCCGCGGGGCCATGATTTATCCCGTTATTGTGTTGGTGGTGATGACCGGCGTGGTCGGGTTTATGGTGGTAAAAGTGCTGCCTCAGGTAAAGACGTTATACAGTAGTCTGCCCAATGCGCATTTGCCGCTCATAACACGCGTGCTACTATCGTTTTCTAACTTTGTGATTCACTTCTGGTGGATCGTGACCGTAATTGTCGTAATTGGCGCCTTGCTAACAACACGTTGGGCGCGTACGGGGCCTGGCAAAGAGGTAATGGACCGGCTAAAAATGAAAGCCTGGCCCATTGGCCCGCTCTTTATGAAGGTCTACATGGCTCGGTTTGCCCGTACCGGCTCGACTCTGGTAGCCAGCGGTGTGCCGCTGCTACAGATGCTCAATATTACGAGTGAAGCGGTTAACAACATTCACATTAAGCGTGCCGTCGATAAAGCCATAGAGAAAGTGAAGGGCGGCAAAAGCCTGGCGGACTGCCTGGAAAACGACCCTAACTTTTTGCCACTGGTACCAAACATGCTGCGTATAGGTGAGCAGTCCGGCGCTATTGAACAAATGATGACGAAGGTGGCTGACTACTACGAAAAAGAAGTGGACAACGAAGTTGCTAATATCTCGGCCATTATTGAACCACTCATGATGGTGATCTTGGGTATAGTGGCGTTTACGATTGTGGCAGCCGTGTTGCTACCCATTTACGGTCTGGCTGGTAACAGCAGCTTTACGGGCTCCTAAGAGTCGTTCACTGTTCACTATCTTCCGTTCACCATGCGCTCACCGCGGTCCATTAGCAGTGGCGGAGCGGCAAAAGGTAAACGGTTAACGCTGGGTAAATAGTGAACAGTAAAAGGTGAATGGCACAGTCTGACCGGAGGTCAGTCTGTGGATAAACGCTTGCTTTTTGGCCCGCTTGCCCGTACCATTCATCCATAAGCATTAAATAACTTGCAAAGGGGCACCTGCAACATGCTACAAAGACTCCGAAAACAAAGATCAGACGATGATAGCATCATCGCTGCCTTACGACAGCGTGACGGCTTCACCATCATTGAAGTTCTGATCGTGCTGGCAATTGCCGGTTTAATTATGGTGGTTGTGTTCCTGGCGGTACCCGCCTTACAGCGTAGCGGCCGCAACAATGCGCTTAGCACCGATGCCAACAATGTCTTGACCTCAGTCGGCAATTACTCGGCTGGCAACGGTGGTACATTGCCCGCAGGCATTACCTTTGCTGCCGGTCCGCCGCCTACGGTAACAATTGGCGCTGCCGGTACCAACCAAGAAGCGCCAAAGCTCGACAATAGTGTGGCGAGTGTTGTGTTGAACGGTACGGTCATTACCAACGCATCAGCTATCGGTACCATTCAAATTATTACCGGTACGACTGCAGTATGTAACTCGACCTCGACGGGTTTGAGCGGTACAGGCTCACCACGCAGCTATGCTGTACTGTATGTAGCAGAAGGCTCAAGCGGTACAAACTTGCTGAAGTGTATCGGCGGCTAGTATTTAGAAGCTGTAGAAAAAAGCTCCTTCGGGAGCTTTTTTCGTTTGCCGTTGATCGTTTACCATTGCGTTTACGGTGATGCGTTTCCCGTTGGGCACCGATGAATAAAAGGTAGAGAGTAAATGGTGGATGGACTCTGTGCTACCATAGCGGTAATGATTATTGTGCTCATTGGGATTTTAGGGCTCATATTTGGTAGTTTTGTAAATGCGCTGGTGTGGCGATTATATGAGCAGGAAAAGCTGGCCGACAAAAAGGGTAGGCAGGCGGCCAAACAGCGCCAGGCGCTGTCGATCGCCCACGGACGGAGTATGTGCTCCCACTGCCATCACATGCTGGCCGCTAAAGATTTGGTGCCAGTGCTGAGCTGGTTGAGCTTAGGGGGTCGTTGCCGGTACTGCCGGAAGCCCATAGCCGATAGCCCTTTAGTAGAGGTAGCAACTGGCGCGCTCTTTGCGCTATCGTACGCGTTTTGGCCGCTAAGTTACCACGGGATGGGCTTGTTTGAGCTGATCGTGTGGCTGGCTCTGGTGGTGCTGTTTGTAGCGCTTGCCGTGTATGATTTACGCTGGTTTTTACTACCAGACCGCTTGGTGTTGCCCGTGACCATCCTAGCGGGTCTGCAGACGCTCGTAGTGGCCCTGTGGACGCGGAGTTGGCATGAGCTGTATATGGGACTGCTTGCCGGGGCTATCATCTTTGGACTATTTTGGCTACTGTACCAGGTGTCTAAGGGCGCTTGGATAGGCGGCGGGGACGTAAAGTTAGCTATAGCGCTGGGACTAACGGTAGGTACGCCGCTTAAGGCGGGCATGGTTATCTTCCTGGCTTCACTGCTTGGCACACTAGTGAGCGTACCTGTGCTACTGAAGGGCAAAAAGGCCTTAGAAACTCGTATACCATTCGGTCCATACCTATTGGCTGCAACGGTTATTGTAGTGTTATGGGGCGGCGCAATTACGTCGTGGTACCAGAATGTGATTTTGGGCTAAAGTCGTTTGCTGCTCACCATTGACCATTCACCATGAAGCCCCACGATAAACGGGTAGCGGTAAATATATGGTGAACGAATAATAGTAAAAGGTGAATGGTTCTTTACGCTTACGCTTCCTGCTATACTGAAGGGCATGATACAGGGTGGCTGCCAAAGGCTGTTGGCGCGCTGTTGGGGCGCTGGTTTGCGGGTGATTGGGCGGCGACGTCCTAGCTATGCCAGGACTGGGGGCTACCAGATGGGTTTTACTATTGTTGAGGTTATGATTGTGCTGGCTGTAACCGGCATAATGTTTGTCTCGGCCGTGGTGCTCATAAACGGCCGCCAAAACAAAACTGAATTTACGACCGCAATCAACAACCTGCAGCAGCAGCTCCAGCAAATTATCAACGAGACGGTTAGTGGGTACTACCCCAACCAAGGGACCTTCACCTGTCAAGGTAACAGTACCGGTCCAGTAACTTTTACCGGCACCGCTACCAAGCAGGGAGCCAATGGCGGTTGTATTTTTATGGGCAAGGCCATCCAGTTTGGTTCCGACACCAACCCGAGCGCGCTCGGCGTATTGCCACTGGCCGGTAACCAGTTCCAGCCTAGTACAACCGACGCTGTGCTAACGGTGGCACAGGCCAAACCGCGGGCTGTCTACCCGGGCGCCCTCGATACCCCAAATGTGCCAACTAACCTAGCCGCGACTAGCTTTATGGAGAACGGTCTAAGCGTGGCGACCTCCAATAACTTCTGTGGCGGCGGGCTAGGCGGTATCTGCTACTTGGATGCCTTTACCGGTACTAAGTTGGCCACCGGTATAGTGGCCTTTATATCTGGCGATAGTAGTGGCAATATTACCTCCACAGATGCCAGCGGCAACCTACAGCCCGGCTCGCAGCAAATGAGCCTTTACGGCGTTACGGGGAGTACGGCAAACAAGAGCCTAACGGTAGCGAGCGACGCCGTTGGTGGTACTGGGTCGCCGGCGTCCGCCAGCAAATTGGCTGCCGCCAGCCAAGTGGCTATTTGCATAGCTAGTGCCACCACCAAGCAATCTGGCCTGTTCCTTATAGATGGTGGCCTGCACGTTAGTCTAGGGCTACATTCGGGGTTAATATGCTAAAGCTGTCTAACGGTCAACGGGAAGGCGCAATCTCGGCCACGGGGCGGTGGCGCTCCCGTGCCGCTGTCATAGGACGGCGACGCCCCGGCTTTGCCGGATCTGATCGGCGCCAAACGGGCGACACCATTGTAGAAGTGTTGATCGCGATTGCCATTGTAAGCCTAGTACTAACTGCGGCCTATGTTATTACCAACAAAAATACGGTTGCTATCCAGGCCAACCAGGAACGCATTCAAGCCCAACATCTAGTAGCGGCGCAAATCGAATCCCTGAGGGCCCAAAATGGCCTGACGACCTCGGGTGATTGCTTCGTCGACGGTGCCGAAACCGCCTCCGCTGGCTGCAATAACTTTACTGAAGCCGGTAGCGGAGCTACCTACACAGCGGTCATTACCGGGCCAGTTAGTGGGGTCTATACAGTTAGCGCTACTTGGAGCAGCCTGGACGGTACTCATGCCAACGATAGCAACATAACTATGTACTATAGGTTGCAGTAATGAAGGGAAGCATTCGAGTTATGGGGCAGGGGCTTAGACGGGAACGATTGTTTGGCCGCTTTACGCTTGGGGAGCGTCAAGCTGGATTTACTATTGTGGAACTTATGATCGCCACCTTGGTCTTCTCGATCGTGCTGCTTATTATTACGGTAGGCGTCCTGCACTTTAGCAATAGCTACTACAAAGGAATTAACAGCTCTGCTACTCAAACCGCGGCGCAAAGTGCCATCGATACTATTTCGCAGGCTGTCCAATTTGGCGCCACTGGCAGTGCCGGCACCGATGTGGCGCCGTCGGGAGTATTTTGTGCCGGATCGCAGATGTTTTTATATAGCTTGGGGGTAGAGTACACCGGTGGCACGCCAAACAGCTCCAACTGGGGGCTCTACATGTTTCCAAATCCACACACTGGTAATTGTGACACGAGCGGCATTGTGAGCTTCGCGGGTGGTAGCGAGCTGCTAAGTACCAACATGCGTGTCACCGATATTACGGTGGTTAACTCCGATCCTACCACCAACCTATGGAATATTTCGCTCACGGTGGCGTACGGTGATTCCGACTTGCTGTGCAATACATCTATTGCGGCCGGCACCCAAGGAAGTTGCGATAACGGCTCATCGCGCTATGCTACCACCGATACCGTTACAGGCGATGACGTTGGCTGCCACACCGATGCGGGAACTCAGTTTTGCTCGGTGGCGAGCTTATCGACCGTGGCTCAACAGCGGGTGGTAGGGAACTAATATGCGGAGCGTACAACGAACCGACACTACCTGGTACAATGAAACAAGCATGAGCGGGAATCGAAAAGGGTTCGATGAGCGGGGTATGGTGTCGTTTTTGGTCACCATGATTATGATGCTCGTCATTACCCTTATAGTGGTAGGCTTCTCGCAGGTTACGCGTCGCAACGCGCGTGAAGCGCTCGATCGTCAGCTGAGCTCCCAGGCATTTTACGCAGCTGAGTCGGGCATTAATGTTACCCAGGCGAACATTGTTAGCTACATCAATACCAACGGCTATGCCAGCCTGGCTACCAAAACTACCTGCGCTAACGAATACGATCCGGTTAATGCGCTCGGAACAGTGCCCATAGCTCCGCTATCGGGCGGCGTCGCTTACACCTGTGTGTTGGTAGACCCTACGCCTGCTAGCCTGCAGTTCTCGGCTACACAAACCGACTCGGCGGTTGTGCCTGTAGTGTCCGACGCCAATATGAAAAGTATTACCGTCTCTTGGTCATTGCAAGATGGCGGTAGTAAGACTACCTGCGCGGGTGCCACCAATAATGCTTTTACACCACTTGCCACCTGGGGCGCTGACTGCGACCTAGGAGTTGTTCGCATAGATCTAGTAAGTAATCCATCTGCCAATGCAACTGCCTATACTCCTCTGGACAACAATACGACGACAGTGTTTCTAAACCCGCGCGGTCCACACAACGGCGCCGTCACGGTTGGCTTTGGTGGCGCCATAACGGCCCGACTTACCTCTGGAGTAGACGCTACGACCGGTGTGGGAGGCTGTACTAGCGGTGTTTGCAAAGTTAAAATCAATCTGCCAGACAACACCAAAAACTACGCGCTCAGAGTGAATATGCTCTACAAAGATTCCAAAACAGTTACCATTACGGGCGTAAACGACAGCGGCCCGGCCATCTTTTATGGGGCTCAAGCGGTAGTCGATGTGACAGGCCAGGATCAAGATGAGCTACGGCGCATTCAAGCCCGCGTGTCGCTTGCTAGCAGCGGTAGCCACATTCCCTCCAGCGCGTTAGCTAGCGGCAACGACATCTGCAAAGACTTTATGATACTTCCCACCGACACCCTGGATCTTTCTACGGTCGACCAGTGTAACTAGAAGTAGGCAGCAAGTAGAGAGCAATAAGGGACGGGGTGCAAAGATCCTTGCTACTTTCTACTATTGTCTACAAGTGGTGGAACTTCTCGTGAATGGATTTTAGGTGGGGGTCCGTTACGTGGGTGTAAATCTGCGTGGTGGCTATGTTGCTGTGGCCTAGCATGGCCTGTACGCTACGCAAATCGGCGCCGTTCATAAGCAAATTGGTGGCAAACGAGTGCCGCAGCGTGTGCGGCGAGACGTGTTTGGTAATGCCGGCCAGCAGAGCGTAGTGGGCGACTAGCCGCTGCACGCTGCGAGCCGTTAGACGGTGGTAATTGCCGGAAAGATCTACTTTCTTGCTGCCGGCGAAGCGTATAAACAGTGGTTTGGTGGTATCTTTCCGCCCGTCTAGGTACTTCTGCAACCAGTCGGCTGCTTCTGCACTTATAAACACCGGCCGGTCCTTCTGGCCCTTGCCGCGGACCATAAACTCGCGCCGCTTGAGATTGATGTGCTCGCGGTCCAACCCCACTAGTTCGGACACACGCAAGCCACTGCTAAATAGCAGTTCCAGTAGTGCGCGGTCGCGCAAACCGGCCAGCTTGGTTAAATCTGGCTGCGCAAACAAGCGTTCTAACTCGTCTTCATCTAGCCAGGTGACCTGTTTGCGTTTGGTGCGGGCCAGCTCTATTTTGTCGGCGGCTAGCGCCGGAATACCACGCTTACTGCAAAACTTCAGAAAGCTGCGCAGGGCAATTAGGTGGTAATTCTGAGTGGCGGCGCCCAGCTCGTCACTTACGTTAGTGCCCAGCCGGTTTAGCCAGAGACGCCACTTGCGCACTAGCTCGGCATCTATGTCTTCTACATTTAGCTCGCCAGCATAGTCGAGCAGGCGAGTCAGGTAGTGGTCGTAGTTGCGAATGGTTTTTTGGGAGCGGTTTTGCTCAATTTCTAGGTACTCCAAAAAGTCAGTTTTAGCCTTGGAAAAACGCATATGTCTACTATAGCATTTTGCGACGTATGGTTAGCCTGGAAATACGTCGCCACATCTGTTAAAATAGGTTCAAACTAAACAAGGACTTTTTTAGTGCACGAACGTACACTTATTATTCTCAAGCCCGACGCCATCCAACGTGGTCTCATAGGCGACATTATTAGCCGTTTCGAGAAGATTGGCCTAAAGATTATTGGTGCCAAATTCTTTATACCGACTGAAGAACTACTAAATAAACACTACCCGCTCGAGCGCCGCGAATTTATAGAAGGCATGGGCGGAAAGACACTTAGCAACTACAAAGAAACTGGCCTAGACCCGCTACACGATTTTGGCACCGACGACCCATACGAAATTGGCAAGGTGGTGCAGAAATGGTTGGTTGACTTTATGGTCTCGGCACCAGTTTTCGCAGTAGTGCTTGAAGGCCCGCATGCTATAGACATTGTGCGCAAGGTTCGTGGCCATACGTTGCCGCTGAAAGCAGAAGTAGGAACCATTACGGGCGACTTGTCGTTTGACTCCTCGGCACTGGCCAATACCGAACGGCGGCCTATTCGAAACTTAGTGCACGCTTCTGGCAGCAGGGAAGAAGCCGATTTCGAGATTGGACTGTGGTTCGACAAAGACGAGTTGTTCGATTACGAGACGCCACACCTGCCAAAAAAGTAGTTCTAACAGAGGCGGGGCGAGCTAAAAACTGAGTAACTCTAGTGTTCAGAGCTGCCTCCAGGCAACTATGGAGCTCCTCCTGGGCTAGCATATAACGTCAGGCCGAAACAAGTTCGGCCTGACGCAGGGGCGAAGTTTTGTGCTATAGTTGCCCCTGTTAGCAACTACGCGCCCCCGTAGTTCAATGGATAAAACAATTCCGTCCTAAGGAAGAGCTCTAGGTTCGAGTCCTGGCGGGGGCACCAATAATCTAGCTCTATATGAAGCTGCTACTGACATCTACCGGCATTACCAATGACTCGCTAAAGCAGGCTGCCACTGACCTAATGGGTAAGCAGTTCAATGAAGCGTCCGTAGTTTACATACCTACGGCCGCCTTCGCCGAAAGCGGCAGCCATGAGTGGCTCATGACTGACCTGAACCGGACATATGGTTTGGGGTGGGGCCAGTTTAATGCTCTAGAGTTAAATGGTCTACCTAAAGAGGTGATAGTCAAACGCTTGCAGGCTGCAGACGCCATATATGTCGAGGGCGGCAATGTGTACCATCTGGCACGCAGCATTATTGGTAACGATCTAACGGATGTTTTTTTGGAGCTGCTGGACGCCAAAGTATACATAGGTGCCAGCGCTGGATCTATGGTGTTTAGTAAAAACTTGTCAGAGCGTACGGCGGCCATCTTTGGCGAGTCCGATGAGCTGTACCAAATACATGCAAAGCAAGCTGCTTCGCCATTCAACCTGTTTGATTGGTACCTCAAACCGCACTTCTACTCTCAGCCCGAACGCGATGACGCTTGGCTGGACAACCTAAAAACGCAGATTGATTTCCCGGTCTATGCCATAGACGACAACACCGCGCTCAAAGTTATAGACGGCGGAGCGCAGGTGGTGACAGAGGGTAAATGGCGTCTTATATAATACTGTAACGGGGGTATCAGCATGGATCCACTACAGGCAATCATCGGCGATTATCAAACTTTTCTAAAGAACATCACGGCGGAAATAGCTGCCGCAGGGTTCGATTTTGACGATTTTAGCCAGATGGACCACATGTGCTACCGGGTAACAACCCACGCTGATTATAAGCCGAAGAAGCAAGCGCTAATGGCTGTCGGTGCGTTACTGGGTGAAGCCCAGGTCAATGGCCGCTCAATTTCTACCTTTCGGTTGCAGAAACCGGTTCGCTACGATCGCTGGCGCATAGACACGGTGGAGCTGCCGGCACCGAAGGAGGGTGTATACACTAAAGAAGGCCTAGACCACGTAGAGTTGGTACTGTACGACGATATGCAGTCTTTTATGGCCAAGCACCCAGACAAGCAATTTAAAACCGACGCCATTGACCGCGGCGTGAACCCCGAAATTAGTTTTAAGCTGCCAAACTACACCGTTAAGTTCCATTTACTCAGTTTGCCTACGGTGGTCTACCTAGAACGTAAGCTTGGCATAACTGATATTCGTTAGTGAGTCGTTCTAGGCCTCGATTTACGAACTGACAAAAACCTGGTACTGTTTGGATAGTTCGCAGAACGGGAGGTACATTGTGGCTGGCAGCCGGGTCGGTTTGCCTACGGGGGCCAGCGAGTGTTCGCGGTCACGACCGTAGTTATGATGGCTGCCACCATGGCAGGCGTCACACTTCCTATGGTCACGTAATCCCATGCTCTCAGGAGCTGCCACTCCTGAGCGGGGACCGTGAGTACCAACAAACGGTTCCGGGGGCGGGGCGGAGTAGATAAGGCTGCTAACCTTACCGTCACGACAGCCACGTCGTGAACTCCGCCCCAAACTCCCCACTGACGAACGCCTTAGAGGGCTAGCCGACGGGTACACGAAAAACCCTTGGCCAGCTCTCTCTTCACGTCCGCTTATACTAGTAGCGACTGTATTTGCTACAATACGCTTATGCCAAAAGTAAGAACCACAGGGAAGGGCGCGGTAAAATACTTTCCCGACCAGTTCGATGACGAGCAAGTGCTCTATGTGTTCCGCAAGCACCCAATTGTTATGCGCAAAGGACTGGTACTCGGCTCGCTGGGCTTATTGGTAGGGCCGCTGTACACACTTATTCTTACCTATGCACACCCCAACAGTCCACCGAGCCTCAATTTCTTCTACCTTAGTTTTCTTGTTAGTGTGGGCATAGCTGGCCTGCTGTTTTTCCCTAGCTGGATGAGCTGGTATTACAGCGTATTTATAGTGACCGACCAGCGGTTTATACAGATTACTCAAAAAGGGTTCTTCCACCGCAGCGTGGTCGACATGGGCCTCAGCCAAATTCAAATGGTCAACTACGAAATTGCCGGATTGCAGGAAACACTGCTTGGGTTTGGTACAATAATGATGCAGACATTTGTTGGAGATTTGGTCATTCATTACCTGCATAAACCGCAGCATATTCAAAAGCGACTTTTGGAAATACTACGTAGTGAGGGAGTGAGTGTAGCTACTTCTCCGGCAGCGCAATCTTAAGTCCAATTAGCGAATTCATGAAGAAGAAACACATTACACTCAGTCCGTCGCAGAGCCTACAAAAGGTGCGCAGTGTCATTCCGCCGGTGCCTAAGCGTTTCAAACGCGTAAAGGGCGAGCAGCGCATACAGGAAGCCTTCGAAAACATCCCCAAAATTACCAACGAAACAGTGGCTGAGCACCGCGAGCATGTGCTAAAGGGCGCTCGTAAGTATAAATACCCACTGCAGCACTCCAAGCACAAAATAGTACTGTACTCTACGGGCTTGCTGGTGCTGGCACTGGTTGGTTTCTTGGTTTATACGGGTCTAGCGCTGTACCGGTTCCAAACGTCCTCGGGCTTTATGTACCGCGTAACGCAGGTCTTGCCGTTTCCGGTGGCTCGTGCGGGCAGCCATTTTGTGGCCTACGAAAACTATTTGTTTGAACTACGCCGCTACGAGCACTACTACCAAACACAGCAGCGCGTTGATTTTAGCGATCCGCGTAACCAAGATCAGCTGGCCAAATACAAGCCGGTTGCCATGAACGAAGTGGTACAGGCCGCCTATGTCAAACAGCTGGCTGCTCAGCACCATATATCGGTTAGCAACGCTGAACTGCAGGCCGAGCTGAACTCCTTGCAAGCCCAGAACCAGTCTAGTGAGCAGGAACTGGCAGATGTAACCAACAAATTCTTTGGCTGGTCCATAGACGATTTAAAACGCGAACTGCGCCAGGAACTGCTCGCCCAAAAGGTAGCTGCCACCTTGGACACCGGGGCTCAGCTGCGGGCTAACAATGTAGCAGCCCAGGTGGAAGCTGGCGCTGACTTTGGTACGCTGGCGGCTCAAAACTCCGACGACGCCGCCACCAAAGACAATGGCGGCCAATACGCCAACACGGCCATTACCGCTGCCAGCACCGATGTGCCTCCAGCCGTGGTACGACAGCTAGAAAATATGCAAGTAGGCGAGGTGAGCGGTGTTATACAGGCGGGTGGTACACTCGAGATTGTCAAGCTTGTTGCCCGGACCGCCGATGGCAAAATGACCGCTGCTCATATATCATTCAGTGTTACACCCATCCAAATCTACGTTGCGCAGTACCAAAAAACTCACCCCCGCCACATCTACATCAAGCTGCAGTAGTTCTCGCCTCACGCACAAGCTCGGGGCCCCGCGTGCAAGCCTTAGCCGACTATAAATTTCTCGAGCACGTCACGGAGTGCGCCAGTATCCCGATCTGGTGCTATATAATCAGCGGCTGCTTTCAAGTCGTCGGTCGCATTGCCAACGGCCACTTTGAGCCCGGCGGCACGAAAGAGGGGCAGATCATTGTCACTATCACCCATGGCAATGGTTTCGGCTTTGGTTATGTGCATCAGCCGGAACCATTCGTCCAGGGCATATTCTTTGGTGCCGTGTTTGTTGGTAACATGAACGTCGTACAGGTGCTCACCGGCCCACGACGGGGTCGTGATATTGGTCGCAGCTAATGGCAGTTTGTCTACGCTAGCTTTAACTTTGAGCGCTGTGGCTTGGTCGGTGCCTAGCAGGTAGATAACTCGGTTTTCTACGCTGTAGTCATCGGCCTCATGCAAGGGAATGCGCTCGGGCCGCGCTGAAGTCTTTAGAAGCTCGGAGCCGGTAGCGAGCTGTTTAAATATAGCCACTACTTCACTCGAAACCTGGGCGTCCAGGGTTTTCTGCCAGACCATCTGCTCGGTAATGGGGTCGATGATGCACGACCCACCCTCTACAATACAGAGGTCCACTATTCCCAGCCTCTGCACGACTGGCTTGGTCGAGGCCCAGCCCCGGCCGGTGGCAACGCTTATTTGCACGCCGCTCTGAAGTGCACGAGCTACGGCGCGAATGGTCAATTCGTCTAGGCTGGAGCCGTCTCCCTGGACAGGCACGAGCGTGCCGTCAATATCAGCAATAAGTGCTTTGTACATGCCTGTCAGTATATCGCGTTCTGCGCTCTACACTTCTTTAATTCTCTCAGCCCCAAGAAACTGCCGGGTAATAGGCTAGGGCGAGTTCTACGACTTTGCATTTAGTGTTAACACTTCACTCAGGCGCATTTTCTGGGGCCTGCATGGAGCGTATAACGTGCACACCGAACTGGTCGGCGCTGTCTTCAAACGGCATGTTGCGGTAGGCACGTTCTTGGGCAATCAGCAGCTCTTCTACGGAGTGTATGCCCAGGCCCGCGAGTCGGTCGTGCTCTTGTACCAGGTAGGCCTCGGCGGCGGCCGGATTTTTGCGTGCCCAATCTATAACTCCGGCCGCCGATTTGCCTGGGTAGGGCAGCATTTGTAACTCGCCACGGTACTGCTCGCCTATAAGCTCGTGGTCAAAGCCCAAGCCTTCCCGCGCAAAATGCACCATGTGTCCCAGCTCATGGGCCAGGGTAAAGACCGCGAACATGGGTGGAGTAACCTCGGCTGCGGTTATGCCGAGCTTCCGAGCAATCTCCTCGATAGTTATGTGGCGGTCTTTGAGCAGCTGGGCGTAACGTTCCCAGCTAGTGGTGTCTACATATACCTCAAACCCACCACCGGCGCTACTGGCTGGCAGTACCGCATGGCCGGGTGTTTTGCCATTGGCGAAATGGTTCGATTTTTGCACATCATGCGGTAGTAAGACCACCAGCTGCAATATTTCGGGCTCCAAATGGTAGGCGGCCAGGTAAGTGGGTACCAAGAACTGCCCAACCTCGCCGGCTGCCTGCAACCGGTCCAGGCTGTCCTGTACGCGCTTGGGTAGCGATTGCGTGGAGGCTGTATTGCTCATGTATGTACTCTTAAGCTTACATTAAGCTATAGCACATTGAACCTAATAGTGGAAGCCACAGTTGATCATAGCGGACTAAAATCAAGAGGCCCTAACCCCTAAATGTAATCCGAAGGGTCTTCGACGTCAGGGTACTCACTGTCAGGTCTGTCCTCAGCGGCTGGCGCAATGGGATCCTCACGTTCGGGTATGGCACTGCCACGGATGCGGCTAGCGAAATAACTGAGCGAACCGCGGTCGGTAGCAAGCGAATGGCCGATTATGTACAGGCCTTGGTACAGTCGCGCAAATGTATTGGCATAAGCCCGTACCATATCGCGAATCGCCGGCTCTTGATTTGGGTTATAGCCAAATCCTGCGAGGTCTTCGGTATATGGGCCATGACCGATGGCCTCATAAAAAACGTTAAAACTAGACTGCAACAACGCGACGCGAGAATCATGACCTGCTCGCTGTGCTGCCATAGTACTGTCCTGTACCAATGCTTGATTCCTACTGTCTAGCAGCCCGTAGCTGCCACTGGCTAACTCAGCAAGTGATTGAGAAACAGCGGGACCCAGCTGCTCCAATATAGAGCTGTTCATAGTACCAGTCCCCTGGTTGAATAGGGCGGCTAGCGTACCTAAAGACACGCCTGCGGCGTGGTAATTAAACGGCTCACTAGTAGCAATTTGCTCAGCTACCTTAACGGCCTCGTCGGTGATTTGGGTAACCTCATGACTGACGGTGTCGCCTGTTAGCATTTCGGGCTCAGCCTGCCTGGGGAGCGCATATTGATGAGATGATGGTACGTGGTCTTGGGACATTACAGAGTAATTTGTTTTGGGACTAGTATAACATTAGCATAAGTAAAATGTATTGTCAAAGGACCTCATTCACACGGCCGCTTGCAGGTGAGTGTACCGCGGGTGCATACTGCTTATGATATGCTGGGCTTTAACTGGGTGGATGCTGTGATCGTCGTGCTGCTTGGCTTAGCCGTCTGGGAGGGCGTGCGCATGGGCATTATTTCGCAGGTGCTGGTTATAGCCGGCTTTTTTGCCACGCTGTTTGTGGCGGGCTGGCTGTTTCCGTACGTGGTACGTTTTCATGACCCCACGCTCCGCACCCTGGTAAACGCCTTATTGGTGCTACTGGCGGCCATTTATGTCGCCCTGCGTTGTTTCGATGTGGGCCAAAGAATACATTGGTCGGTTCGGTTCAAACGCGTACTGCAAGGCAAGCGCTGGAAGGGCCTAGAGACGTTGCTCGGTTGCTTGCCGGGCTTACTGGCCGGCCTAATTCTGGTGTGGCTGCTGGCTGTCATGATGGGCCGTTTGCCATTTGCCCGCCTGAGCAACAGTGTCACTGACGCCCAGATTGTCCAGGCGCTCACGCGGATATTGCCGCCAGTGCCGGCGGTGTTTGCCGAGTTTGACCGTCACATCGACCCCAATGCCCAACCGTATGTATCGGTGCGGCCAGAGCCTCAGCCCAGCTTCAACTACAGCCCAGCCGATTTCCAGGCGGCAGCCGCCAAAGGTGCGGCGTCGACCGTACGCATTACTAGTTTTAGCTGCGGCGGTATTGTGAGCGGCTCCGGGTTTGCGGTGGGGCAGGGGCTGGTGGCCACCAACGCTCACGTCATTGCCGGCTCCAAACGGCCAATCGTGAAGTACCACGGGCAGAGTTACGACAGCGCCCCGATTTACTTCGATGCCAATCTGGATGTAGCCATCTTGAAAGTACCCGGCCTGCCAGCCCCGGCGCTCAGGCTAGCGCCTAGCAATGTTGCGCTCAATAGCACCGTAGCCGTGGTGGGCTACCCGGGCGGTAACTACCATGCTCAGCCAGGCGTTATTCGTGATACGCGCGCCACTAGTGGGGCGAGCATTTACAATCAAGGCATCTTCGGCCGGGGGCTGTATCTGGTGCAAACCCATGTCAATTTTGGTAACTCTGGTGGCCCAATTGTCATGAGCAACGGCCTAGTGGCCGGCATCATCTTTAGCAAATCCACCGATGTACCCGACGCGGCCTACGCGCTTACCTCAGTGCACATCGACCGTGCGCTGCAGCGAGCCCAAACGCACCAAACCCGCGTCGGTACCGGCGCCTGCATGGTGCAGTAAAGCTGAATGCGCAGCTTGCCTCGCGTATAAATCCGGGCTTCGACCTGCAGGTATTACTGTTTGCTCGTCAGCTCTCTATAACGAGTCGCTTGCTCGTCAAAACTGCACGTTTGGCCCTTTTCCCAAACGAGCTCAAACAACTGCCGCTGCAGGGCGGCCACCTTTCGGTTATATATTTCGATGCCGAACACATCGCTACCAACCCAGTTGTATATGCCAACCACATCATTGTAGATGTCAATCTGGTGTCGAATGGTGAGTATCTCCGGAGACACATAGTGCGAGTCCCAATCCTCCCAGCCAAGGGCGGCGGGGTCGGACGCGCGAAACTTGCTCACAATATAGGCGTCGGAAATAATGTCGCGCCCACCAATGCGCCGCTGCATACATTCATCATGCCAGCGGCCGTAGAATTTCTCGCCAACAAATGGCGTGAGGTCTAAGTAGGTATAGCCAACTATCTCGTTCTTGGCGCGCAAATTGTTCCAGAGCATTTGCTGTATCCCTGATTTGCCCCGGTAGTACAGAACCTTGGTCTCTGGGTCGAAGCTTGTCTGTTGATCGCCCACGAACTGTGCAATACCTGGCAACTGGGCGCGCAAGTCAGCGATGCCTTGTTCGCGTTTAATAACTAGTAGCTCCAGGAGGTCCGCCGGGGCGGCTGTAAATAGCCTAGCGTTTTCTTCGACGCGTTCCTCAACCAGACTACTCAGCTTAAGCTCATCAATGCGGCGGTAAACGGTCGTCTTGGGGATGTGCGTGGCCTCGGCAATAGCCTGCGCTGACTGCGCCGGCTTCTTTAGCAGGTACAGATATACTCTGGCTGCTTCGGGGCTGAGGCTTAGTTTGGTAAGAAAGGTTAAAAGATTTTGGTCCACCATATGGACGACCGTTAGACATTAAATACAGATGGAGAATATCATATTCTGCGTAGTAGTCCAAACCCTGGACTAAGAAGGAGCATTGGTGAATACTTCGGTACAGATTTTAGAAGGGCCGGAAGGCATTAAGCAGGCTTACCAAGAAAGCCTGCGGCAGCCCACGCTCGACATTGTGTGTCTGGCCGAGAACTACCAGACAGTGATTGGTAATTTTTTTGAAACCACGGTTGTGTCGCAGTTATACGGCGCGGTCAAAACACGCGAGATTTTACCAGATAACCCGGCCAACCGAACCGAGGCGAAGGGCAAGGACCCGGCTATTAACGCCGTCCGCTTCATAAAGGCAAGCGCCAGTGAAAGCGACATGCTGCTGTGGGCCGACCGCGTGGTGCTTGTGTCGTTTGGCACCAAACCCATGGCTGTCTGCATTACCGATCTGGAGATCGTGAGCAGCCTGCAACAGCAGTTCGAAGCGCTGTGGGAACGACTGGGCTAGATCTTACGGCTAGGAATCGGCAGGCGGCAGGCGATATTCAGGGCGTTTGTCTCGAAATGCAGTGGCGACTAATGCATACAGCTCTGGCTCCCTTTCGACTAATACTGTCTCGCGGCTCAGGCGTTCGGCGAACTCCGACGCTACCGACGGCCAGCCGCTTTGTTCTAATATTGCCGGGTGCTGCGCCAACAAAAGCCCCAAAGCCAGCTCGTCGTAGACGTGCAATGTACCGTTTTCGTACGCTTGGTTCCCAATGTAGATGGGTGCGGAGCGGCTCTCGCGAGTGTGCGGCTTGCCCTGCACAATGGTTGAGAGGCCTTTCTGGCTACATATATCAATGACATCATCGGGGTATACTCCGGCCATCATAACGTCCTCGAGACTTAGGTAACCCAGTGGCTTGTCCGGGCCTACGCCATATAAATCATCCAACCTTGGGTGGTGTGGAGGGATCTCGGGCTGGTTGGCAACGAGCGAGGTGGGAATGGCGTTGTGCGGAGGGGCCTCGTCAAATTGATGGTGGGTCATTAGAACTTTTTGCCCTTTAGGATTGTGCCAGTCTGAATTTAGGAAAGGCGACGAGTAATCCAATTAGGCCCATATTGACGGCAAGATACAAAGCAAAGGCATAATTAGTAATGGTCCATTCTTGGACGGTAAGCAGGGTAATGAAACCGGCAATGCTACCACCCAGATAAGCTCCCGCGCTCTCGGTCTCCGGTGCCCTATAGGCTTTCACTAGTGTTGGCAAGGATGCCAGAAAGTCGGCGCCGATGCTAAGCAGGACAACTATGGTACCTTCGCCAGTTACTAGCCACAAGATAAGTGCTAGCACAGAAAGGCCGCCGCAGACTAGGTCGAATCGAGTAATTTGCCAGTAGGCTTTCTTGTTGGCCAGTGAGGCGACCAGTACTAAAAGCGGGCCAAACCCGGCGCCAAAGGTCAAGAGCGCTTGTATGCCGATATGCTCGGATAATTGGGCGGCGAAGGTAATTGCTGGGGCTAATGCCCAAAGGAACCAAGTAACTCGGTTTGGCTTGGTTCTGCCTTTTAGAGTTTCATACGCATATTGGATAGTAGTGGCAAGAGCGAGGACCACGCCGACTATTACGAAGCGTTCATCAAGCATGAGGGCAGTATAACAAAAGCTATCTCCTATACAGAGATGATTTAAGCACTGACTAATTGGCCTGGCGGGCTTGGGCCGGAGGAACGCTTCGCTGTCATGTTCACTCCATCCTCGAAGCAAGCTTCTGTGGGCGGAGCTTGCGATCGAACCGGCGATCTACGCCCACAGCCGCTCGCTGCTTTAAATCGCTGTAGTAAACCAAACAAAAGGGCCGCCGGGGGCGATGCCCTTTGTTTCGCAGGCCGTGACAGAAGGGTGGTGAAGATTCTTAAACGTGAGCCGCAGGTGGGTATACTGTCGCCAGTAGAAGGCGGTTAATCCGCGCCTCAGCTTCTATTCTTTCGTCTTCGGATGCGGCTTGGACGGGCAGCTTTATGGCTTCCATTTGCGCGAGCAGCCGCCCGACTTGCTCGTCGGTCATATAGCTGATTACCTGTATCTTGATGCTTTGTTGTAAACGATATGGACTTTCGGGTGCAGCGTATGTTGAGAAGCCATGGGCGCCAAAAATATTCTCGAGCAAGGCACGATCCATAAGGTGTGGGCCTACGTTATCTATACTACGTCCCAGCAAATCGATTTGCCTCGTGATGTCCTCTTGGTAGGAAAAGTTGATGGTTTCGCTATCTGTATTTGTCCCACTGCTGAGTCCCGCAAAGACCCTTGCCGTCGCTCTGCGACGAGCAACCATGTGGTGTGCTTGCGTATGATATCCCGCGCCCAGTCCGATGCCCACTAAAACTCCAGGGCGAGCATCACCTATTGCCTGTATCTGCTCTGCCAGGACAGGGTTTCGGCCTCTAGACATGGCCACACCAGCCAGGATATTTGTGATAAGCAGCTGGCGTAATTCTGCATCCAGCTCAAGCTCAAGGATGGCATTCTCGAGCGCAATTCCGCTATCGATAAACTCCTGGGTGTCTTTGTAACTGGGATCGTTCTCATCTGTATCTATGATGCATATTTCTTGGCCCTCGTGAGTTATGCCTTCGACCATCTCTAGGAAGGGCGCATCCCCACTGGCAATTATTCGCTCCCGAGCCTCACGCTTTTCGTCAGAACCCGCCGATACAGAGTTTATTACATTGATGTCATGTGTGAGTGTAACGCGTTCCGCCTGTGATGGCCCTCCCACATTCTCGATCGCTACCACGTCGCAGTCATATAGTGCGGCAGCGGCTGCTCCAAAATTAGCAGGATCATGCTCCCAAAAAACGAATTTATAACGTGCGGGGTCGGCTGCTCTCTCGGGGCTGGACGGAGGGTTCTCTCCATAAAGGGCCAAGTCTAGGTTTGTCATGTATGTATGCTTTTAGTGTTAATAAAACATTAGCATAAAACTGCTTAAGTTTCAAATTGCGTCATGCTGGTTGCCCTATCAGATGAACGCTTCGCTACTGCCTTTACTGACCGGATAGCGCACTTCGTGCTTTTCCGCGAAGCTGTCCTCGGTGCAAGCACCTGCGGACGGTTTTGCTCCGCCGAACCGGCGATCTACGCTCGCTCTGCTCGCTGATCGCCAGGTTTGGATCCGCCGGCGCCTGGCAAGAAAAATGACCTAGCGAATGCTGAGTCATTTTTCTTGGCGGGCTTGGGCCGGATAGCGGGCTTCGCCCTTTATCTGCACCGCCATGCTCGGAGCAAGCTCCTGTGCGTGGCAGTGCTCCAACGAACCGTTGCCTTCGGCACGGTTCGACTCGCAGACGATGTCTGCCCAAAGTAAAAGGCCCAAACCTTACGGCTTGAGCCTTTTACTTTGGCGGGCC
>CAZHYW010000007.1:0-54962 GCA_964537115.1 uncultured Candidatus Saccharibacteria bacterium | reverse complement strand
TATAGGGCAGAGGCAAATGGTAAATCTAGTCAAGCCGACTTGAGGTGTGGAAAGCTGCCGTTTGCCGATCCGACTATAGCGTCGGCAGTTGCAGTAGGTTGAGCGCCTCGGCCGGTGAGCCGACAATGGTAGTTTGAGAGGCCAACATTTCATCGTTTGGGAGTGCGGTAGCGAAGATGGGTTTACCATAGGCTGTGGCGTAGCCGATCTCGAAGGCGCCGCTTAAGCCCACATAGCCGTTAGGAGCGTGAAGGAAGATGAAATCGACATCGCGGATGGCCCTGAGGCCTATAAACTCCAAATCGTAGACCGATATGTCTTGGTCGTGTTCGGTGTGTACCACCGCCTCGGTGGTGTCGAGAAAGTCGATCGAAATGGGGTACAAAATGCGGCAGCCCAGCCGCTCGAGCTCGGTAAATATTTGGGTTAAACCAGCATGGTCCCGGTGAAAGGTACCGGCAATAACAACTTTGGGGCGCATAGCTTAAAAATCGGCTTCGTTGTAGTGGGTCACGCGCTCAATGAGCCACTGGCGACCGGCCAATATCTCCAGTTCACTTGCTAGACTGTCAAATATTTTGCCCTTGCCGGTGGCTTCGGTGGGTGTGAGCCACTCGTTGTGGCCACCTTCGAAGTCGGCAGTAAAGCTGCCCTCGGCATGAGTGCCGCGTACCACAAAAAAGATCTTGTCTTCGAGCAGCTCCTTACTCTCGGCTTCATAGACGCGTTCATGGTACACGCCGGCGGCTTCAAACACGGCACGCAAACCGGTTTCTTCTAACGCTTCGCGGGCGGCTGCTTCTACCACCGATTCGCCCCACCGTATCTTGCCGCTTGGCAGACTCCAAAAACCGTACCAGGGGTTTTTGAGCCGCTCCTGAAAAATGTATTCTTTACGGCCGTTTCGTATGCGCTCTATGGCTGGAATCACGGTGCACTTCGGTTGGCGCTCGATGGTGTTATTGCTGGTGTCGATGCGGTTAGCATATTCTTTGCCGGTAGTGCTCAGCCGGTACGCACCACGCGTTACCTTTTCGACAAGGCCAAGGTCTAAGAGGCGGGCAATATGAAAATTGAAATGGTCGCTAGTGAGTCCGGTGGGTTTTTGCAGCTCGGCGTAGCCAGCCTGCTGACGGAACAGTAGCTCGCGCAGTATGCTCGCTTGGGCGGCATGTATATTAACCTCGGTACCCATGTGCTAACTCCTTATGTAAGCGAATATAAACAGCAAAGTCGCAGAAGTCTAGTAAAGTTGACTTTAGTTATATAAAAAATCCACCACTTGGGTGGAGCAATCATGGGTGGTGCGCGGAGACGAGGGGTTGGTTCAAAATCGCGGCTGTTAGCCTCGAACCATCCCACTCGTCTCCGACGCGCGCACGTTGTCCCGTGAAGGGACTACGCACCCACCTACTTGATGGCCGAGATGTTGGCTGCCGCGACCTGAGCCTGGGCCAGTAGTGCCTGCTGGAACTCCAGGTCGGTGAGGTCGCTGACCAGCATCCAGGTGTTCGGCGCCGGCGCCTGCACGTAGTGTTCGTACGTGATAGCGACGGTGACACCGTGCGTGTTCATGAACAGCACATAGTGCCCGTACTTGGGCGTGTGTTCAATGAACGCGCTGCCGGTGATGCCGACGATGCCGACCTGGGCTGCGTCGATCGGGACGATGTACGCGTACCGGTAGTGTGGCTCCTGTTGCAGCCGCTTGGTCGCGAGGGTCGTCACGTCGGCCGTGAAGCCCGTGTAGTACGACGCGTAGCTCTCCGACCAGATGTTGATCTTCATCGTGGTGAAGGTCTGCGCGGTGTTGAAGCTGTACGTGCACGTGCTGGTCTTGTTCTGCTGAGCGTACGTCACCTGGACCGGCGAACCGGTGAGCGACCGCGCCTCGGCCAGGTTGATCAGCTTGCAGGCCGTGCTCGTGAGCATGACCGGGCTGCTGGTGACCACGGTCGACGTGCTGTCGGCGGTGATCGTAGTAGCCGCGGACGGAGTACTGACCGCAGTGGTGTTGATCTGCGGCGAGGAGCCCGTGATGCTCAGCACCAGGCACACCGCGGCAGCCGCGACCGCAACCACACTGGTCACGACACGACGCCTTCTGCTTCTTGCCATTCCCGTTTCCCTCCGGTAGGGGGCGCGCATCTGCGCTGAGAGAGATTATACTATATTAGTGCCATAACTACAACGATCAGTCAATTATGCGGTATGGCTATGGTCGATGGGTTATTGGGTCCGGATGACTAGTTTCGACTCGTCTTGGTTGGCGCTGAGGGCTTGCAGGTGCCACTGCGAGTCGTGGGGTGGCTTAATGGTGTCTATACGTACGAAAAACGGCGCTTTAAGCGTGTCGTAACGGTAAATAATAACCACGTGCTGCCCCCTGTCGTTGTTGGCCACAATTTGCACGTCGATAGTGGGTTTCGCTGTGCCATATAGGGTGGCAAAACTGATGGGCGGACTCGTCTTGAAGGTAAGGTCGCTGTCTAGTTCGGCAGCGGTGTGATCGGCCTGAAACTTTTTGTCGCCTAACTTACGAATGGCGTTGGTGTTTTGCTGGGCCATGTTGGCTACCACTTGGTTGGCTACGACTTTGGCGTCGGCAACCTCGTGCTTTAGGGCCAGGCGGTGCAACATAAACAGTACCAGCCCCGCGCAAACCAGCACTGTACCGGCAATAACTACCAGATCGGTAACCTTGAGACGCAGCTTTTTACTAGCAGGCCGGTCGGCGGTCGTCAAAACCCTGGGTTCCGCTTGTTCGTCTACACTGCTCATGTTCTTTAAGCTATTGTACAGCATAAAATACGCCAGAATGCCTGGAGCGTAAGATATACTAATAGGTATGTTGGATATTCAGTTTATACGGGACAACCCAGAGCTTGTACAAGAAAAATCGAAGCAAAAAGGTTACGACGTTAATATTGCCGAGCTGTTGGAGCTTGACGCTGAGCGTCGCAGCAAACTCACAGCTATAGAAGAGCTGCGCGCTAAGCGCAACCAGCTGACCGACGCCATGAAGGGCCAGAAACCGTCTGAGGAACAATTGGTGCAGGGCCGTGAGCTGAAAGAGCAGATCGCTGGCCAGGAAACCGAACTAAGAGCAATTGAGCAGAAGTACAATGAGTTGCTTTGGGCAGTACCAAACGTAACTTTCGATGACGTACCAGTTGGTGGCGAAGAAAATAGTGTGGAAATAAAAGTAGTCGGCGATAAGCCAACTGGAGCCAAAGACCATCTTGACTACGCGACTGAACGTGATTGGCTCGATTTTGAGCGTGGTGCCAAAGTGGCCGGCACCAAATTCTACTACCTGAAAGGCGATTTGGCACTGCTCGAGAACGCAATCACGCAATATGCGCTGCAATTTGTACTGGCCAAAGGTTTTACATACCTAACGGTGCCACATATGGTTAATGCTCGGACTGCAACGGGCGCTGGCTTTGCGCCGCGCGGTGACAAAGAGGGCAACGAGTATTTTGTAGAGGACGAAGACCTCACGCTCATTGGTACGGCTGAGGCGCCACTGACTGGCTATCATGCCGATGAAATTATCGACGAAGCCGAACTTCCCAAGCTGTATGTTGGCTATAGCCCATGCTACCGCCGCGAAGCTGGCACGTACGGCAAGCATACGCGTGGCCTATTTCGTGTGCATCAGTTTAATAAACTGGAGATGTACGCCTTTACGCTGCCGGAAGCCAGTGCCGAGATGCACGAGCGTATTTTGGCAATTGAAGAGGAACTGTGGCAGTCCATTGGCATTCCATACCACGTTATCAACATTGCCAGCGGTGACTTGGGTGCACCGGCAGCCAAGAAGTACGACATTGAGTATTGGTCGAAAGTAGATAGTGCTTACCGCGAGCTGACCTCGTGCTCGAACTGTACCGATTTTCAGGCGCGCAATTTAAACATTCGTGTCCGTCGTAAAGATGGTCGAGTTGAGGTCTTACACACCCTGAATGGCACGGCGGTTTCACTGGCACGCTCACTGGTGGTAGTGCTAGAACACTTCCAGAATGATGACGGCAGCCTGCGAGTGCCCGAAGTGCTGCGGCCGTATATGGGCGGCCGGGAAAAGTTGTAGCGTTTCAGCTTAAGTCATGAAAATTCATTTAAACGCGACTGGGCTTGAGTTGACGGGTGATTTGGAAAAATATGCCGGCGGTAAATTGGCTAAACTCGCCAAACGTGTGCCGCGTAAACTGCGCGTTCATGCAGACTGTACAGTAACGTTTACGCTGAAGCGTAAAAAAGGTGCTAAGTTTAACACCTGCACGATCGTACTCAAGCTAGATGGTACTGAGCTAAAGGCCGAAGAGACTACGCTGCACATGTACGCCGCCCTCGATATTGCCCTGGTGCACGTTCGCCAGCAGCTTAAAGACTACGTTGCCAAACAGCGTAGCCGCCGACCGCTGGCCCGGCTACAGCGTCACTTTCGCCGCGGTTAGCATTCAGAGAGTGTACAAAATAGCTACAAAATAACTCTCGCCAGAGGGCGAGAAAAGGGGTACAATAGCTGCCAAGAACTTGAGAACCACTACGGAGGAATAATTTAAAGCGCGCTATGAACAGTGTATTACGACGATTGCTGGGCGACCCGCAGGCCAAAACTATTAAGCGCTTGCGCAAGCGTGTAAAGCTGGTAAACGACCTTGCTTCCAAGTACGAAAAAATGGATGACAAGAAGTTGCAGGGGCAAACCGAGCTCTTACGCAAGCGGCTCAAAAAAGAAACGCTCGATGCCATTTTGCCGGACGCTTTCGCAGTAGTACGCGAGGCAGCCACTCGTACTCTGAAACAGCGTCACTTCGATGTGCAGCTTATAGGTGGCATGGTGTTGCACGAGGGTAACGTGGCCGAAATGAAGACCGGTGAGGGCAAGACACTGGTGGCTACAGCGCCGGTGTATTTGAATGCCGTTGGCGGTAAGGGCGTGCACGTGGTAACGGTGAATGACTACCTGGCGCAGCGCGATGCTGGCTGGATGGGCCAGGTGTACCACTTCCTAGGTCTTACCACGGCCGTTATTTTGGCCGACCACAGCTATATTTACGATCCGAAGTTTGTCAATGAGGAGCACGAAGACGAACGTTTCCGCCACCTCAAACCGTGCAGCCGGCAAGATGCGTACGGCGCCGACATTACCTATGGTACCAACAACGAATTTGGCTTTGACTACCTGCGTGACAACATGGTGCGCGAGGTAGACCAGCTGCGCCAGCGTGATCTAAATTTTGCCATTGTGGACGAAGTAGACTCCATCCTCATTGACGAAGCTCGCACACCACTTATTATTAGCGCACCCAGTGTCACGCCAGGCAATGCCTACGAGCAGTTTGCACGCACCGTACGACAGCTAAAGGCCAGCGACTACGAAGTCGACGAAAAGCGCAAAACAGTTATTTTGAATGACCAGGGCGTAGACCATATAGAGAAGATATTGGGCATAGAGAGTATTTACGCTAGCGAAAATATTCGTACTATTTACCACCTAGAGCAGGCCCTGCGTGCTCAGACACTCTTTAAACGCGACAAAGACTATGTAGTAACGAACGACGGCGAAATTGTAATAGTAGATGAATTTACTGGCCGGCTACTGGCTGGTCGCCGCTACAACGAGGGCCTGCACCAGGCCATTGAGGCCAAAGAAGGCGTGGAAGTACAGCAAGAAAGCATGACGCTGGCGACCATTTCGTTCCAGAACTACTTCCGTCTGTACGATAAGCTAGCCGGCATGACTGGTACGGCCATGACCGAAAGCGAAGAGTTCCACCAGATTTACAAGCTCGATGTGGTCGAGATTCCACCCAACCGCGCTATCGCCCGCGAAGACCGCACCGACCGTATATATCGCAACGAAAAGGCCAAGTTTAAGGCCATCGTGGAGCAGGTGAAGGAGCTACGCGAAGAGGGCCAGCCGGTGCTAATTGGCACAGGCAGCATCGAGAAAAACGAGCGCCTAGGCGCGCTGCTTACCAAGGCCGGGGTGCCGCATGAGGTGCTAAATGCCAAGAACAACGAACGGGAAGCCAAAATTGTGGCCAAAGCGGGTGAGAAGGGCGCAGTGACCCTAGCAACTAACATTGCCGGGCGCGGTACCGACATTGTGCTGGGTGAAGGCGTAAAGGACTTAGGTGGGCTGTTTGTGCTGGGTAGTGAGCGCCATGAGTCACGACGCATAGACAACCAGCTTCGTGGTCGCGCTGGGCGCCAGGGTGACCCGGGTGTCACGCAGTTCTATGTCAGCACCGAGGACGACCTAATGCGTATCTTTGGCGGCGAGCGTATAAGCAACATTATGGGCCGGCTCAAGGTAGAAGAAGACGTGCCCATCGAAAACAGGCTTATTAGCAAGAGCCTGGAAAACGCTCAGAAGAAAGTAGAAGGCTTTCATTTTGACCAGCGCAAAAACGTCGTGCAATACGACGACGTTATGAACCGACACCGCCGTGCCACGTATGCCATGCGACGCGAGATTTTGAAGGCGGACGATATTAGTAAGCGCATAAAGTTGTACATGGACGACGAAGTTAGTTTATTGGCCGACAGCCCGCTGCGTCTCACTGACGACTTTGAGCCGGCAGTGCGTGAACTGTTGCCGCTCGACGAAGCAGCTTTGGACCGCGTATTTGCCACTACTGCCGACAAAGTTAAGCCGGTGTTGCTAGAAGAATCCAAAGAACTGTACAACGGACGCGAAGCGGCATTTGGCAAAGATATGCTGCGCAAAGTGGAGCGCGATATTTATCTGCAAATCCTAGACAGCCTGTGGATGCAGCACCTGGAGAATATGGACCATTTGCGCGAGGGCATCCACTGGATGAGTGTGGGCCAGCGCGATCCGCTCGTGGAGTATCGGCGCCGCGGTCAAATGATTTTTGAACAGATGCAGATGACACTGAGGCGCGATGTAGTACGGGCCCTGTTCCATGTAGAGCCAGTAGCGGCCGAGGATTTAGAGCGTCCCATTGAGACCGAGTTGACTCGAGCGGCCCGCAATTCTATAAGCAATGCTGGCGAGATTGTAGAGGGTGAAGCCGAGTTTGATGAGTCGGACTTTGGTGGCAAAAAGGCCGGTAAGCCTAAGAGCACAAGCCAACGGCGCAAGAAAGCCAACAAAGCCGAGCGACAACGTAAAACTAAAGCAAGGAAACGCAAGTAGAGCTTAGATGCCAGAGCTTAGAGCTTCGACAATGCCTAAGCTCTAAGCTCTAAGCTCTAAGCTCTCATATGAAACATGTTGTAGAAGAAGTTGTCTTAAAAAACGGAGCCAAGGGGCTGCTGGTTCATGTGGCCGATGCCACCGTTCTCGATGTGTACCTGAACTTTCGAGCCGGTGAGTACTTAGTAGAGCGCGACAAATGGGAAGCGCCGCATCTTATGGAGCATGTGCTCCTGGGTGCCAACGATACCTTCCCACGGGCTCGCGACTTCCAGGCGGAAGTTGAGAAAAACGGCGCCTACAGCAATGCCAGCACCGACGTCTACGATATTATTTACGAAACCGAATGTGCTGACTTTGAGTGGGAGCGCGTCTTCAAGCTGCTTGTACTAGCCATCGAACATCCGCTCTTCCTGCAAGAGGAATTTGATGCCGAGTTTGGCAATGTGCGCGAAGAGCTGGCCGCTCGGGCCAACAACCACTACCGGCAGTTAGGCGCCAATACGCGCAAGGCGTACGGTTTGGTGGCGGAGACGGACCGCGAACGCCTGGAACTCATGCAAAACGTCACACTCGAAGATGTGCGGGAGCATTACCGTCGTACCCACACGACCGACAACATGCGTTTCGTCATAGCCGGGCATATTGGTAAGCGCAAAAGTCGCTTATTACAAATGCTTGAAAATATTGAATTGCCGCGCGGCGAGCGGTTTGCTATGCCGGATGAAATTGTACGGGGCCTTACCCGGCCAGTGTGCATCCCAAATAGTACAGTCGATACGGTTTACTTTTACATAGACACCTTCATGAGTCGCCGCCTGGAAGAGTACGAAGTAGACGCCCTGGGACTTGTAACGGCCATATTGACCGAAACACTTTATAGCAAGATTCTTGGCACAGCTCGCGAACGTGGCCTGGTATATGGCATGAACAGCGGGTATCAGCAAATTAAACTAAGTAGCAACTTGTGGTTTGGGAGCCAAGTGTCGGGGACCAATGCAGGGCCACTATTCGACATTATAACCGAGCAATTGGGCAATCTATTTCGTGGTGAGCTGGCCGAAGCCGATATTTCCGCCGCCCAGGCTTACGCCTTGGGTCGGTACCAGCGGAGTGCTCAAACGGTAGCTAGCACCGCCCAGGGTTATACGGGCCGTTATTTCTTCGACGAATACATTGATGACTACTACAAAATACCGGAGCGCATAAAGGCCGTTACCAAGCAGTCCATAGTAGACGTTACGCGTACTATGTTCGCGGACAGCATTGGGGGCTTAGGTGTGTACGGCAACTGCGACGATAAGTTGGCGCTCAAGTTACACGAGCAGCTCAGTGGTTTATGGAAGCAGTCAAATTGAGCTGCATACCATCACTGACGGAGTTAGTTTAGTATAGAGTACCGCTCATGGCTGTAGGCTGGCCATTCAGCGAAACTGAAGTCATGCTTTCCGCTCGCGCTGTGGTCCGGCGACTATTGCGTGTGCTGCTTTGGTTGCCTCGACCCAATCGCCAACGGCGAGCGTTACTAGAGTTGGCGCCGGAGCTTTGAGTAGCTCTGGCTGCGCTTGGTTCGTTAAGTGGCGTACGACCGTATTTTACCGCCAGGGTTGCAGGTAAGGTGCGTTCGTTCAGTAGGTCTGGGACGGTTTTGAGTAGGGCTCGCAACGTTCGTGTCTTGCCGTGAGTGGTGGCATACTGGTCCGACAGAACCCACTCACGCATTTCTCGTTGCTCGCGCGATTCGTGCCCTGCGGGTGCGAGATTCGTCCGACGTCGCGCTCGGGCAACGCCTCCGAGCGCCGCTAGGATGAGTGCGCCGGCGGTGTCAACTATCCACCAGTTAAGTCCCTCTTGAGCTGCTAGTAGACTGGCGTTCGCTGGCTGTGGCCGTGGATTTGCGGCAGCCGAAGCCTTACCGGTAGGGAGGGGGTGCTGTGGAGCAACTCCACCTCGACTGCTAATGGGAGTGGCTTGTCCGGCCGCTAGATTTATGCCTGGCGCAGTAGCCGCCGGTAAAGTAGAAGGCTGGGTGTTTTGGCCCGCAGTGCTAGCGTTTAGGGCCTGTGCTCGAGCTGCTACGAGCGCCTGCGCTTCGCTGGCCAGTCCGGTGGTACTGTACGTGGCCCCGTTGTATAGCCAATGACGAGGGTCGCTGTGTGCTGTAACGTTACTGGGGTCGGTAGTATCGGCCAAAAAGGTCACGATAAGATGGTGAAGAGTGTCCGGATTGTTGGCGAGCTGATCAATTTGGGCGGGTGGCAGATGTGCTTGCTCGCCGTAGTACCGTAACGCCTGCTGCGCGATGTTGGTTATATTTGAGGCTTTATTGCTGTTGGCTGTGTCGTTATGGTGCGCGGTGTAAACTGCGGGGAAGGGTATGGGCTTAGGCTGGCCTATGAATACACCACTGATAGGCGTGCTGTCATGTGGCTTACCGGTTGCTTGTGGGGTATGGCTTGACGAGACAACGCGTACCCCACCCCATACCACGGCTGCCAGCGCAGTGGCAGCTACGACGGCGGCAATTGTCGCGCGGCGACCGGGGCGGGGTAGCTCGGGCATAACCGCGATTTGCTGTGGCGATTGGTAGCCTGTAGTTGCGGCAGTTCCGGCCAATCGCGTTGCCGCTTGGCGGCGTGACTGGCTGGGAACGCGCGCTTTTGCAGGAGCTACGTCGACGGCAGTAACTAGGATTGTTCCAGTGGAGCCGGCGCGTCCTGGGGCGGTGTCGAGGCGGTCGGCTATGTACTGCGATAGGCTCGTGGGTGGGTCGATCATTTTGCGGTAGCTTTGTATGGCCGCAGCTATGGTGGTGCCAACGTCACGCGTCAAGCGGCGGTCGCTATTTGGCGCCTGGCTGCTACACATAACTACAATATTTTGGCCAACGCCAAGGTGGTAGGTACTGGCAGCGCCATTAGCGCTCGCGCGCAGACGATCACATGAGCCATTTGGACCGTAGACAAATACGCCATGATTGCCGTTGCTTGCGTGTACTAAAGTATTGTCTACAATTTGCAGACCTGTGGTGGTAACGACGGGCGGTTCACTACTAGCTTCAAGCCGTCCGGCGGCGACTCGAATTGCCCGTGGAACGTTCCCGCTTAGGGCTTGTTCTACGGCCCGCCGTGGTGAGCGCACGCCGCCGATTCCTACGCTGTCCCGGTCCATCGTTAGCTGAAAGCCGAACGCTGCCGCGTCGGCTAGCTCGGTCGGCCCGCTGGTTTCGCTCATAACTAGCGTGCCCGAGGAGTCGTCTATATAGCCAAGACTGTACGTCGGGGCCGATTCACCGGCAATACCGCTGTCAACTATTTCGGCTCGCGGGGGCTTAACATCAAATCGGTGGTGGCGTTTATGGCCTAGTTCTTCTGTTAGCAAGCGAAGCAACTGATTGTCGGCTACTTCGTCGGGGCGGGGCACATGGTAATAGGAATATCGCTCAGGCGGAGGCATTGTTGCCGCACCTAGGTCATTCATCTGCTCTCCAGTCGCTATAGCCATGTCTGCCTCACTTATTTACACAATGCGGCAGTGTAGGGGTGAACAGAAGCTCTCACTATAATAATTGTTACAACATTTGCCTCGAGCTTTTAAGCGAAGCTGGAGCTGGCCCACGAGTGTCATATATACTACAGGAACACTATATGGAAGATTTACTGCAATCGACTAAAGCGCTGCAGGCGCATGTACGGGAAGCAACAGAGCGACTTAACCTGACAGCGCTAGCCAACAAGAAAATACAGCTCGACGCCACAATAGCGGCACCCGACTTTTGGAACGAACCAGTTCGGGCGCAGGAGCTGGTAAAAGAGCAGGCGCGGTTGGAACGACGTATTCGACCCTGGCAGGAGCTGCAGAGCACTCTCGATGATTTACTCGGTCTGGCCGAGCTAAACGATGCCAGCATGCGAGCTGAGCTGGAAAACTCACTGGCGCAGGCGACTGCTCAATTTAACGACCTAAAAGAGGCGCTTAAATTCAGCGGGCCATACGATGACCGCGATGTTATTTTGAGCTTACACGCGGGCGCGGGCGGCGCTGACGCCCAAGACTGGGCGGCCATGCTGCTGCGTATGTACGCGCGGTATAGCGAAAAGCAGGGTTGGCAGGTAGTGACAATAGAGGAGTCGGGCGGGGAAGAGGGCGGCCTAAAAAGTGCCACACTAGAAATAAGCGGCGACTACGCCTACGGCAAACTAAAGGGCGAGCATGGGGTGCACCGCTTGGTGCGCTTGAGCCCGTTTAACGCCGAAAGCCGCGAAACCAGCTTTGCTAAAGTAGAAATTATGCCCAAAATAGATACGCCGGAAGCTGTCGCCATAGACGACAAAGACCTAAGGATAGATGTTTACCGCAGCGGTGGCCACGGTGGTCAGAGCGTGAACACCACCGACAGCGCAGTGCGGGTTACGCACGTACCAACCGGCATTGTAGTGGCCATACAAAACGAACGCAGCCAGCTGCAAAACAAAGAGACGGCCATGACCATTCTGCGTTCGCGCCTGGCGCAGTTGCAGCTGGAGCAACATGCCGAACGGCTGAGCGACCTTAAAGGCCCCAACGAACAAGCCGCCTGGGGCAACCAAATTCGCAGCTACGTGCTTCACCCTTACAAACAAGTCAAAGATCTGCGCACTGGCTACACCTCGGCCGACCCAGACGCCGTTTTGGACGGAGCGCTCGAGCCGTTCACTACGGCCTATCTGGAGTCTACGATTGGCTAGAGCTGCACATCAGCTTACCCTGTGAAATCATATACTTTATCTGCCAGACGAACCCACCACGGACGTATAGTGGGCTTATTTCCAGTAATCGACCAGGGTTGTAGGCTCTAGATCCTCACGGCACGTAAGCGCTGCGTATGGTATAGTATGCATAAACGTGAGAGCGCAATTACTAAGTCATGAGTATGTGGACGCTCACCGACGCCAGCTGGACGGTCTGCTAAAGCTGACCTCCCACATAAATCAGTTACGCCCTGTCGCTGGCACTTCTCTTGCCACGCGTGGGTATCGATTGGCAAATGTAGCACTGGCAGGTCGCCGCATAACTTCCGGCAATCTTTTACCCGCTGAAATGGTGACCGCCCATCACAGGGCAACAACTGAGCGACTGCGCTCCAGCGACGGGTTCTTAGGGGCAATGACTTTGCTGGCGCTGGGCTGTGAAGACGATGCGGCCAGGACAGCTCGGGTTGCTACCACTGTTGGACAATCACGCGGCAAGAGTGTGGCGATAGATTTTTACAGCAGCGTGCAGACTGAGCCAACTCGCCAGCTACTACTGAGCCGGCTCACCAGCCAGACGGGACATACTCTAGCGCGAGGCGTTGGTGTGGCTCTAACTAGCCCAGACGGGGTGACTAGAAGCACCACTACCTTTTATGGGTTGTCGGCCGGATTAATGGATGACCGCTGTGGGCGGATAGGCTACCAAGTAACAGTCCAACCGTGGACAAGCGCCGTCTTATCACCAGTAAGCTCTGACCCGTGGCTCGATAGAGTAGAATTTGCTCATCCTGTCGATAAAGTAGATCCGTACGACGACCCCGAGGGCATAGAGGGTGCATATGTTCCTTCGGCTGAAGACCTAGCAAGTTTTTGTCTCAATGCTGCCAAATTGGTAAGCGCCGCATTGGCTGCCCCCAGTGATGTACGGGCTATTCAATCACCCTTCGACGCGCAAGTCATAAGCATGTTACAATAGTGTTTACATGATTTTGTTGGACCGGGTAACGAAGACCTACAATAAAAATTTGGGGCCTGCTCTAGATCGTATTAGCTTGCATGTCGAACCGAAAGAGTTCGTGATTGTGGTGGGGCAGAGTGGGGCGGGCAAGAGCACTTTGCTGAAGCTCCTGACGCGCGAAGAGCGGCCCAGTAGCGGCAAAATAATTGTGGGTGGCATAGACTACGACAAACTCCACGACCGCGACATACCACTGCTGCGCCGCAAAATTGGCGTAGTGTTCCAGGACTTTAAACTGCTGCCCAACCGCACGGTATTTGAAAACGTGGCCTTTGCGCTGGAGATTGTGGGCATAAGCACCCGCGAAATTCGCAACACCGTGCCAAAAGTACTCGACATAGTAAACCTAAAAGACAAAGCCGAGCGTATGCCGCAGGAGCTATCTGGTGGTGAGCGCCAGCGCGTGGCCATTGCCCGGGCCATTGTGCGCCAGCCCAAGATCCTGATTGCCGATGAGCCCACCGGTAACCTCGACCCCAAACACGCCTGGGATGTTATAAAAGTGCTCGAAAAAATCAACCGCTACGGCACCACGGTACTGCTAACTACTCACAACCAAGAAATTGTGAACCGGCTGAAACGCCGGGTGGTTACCATGAAACACGGCCAAATTGTGAGCGACCGGGCCAACGCGGAGTACAACCTAAAGTGAGCAGCATGGGACATGTAGTATGTAGTATGGGTTGGGCCACAAGGGGTGCACGCCACATAGGCCGCGGTGTGACCTATCCCATGCCCCATGCTACCTACTACATACTACTGAGTCTGCCGGAGGCAGACGCATGACTCGGCGCTTCATAACTTTTGGTCGCATAGTTCGCACTGGCATGGTGAACTTTGTGCGCAACCTGTGGCTGGCCATCGCAGCCATGGCCATTATGATCATAACCCTCACCATCATTTTGTTTTCAGTGATTGCGAACGCTACCTTTGGCCATACGGTGGACCAAATTGCCAATCAGATTGATGTCTCAGTGTTCCTGCAAGATACCGTTACCGACGCCCAGGCGCAGCAGCTCGCGTCAGTTATACGGAAACAAGGCGACGTCAAACGGGTAGAGTACCTGAACAAACAGCAGGCCCAAGCGGCATTTATAGCGCAGAACGGTGGGAATCAGAGTCTACAGACGGCGGTTATTGAGGCCGGCAACCCTATCCCGGCGACCATTCACGTCTATCCGCGGAGCCTGAACGACATTGGTAGCATTAAGAACTTCCTAACGAAATCACAGTACCAGAAGCTGCAGACCAGCGACTCACCATCGTACAAGGGCGATCGTAAAAAGGCGATCGATAACATTACTCATGCCACTAACATCTTGCGTCGTGCGGGTATTGCGGCCGTAATTATCTTTGCCTTCATTTCGGTGCTCATCATCTTCAACACCATCCAAATGGCCGTCTTTAACCGCCGCGACGAATTGCAAATTATGCGCTTGCTTGGCGCTAGCACATCGTTTATACGTGGACCATTTGTGGTTGAGAGTATTATTTACGGCGTGCTGTCGGCCGTGGTGTCCATATTGCTCATAAACGCGGTGTTTATAACCGCCTCAAGTTCGTTGCAGGCCACGAGCTTTGGGCTGCTTGATATTAGCTACAGCCAATCGTTTTTCGAAGCCCATTACTGGCTTTTGTTGATCATACAGCTAGCGCTTGGTATACTGATTGGTGCCGCATCTTCCATAATAGCCACGCGGCGATATCTCAAATTCAAAACGCCAAAGAAATAAACCTACCTCCGATATCCGAATGTAGAAGTGTCGGGTATGTATTGGTTCGGAGTTGGAATTCTATAATTCGATAATCGGGTTCATGGGGGATTGATTGAAAACTAGCCATAAGCGTGATACAATTGCGGAGGCAACTACGAAAACCAAAACTATGCCAAAAAAGTCTCTCAAAGTGCTTCGCACCAAATTTAGCATCGGTTTGCTGACGCTCAGTAGTGCGGTGCTAGTTGGCGCTACTTTTATGCCTACAATTGGTCGGGTGTTGGCCGACCAGTACGATGACCAAATCAACGCCTTAAACTCTCAGAACGCTGATACACGTAGCCTGGTGCAGGGGCTTCAAGCTACGGCCGCCAGTTATCAAGACGCTATTAACCAATTGCAACAGCAGATTGACGGCCTGCAGGCCTCCATAAATGCCAACCTGGCACAGCAGGCCAGTTTGCAGACCCAAATTACCGAAGCGCAAAACGAAATTGACCGGCAAAAAGCGTACCTAGCCAGCGACCTCAAAGCCATGTATGTCGATGGCACTCCCACCACACTAGAAATGCTGGCCACCAGCAAAGACCTGAGCGACTTTGTCGACAGGCAAGAGTACCGCACCAGTGTGCAGAACAAGCTCCAAGACACGCTCGACAAAATTGCCGCCCTGCAGAAACAGCTGCAGACCGAAAAGGCCCAAGTAGATCAGCTGTTAACTGAGGAGAACGACCAGAAGGGCCAATTGGCGAGCGCTCAGTCGCAGCAGCAGGCGTTACTCAGTTATAACGAAGGCCAGCAGACTGCTTACAACGCCCAGATTTCTGCTAACAGCAAGCAAATTGCTCAACTGCGCGCTCAACAGGCAGCGGCCAACCACCGACTTGGAGGCTCGAGCGTGGTGGCAGGTGACCCAGGCCATGGAGGGTACCCGGCCTACCTGGATGTGCCACACCCACAAGATTCCATTGTGGACCCCTGGGGTATGTACAACCGCGAATGCGTCAGCTACACCGCCTGGAAGGTCCAGCAGACCTACGGCTACATGCCATACTGGGGCGGCCAGGGCAATGCCAATGAATGGCCGGGTGATGCCCGCCGTGCCGGCATACCCACTGGTTCTACGCCGCGTGTTAACTCGGTTGCTATTTGGGACGTCGGAGCATTTGGGCACGCTATGTGGGTAGAGGCCGTCAACCCTGATGGCTCACTGTGGGTGAGCCAGTACAACTACGATGTAACCGGGCATTACAGCGAAATGGCCGTTAGCGCTAGTATGGCTCACAGCCTAACCTACATCTATTTCGATTAGTATCTACAGGTGATGGTCGCTTCCGTGAGAACGGATAGTGGTGCTTTTGCGCTCGAAGCCAAGTATACTTAAAAACATAAGCGTGAAAACTGGTATTGCCACATCGTCGACCGATCGGGCCGTGGACAATGTTCTGCGGCATTTTGGTGGTGATGTCGATGCGGCAGTAGAGGCGATCCGCGCGGCCAGTCTGCGATCCTCGACTAACAAACAGCACCCTGCTCCCAAAACGCCCGTACTCATTGAGGCCACAGATGTTACCAAAACCTACCGAATGGGCCACCAGACGGTTCAGGCGCTGAAGGGGGCTTCGCTGGAAATACACGAGGGAGAATTTGTGGCTATTACTGGCGCGAGCGGTAGCGGCAAGAGTACCTTGCTGCAGCTGCTGGGCGGACTAGATAAACCCAGCTCCGGTAGTATTACTGTGGCAGGGCGCGAGATTGGCCGCATGCACGACCGTGAGCTCAGCCGGTTCCGCGGGCAAATGGTTGGCTTTGTGTTCCAATTCTTTTACCTGCAACCTTTTTTATCGATTCGGCGTAACCTGGAGGTGCCGGGCATGTTCTCGCGCCTAAAGCCGGCCGAGCGGCTAGAGCGGCTAACGGAGATTGCTGAAAAGGTAGGCCTGACCGACCGGCTCGACCATTTACCGGCCGAGCTGTCTGGCGGCCAAATGCAACGTGCTGCTATTGCCCGCGCACTCCTGAATAAACCGCGGCTGCTGTTGGCAGATGAGCCCACGGGTAATCTAGATAGTAAGAATGGCGCCGCGATTATCCAGTTATTTGAAGCTATTCGCCGCGAGTTTGGCACCACGGTTGTGCTGGTAACGCACGATCAGGCAGCTGCTCGGCAGGCAGAACGAATTATTGCTCTCAAAGACGGAGCCATCGTATGATTCAGCCCCGTGACGCACTAGTACTAGCTTATACCAAATTGCGGGCCCGACGGGTGCGCACCGTAGTCACCATTGGTATATCGGGCTTGCTCTTTGCCGTGCTTGTGGCCGTGCTGGTAACATTCCAAGGCGCTGTTAATAGCGTGGCGGCATTTAACAAAAATGGCCTAAGTAGCCGTTATATTGTGAGCGCCGATAGTTTTCTGCAACTTGGCCCGAATGTGTTTGAAGACCCCATGCTTATAGCGCGTGCCCAGCAGCTTTACGCTCAGACCGTGGCCGACAAAAAGGTAGCTGCCAAGAAGCTTGGTATTACATACGATCCCACTACTGAGCCACTTCCCGTGCAGCACCTTACTGGTCAAAGAACGGTTGATATCCTGAACTTTGGATCGCCGGCTGCCCAGCAAGCCATGCTAGAGTACGCCCAGGCCCATCCCAATCCGGGCCTGTCGGACCTGAAGCGGGTAAGTGTAGCGTACCACCCAATAACGTTTTATAGCTCCACACAGGCTGTCCCGAACGACGGCAACATAAATACCATGCCAGACGGCAAGGAAAAGTTCCCGTCGGCCACTACCGCTATACAGCAAGAACAGGCCGACGATATCTTTACTCGTAACTCGTTTGCGTTTATGCCACCCCAACTAACGGCACCCTTTTTGCTTAGCAGAACTACCTGGAGGCCTCAGAGCGATGCTATACCGCTTTTGGTGCCATATAGCGTAGCGACCAAGCTGCTTGGTTTGCCGGCCTTGCCGGGCGGCGCTTCAGCCGATCAAAAGTTGCAGCGCATACAAGAGCTAAACGCCAAAGCTGGTACTACGGTTATAAACGCTTGCTATCGTAATAGTAGTTCGGCGGAGCAAATTCAAACAGCCGTAACGACCGCTGCCGACATTCTGCAGCACTCCGGCGACAAGCACTATACCAAGCCAGAGCTTATATATGGTCTGCCGGCGGGCGATTCATGCGGCCCGGCCGTAATAACTCGAGATGTGCGCACTAAGCAACAAAAACAGTTAGATGCCAACCAAGAGACGTTTAATGAAGAGTTCAAGGTTACTACGCCGCCCGATCAGCAGAAGCTAGCGTTCCAAATAGTCGGCCTTACCCCGGACCAGCAAAACGCACCGAGTAACAGTGCGGCGGGAATTGTACAAGGGCTCGTCGGTTCGTCACTGTCGGGTGTAATTGCCATCCCCACGAACATGTACGACCAGTTGCCGAGTGCGCAACGCTACACACATTTGCTTACGCCGGAACCGAGCGCTTTCGCTTTTAATCCCACCTCTTATTACGTAGAGTTTGCCTCTGCTGGTGAGGCCCGCAACTTTATAGACGAAAAATCTTGCACGACGGGCCCGAGCGGGCAATGTTCCACGGCGGCTAAACCGTTTCAGCTGACTGCGTACGGCAGCAATAGCATTGGGCTTAAAGACGTGCAGCGTAAGTTCAACACATTCTTTGCCATCGCCGGTCTGGTCGTGGTGGGCCTGGCAGTAGTTATTATGGCTGGCACCGTGGGACGCATGCTGGCGGATAGTCGGCGCGAAACAGCGGTTTTTCGGGCTATTGGAGCCAGCAGATGGGATATGGCCGGAGTGTATGGCCTGTACACAATACTCCTCTCGCTTATGATTGTAGTGGCGTCGATGGCGGTGGGCTTGCTGCTCGCTAGGCTGGCCGATTGGCACTGGTGGAAAGCCACTACTGTACAGGCCAAACTGGCCTTTGGCGGGGCCGATACTTCGCAGATGTTCCATTTCTTTGGGTATACGCCGCGCGTTTGGCTGGTGGTAGCGGGCATAATTGCGGCCAGTTTGCTCGGCATGGTCTTGCCACTGCTACGCAACATCCGCCGCAACCCTATTAAAGATATGCGGGACGAATAGTTTGCGGCTTTCACGGGCGCCAGTACGATCTCAAATACGGCAAATTCGTTAGGCGGAGGTGGCAATAAAAAGTACTTGAGCGAGTGTCTCGGCGCTAGGCAAGCCATTTGCAGATGGTGTAGGATGCGTATATGCCAAAGTACAACCATCTACCAGACGATAATGTTCGTGTTGTAGTGTACAAGCCCGGCACTCGCGAGTTTGCCATTGTACGCGAAGCCGGTGATGCTGAAGACGCCTGGAAACTGCCGGGTGGCAAATTTGAGTCACCACATGAAGACCCCGCTGAGGCCGCGCTACGCGAGGGACGAGAAGAGCTAGGCACAGATAAGCTGAGAATAATCGATCGGACTGTGCTGGCGCATCAAAAAGCGCAAGGAGCCGTTCGCTATATATTTGCGGCCGTCATGGACCCTAGTGACGTGGTGTTGTCGACCGACGAGTCAGATTCTGAACGAATTGTAGAAGTTAGGTGGGTAAGCGCCGAAACTATTCCGGAGTGTGACCACCACGGTCACATCCAAGAAGCTGAGGCGCACGCCCGTGAGCTGGTACTGGCAGCTGGTGGCGCCGCGTCCTAACCGCGTAGACGTTTATACAGCCCGAAGAGACTGTATTTGAATGGTTTGTAGACTAGGTCGACCGGATTGGCGTGGTTAACTTCGTAGCCGCCGAAGCGCTTTTTAAAGCCGGTTACACCGATCAGGTGCTTGCTCTTGACGCTGTCTTGTATGCCGCCGAAGTTGAGCGTGTGCCAACCACGCTTTTTGGCCTCCAATATAGCGCTCCACAGCACAAAGTAGGGCGGGGCAATTTTGCGAAAATCGTTGCTGGAGCCGGAAAACACATAGTGAATTTCGTTGTCGTAGGCGGCAAACAGCGAGGCAGCAGCGGGCTTGCCATCTATGGTGCAAACGGCCAAAAAACCGGCTTCTGGTGGGATAGACCGAAAAGCCGCTTCATAATACTGCCGGCTTTGCAGGCTAAAGCTGTCACGCCCGGCTGTGGTTTGCATGAGCTCAAAAAAAGTGTCAAGCGGTGCCTTGGCCGGTTCGTAAAGTTTTAGCTCTGCTCCTGCTCGTTCGGCCAGCCGCACATTGTAGCGGGCGTGCTTGTGCAGGCCCATCCAGATGTCGTCTTGCTTGCCCGAAATATCGAGCAGCCATTCCACGCGTGGCTGCAAGCTGGCTGTTACAGCCAGGTGATTGGTCACCGGTTTTACACCGGGCAGATCGGTCAATCCGGCGCTGTCGAGCCGTACGAACATAGCACCCATACGTTTGGCAATTGGCTTAAAAAATTCGCGGAGCGCCGCCAGCAGCTCCGGAGTCCATTCTAGGGCCACCGGGCCATAGGGGCAGTAAAAGAAGCTTAAACCACCCGGCGCGTCGAATTTTATAGCCAGTCCTGCGGCGACCGTTCGGTCGCCCTGTAGTGCCAAAAAATACACCACGGTTTTACCATCGCGGGCTTGCCATGCTCCATAGTAGGGCGATTGCAGCAGCGGCAATGATTGCCCGCCATGAGCAAGCTCCACCAGTAGGGTCGCAGCATATTCATCGGCCGTGCAGACACGCACGCTTAAGCTATTCTTCATAGTGTATATTGTAACGCACGCGGGAGGGCAGGCTTAGGGTATACTAAAAGCCATATGCAGTTAAAACATTGGTGGAGGGAGGCACGTAGTCCCCGTGCGCTGAAGATATTTGGGTTGGTAGTGGGGGCGGTGTTGCTCTTTGGAGTTGGGGTGCTAACCGGTGATGGCCGGCTCCGCGTATTGTCCGGCAGCCCTTACCACGACCAAACCGGCCTGCCCAAGACGCTCGATTACTCCAGTCTGACGCAGGTGTACGACGCGCTACGGTCTAACTACAATGGTAAGCTCACGGAGGATCAACTCTTAAGCGGCCTTAAACATGGCCTGGCCGACGCCACAAACGACCCCTATACCGAATATTTTACGCCAGCTGAGGCCAAAGCCTTTAATGGCGAGCTGCAGGGTATTAGTCTTACTGGCATAGGCGCAGAACTGGACCAAGACAGCAGCGGCAATATAGTAGTCATGTCGCCGCTCGATGGCTCTCCCGCCGCTGCCGCAGGACTTAAGGCCAAAGACATCATTACAAGCATAAATAGTGAAAGCACTGCTGGTATGTCGGTCAACACCGCTGTTGGTAAGATTCGTGGGCCCAAGGGCAGCACGGTCACACTGGTTATAAATCGTCGGGGCCAGCAACTGACCTTTACTATCACGCGCGACACCATTACCGTGCCGACGGCAACATCGAAAATTTTGGCAGGGGATGTTGGCTACTTGCAGATTAGCCAATTTAGTAGCGACACCTACAGCTTGGCGCAAGCTGCCGCTACCAAATTTCAGCAGGCCGGTGTCAAAAAAGTTATTTTGGACTTGCGCGATGACCCGGGTGGCGAGGTTACCACAGCCCAAGACATCGCCAGCATGTGGCTCAAAGACGGCGCGCTTATAGAGCAAGAGAAGCGAGGTAGCCAGGTTATAGACGGCTATCGTGCTACGGGCAACAATCCGCTTCTAGATATGCCCACGGTCGTACTCGTAAATGCCGGAAGTGCTAGTGCGGCCGAAATTACCGCCCTGGCCTTGCGTGATAACGGAGCGGCAGTCATTTACGGCGAAAAAAGCTATGGCAAGGGCGTGGTACAGCAAGTGATTCCATTTACCGATGGCAGCGAGCTTAAAGTAACCATTGCCAAGTGGTACGGTCCCAAGGACACGTCTATCAATCACAAAGGCATTACACCCGACAAAACTGTTTCGCAGTCCGATGCCGACACCGCGAGTGGCGTTGACGCACAGCTACAAGCAGCCCAGGACTACTTGCAAGGCAAGTAGTCCGTTCCGTGCCTAAACAGTTAACAGTGAAGGGCGAACGGTTGATAGCCCATTGTGATTAGTATCACAAACAACCTTTTGTCGTTGCTTGAACGGCCTAAGTACGCTATTATCTAAGGAATTAAAAGAGGTGCTAAAGGAGCGTGGCGAACAAGTCCACTAAGTTCGTGTTTGTGACAGGTGGTGTGCTTTCCGGGTTAGGAAAGGGCATCACTGCCGCCTCCATCGGTAACCTCTTAAAAGCTCGCGGTCTCAAGGTTAATATCCAAAAGTGTGACCCCTATCTGAATGTTGATGCCGGCACGCTGAACCCGCGCGAGCACGGCGAATGCTTTGTAACTTGCGACGGTGCCGAAACCGATCTAGACCTTGGCCATTACGAGCGCTTTTTAGACCAAGAGCTTACTTCTACTAGCAGCCTCATGAGTGGCCGAGTGCTCTTAAAGGTTATTCAGGATGAACGAGCTGGTAAGTACGAGGGCGAGGATGTGCAGATTATTCCGCATCTGACAGCCGCTATTCAGGACTATTTTCAGGAGGCCGGCCAAGATTTCGACGTACATATTGTAGAAATTGGTGGCACGGTAGGGGACTATGAGTCACTTAGTTTTATAGAGGCTATCCGTGAGTTTGCTCAGCGCGTGGGCCGAGAGAATTGCCTGTACGTACACGTGGTGTATATGCCTTTCCTGGGGGCAAGCCAAGAGTTCAAGACCAAGCCGGCCCAGAACTCGGTGCGCGATCTAAGGGGCCTTGGTGTTATGCCCGACATATTGGTAGCTCGCAGCGAGAACGAAGCTCCAGCCAGTGTGAAAACCAAGCTTAGCTTGTTTTCTGGTGTGCCAGCTGAGGCCATTGCTCTGTTGCCCAATGCGCGGAGTATTTATGGGGTGCCGCTGGAGCTGGAAGACACGGGTATTGCCAATGTGATTACCAAGCGACTCGGTCTCAAAGCTCAATCACCGCAGCTGACAGAGTGGCGTGGTGTGGTGGAGCGCGCCACTACCCGGTTTGATCGTACGGTTACGGTGGGTGTAGTGGCAAAGTACATGGATAATACCGACACCTATATGTCGGTGTTTGAAGCGCTGCGTTCGGCCGCGTGGTGGAATGACGTCAACGTGCATATTCGATGGGTGGACGCCGAAGCACTCGATGGGGCTAGCGAAGAAGCGGTGGCCAAAGCCCTAAAGGGTTGCGATGGTATAGTCGTGCCCGGCGGATTTGGTCAACGAGCCCTCGAGGGTAAGATTCGTTCAGCTAGCTATGCGCTCAAACACAAGCTGCCGTACCTGGGACTGTGTTTGGGGCTACAAATGGCAGTTATTGCGGCTGCTCGCAATGCGGGTATAAAAGATGCTACATCGGCCGAACTAGGCCCCAAGAGCTCAAACTTGGTTATAAACACCATGGCTTCACAGGTAGGCAAGGAAATGACCGGGGGTACCATGCGTCTGGGCGACTACACCTGCCACCTGGCAGCAGATAGCCTGGCGGCTAAACTATACGGTACTACGACTATTGTGGAACGCCACCGCCACCGCTACGAGTGCAACAACAGCTACCGCGACCAGTACGAGAGCTGGGGCATCCGTCCGGTAGGCATTAATCCCGAAAACGACCTGGTGGAGGTTATAGAAGGCGTTGGCCATCCATTCTTTATGGCCAGCCAGTACCATCCCGAATTCAAATCTCGACCGAACCGCGCTCACCCCATGTTCCGTGGGTTTGTTGCGGCCCTAGCAAGCACCGCAAAAGCCTAGTCAATTTTTGGTGTAGGGAAGTCGAGTGCGTCCAGGACCGCCTTGTTCTGGAGGTGGGTTGCTACCATATCTCCCCAGTTATCGGGCGCCTCGACTCCATCGAATAACTCTCCATACGCTAGATCCCACTCCACAACTGAGGCCTGTACGTCGGCGGCGCCGCTGTTCCGATCATACATTGGGTCGGCTTCTCGTTGGGCGCGCCACCGGTCGAGCTTAGCTTCGCGTTCAGCGGCGGCTGCCGTTTGCTCTGCCAGGCACGTCATGTCGTAGTAACGTAGTGTCACCACGTCGGTGCGGTCAATGTTTATGTCGGCCATGTGAAGCGCAAATCGAGCTAAATGCTTTTGGGCAAGCGAACCTTCGTCGCCGGCTGCTTGTGCTTCGGCGATGGTAGCCTGCATAACTTCTAGCGCGGCTTGGAGGTTGTCGAAGCTGACGTCGACGTCAAATTGCCTATCGGCGGCTTCGGTGCTGTGGGCAACTACTCGTGATACGACTGAGCCCAAGCGCTCTCGCACCAACTGTGGTCCAAAAAACCGTTTTGGGACATGCCTATCGACTGGCCGATTGTAGATTTCCGCGGTAGATACTGTCATGGATACTATTATATAATAGTTTTGAAGCTACTACAAGTATTATTCTTACGCTGCCGTTACCCGAGCATTGTGTTTTATAAGCCGCTGGGGTAGCATAAGGGCTATGACCGATGATGCCATGAAGGGCAAGAAGATACTGCTTGTCGAAGACGACGACGCTTTGGCCAATGTGTATCTGCTGCGCCTAAAGAGTGAAGGCTTTGAGGTAAGGCGGGTTAAAAATGGCGAGGACGCACTGGCGGCCGCCAAGGCAGATAGGCCCGACCTAATATTACTCGACGCCATGATGCCGAAGGTAAGTGGCTTCGATGTGCTGGACATACTGCGCAACACTCCCGAAACCGCCAACCTCAAAATTATTATGCTCACGGCGCTCAGCCAGGAAACTGACAAACAGCGTGCTCAGGGCCTAGGAGTGGACGACTACCTGGTAAAATCCCAGGTGGTCATTAGCGACGTAGTCGACCGCATAAAGTACCATCTGGCAGCTACCTAATACTTGCTGAGGTGCGCTAGCAGCACCTAGCAGAGCCAAATTGACAAGCTACCTCTTTGTGCTACTGTTTAAGTAGGATTTATTCAAAAACCAACAAAAGAGCAATATGACAGAAGAGCTTGAGTCATCTGAACTGCCGACTCGTGTCGAGGCGCTGGCGAGCACAGAGGTGTTGCGTGGCGCAACCAGGGTAGTGGATACTAGTCGGGGCCTGTATCCTCCCGGCGAGGTCGGGCTTCCGTCTGGAATGGAAGACCAAAAGCTGAGTATAGTACTGGAATCGGGAATGGAGATCGCAATGGATGGTGGTCTGTACGGCGAGGCCCGGGTGGCGGTTATGAAGATTGAGGTCCCGACCAAAGATGGTCAAAACGTTAGAGTTGGCTATGCACTCAAGGGTCTTATGTACCAGGGCTCGAATGTCATTGCCTCCGGGGGTGCGATTATGATCCCCCCGGGCGAGCAGGGACTCGTATTGGGTCGTGGCTACGGCGTCGGCAGCGCCGGGCCAGAGCCGGTGGTTACGGCCGATGCCCTATGGCCGGGTGCGCAGTTTGGTAAGGGAACTTCAAGAAGCCACGTTCGCTACACTGTCGACGCAATGTGTCAGCTGCACGTGACAGATCTCTCAACGAACGGTACGCCCGTAGCAGCGGCCGGCTATCTAGAAGGGGATATGATTATGACGCAGCCGCGTCAGCGAGCGTTACCTGCTGCAGAAGAAGCGGCGACTCTAGCGGAGGTTTCTGATGAGGTGGCCGAGGCCGAAGCAGCAGAAGCTACCCCGGCGTCTCCCGTAGAAGTGGTTGCGGTAGAAGAGCCACTGGCTGTTGGTCCGCCGGCTCCAGCAGCTGTTGTCGAAGAACCAGTGCATGCGGCTGAGGTGAGTGAACCGGTCCTGTCAGACGTGGCTGCTAGCGAGCCTGGAGCGGCAGAACCGGGGGCGGATTTGCTTGACGATTCAACCGAGCTAGTACCGGAAGCTGTGGAAGCAACGGCTGAAACTGTGAACGGGGAAGCAGTAATAGCAGACGGAATGCCTGGGCCTGCTACCAGTGCCTTGGGTGCAGAAGAGCGACTAGAGCCAGCCGGTAATACAGCTACAGGTGTAGAAGAGGTTCCACTGACCCGGCAACAGGCTCTGGAAGAGCTGTATGATAAGTGGAACCTACCCCGAGATACCGATCCGGCAATCACTATCGCAAGACTTGGTGAGAGTCTTGAGGCACTACAGAAGCTACAGGCTTTAGCTCGACACGATGGCGAGCTGGCGCACGCGTTGGGGGACGTCCAGAGGAAGATCGCCGACACGTTTAACGGTAGTGGCCTAGTGTACATAATGGGCCACGACATACAGCAAGCACAGGGCCAGATAGACGGCCTTCTTACTGCTTGGAATACATATCGAGAACGACTGCTGCCGCGCGCTATGGCAGCGGAAGCTGATGCCCTCTCCCAGATGCTTCTTGTTACCAGGAACTCTCTCGATGGGGTGGTGCCTCAAAATAATCTCATGGACCCTGGTGCTGCTGGGGATGCGCAGCAGATGCTGTATAGGAGCACTGTGGAAGATATGTTCAAAGCTGTCACGGCCATGAGGGCTGAAGTAGAACAAAAACAGATTGAGATGCTCGGCTATGCCGCTGCCACAGAGCTACAGAACAAGGAGCAGGGCGACCAGTTTGCTAACGAGCAAGTGCGGATTCTGGCGGCCGAGCTTCAAAAGGGAGATTTGTCTGAGGCTGATGTTGAACGGGCGGTTACTGCCATGGAACGATATGTGGATAACGCAGTCGGCGACCGAGGCTCTGGCTTGCAGTTCCCAAGTCGTGTGGTCCAGAATCTGGCAAACAAGCTGAAAGAGCGCCGTCCAGCTAGCGGTCGCAACGCCGAAGCTCACTCACGGCGAGTTGTCGCGGAAATGGCTGTAGACATGCTGCGCGGAACGTTTAATATCGAAAATGCCAAAAGAGAGCCTATAGAAATTGACACCAATGGCCGAGTGGTGGGCGATGGGGAACACCGGGCGGCCGCGCTTATGACGCTCTATGGCAAAAACTGGGTAAAAGTTGCAGGGGCTGCCGGATACAGCATCATCACTAAATAGCGCCCAGCAACCTAGTCAATAGCCGCGAAGCGTCTATAGCATGTAATTCAATTAAATATACTCCACCATTTCTGGTGGAGTATATTTAACTCTAAAACTCGAGAAGGCAAGAGCGACTACTCGACGGTGACTTCTGTGCGACGCTCTGAGCGGCCGCTAAAGGTACGGGACTTGTGGATGCTCGTCTTTGATACTGCCCGTAGACACCCTGTAGCATCATATTGACTAAAGCGCCTGTTTATGCTAATGTTTATATAGTTAACAACCAAACAAAAACTTACATATGCAACAACAGGAAGAGCACGCAGCGCTTAGCCAATTCGCTGACAACTACCCGCTGCCGACTGATCAACTCCAGGCCGAAATGGCTTTTGTAAGTGAGTACGAAAGCAGCTTCCCAGACGCGATCCGCTTGTTGCACGGCGCTATGTCTAGGCTAGGTCGCGCTGCCGAGGTGGGCGCTCCGGCCTTTCATTTCCCAGTCGAAGATGGTCCAGCCGACCCTGAATTTGCCGACGACCATGGCAACCTGGACTTGGGGGGCGGCGCACCGTTCTTTGAACAACTCGTGCTTACCAGGGCAGTACGGCCTACTGAAGCGAGATCAGCGTCACTCCATGGTGTTGATTGGGCGATCGCACGAGCGAAAGAGCAAGGTTATACAGCAGTTGGTGATCTACCACCCGAAACGCACGCTTTACTAGAGGGGCTCTATGCACTAACAGGCAGTCGAGTGATGCGCAATGATCGTGCAGCAAATATGCCACAGGGGATGATAGTGCGGCAAGGGTCATATAACGGCCGCGTAGTTACCTTTGTGGAGCAGTACAGCGACGGTGTAGAAATGTATGGCGGCCAGAACTCCCTGAACGTTTATCTAGTCGATGAAGCAATGGCCCGGGACTATGTGCGTGAAGCGCCAGCCGCGCCCTCGGTTGATGCCGCGCTGCCTGCTGAAGCGGCTCATGCTGCCGATGATGTTGTGGCTGAAGCGCCAGATGCGCTCAAAGGCACCGTGTACAAAAGCAAGAATGCCCATAATTTACGTGGGCGTGCGCATCGTGCAATCGGTAGAATAGCCGCAGGTATGTCGGCGCGCCGGGCTGCTCGGTCGGAAACCGCCGTACCCGAAGCTCCCATTGAACCAGTAGATTTTGTACTTGGTGAGCCGCAGCAACTTGCACATCAGTACATTGCTTTTTCGGAGCAGGGTGGTCGGCGCGACCGGCACGGCAACCACGAACTGGTTACCTTTGAGCTACCGAGTGTCGATGGTCCGCTGCAGTTTTCGGTAGTAAGTCGAGAGGGCGGATCTGACCCTGTTTATGGCGCCAAAGGCTTTCCGCGAAATGGGCGAAAACAGAGCTGGCGAAATACGCTGTCGACGCTCACTGTTATCCCCTCCGCTCAGCTGAGCATACTAGCCGAGATGAACCATCCTGGCATTGATCCAGTACGTTTTGCGGAGCTGCGCGGCCAGCTAACCTACATGACTATTCCGGCCGGTAAACAAATGACGATTGGTCATGACTCATTCCCTGGGCTACTCGGCCCAGATGTAGACGCGCGACACCTAACGATTGGCCTGGTTGACCGCCGAAAAGATACGCGTGACGACAGTGTGACGTTTGCTGACCATTCAGTGCATGGGACCAACAATATTACGGTGCTGCCTTACTCTCGGCCGGCGGGGCGGTAAAATAACACTCCACCGTTTTCGCGGTGGAGTATCTAATAACTTCAAGGAAGCTGGCGGCTACTCTACGGTAACTTCGGTGCGGTGCAGAAAGCAAAAAGGTCTTGGCTTTCCGTAGACACGAGCGAAGCGTCGTCGGGGTTTACTCCACAGTAACTTCTGTGCGCCTGACTGAGCGGCCGGAGAAAGTGCGGACTTTGCGGGTGGTCATTTTGACCACGCCGTCGCGGGTAGCGTGAATGGTGAAGTTGCGGCTAATCTTGGTGCCCACGCCAGGGCGCTTGGTCATGCCCACTTGGCGCACAATAACTTGGCCCACGCGAACGCTTTGGCCGCCGAACAGCTTCACGCCCAGGCGCTGGCCTTGGCTGTCCCTGGTATTCTTCGCTGTTCCACCTGCTTTAACGTGTGACATGATTTCTCCTTAGTGTGCGGCTTGTCGTAGGCGGCGCATTACTGCGTTGCCGCCCCGAAGTGCTCGCTCACCGTACGAAAGTACGGATCGCTGCGCGCTTAGGTCGGCGCCTTGTACTGCATCCACCTAAGACAAGCCTTAACAGTGGTGGAGCTTATTTTCTTGTTAAAACGAGCAATTCGCGGGCGACTATCTGGTCTTCTCGGTAGTAGATGAGATCTTCGTCCCGAATGTGCTCAAATCTGGTACGATTATAGCCCAAATCGCTTATCTGGTCAATAAGGGGTAGATGCTTAAACCGATCTCCGGTTGTAGAAGTATCGAATTCCCGGTTCTTTTGCGGCAGAGCCGCCTGACCCCGATACTTCGATACTTCGGAATTCGTCCTCCAGGCGGGGATGGCTAAACAGAGGGGGGTGCCGGGGATGGTTTGGTCGCGCAGGCTAATTAAAAAGCGTTTTAATATGAGGTTTACTTCGTTGACCGTTTGGGCCAGCAGTTCGGCCGAGGGTTTGGAGGTAAAGGGGCGGCCCAGGTAGGTTTCGCAGGCCACGGCGTCAATTACATCGTGGTTAGTAAACCCGGTGGCATCGGCTTGCTCCAGAAAAATGTGGCGACCGCTGATGTTGTACTGTGTGGCAAGCCAGTCCAGGTTGGCGCGGGTGTAGTCGACCATGCGCTGTTCTAGGTCGGAGCCGTAGACGCCGTAGCCCATCAGCAGGGCTTCCTGGGGCAAAACGCCGGTGCCGCAAAACGGGTCGAGCACCACGCCGTGCGGGGTAGGGTGGGCTAGGTTGATGATGATTTGGGCCAGTTTGGGCGGCAGCATACCCACACGGGCGTCACGCTTCGGTCGGCCGCGGTCGCGGACGGTGTAACTGTCGATGTCTTGGACGGCGGTGGTGCGGGCAATGACTGTTTTACCACCAGTGGCAATTACCAGCAGCTCCAGCCCGGTTAGCCCGGTGAGGTGGTTGTGGGCAACGGCCGCGGTGCTGAGCTCCAGCTCGGGGTTGGGGGTGACGCGAACCGAGCGGCCGGTGCGGCTGCGCAGCACTTTTTTCAGCGTTAGACCGGTGGCGTTCAGTTTGGCGGGAGTGATGGGGACATCAAAAGTACTGAGGCCCAGCTGCAACTTACCCTCTGGCAAGGTGTCGGCGAGTTCGCCGACGGTTTTTATAAGCTGCTTCTCTACATCTTTCCAGAGCTTGTTAGGCACGGTAGCAACTACGCTGGCCAGTCGGGTGCTGCCGCCTAAACGGCCAAAATCAACCTCGCTGGCGGGCAAGCTTAGACCGGCGACGTGCTTGGCCATGGGGTTTACTGCCGCGGTGCCATACAAACTTTCTAGCTCGGCTAAGCCAAGGGCTGGTTGCCGGCCAAGTATGCAAACAGACTGAGGGTACGTGCTCATGCATAAGGTATAATACAGCAGACATGGGTAAAATCTCTGCCTTTCTGGCGCGCCGCTGGAAGATTGTGGTGAACATAATTACGCTGGCCGCATTGTTTGTTTTGATTGTGGCCACGTGGGGGCAGCTCACGCAAACTTTCGACAATTTGTTTCGGGTGCACGCCTGGGCACTACTGCTCATACTACCGGTGGAGTTTTTAAACTACGATGCACAGGCGCGGTTGTACCAGGGCTTATTTGCTATTACGGGCAACCGCTTAGGCTACAAGCAGTTATTTAACGCCTCGTTGGAGCTCAATTTTGTGAACAATGTGTTCCCAAGCGGCGGCGTAACCGGCATTAGTTATTTTGGGGTGCGCATGCGCGGAGATGGCATTACTGGCGCCAAGGCCACAGTAGTACACCTCATGAAACTGGTGCTGCTGTTTCTAAGTTTTGAGGTCTTGATTGTACTGGGCGTGCTGTTTTTGGCTGTAGAGGGGCATATAAATAGTGTCATTTTACTGGTGGCCGGTAGCCTTACTACGCTTCTCATTGTGGGTACGGCCGGTTTTGCCTTTATTATTGGCAGTGAGCGGCGTATCTCCAGCTTTTTTACGTGGGGCACGCTGCAGCTTAACCGGCTTATTCACGTTGTACGCCCCGGGCACCACGAAACTATTAACATTGAACGGGCCCGCGTTATTTTCGAAGACTTGCATGCTAACTACATGCTGGTAAGTAAAGACTGGCGGGCGCTTCGCTGGCCGTTTATACAAGCCTTTCTGGCCAATTTCTGGGAAGTTATGGCGGTGTACGTGGTGTATATAGCCTTTGGGCACCTGGTGAATTTTGGTGCGGTTATATTGGCCTACGCGGTGGCTAACTTTGCCGGGCTGGTTAGCATATTGCCAGGTGGCATAGGTATATATGAAGGCCTCATGACGTTGGTACTAGCGGCTAGCGGCATACCGTCGCGTGTGTCGTTGCCAGTTACGGTTATGTACCGAGTGCTGAACATGCTGGTGCAATTGCCGCCCGGCTACTACCTGTACCACAAAGCACTGCACGGGGGAAGGTCGGCAGCCGATACCCGAATGTAGAAGTATCGGAGAGCTACATAATGAAAACCGGGAATTCGATACTTCGACATTCGGGTAGCGAAGAAGTAATACATGGATAGCACACTGATCTTTGGTGTTAGTGACTTTGTAGCGTACCTGAACCAAACGCTCGAGGTCGCGTATCCGTATGTGACCATTGAAGGCGAGCTGGCTAACTTCCGGGTGAGTAAAAACCGCTGGGTATATTTTGACCTAAAAGACGACGAGGCCAGTGTGCGCTTTTTTGGCACCGTCTATGCCCTACCGGGGCCGCTGGAAGACGGCATGAGGTTAAGGGTAAGCGGCAGCCCGCGGCTGCATCAGCAGTATGGTTTTAGTGTGAACGTGCAGAGCATAACACCGGTAGGCGAGGGGGCTTTGCGCCGGGCGGCCGATTTGCTGGCGGCCAAACTGGCGGCAGAGGGCTTGTTTGACCCGGAGCGCAAACGCCTGCTGCCGTATCCGCCGTCACGGATTGCGCTCATTACGGCGGGTGAGTCAGCGGCCTATGTGGATTTTCTGAAAATCTTGAACGCCCGGTGGCGCGGGGTGAAAGTGGACCATTACGACGTGCAGGTGCAGGGCGAGCCGGCACCGGGGCAGATTGTAGCGGCCATTGCGGCTGTGAATGCGGGGGCCGATTTACCAGACGTACTGGTGCTGACCCGCGGCGGCGGCAGTGCCGATGACCTAGCGGCGTTTAGCACCGAGCAGGTTACCCGGGCTGTGGCGACTAGCCGGGTGCCGACGCTGGTAGCGATTGGCCATGAGGTGGACGTAAGCCTAGCCGAGCTGGCGGCCGACCAGCGAGCCAGCACGCCGAGCAATGCGGCGGAGCTGCTCACGCCTGACCGTGCCGTGGTACTCAAACAGCTCCAGCAGACTCGGTCTGATCTAGGTGATTTACTGGTGCGGCTAGTATCTGGCCGGAAAGATTGGTTGCAGCAACAGCGCCTTGAGCTGGACCGCGGCTTGCAGGCGAGTTACCAAACGGCGCGGTTTCGGTTGAGCGCAGCGAAGCAACTACTGGAGGCGTATGACCCCACGGCGGCGCTGCAGCGTGGCTATGCGCTGGTGCGTAGTGGAAAAACACTTATAAAAAGCGTTGATCAACTGAGCGTTGGCTGGGCGGTGGAGCTCACCTTGAGTGATGGCCTGGCCGGGGCTACAATTACCCATAAGGAGAAACAACGTGGCGACAAAAAAGGTTGAGTTTGATTACCGTGACAAGGCAACACAGTTGGAGCAGATTGTGGCCAGCTTGCAGAACCCGGACATACAGATAGACGACGCCACCCGGCTGCATGCCGAAGGGCTAAAACTGATCACCGAACTGGAAGCCTATCTAAACCAGGCCGAAGTAGCCGTAAAACGGCACGTAGCAAGCTAATGGTTTATTTGTTTGTGGTGTTGCTGGCGGTGCTACTGATGTTCGCAGCCGTCTTGCTGCGCGGTGCGCCGTATATGCCTACCCTGGACACGCAGGTGCAGGCAGCGCTGGAGCTGCTCGACTTAAAAAAGGGGCAAACGCTGCTGGAGCTAGGCAGCGGTGATGGCAAAGTACTGGTGGCGGCTGCTCGGGCCGGGCTGAACGTGGTCGGCGTGGAGCTAAACCCGCTACTAGTGGCGGTGAGCTGGCTGCGCACCCGGCGCTATCGCAAACAAGTCCGAATCATCTGGGGGGATTTTTGGCGCGTCCAGTGGCCAGCCTGCGACGGCGTGTTCACATTTCTACTAAACCGTTTCATGCCCAAACTAGACGCCCGTATGCAAACGGTCCAGAAACCTCTTGCTAGCTTCGCCTTCAAAATCCCCGGCCGCCGACCCACGGCTGAAAAGGCCGGGGTATACCTGTATGGTTACGACGGGTCGGCATCACATGGCTAAAGGCTCTTTTAAGCCTGCTCGCGTCTACTTCCTCGATGCCGATGACACCATGTGGGATACCATCGGTACTCAGTGGCAAAAGCATATTTATATTGCAAAGACACATTATGGTAAGAGACTGACGAAAAAGGAAATACGCGAACATTACGGTCGGCCAATGGGTCAATATGTGTGCGCACAGTATGGTACCAATGACGAGGAGCAGGCGCTGAAACATAGCATGGACTACCGCAGGCAGTTTCCCAAACGGTTGTTTCCTTATACGTTGCCAACACTGCGGTGCCTGAGGACGGCGGGAGTTTTGCGCGGTGTGGTGACCACGGGTACGCGGGCCGGTTTTGATAATGACCGTACAGCTATGCAGATACCCGCCAGGTTGCTTAATTACACCCAGACTGCCGATGAAAGCCCGTTCCTTAAACCCGACCGTAGAGTTTTTGACCCGGCATTGACTTGGCTGATGACTCAGGGTATTGAACCGGACGAGGCCTGTTACGTGGGCGATGCGTTGGATGACGGCCGAGCCGCTCTAAGTGCCGGGCTGAGGTTTCTGGGGGTGCGGAGTGGGCTGGTCACTGCCCGGGAATTCCATCGGGAGCTCGGTGCAATCAGTATCCCGCACATTGGATACCTGGTGCAGCCACCAATTGAAAATTGATTGCGCTTCGGTTACCATGAGCAGTATGAAACAAACATTGGGCGAGCAGGGCGAGCTAAACGTACTGCTCTTACCACTCATAGGTGTGGCCATGCTGCTTCTTGTGGCGCTAAGTCTGACGGTGTGGGCTTACGGTGGCCGCCAGGACTACAAAAACAACAGTGACGCCAAAGTCGCCGCCGCCGTGGCTGCCGACAAACAAGTCGTACAAGCTGCCGATGCTAAACAGTACGCCGAGGCATCTAAAAGCCCGCTCAAAACCTATGTAGGGCCCGATGCCTACGGCAGTGTGCACATTGGTTATCCCAAGACCTGGAGTGCCTACATAGACACCACCAACAGCAGCACACCGCTAGATGCCTACTTCCATGACGATTACGTGCCTTCCATACAGTCCAAGCAAACCTACAATCTCCGCGTGCAGGTGACTGCCACTGCCTACAGCCAAATACTCTCGCGTTACACTCAGCAGCTTGGCAAGGGTATAACGGCGGCTCCTTATAGCCTGCCTAAAGTGCCTAGTGTTATCGGTACTGAGTTGAGTGGCAGCGTGTTTCCTAATAGCGGCGAAAGCGGTGCGCAGTCAGGCGCTATCGTTCTTTTGCCGCTGCGTGACAAAACGCTCGAAATTTGGACTGAATCGACCGACTACCTCAAAGATTTCAACACCTATGTATTGCCCAATCTGAGCTTTTCGCCGTAGCGTTCGCCGGGCCGGCCGGTGTATACTAGAGACAGTAAACGGGCGGGGGAACAAACAGGCGGGATATGCAAGCAAAGGGGACCCAGGCACAACTAAACGGTCAGGAGCAATTGTTCTTGGGTTTGGTTGAGCAGTTGGCCCGGCCGCTGCAGCAAATTACTCAGTTAGCTGAGTTGGCAGACGGCGACAATCCTTCCGAAGCGGCCCTACGCTGGCAGTTGGCGAGAGCCATTAGTGCAGCGTCTTTACAACTGGTAGAGAGCTACGCCTTAAGCCTGCGGGTGCAGGGCAATGTAACGACGCTAAGCCTGGAACCGGTTACGGTTTCATCACTGCTATACGACACGGCTCAGGCCTTACAGCCGTTTGCGCGCCAGTACGGTGTTGAGCTAGAGCTAGATACTGGGTCGCGTTTGCAGCCCATTTTGGCCGACCGCAGCGTGCTGCAGTCGGCTCTAACCAGCCTTGGTCAGGTATTTGTACTGTCGCAGGCTGAGGCCGAGGAGTCGGCGCCGGTGCGCCTAAGCGCTTATCGCAGTCGTTACGGCATAGTTGCCGGTCTGTATGGCCGCTCAGCTCAGTTGGGGGCCGACAGCTTGCGGCGCGCTCGTGCTCTGAGTGGCCGGGCGCGTGAACCATTGCAGCGACTAGTGAGCGGTCCTGCAGCCGGTGTATTTGTGGCCGATTCGCTGCTCGGCACACTGGCCGCTCGCTTGCATGTCGCGCGCTATCACAGCCTGACGGGTCTGGCAGCTACTTTGACCCCAAGCCAACAGTTACAGTTGATCTAACAACATGCGCGTGCTGCTTGTGGAACCAGATAAAATCCAGGCTCGGCTCACCGTCGAAGCCCTAGTGCGCGGTGGTCATACGGTTGACCACGCTGTGTCTGCCCAAAGTGCGGTGCATACTGCTGACGAGCACATGCCCGATGTGGTGGTGCTTGAACTACAGCTAGCTCGACATAACGGGGTGGAGTTTTTGTACGAGTTTCGTAGCTACCCAGAATGGCTGCATGTGCCGGTCATTGCCTATACTTTTGTACCGCCACGCGAACTGCAACAGGCGGCTACACTGCACGAAGAGCTAGGGGTTGTGCGAATTTTGCACAAACCTGCAACCAGCTTGGCTCATTTGTGCCAAGTAGTGCAAACAGTGGCCGCGTCTTCGGCAAAACCATGAACCAGCAGCAGGTTACTACCGGTATAGTGCTCACCCGGGTGGACTATGGCGAGGCCGACCGCATTATTACTTTTTTGACCCCCAACGCTGGCAAAATGACCCTTATAGCCAAGGGCGTGCGCCGGGTAAAAAGCAAGCTGGCCGGCGGCGTGGAGCTATTTAGTGTGACGAACCTCACCTATGTGCGGGGTAGGGGAGATGTCGGTACGCTGGTGTCGGCTCGGCTAGTGACACACTACGGCCACATCGTGGCCGATTTGGACCGGACTATGCTGGGCTACGACCTTATAAAACAGCTGGGCAGGGCCACCGAGGACGAGCCGGAGCCGGACTACTTCCACCTGCTGGAGCAGGCCTTTGCGGCGCTGGATGACGCGGCCATTCCGCTAGATCTCGTCCGGCTGTGGTTTAATGCGCAGTTACTGCGGCTCAGCGGCCACACGCCAAATTTGCAGACCACGCCAGATGGCACCAAGCTAACGGTGGGGGAGTCGTACGAATTTAGCTCTGACGACAGTGCCTTCACACCCCGGCCCGACGGCCCCTACACGGCCGACCACATAAAATTCTTGCGGTTGGTGTTTAGCGGTCACCCGCCGACCGCCCTAGCCAAAATTGCCGGAGCAGGCAAGCTGTCTAACAAAACTTGGCCTCTTGTCAATCTTATGCAGCAGCAGTATATTCGGTAGGATAAAACGGGAGTAAATCTGTGTTAAGATTCGCGACTGCACAAGCATGCACGGGCCGGATGGGCCGGCATATGATATTGGATTATCGTGTGTCGACGCCACGTTCCGGGCAGCCACATATTCAGCTAAATTGCCACAGAGTCGTGGGCAAATCGGCCGAGCAAGTGGAACGAGCTATTGGCGCGCCCGAAACTCCCGATGTGGCTGCATTAGATGAACTTCTGCTGCGATCCCTATCAGCAGGCGCCATAAGGGAGGCATTTGCGGGGGTGCGCGTGGCAATGGCGCTTGCCAGAGTGTGTAATCGCGCCGTCCATACGGATGGTGACGTCACTTCAAAGTCTAGCGGGCGTGTTGAAGGGGTTTTTAGGGCCGCCGCAATATCACCAAAAGGCATTGGTGCTATGGCTGTGCGGCTTGATGCGATGCCAAAGCTCGATAAACATGGTATTGGTAGACTGTGGGCTACAAATGGTACCCCCGACTCGAAAGAGCCGCGCGACGTGGTTTGTCTGCCAATGACACAAGAGGAACGAGATGGACTTGATCATACCCGGGCGTTCCCATCCGGATTAGAGGTGGTGGACGGCATTGCACTCGCCTATGTATTGCTCCATGTTATTGAGCCCGGCGTTATCTTGGAGCGCCCATTGGGCACTGTTGCTGCAGATCCGGTTCCTGCTGGTTAAGTCGGTACTCAGAGAATCTGAACAAGCTCCGATTCTTCTTCGTTCCCATGATATAATTTGCCCAAGATGAGTGAAGCAGAGCAATTGCTAACCACGGTGCCTGGCCTTGCTGTTGACGGCGAAAATAAAGTGGCATCAACACCTCAGTTTGCGAACCGAGAGGCGGCCGCCGACTGGCAGCGCTGGGCAGATGCGCGTGCAGCTGATGTGGTACAGCTGGGCAAACTAGGAGCAAACAACGCATGAGCGAAGTAAAACTAGAAGATATTGTTAGTTTGGCTAAGCGGCGCGGGTTTATTTACCCGGGCAGCGAAATTTATGGTGGTCTGGCTGGCACGTACGATTACGGCCCGCTGGGTATTGCGCTCAAGCGCAACATTACTAACCTGTGGTGGAAAATGTTTGTAGATGACCGCGACGACATGTTCGGTATAGACAGCACCATCATCATGAACCCGCAGGTCTGGAAGGCTAGTGGCCACGTAGATACCTTTAACGACCCGCTTATAGAAGACGTAAACACCAAAAAGCGCTATCGTTTGGATCACCTACTAGAGGCCCAAGGTGTCGAGAATGTAGACGCTATGACGTTGGACGAGATGGCTCAGGTTATAAAAGATCGTGGCATCAAAAGCCCAGATGGTAACGAACTCGGCGCGCCGGCGCAGTTCAACATGATGTTTAAGACTCATGTGGGTCCGGTAGAGGACGACGACTCGGTGGCGTACCTGCGACCCGAAACTGCCCAGGGCATGTTTACAAACTTCAAAAATGTGCTCGATAGCTTCTACCCAGACTTACCATTTGGCTTGGCACAAATTGGCCGGTCTTTCCGCAACGAAATTAGCCCTGGCAACTTCATATTCCGTCTGCGCGAGCTCGAGATTATGGAGTTAGAGTACTTTATACGTCCTGGCGATTGGGAGGGCGTTTTCGAAGCTTGGCTGGCAACACAGCACGAATGGTTCAAACTACTCGGTTTAGACGAACACATAAAAGAACACGAAGTGCCAGAGGCAGATCGTGCCCACTACAGCATGCGCACGGTGGACTGTTTTTACGATTTCCCATCGCTGGGCTTCCAGGAGCTCACGGGTCTGGCGTACCGCACGGACTACGACCTAAAGAGCCACCAAGACAAATCGGGCAAGAACCTGGAGTACCGGCCCAAAGACGGCGGCGAAGCTTTTCTGCCGCACGTGGTTGAGCCCACCTTTGGTCTGGATCGCCACGTAATGGCTGTGCTGTCGGCGGCCTACACCGAAGACGAAGTGAATGGCGAAAAGCGTATTTACTTAAAACTGCCCACGCACCTGGCGCCGGTAAAGGTGGCCGTGTTGCCACTGGCCAAAAACAAGCCGGAGCTGGTGGCGAAGGCCCGCGAGGTCTATGCTTTACTTAAGAAAGAATTAGGCGCCGTAATGTGGGTAGACACCGGCAACATTGGCAAAAACTACCGCAAAATGGATGAGATTGGCACGCCGTACTGCGTAACGGTCGACTTCGACACCCTGGAGGGCGAACAAGCGGGCACCATAACCGTCCGCCACCGCGATACCATGGAGCAGACTCGCGTCAAGATCGACGAGCTTACCGCCTCGTTGCGTCAGGCGTGAGCTAAAAAGTATTCCCAGATGAACCAGGAACAGCAAAAGCAGCTTTCTACAGAGCTCAATTTTAAGCTTGTTCTACTGCAGCAACGAGCGGCAGTACTTGACGAACTATTTCTTCACCTGAGTACGAGCGTCGATACGGAAACGGCAGAGTACTACGTGCAAGTAATGAACCGGTATGGAAACTTCTTTAATGCTATCATCCATTCGCTCAGAACTTCTCTGTACATTGAGCTGCTGGCCATCTTGGGAGTCAAGTTGAACAAAAACGGGGATGTCATTGCCGATAGACACGCTACGGCATCAATTTACAATCTGGCCATTCTGAGTAATAGGGAAGATGAATATCTCGAGTTGGTGGAGAAGCATAAAACGGACATAGCTCTGGTCGATAAGATCAGGCATCATCTTGCTCACGCCGCGACTAGTCTAGATGAGCTCAACAAGCAGCACGTACCTGGCCATAATCGCGTTGTTAGCCTATTAAACGGTCTAGCTGGGTTTGTGATGACTGTTCGCGATGAGCTGCACGGCATCCCGGGGTTGAATAAGCCGTATCTTCTGGAGGACGAAAATCCCTATGCAGATGACACTGAGCGATTAATTAGTGCCTTAGCTTTGTCTTCAAGGTCAGAAGAAATGAGGGCGCAGTATATAAAGGCCAGAAGTAAAATGCGGAAAAAGAGCGAGGCTAGCACGTGAAACTCACACTCGGCATACTGGCACTGGTGCTGAACGCCATCGGCTTCATTCCGTACATACGCGATATTTTGCGGGGGAAGGTGAAGCCGCAGCGCATTACCTGGGGTATATGGACCATCCTTACCACAATTGCGGCGGTGAACCAGGTGCAGAATGGCGGCGGCTGGTCATCGCTGTTTTTTATAAGCACAGTTTTCCTGGTAGCTACCACCTTTCTGCTATCGCTTAAGCGAGGCATGGGCGGTGCCTCTAAACTCGACATGATTTGTCTGGCGGCGGCCATAGTGCTGTTTGGCTACTGGGCCACACTGCACAACACGCGCATCTCTACATTGGTGGCGGTCATCATTGACGGCATTGGTGCCATACCCACAGTCATAAAAACCTATCACCGGCCCGACACCGAAAGCTACCCCCAGTGGGTGCTGGCCGGCATTGGTGGGCTATGCACCACGTTAGCCGTCGCGCGGGTTGACTGGGCGCTCATTGTTTACCCGGCCTATGTGTTTGTTATGAACGGGGTAATTGTGGGTGTAAAATTTGTGAGAGAACTATGAAAAAGGCAGTGATATTGCACGGAACAGATGCGGGGCCGGAGGCAAACTGGTTTCCCTGGCTGAAGGCCAAGTTAGAGGCGGCGGGGTACCAGGTGTGGGTGCCGGTATTGCCCGAGAACCACACGCCAAACCGTGACAAGTACAACGATTTTTTGTTTGGTAACGGTTGGGACTTTGAAGGCAACATAGTGGTGGGGCACAGTAGCGGCGCGGTGGAGGTGCTAAATCTGCTCATGGACCGGCGCTGCCCAAAGATCAAAATGGGCCTAATGGTTAGCGCCTGGGCGGGTGGGGTACCGAAAGATTGGCCGGAGCCAAGACAGTTTGCGCACCTGTTTCCGCGCTGGGGCTTCAAGTGGCGGCGCATTCGCGCCCATGCCCAGCGGTTGGCATTTGTACATGGCAGCAATGACCCGTACTGTCCGGTAGAGCAGGCCATGACGCTGTCGGCCAAGCTGAAAGCCTCGCTGATGATCGTGCCCGGTGGCCACCATCTGGGCAGTGGTTTTACCGAGCTCCCCCAGCTGTGGCCCATCATTGAACCAAGCCTGTAGTATTATTAGACCATGCATATTGTACTTGGCGGCACGCACGGGCTGGGTGCCGAGATTGCTGCGCAGCTGCGTTCTGCCGGCGAGCAGACGTTTGTAATTGGCCGTTCACACGTACCGGCAGATCATGGCGATGGCGCCAAAGTGGATCTGATGAACGCGCGAGATGTACAGGACTTAATCGCCCGGCTCGATTCACTCGTGGCATCCGAGACCGCAATGCACTTCTACTGGTGTGCTGGCATATCGTACATGGGTGATTTTGCGGCGCAGACCAATGCGGTGGACATGGTAGCGGTAAATTTTGCCGGTCCCATACCACTGGTCCAACACGTGTGGCAGCAAATGCTGGCTAAGGGTACTGCGTGTAGGTTTGTGGTAGTGAGTTCTACGACGGGCGTTAAGGCGCGGGCGAGTGAGGCGGTATACGCCGGCACCAAGCATGCTCAGGTGGGCTTTGCGCGCAGCCTAGGGCTGGAGGCCGAACGGTTGGGCGCAAAAATCCGGGTGGCTCTGTTCCTGCCTGGCGGCATGCAGACCCAGTTTTGGGATCACCCCTGGAAGCCCGGCAGTTACGAAGGGTTCCTGGACCCTAAAAAGGTGGCACAAAAAATGCTCCGGGCACTTGCCGACCAGATCGAGCCCTATTATGAAGAAACCATCGAGAGGGGTAGTTTATGAACCGACTTGAACTTATGAAAAAGGCGGCCCGCGAAGCGGGTGAGTTTATGCTGGGCGCGCAAAGTCAAACCGCTGGCAGCACCAAAGCTAACGCCAACGATTTTGTGACCGTGGCAGACATCAAGTCACAAGATATTTTGCGTAAGAGCCTGGCAGCTGACTTTCCGGGCGTGGTGATTTTGAGCGAAGAAGACTCGGATAAAGAGCGCGAGAAATTACAAGCGTCTGGCTTCACCGGCTTTGTGCTCGACCCCATAGACGGCACCTATAACTTTAAACGCGGCATGCAGGAGTCGGCCATCTCGGTGGGCTATATAGAAAACGGCCAGTCGGTGGCCGGCGTGATTTTTGACGCCTACAAAGACGAATTATACGAAGCAGAGCAGGGCAGTGGGGCGCGGCTCAATGGCAGCCCCATACACGTTAGCGTGCAAACCGAGCTGGCTGGTTCCAGCGTGGCTACCAGCAATGGCTACGACTATGCCGCAGCGGTGCGCAATCTGCAGCGGCAGGTTGCCATTTATGACGCGACGGGTGTGATGCCATGGATAAGCTGCCCGGGCAGCGCCGTGTTGGTGATGGCCTGGACGGCCTGTGCGCGGGTAGACGCCATGCACCACACTGGTTTCAAACCGTGGGACAATGCTGCGGCTATGACCATTGTGCGCGAAGCCGGTGGCAAGGTGCTGACGCTAAAAGGTGAACAGGCCAAGTTTACCGACGCTAAATTGCTGCTGGGCACGCCGGCTATCGTCGACCAACTGCTCGAGATTTTTGCCAAGCTGCCGGCCGAGCTATTGGAGTAGCCTGTGCGTAGCCATCTGAGTATCACCCAAAACTTTTTGCGCGACCCGAAGCTGGTTAAGAAGCTAGTGGCCAAAGCTGGTCTGACGGCGGAGGATGTGGTGTATGACATTGGGGCGGGCACGGGCATCATCACCGAAGTGCTGTCCGACGTCTGCCGGGAAGTGGTGGCGGTGGAGGCCGACACTAAGCTGGCGGCCGATCTGCACATCCGGCTGGGGTACCGACCAAATGTTACGGTGCACTCAGCTGACTTCTTTGACATGCCATTGCCCGAGGGCCCCTACAAAGTCTTCGCCAACATACCGTTCAACCGCAGCGCCGACATGGTGCGGCGGTTGTGCGAGGCACCGAATCCGCCTGCGGCCGCGTATTTGATTGTGCAAAAAGAGTTTGCTGGCAAGCTAACACTCGGCGAAAAAAATAGCCAGATGGCCGTATTGCTGGCGCCACAGTTCGAGGTAAGCGTTGCCGCTAAGCTGCGCCGCGAAGATTTCCGCCCGCGCCCAGCGGTCGACACGGTGCTGCTCGGCATTGTACGGCGACCTGAGCCATTGGTTACTCCAGATTTGCTGTCACTTTTTAACGATTTCGTAGTCTACACCTTCAATGCCTTCCAGCCATCGGTGGCAGCGACGCTTGCATCGGTGCTGGATGCGAAGCCTATCACCGCCGACCTCAAGCCCAGCCAACTTAGCCTAGAGCAGTGGATCAATCTATTTAACGCTGCGCTAAAACACCGCCCAAAGCTAGAAGAACTAGTCAAAAACTACCAGGCCACCCACGAAGCCAAGCATGCCACTCACACCAAACTAAACCGCACCCGCCCCAACAAGCACCGCTCTTAAACTGTAATTATTCCCCCAGCCAGCCGACTCCATCCAGGGTATCATGCCTGCATGGCTACGAAACGACTGTATCGTTCAACCGAAGATAAAATGATTGCCGGCGTGTGCGGCGGGTTGGCTGAATACTTTGGCATAGACGCGGTGATTGTGCGGGTGATTGCGGTGGTGCTGTTGCTGGCTGGCTCGGCTGGCTTTTGGGTGTATATTATCCTATGGATAGTGGTGCCAAAACGGCCCGACCTGTCCGAAACCTAAACTTGTCATTCCCGCGGAGGCGGGAATCGGTTCCAAGTGGCGTGGGCTTTAGGTTAGGGGCTGTTTAGAATGGATCCCCGATCAGGTCGGGGATGACGGGGAAGGGATTCCGGTGCCAAGTCTCTATTTCCAAAGTAAAACAAGGAGTGCTATAACGTGGACGTCGAAAAGGTAATTCGCGAGTATTTGCCAAAGGTTATTCATATGTCGCTGGCCACATGTGTCGATAACAGGCCTTGGGTGTGTGAAGTGCACTTTGTGTACGACGATGATCTGAATTTGTACTGGCGTTCCACCCGGAGCGTCGGCACAGCCAGGAAATTGCCAAAAATCCGCATGTGGCGGGCAATATAGTAGAACAGCACGGGGAAGGTGTGGCCCCGCGCGGCTTGTACTTTGAAGGTACGGCAGTATCGCTCGATGGCCTTACCCAGGACAGTCCGGAGTACAAACTCTTTGCCGAGCGGTTCAATAAAGGGCCCGAGATCTTGAGCGATCCACACAGCTTCTACAAAGTAACCGTAACCGACTGGTACGTCTTTGACGCTCGTGACTCCACGCCTGGCCAAAAGTACCACCTAGAACGCTAACCTATGAAGACCGTTGTTTGTTCGCATGGGTTTGGGGTGGATGCCACGGGCCGCGGCATGTTTACCGACATTGCGGCGTCGTTTCCGGACATAAAGTTTGTGATGTTTGATTACAGCATAATCGACGAAGCAGGCAACATGACAGTCAGGCCCATCCCCGAGCAGGTCCAGTTACTCAACGATCAACTGGCGGGTGCTGAGGGCGAGATAATACTGTTGTGTCATTCCAAAGGCTGCGTGGTGGGCGCTCTGGCGGATGTGAGCAAGGTGAGCCAGGTAATCTTTTTGGCGCCGCCCGACAAAGACTCGCAAACCATAGAGCACTTTGCCGCTACATTTGGTAGCCGCGAAGGAGCAGTGTTTAACCCGGCTGGCATGTCGTCTATTCCGCGGCGAGACGGTACCATCACATATGTCAGCAAAGAATATTTGGAAACGCAGGCGCCGCTTGATGCGCCTAAGCTCTATGCCGACCTGGCGGCCAAACTGCCACTTACCGTTATTTGTGCGGCGGGCGATGAGATTCTCGCCAAAGCCACTCTAAAGGTTCCCGGAGCGCAAAACCTTGCTCTCCCGGCCAATCACGACTTTAGCGGCCCTGCTCGGCAGGAGCTTATTAATCAGTTACGTGAACTCCTGTAGGATTGCCGTAGACATTCTGACTACACCGGCGCATAATCGAACTCATTAACGTAAGCGAGGGATAACCTAAAATGGGTATCGATATCAACTACTGGGGTGTCGGACTGGCCGCGGTGTCGAGTATGGTCGTGGGGAGTTTGTGGTACATGCCGGCTACGTTCGGCAAAGCGTGGATGAAAATGACCGGTGTCAAAATGGACAAAATGCGCGGCCAAACGGCCGGCGACATGATTTGGATTTACGGCAGTGTGTTTGTGGCTTCGCTGGTCACGGCTTACATATTGGCGGCGGTAACTTTCCTGGCGCAGCAATTTACGGGCGACAGCTACATGCAAGATGCGCTAACGATTGCTTTGTGGCTGTGGCTGGGCTTTACGGCGGCCCGCATGTACGTGCACGACACGTTTGAGATGCGCCGCAAAAAACTCACCCTACTAAATGCCGCACACGAGCTTGTTACCGTGGCAGTAATGGCGCTCATTTTGGGCTGGTTGCACCCGTAGTTTTGGGGCAAGGCAATGGGATTCTTTGGAGTATTGGGTAAAGTTCTGGCCGGCAAGCCTATTTACGGCCCGGAAAATGATGTCCCCGTACAACCGACGGGAGCGCCCACGCAAAGTATGGCCCCGGCTGTACCAGGCCTGCCCAAGGAGGTCCCAGAGATCGAACTGGGACGAGTGGAAAACCAGGTGCAAGGTGAGCGTCTGGAGATATTTGTAGACGTCACCAACCATTCCCATGTGCCCATTTTTCTGGACACAATAACGCTGCTAGGCGCCAGTCGGAAGCTAGACAGTCAACTTCAGCAGGGGGAGCGGCGGCAATTCTTACTATACTCAGGCCCGATCCTGCACACCATGCCTTCCGGTTATGCTGATGTGCAGTACCGCAAAGCCACTGACGGCGATTACTTTAAGGAATCGTTTCAAATGCGCTGCGAGCAAACAGGGTACGATTTCCATATTGCGGAGTTTCACCAGAATGGTGGTGTACAAGACATTTAGTGTGGAAATTTGCACTGACGCTTCGCTGCGCTGACGACTATAATTAAGTATCGTAAGACAATGTAATTAACGGAGGTATATATGGTAGGACACATGACAGCTACGCCAACTATTGGCGTCAAAGATCTCGAGACAGCTACCGGTTTTTACGGTGGTGTACTGGGCCTAAAAGTGGTAGAAGAGAACCCGTACGTTATCTTGTACAAGAGCGGCGACGGCATGGTGCAGGTGTACAAAACCGACCTTGCGGGCACCAATAAAGCCACCTACGTTACCTGGACGGTCGATGACATCGACGCCGAAGTGGCCGAACTAAAGGGCAAGGGTGTCACGTTCGAGCAGTACGACATGCCGGGCGTCACCCGCCAGGGCGACGTGCACATTATGGAGAACGAGAAGTCGGCGTGGTTTAAAGACCCCGACGGCAATATCCTTTGCATCCACCAGACAGTCTAGGCTGAATTAGTCACGAGAGCTCTCTTTGCTGTCATCTCGACTGGAGCGAAGCGAAATGGAGAGATCCCGCCCGTGCCCAGGTGTAAAAATGCTATGCTAGGGTCATGAAGACTCCTGAAGTCCGCATCTATTTCTCGTGGCTGCTGTACGAAAACGTCTCGGTGAAGCTGCACGAAGCCTTAGCTGCCGAAGGCGAGGTGCTCATTTCCCAGAAAGTTGCCGAGGAATATGCGGCGAACTATCGCCACGAGTGGGCCAAGTACGATAACAAAATCCTACTCGCACTTGTAGAGATAATGGGCATGGAGTTCTATCAGAGCGTTATTGACGTGCCATGTGCGCCATGGGTTCGCAGTATGAGCAATCCATTAACAATGGGTTATAAGTATTTTCCCAATCAGTTTGTAGACATACTCATGCACGAACTCTGCCACGTATTGCTTACTGATAACACCATGTATTCTATGAAGAGCAGCAAGGACATAAAGCCACTCCTTGGTGACCGGTGGAAGAAACTGTTTGGCGAAGAGTACAACTTCACTGCCGCTGTGCATATCCCGGTTCACGCACTCAGCAAGTATATTTACCTAGATGTATTGGAAGAGCCAGAACGGCTGGAGCGTGACATTGAGCATATCCAAAATAATCCCCCATATGTGGCTGCCTGGGACTATGTGCAGGCACACGACTACCACGAGATCATTGACCAGCTAAAGGCCGATTATAAAGCTTTGGCGGGGGAGGGCTAGGGTGAACAATTACAACCTGCCGGTTTCGGGCCGCTGGGCGGGCGTGAGTACAGTGCTGCTTTTGCTGAGCTTGGCAGCCTATGCCATTCGGCGCAAATGGCCGACAGCCAACCTTCAGGACGGCCCACTCCTATCTAGCGAAGACATGCTGGGTGCGGGCGGTCTAACCAGCATGAACCAAGGCAATATAGCTGGGTTTAAGTACAATTTACTTACCAACAACTCTGGCCGGACCATGTTCTTTGTAGAACTGGGCCACAACAGCTGGTCGCACATTGTAGCCTATGGCGATAAGAGCGGGGTGGGGGCGTTGGTAAGCGAGAAGTTTCTGGAGCGGGCCGAGCTGGAGGGCAATTTTCCAGATTATTTCCACATGTACTGCAACCCCGAGGCGCAAACCACGCTGCGCGAGGTGTTTGCACCCGATGTTATGGCCCAGTTTGCGGATTTTTGCCGAGCCTACGACTTCGAAATCTTTCACGATACGTTGTACTTGTCGCAAGCTCAGGGCGCCATCGACGCCTCCGACCAAACCACCCTCACTACCGACGTCAGCAATTTCTTGAGCCAAAACGCCCAAGTACTTCGCCGCTTGTAGAGCTCGTACTACCTCGAGCTTAAGCCTTGTTGCGGTTAAGCGCCACAATTTGTACAATATAAACTAATGAGTGCAAGTCCAAACATGGATGGACAAGAAGTAGTCACCTTTGGATTGCCCGAAAATGCTTTCAACGATTTGGCACAAGCTGTAGAAGACGCTGCCCTGGTGCTCATCCCCGACGAGCTCAACCATCCCGTTCTCCAGCTTGCCGAACGGGCCAAAGTAACCTCCCAAGCCTGGCGTGTCGGCATGCTGACCTTACACGTCAGCGTTACTTTGCAAAGAAGTAAGGGGGAGGACATGAAGCCCGTATTGTGGGAAGCGACCATTGCTGAAGTCGTGCCTTATGAACCAGCCCTTACGCAACAACCTGAACTGGATGAAGCTGAACAGGCCCTTGCCGAAGAAGTAGAAGAGGCTCTGCGGGTAGTGGATGAAGTAATGGTGGACTATGAAAGCGACGACGAGATTGAAGATTGGCTCTGGTTCTGGCGGAGATTTACTCTAGATGTCCGGCAAAGAACAGTCACCCTAACTAGGGGAACGAGCATTGTTACCCCCAACGGTGAGGTCGAGATTCCCGAGATTCCTCGGCGACGGCAACGTCCCGACGACCTGTGGTCTCACACATTGCGCTTACTGCAGGCGGGCGGAAGCGATGACTACACAGCGGCTGTTCGAGATCTGTGCACGGTGGTTGCGGAGCTATCTGCCGATGAACCCGATGAGTAGGCGCCAGTAGCGTAGTGATTAGGTAGGGCGGTAACGTATACTAGTGCCATGGCGAAGTTAATTGTACTGCGTGGGCCGAGCGGGGCGGGCAAGAGTACAGTTGCGCGAGCACTGCACGAAGCGCTGCCGGGCTTGGTAGTTCTGATAGAGCAAGACCACTACCGGGAGGTTATGCTGCGCCCCAAAGGGGCCGCAAAAGAAATGCGGCTTGAGATGATGCGCTTGGATGTAGAACTAGCCCTTAAACATAACGCTACGGTGATTTTAGAAGGTATTTTGAGCGTCGAGCCTCACAAAGAGTTCTTTGAAGCGCTTTTTGCCCATCACCCCACCGATAACTACATGTTTTATTTTGATATCAGTTTGGAGGAAACTGTAAAGCGGCATGGCACGCGCTCCAAATCCGAGCTGTTTGGTGAGGCCGAGTTGAAAGAATGGTATGTGTTTGCCCAACGGTCTGATTACCCGTTTGAACAAATTGTCCCAGAGACTTTGACCACCGAACAAACTGTGGCACGAATTCGTGAGGAAACGGGCTTGTGAGTGTCCAACCTAAGCGAGTTCTATTTGTGTGTACCTCCAATGTGGCGCGCAGCCAAGTGGCGGCCGCCTATTTCAACAAATTCTTCCCGGAGGGCCATGCCGACTCAGCGGGAACCGTTGTGGAGCAAGAGGACCAGACCATTATTGACTACGGCGCGGTTACCACACCCAAGGTCTTGGCCGAAGAGGGCATAGACGCCACCAATTTCCGTAGGCACCAAGTTACCCAAGCCATGCTCGCCGGCTACGACAAAATTGTCGTTATGGCAGATAAAGCCACGCTGCCCGATTGGCTGCGTAACCATCCAAAATTTGAATATTGGGAAATTTTTGACCCACGAGTCGCCGATTCAAATGTTACCCGCGCGGTCTTTGAACAAATACGAGCAAAAGTTATGCAACTGGTCGAAGACTGCCGCCGTGAGGTTCAGGCATGAACATTTATTACACCGATGGTAGCGCCAGCCCCAACCCAGGGCCGGGTGGGTTTGCGGTGATTTTGGACGATAAGCCGGTGGTGCTGGGCACCGAGCCGGAGGGTTCGGGCGTGGACCAGCGAACAACCACCAACATTCGCATGGAAGGCTTCGCCATTATGGCGGCCATCACCCACGCGGCAGGGCAGGAGTGCGTCATTTACACCGACAGCGAATTTTGGATTAACGTAATTACCAAATGGGCGTCCGGCTGGCAGGCCAAGGGCTGGAAAAAGTCCGGCGGGCCCATCAAAAACCTCGACATCGTGCAGGCGGTGTACCCGCTGCATCAGCGGAGCCAAGCAAAACTTACCTGGGTGCGCGGGCATGTGGGCGATAAGGGCAACGAGCTAGCCGACGAATGGGCCAACAAAGCCCGCTTGGGCGAACGGCTGTAGCCGTCAAAGCTTATGCTACACTTGTAGCAAATGCCTAAACGTGCCAATCCCAAGCTCAACCAGCGGCCCTACGTTAGGGCAGCCAGTGCGGCGACATTAGCCGCAATCGCCACCATTGCGCTGGCGTTCGGCACATATTATATGCTGCGTGGTTCGCCCAGCAGCGACTCATGGGCTGACCTGGGTGCGGCCATATATACAGTTTTCTTGGCTGGACCGTACCTGCTCATAATAACCATTGCGGCCATGCGACTGTTTCGCATACCAGATTGGTTTGGCGTCGGCGCTGTGGTCGCTGTGAGCGTTGCAGCTTTGGTCTGGTTCGACATACGGTACTACGACGATCTGTTTTTGGGCGCCCACAAGCTGCTAGTCATTGTTCTGGTTCCGGCGCTCGTAGCCATGCTAACGCTGCGAGTTTACCAGTGGGCGCGCACCCAGCAAATTGGCAAGAAAGTTGTGCCGACATTTTTGCTCTGCCTGGCACTAACGCTTATAACCACTCTGGCGGCGGGTAAGCTACTCGGCATGGCAATTGCTGCCATTGAAGCCCCCAAAGAGCGGGCGGTGGTCGCTCAGGCCCGGGCCGATGACCTAAAAACCTTGCAGGGCAAACTCGCCAAGCTCAACTTTACAGCCTATACGCTCAGCAGTCTGCCAAAGGGCTACAGCGTGAATGCCATTGTGCCTAGTACTGCAGGTGACTTTGGCGACGACCTGACTTTGCCAAACCTTACCTTTCGCATAGATCCTCAAGGAGACGCGCTGAGCCTAACGGTGTATGAAGTGGCGGCACCGGCAAGCTTCAAACCGGCATCTGGTGATTGCGGCCCGTTCGACGCCACTACGTTCCCGTACGTTGGCGATTACACTAAGTCGTGCCAGCCGCAGCTAACGGTCAACGGTGTGCCCGTGTATCTCTATACCGATACTTCGACCTACCCAGAGGAGTATGGCTACTATGTGCAGCTAGGCGCCACACTGGTTATGCTACAGGCCACGGATGGCACCGTCTCTAACGATGACCTGAACACGTTTGTACAAGGCCTGCAACCGGTCAAGGTTACCGATCTGCCCAAGAACTTACTGCAATTGTACTAATAACAGATTTCACAACAAAATAGTCTGTAAAGCTGCGGTAAAATAGGCGAATAATATAGAAAACTAAGTTTGGAAATCGAACAAATTTTATGGATGCAACGGTTGATCCTACATCGGAAGCGGCGCGTGCGGTAGACGCGGATATTGTTCCTAAAGATGGTTACGACCCGAAAGACTATGTAGAAACCGACGTCTTTGCCTGGGCCAACAACCTGGTGCAGTACAAAGACGAGCTAAAGGTCGAGCTGTTCTTCATCAGCAAAAACTACGTGCTATACAAAACGGCGCTGGCGGAAGGGCTCAAAAAGCAGCTGGAGCCAATCTTTATAGACGAAATGCTGGAGTATGTGCTAGAGGGTATAGATAAAGGTCTAATAGTCCGTGGTTTTGAAGCCGCCGAAGCCGAAGAAAACGTACTGCAGCGCACCCAGGTGCACCGGGTAGACAAACTCCGCGAAACTTTGGGCTGGCTGAAAACGCAGGAGCACGAAATAGTGCTGTTTAAAGAGAGCGAGCACGACATAAACCACATGAAGGGTGTGCTAGCCCGCGTTTCCCACGCCGAGTTACCGAAGCCGTTTTATGTGGCCAAGGTGCTGCCCAAAAGCCAGGTTATGAAAGGCCAAACCGGCTGGATGCTGCGGTCCGACAAGTTCATACCATTCGACGCCGACGCCGCGCTACGTTTGCCCACCGACTCGCAGCTGCTGGTGCTGGACCAAGACCTGTATGTCTTTAGCCAGCCGAAGCTGAAAACGCTGTTTGGCTACGATGCCAAAGAGCAGGCCATTGCGGAGTCGAAGATTCGCGAGATCGAAGAGGCTTACCGCCTGAGCTTCTCCGAGGGCATGAACATCCAGAACCTGGTAAAAGACAAAAAGGCGCTGGTAAAAAAGCTACAGAAACTGGAAGTGGGCAAGATTACCCAGGAGCAAATTTTGCAGCAGAGCGAAGAGCTCGACTTGGGTGTGATGCCCGACGACAGCGGGGCAATCATCATCATGGACGATAAAGACGTGGCCAAATTCATAAACCTCATGGCCGACGACTATTACGAATCACCAACCACTGGCGAGCGCTTCGAAATCATCAAAAAGCGCCCCCTAAAACCCAACCAGGACGACGAAAACCCTCTTTCCCAGATTCCCACTGGAGCGTAGTATAATCCTCGAACATGAGGAATAAGGGTGAAGTTATTGTCGCCGAGGGTGTGAAGCCTGCGCCAGAAGAGCATGAGCTTCAGGTCGCTCAGGTACTGGCCAAACACTTTCGTTGTATCGTTGAATTCCTGCAACCGAGTGCAGGCTATAAGATGAAGACTCCTGACATTGTTATGAATGGCCTCATGTGGGAGATCAAGAGTCCGACCGGGGCATCCCGAAAGTTGACCATACAGAGGCAATTCAAGGGCCTTAAACAATCTCGCAACCTGGTGATCGATGGTAGACGTACACAACTCGACGATGCCTTTATCCAAAAGCAGATCGTACTTGAGATGTCTAGGCATAGTCGAGTCGGTGAGGTTTTGTTTATATCGAAGCTGAGCCTTGTTATTAAACTAAGCTAGAACCTATGACTTCAAATAGGAATTACAGTAGGAATGCTATTGGGGATTATATGTAGATTTGTGATATACTTGGTTATAGGAAAGGCCGGGCGGTCCTGATTGGACAGCCAAAGGAGCATTCCTACTAGTATATGAAGAAGAGGCGCTCTCTAGAGCACCTCTTTTTATATCTTGATGATATGTATGAACAGTTCGAACTAAAGGTACGAAGTGGGCAGATTTCTAGTCGCATCCTTCTCTGTAAAATCGTAGTTTACAAATAGTGTTACCTCATGTTACCATGTACGCATGGACATTAGCGCCGCCCTGCAAAAACTGGGGCTTAACACCACCGAATCGGCCATTTACTTGTACTTAACGCAAGCCGGGGTCAGCTTTGCGCCGCAAATTCAAACTGCCTTGGCGCTCGACAAAGTACCGACATACCGGGCTCTCAAGGAACTCAAAAATCAGGGTTTTATTGAAGCTTTGGGCGAGACGCGCAATCAGCGGTTTATAGCCTTGCCGCTCGCTAAGCTGCTCAGCCGCTACGACGAGCAAGTGAGTGAGCTGCGCGAAGCCCGCAGCGGGCTCGAAGCCTTCATGACACGCTTAACCGACCAGCAAAGCGAGCTCTACAAGCAGAACAATGTAACGATCTACGAAGGCAAAGCCGGCTACCGCCTGTGGAACGAGCAGCGTTTAGGTAAAGGTGTAACGACCATTCGCGAAGGCGGCAGCGACGCCTTTATACTCGACTTCTTCTCGAAGGCAGAGGTGGGTGACTACATGCGTGACTTCATTAAGCGTCGTGTCGCCAAGGGCATCAATATAAAAATTCTCCACAATGCCCAAGAACCGCTCATTGATTGGGACCGTTCAGACCCTGCCATCTTAAAAGAAACGCGTTCGCTGACTATGCCCGATGGCCTGCAGGCCTATATGAGCATCTTCGGTAACAAGTTTGGCTTTTACACACTGCAAGCCGGGCGCTACCTGGGTGTAATCATTGATGACCCCATGACCGCACAGATGATGACATGGTTTTTTGATGGCATGTGGGAGTCTGGTAAAAAAGTTTAAAGAAGGGCTTACATGAACTGGATAGCTGCTGATTTATTGATGTTCGTCTGCTCGGTGGTGGTCTATCTGGCTATCCGGCAGGCAGGGCGCAACAAACTGCCAGTCCACTTAAATAACCTGGCCTGGTTTGGCACTGAGACCATCGGGTTTACTCTTATCGCACTGCTTACGCATGCGTCCTTTCACGTAACATGGTTGCAGTTTTTGTTGCTGGCAGCTACATCGGTAGTTCTGTCATACCTCCCCAGTATTACATCACTAAAAAGCATCGCCCTGGCGCCAAATCCGGGCTATAGCTTAGTACTATCTAAAAGCTATGTTATTTTTACGAGCTTTTTGGCGGTGCCAATGTTTGGCGCAAAATTGCCGGCATCAGCCTTACTCGCCATATTACTAATCGTTGGTTTCTCCATGCTTATCTTGATTGATCCTAAAAAATCGCATCATGTTAAAAATAATGCATGGGTGCCGCTAGCATTGGTGTCATTCTTTGGCTGGGGCCTCTTGCAGCTGACCGCGAAGTACCTCTTTATTCATGGCGTTAAGCCCATCATTTTCCTGACCTACCTATCGGCTATGGTCACCGTCTGCGTGCTGGTAGAGATGCATATAAAGCGCTACTCACTACGGCCAGTGCTAAAGCACAAGGGGAGCTTTGTGTTAATTGGCCTAGCTGCTATGGGCTTCAACTTCTTTAACTTTACAGCCGTGGCCGTAGCGCCCAACGTGGGATTCGTGAATGCCACCAATGCAGCTTCAATTGCGGCGGTAACAGTATTTTCTATCATACTGTTCAAAGATGAGTTCTCGTGGCGAAAACTGGCAGGAGTCTTTGGGGTGGTGGCCGGACTGTTTACGTTGTTTCTATCCTAGTTGCGTATGCGTGGCGTGAAAACTACAGCACCCACAGGGAGTGGGCGGCTGCTACAATAGGGGAGCTATGAGGCAGGCACAAGCGTTACGTATTATGCTGGAGGGTTCCTCGGTGTTTCTTACCGGGGCGCCGGGTGCTGGCAAAACCTACGTTTTAAATGAGTTTATACGCCGGGCCACCCGAGCAGGGAAGAATGTGGCGGTTACGGCCAGCACTGGCATTGCGGCCACGCACATTGGCGGCACCACCATTCACAGCTGGTCGGGTCTGGGCATAAAAGAAGTGCTGACCGATTGGGACCGCGAGCGGCTGCAGGCCAACGAGCGGCTGTTTAAGCGCTACAACGCGGCCGATGTGCTGGTGATTGATGAAGTAAGCATGCTCCACGGTCACCGGCTCGATATGGTCAATGAAGTGGCCAAACTGCTGCGGGCTAGCACCGAACCGTTCGGCGGCCTGCAGGTAATTCTGGTGGGCGATTTGTTTCAGCTGCCGCCGATTGAGCGGGGCGGGGGTGTTCCCGATTTCGCGCACCTGAGCGAGTCGTGGGCCGAGCTGAACCCAAAGATCTGCTACCTAACCGAGCAACACCGCCAGGTGGGCGATGAACTGCTGGATCTACTCGAGGCCATGCGCCGCGGCGACGTCAACGAGCTGCACGAGGCGGCCCTGCAAGAGCGGCTGCGCGAGCAGCGTCCGGGTGACCTGGTGGTCACGCGCTTGTACAGCCACAACATGGATGTCGACACCATCAATCAGCGGCACTTAAAAGAAATTGAGCGCGACGGCAAGGTCTACGCCATGCAAACTAGTGGCCAGGCTGCCAAAATAGAGCAGCTGGTCAAAAGCGTGTTGGCGCCAGAGCAGCTGGAGCTCAAAATCGGCGCCGAAGTCATGTTCGTAGCCAACAATTTTCCGGCTGGCTTTGTGAACGGCACTCGGGGCAAGGTGGTCGATTTTGTCGATGATTTGCCGCTGGTGCTACTGCCCAACCATCGAGAAATAAAGGTGGAGCGCCACAGCTGGAAGCTCGAGGAAGATGGCAAAACTCGGGCCGAGGTGGCTCAGCTGCCACTGCGCTTGGCCTGGGCCATAACCATTCACAAAAGCCAGGGCATGAGCCTGGACGGCGCCGAAATTGACCTGTCCCGCAGCT
>CAZHYW010000006.1:0-55895 GCA_964537115.1 uncultured Candidatus Saccharibacteria bacterium | reverse complement strand
ACCCAAATAGCCACCGCCAACTACACAGCCAAATATCATGATCCGTGGAGTGTGGGTGTGGGGGCTACGTTGGGCTTGTGGGCAGTTGCCGCTCTGGGCATTGCGCTGGGTGCAAAACTGCTCAACCGGGTTCCAGCACGCACGCTCCAACGCGTCACCGGTCTTATATTGCTGGGCTTCGCTGTGTTTAGTATAGTCTCGGCGTTTCGCGGCTAGGCCTTCTCCCAAAAGGTGCTATGTGTTTCGTGTGTTGCGCCGAGATGCGGCTTTAGCTTGTCGCGGCCGCGACCCTTAGGGGCTCGAGCTATTGTATGTAAATCTGGGCTTTAAGAATGAGCGTACAACTTGCGCCATGGGTTATTTCGCCATTTTGCACCATCTTTAATGCCTGAGCGTAGGGTACAATGATATGCTGGAGAATCTCACCTTCGTCAGGATCGGGCTTAAGGTGAGTCAGCCCTGTCGCAAGAAATAAATGGTTTGGCGAGCTAACTACCGTTGTGAAGGGGTCGATACTACCCAGGTCGACCCACTTCTCGGCCTCTACGCCGGCTTCTTCTAAAAGCTCCCGTTTTGCAGCTTCTAAGGGTGTCTCGTTCTTGTCAATGCCGCCACTTATGACCTCAAGTGTTTCCCGCTCTACGGCGTATTTATATTCCTGCATTAGTAAGACGTTGTTATCTGTATCGACTGCGAGGACCGAGGAGCCGGGGAGCATGGCAACAATCCCAAAAACTCCTTCCTTGCCTCCCGGGCGGATAACTGTGTCTTCGCGGACAGATATCCACGGGTTCTTATAAATAGTTTTAGAGCGGAGTAGCCTAAAGGGGTTCATAACGTGAAGTATAGCAAACAAGCAGGCACCTCTGGTGGTGCATCGGATGCTAGAGGTGGAAATATGGCCTCGCCCTTTTACTGTGTAATGGCCTCAAATCACCTCTGCCCAAATTAAATGCCTCATGCACAGCATGAGGCATTTAATTTGGGGCGAAGGACGGGGTCGCCAGACAAGCTGGCTCTTCCGCCAAAACATGCTCGAAGCAAGCTTCTGCGCGTGCTTTGGTTCCACTGAACTCGCGACACCCGCATCTTTTGCCGGTGGCAAAATCTGCGTCGCGGGTTCAAGCCCGCGCTCAGCCAAATTAAAAGAGCCAAAGACAAGCCTTGACTCTTTTAGTTTGGGGCGAAGGACGGGGCTTGAACCCGCGACATTCGGGACCACAACCCGACGCTCTACCAACTGAGCTACCTCCGCCACGCAGGTAATGAGACATCCGTAAACGGGTTTCTCATCGCGCCGGCAAAAAGGCGTGACTTTTTGTCGGGCTGCTCTTCCCAGTCCGTGGTAGACTGAGGGGCTGCTCTTTTCCCTTGGGCTGCAAGGCTTCGGGGGGAAGAAAACAGGGGTAATTATATCAGAAGGGCGCAGGGAAGGCAAAGCTTGCTTGGCCTTCCCGAGCACCGCCTGATATATCGCAGATATACGGGAAAGGGAGGGCTTTTACAACCTAGTCGGGGGAGTCGAAAGTGACTGCTATGGTTTCTTCGTTTTTAGGGCGGTAAGCTTCCTTTTCGGCGTACAGACGGTAAGCTTCTTTGTCGGCCCTGGTCAGCGGCTTGTTGGTAATGCTACGCGGCCAGAGCTTGTAGGCATGTACCACATTAATCTCTATGGCATAAACCAAGACCTGCGCTTGCAAGTACAGCCAGAACATCAGGGAGAGTACCAAAGCAAACTGGCCGTACAAACCACGCAGATTTTGCAGCTGGTGTGCCACCAAGTAGGTACCAAGTGTTTGCAGCACCAAAAGCCCTACCGATGCCACAATAGCCCCCAACCGAAGATCGCTCCTGGGTCGCCGCCGTGATGGGCCGATGGTAAAAACGTACATGAGAATAACGTAGAGCAGCACAGCGTTGATGGCCAGCGGTACTATGCGTGTGAGCCAAAAATGCCCACCTAGCGCAGATGTGGCGTAGCCTGCGAGCGTGGTAGTTAGCACTAGTCCCAGGCCAGCCCCAAGCAGTAGTGCAAAGCTCTTGAGCGCATTTTTGGGAAAGCCGCTACGTTTGGACTTGGGAGTTGCCCAGGCGTGGTCAAGCGCACCGCGCACCGCGTGGGCAACACCGCGAGTACCGTACAGCGCCACCAATAGACCCAGCGCTAGTGCCACACCGGTGCGGTTGCTAGCGTGAATTTGGGACTGCAATTGCGAACCAAACACCGACAGGTGGCTGTTGATATCGCCGAGTAGTCGGGCTCTGAGCTCTGGGTTGTTTTGGGTCAGCCTATCAACCACGGAAGTGGCTACGAGCAGCAGCGGGAACAGCGACAAAAAGCCATAGTAAGTAATCAGTGCGGCCTCGTGGCCGGCATCGTCATCACCGTATTTTTTAATGACCGAATAGGGAAAGCTCAAAGCGTGGCGCTTTTGCTGGAACATATCCACGCGAGCTACTAGTCGCTCTAACCAGTTGCCGGTTGGCTTGGTACTTTGTGTGTGCGTCATATGCTTGTCATTGTAGTACGCGGTGGCCTATCTGTGCGAGCCTAGGGCGCATTTTTGTGTTGCTGCACATAGACCTGCTGGGCTTGTTGGGCCATGACTATGCATTCCTTGGGATCTAACCCTAGGTCATCACACCACCGAATCATCGAGAAGATAGTGTTGCCCATCTCCTTCTTGAGCTCCGCTTCGTTAATCGACCCAGTCTCTTGATGCGTCCGGGCAATCCGATTCATATCGCCGAGTACGACGCCCATTCGAATTACTATCTCTTCAAGTGTCAGCTTGTTATCGCCCCATATTTTCCGTGCTTCTTGAAGTAGATCGTCGATCTGCATATAGGCATGATAGCAGAGCTGGCCCACGCGTTTGTAGCATGGAAGCTAGAGGTTCATCCCCTAGCTACTAGGTGAGTCTCAAGTTTGCTTAGCATGTCTTCGGCGTTTGTATATTCTAGAAAATCCGTCGCTACAAATCGCAGCGAGCTTGATATTTTTGAGCCTGTTTTATAGAAGCAGAGTATTGGCGTGCCGCTAGCACTTGCCCGGCCAAGCTCGATTCCTTGCCCGGTTGAAGGGTAGCTAACTTCTGCCAGCACTAAGTCACTGTGTTCTATAAGACTTCTGGTGTTAACATCGATGTTTTCTTTATCATGAGGGAAGAATATTTGATGAGTACGAGCAAGGGCCGATGCCCTAAGTAGAGTATATAGCTCGGACTCATAATCGTAATTGCCGGAATGTGATAAATAAATTTTCATGATGTTTATGCTTGGTGCCCCGGGCTGGATTCGAACCAGCGACCTTAGGCTTAGAAGTCCTCTGCTCTATCCAACTGAGCTACCAGGGCGCACCTATAGAATACGTAGATATTATAGCCGAACAGATACAATTGCTATAATGGCATGAATATGCAACAAGGACCGTACATAGCCGACCGGGTGCTACCAAAGATGGTACAGGATATTTGCGCGCGCCGCGGCTTGAGCTACCAGAGCTTCTCTGACGATTGGGTACTGCGGTTGCAGCAAGGCGAACGGGTGCGCTGGGTGGTGGGGTACAAATTTGATACCAACAATTCTGCGGCTGGTCAGTTGGCGCAAGACAAGGTAGCAACCTACATGGCCCTCCACGCGGCTGACATCCCAGCCATCGAACACTACCTGGTACGCGCCCTGCCACACGACCCCAACGAATGGCACTATGACATTGGTGGGCTAGACGGTGGTGGCCCAGTGGTTATAAAACCATTGGATGGCACCGGTGGACGGGGTGTGGAGCGGTACGAGACAATTCAAGAGGCGCTGGGTGCCATTCATAGCAGCGGCGAGCCAGCCTGGGCGATTGCGCCGTACTATGACGTGCAAACGGAATATCGACTGGTTATGTTGCATGGCCGGCTCTTGCTGTCGCTAGAGAAAACCCAGCCGACATTCCGCGGCCAATTAAAGCTATTCAACCTAGGGTATGGGGCAGTAGCGGTAGATGTAACCGACCACTCGTTGCTCGAAACCCTAGAAGCCATGGCCACAGATGTTATGAACGCATTATCACTTCGCTGCGCAGCGGTAGATATTGTATGTACGGAGGCTGGTGAGCTGCGAGTACTGGAAGTGAACGACGGCATAATGCTGGAACACTACGCCCTACAGTCACCTGAGTACAAAAACCGCGTCGAGACTGTATACGACGCGGTTATAGCAGCTATGTTTGCCTAGGATCTATGAGTGCAGCTTCAGGCCGTTGACTATCTTGTCGAAGGTTTTGCGGTCGGCGCGGAGTGCAACGCCAACCAGGTCTAATTTATCGGCTGGTAGGCTTTTTACAACTGCACGATTATCAATATCATTGAAGGTTTTAAACATGCCCTCTATATACACGGCGGTTGCCACGCCGCGGCTGAGGGCGCGAGCGTTGGTGCGTAGCAGGTGCTCAGCACTGGCTTCGTAAATTACAATCGGTTGACCAATGAGAGGCAAGTAGGTATTGCCAGAGGCGTCCTCATACGGCTCGCCAATGCTCTCGGGCGCCACAGCTGCAATCCCGGTTGCCAAAAATGCTGTCACATTCAGCTTTTGCCAGTCCAGTAGATCGCTTCGGACAATTATGCCAACTTTGGTATCGTGTATCATGAACTGTAACTAAAGTGGTGCGGGTGCGGAGAGTCGAACTCCGATCACCAGTTTGGAAAACTGAGATAATAACCACTATACGACACCCGCGTAAAAGCTACAGCCAATTGTAGCAAGAAAGATGCATAATTGACAGGGGTGGCAATGGCCCCGCTCCTAGTATAAAAATAGCCGCATTTGTTCTGAATGCGGCTATTTTGGAGTGTTTTAAGCTTATTTGCTCTTCTTGGCAACAGTTTTCTTTTGGGCGCTAGTAGTAGTGCGAGCTTTGGTAGCGGCATTACTGCGAGTGGCTGGTTTCTTTTTGGCAGGAGTCTTCTTTGCGGTGTCCAGCTTGTACACTTTGGCAGGAGCCAGTTCGGTGCGCTTTCGCATGACAAGCCAGTAAGCGGCTGCGCCAGCAATGACTACGCCAAGGACCGTAGAGGTTACTAAACCAGCGTGGCTGGTGCTCTCGGTGGCTGGAGTGGTAGTAGCCATCTGCTTGCTCGGTATAGTGGCAGTATTTTGGCTGCTAGTAGTTGCGGGCGGAGTGGTTGCGGGGGTAGTAGTGCTGCTGGTAGACGTAGTAGTCTTGGGGGCGGTTGATTTGCTGGTAGGGTTGCCAGCAGATGTGCTGCCGCCGTTGCCGGGATTGCTGGGCGGAGTTACGGGCGCCGGGGTGTTGAGCGTGTAGCTACCGGTTGCGGCCACGCCGTTCCACTGTTCGGTGCCGGCGCTAGCAATGTGTGAACCGCTGTTGCCCACCGCTACACTGGCGGCGCCAGTGCCGGTCAGGGCCTTAAATTTTAGCACGGCAACTTCCTGAGTGCCGCTTACAGTACCGCCGGCCGGCACGTAGCGCGACAGGCTGGTACTGGTGCTGCCAGCGTCAGCCGCAAAGGCGCTAGCGCTGGTGTCTACGCTTACCAGCTGCAGGTCGCTGGTGTCGTAGCTAAAGTTTACAGTTACTACGTTTACGCTTGTGCCGTTTTCGTACACGCCAACGTTAAATGTGCTGTTTACATCTTCAGTGCCGCTGGCCGGTGACAGCGAGAAGGCGGCTGAGCCGGCTGCTGCTGCGCTGCTGACTAGGCCGAGACTCAGGGCGCCAACCAGGGCGGCCAGAGTCGTTACGTATTTAGCTTTCATACTTATTTACTCCAATTCGTTAATAATGCTGACAGGTCAAGCGCGTCTACTGTGGCGTCACCATTTAGGTCGCCCTTAGCGGCAGTTACTCCGGTCTTGTTCCAGTTGGTGAGCAAGGTGCTAAGATCCAGTGCGTCCACGCTGCCATCGTTGTTCAGATCGCCAGGCTTCAGCTGGGCCTTGGCGTCAGCCAGGGCTTGGGCCACAGTCTCGACATTTACGCCAGTGCTCTTCAGGTAGGCCATTTCGGTAGCAAAGTCAGCTGGCTGGGTGGTGTACTGAGCGTCGGTAGGGTCGCTGGGGGTAGTAGCAATTTCATGGTAGGTCAGGATCAGCCATGACTTAGTGGCAATAGCTTCATCTATCCAAGCCTGCACCTGAGCGGTCGTGATGTTACTATCTACCTCGTACATCTTCAGCTGGGTAGCGTCCAGGCTGTCTTTAGTGTTGAAGCCGGCATTTACGGTGCGCTGGCTCTGATAATACTTAAGGCCTTCAGCTATGGTAGCGGCGTTGTAGGTGCCGAAGGGATAGGCAAAATCGGTCACCGGTGCGCCAATGAGGTTCTGTAGGACCGTCTGGCTCTGCTGCATCTCGGTGGTCAGTTGAGCCGGAGTGAGCGTGGTAAGGTCTGGGTGGGTCACGCTGTGGCTGGCAATTTCGTTGCCGGCAGCGTAGAGCGACTTTATTTGGCTGCCGTTCATGTAGAGCGGGTCGGGGTTGGTGACCGATGAGTCAGAAATAATGTAGTAGGTACCCACCAGGCCATCGGTCGTCATAACCGGGACGCCGTTCTGGTACTGGTTTAGCCAGCCATCGTCAAAAGTTACGCTCACCATGGCGCGGTTGAACGGCGCCGGCGTGTAGGTGGTCAGGCTGTAGTCGTCGGTGGTTAGTGTGCCTACGCCGGCAATCAGGTGGTATACCGACATGGCGGTACCTCCGGCCGGAACGGTAAAGGTGCCGGTGTAGCTTTTCCAGGTAGGGCTTGCAAAGGCAGTACCCACCTTAAAGTATTGGGCTACGCCATTTACCATCACCTCTGCATCAACTTCAGTATCAATGCTAGCTTGGTACCAGTCGCTAAACTGGTACGTCGTGCCGGCCGTAACGGCTACATCTGGGTAGTACCAGTTGGCGCTGCCGTCAGTAAACTTGGTAACTTGCACTTCTGCGCTATGTGTACCGCTGTGGCCGGCATTTAGGTAGCTAAAAGTAGCTGTGTTGCCATTTGCTACGGTGCTGTAATTGCTAGCCTGCCAGTTATCTGGTGTGGTGCCGGCCGTAGAAGTCTCAAACGAGGGATTGGTTATGAGGTTCGTGGCAGCAGTGTCTGCCTTGGCAATACCGGCCAGCGGCAAACTGGCAAGTATTAGGGTTAATAGGGCAACGGCAAACTTTTTTAGCATGAAACTTCCTCCGGTTACACTTACACCTTACGTATAGTAGTTAAGCTAATGATATACCCATGTTGCCTATAAGTCAAGAAGCTACTGCTATAATCATAAGCACATCTGTTACGACCGCAACAGAGTTATAAGCATAAGCATATAATAAAATATACTTTACATTTCCGCACAGATATGTATAATGATGCTCGACACTGAAGCATGTGAGGTGCGCCGGTTCTACAAAATAGACCGCGTTTCTGAAGCAGCTTACAGCTGATACTAACCTAATGGAGACCTGCTATGTACGGTAAAGGTGGCGTGGTTGGCCCAGTAGTGGCCACTACTACAACAGTTGGTGCTTTGACCCTGCCAAACACTGGCGGCAACGTTGTCATTTCTTTGGCGGCGGCTGTTGCTTCAGGCTTGGTGGTGTGGGGCGTTTTGTACGCTCGCAGCACTCGCTAAGGTCTTAACTAATTATGAAGCGTGGTGTGGCGTTTTTAGGAGCAAAGCTAAAGGCGAGCCTATTAGCTTTGCTCGTGTGGGCGGTAGTGCTGGTAGTGCCAGCCTACTGGCTTATTCAGTTTAGTGGCGTGATGCGCTTCTTTCCTATTCGCCACACAAACCCCCTACCGGCGTTTGTAGTTCGACCAGCCGATGCGGTTAGTCAGCCTCCACAGCTCTTTAAAGAAGCACTTCTGACTGTCACCTTCGATGATGGTTGGGAGTCGGTGTACACCCAAGCTATGCCTTTGCTGCAAAAGGACGGTATACACACTACCCAGTACGTGCTATCTGGCACGGAAAGTAATCATCAATATATGAGCTGGGGGCAGATTGCCGTTATCCAGCAGGCGGGACACGAAATTGCATGCCACAGCGTTACTCACCCCGATCTCACCAAACTGAGCGACAAAGATCTGCAGGCACAGCTGAACGGCTGCCTGCACACTATGACCCAAAGATTCGGCAGCATAACCGACTTTGCCAGCCCCTACGGTTCGGAGAACGACAAGACGCTGAACGCTATCGCCAAGCTGTACCAGTCGCAGCGCAACACCAACGGCGATGCATCGAACGGTGTTACCGATGCGGATGTCAACTTACAGAGCAACTTCAACCGTTACGACATTATAGGGGTTACTATCCACCGCGATACCACCGTGGCACAGCTCCAAAGCCTGATCAGCTACGCCCAGGCCCACAACGGCTGGGTAGTGCTTACGTACCACCAAGCCGACGAAGAGGGCTCACAGTACACCCTGGACCAGACACAGCTCGCCAAGCAACTCGATTTCCTCAGCAAGTCGAACATCCGCATAGTTACCATGAATCAGGCCCTGGCCTCACTAGACCGCAAGGGAACAAACCAATGACAAAGCTAGCAAAACAACCCAAGAAACGCGCGGTGCCCAAACACCAGCTAGCTTTGCTTATTGCGGGGCATAACGAAAAGCTAGTTATAGAGAAAACTATCCGCTCGGCTATTAATGCTGGCATGCAGCCGCAGCATATTTATGTGGTAGATGATTGTTCCGATGACAATACGCGTGCACTAGCCGCCGCTATCATTGGCCGAGACAACACTATGCGGGTGCGCCGTAGTGGCAAAGGTTTGGCGCTCACCAAGGCCTCGAAAAAGTTTCACCTAGTAACGCGTTACCGCTGGATTCATATTGCCGACGCCGATGGCGGCTTCGCGCAGGATTACTTTAAAATCTTCCGGAAGAGCCTGCGTAGCGAATACGCGGCCGCTACCGGTTATGTGCGCAGCCTGCCTGGGGAAAGTGTGAGCCAGTACCGCGTAGTGGAGTACACCATTGGCATGGAAATCCACCGTCGTTTCCAGGCGCTTACTCACACCGTGAGCGTCATTCCTGGCCCTACTTCGTGCTTCCGGTCCGATGTTTTTGCCAAAGTAAACTTTGCCAACAAGTCACTCACCGAGGATTTCGACGTAACCCTGCAGATCCACCGCCAAAAGCTTGGCCGAGTGCAGTTTATACCAAAGGCTATTGCCTACACCCAGGACCCTCGTACGCTCAAAGACTTCACCAAGCAGATTACCCGCTGGAACCGCGGCATTATGCAAGGAGTAACACGCCATCGAATTGGTTTACGACCGCAGCGCATCGACGCCTACCTGTCATACCAAGTTATGCAGAACCTGCTGCTGTTTCTAAACTACTTTGTGCTGCTGCCTTACATGGCTATTCGGCACCATTCGCTCGACCGAGTGGCGCTAGCCTTTTTGTTTGATGTAGCGGTCATGTTTATGCTTACCTTCTTGATTGCACTCAAAACCAATCGCAAAGACATCTTGAGTGCATTTCCGCAGATTTACTGCTACCGCTGGGTGACCCTGGGCGTGTTTTTGCGAGCTTTTACCGAAGTAGTTATTTTGCGCAAATTCAGGGTTAGCGAAGGCTCCTGGGAAAATCGCCGCTACAAATCGGCTATGACGGTATAAACCTGTCCTAGGGCCGCTAGGAAGGTCACAGGGACCTATATGTGTCCTTTCTGCACCCAAAACAAGGAGCTGTCGAGCTGCCCCTGTTATATATCTGTTACTTTAGCGGGGCAACGCAGTTGCTTGCCCGAGGCCGGCGGCGGTCTGTGCTTTGGTAGCCTGAGATGGTGCGGGACTAATTTGCACGGCATGCAATACCAACCGGTGAGTACTAACACCTACGGGCGTACAGGTTATGAGCGTGAGCACTGGCTTCGACGTGCTCTGATCTAGCACTGCCACATCGGTGGGGTCGACGACCTCGCGCGAAGTTATGCGGTAAATGTAACGCGCATCCTTGTAATCTATGTATACTAGAGCCTTGTTTGGCACCTTGCCCAGCAGCGTAAAGGCGTATTTGTAGTGGCCAGGAGACCAAATGGCCTCACTGGAGTGGCCAATTACTACCGCGTTGCCGATTTGGCCGGGTAAAGCGGTGGTGCCGTAATGAACCACGCCGCTGCGCAGCGCCGTCTGCACACGGGCGGGGTCATAGCTGGTCTCGGTGGTTACCAAGGGTACATCAATGCCAACACTAGGGATTTGCAGTCGTGGCGCGGCACTGGGGTCGGTAGACAGGTCACTCACGGCCGCACTGCTGTGAATGGGTACAAAGTAGTACTGGGCTTGAGCCATAATCCACTGGCTGTTGAGGGCGCCAAGTACGCCAAAAAATGCTAGGACGCCCATGATCGGCGGCAAAATGTTGTGCCGAAACGAAGTAGTCGCCTTGGGGTGGGCGGCTTTTTTGGCCTTAGCCTTTTTAGTGGCGTTCATGGCTATAATTATACAACTTTATGGACTATATTACAACCCCCCCTAGCTCGAGTCCTACAGTGAGTCGCCAAGGCTGGTCGTGCTGTGAACTTTCCATGGGCCGTCGGGGACGGCACTGGCGGGAACAAACCACCAACTGGTGTGGTCAACATCGCCAAGCCCCAGATAGTCGCGGACGGCCGGGGATACATCCAGGCCAGCCTTGGCCTCTTGGCTGTTATGGGGTGGAGCCGTACCGAACACATAGGTGCTGTCGTCTTCTAAAAACGGGCCCACATCTTCCCACTGAGCGTAGGCGGTTTTGTTGCCGTGAGCCACCGCTACCCAGATGTTTTTGCACCACGAATAGTGGTCGTTGCGAATAGGGGTGTAGGACAGGCAGCTGGTGGCGTTAGCTTTACGAGTGCTCTGGGGGCTAAAGTCGTTGTAGGGGAGAGCAATGTAAAAGGGGTTCTCTAGCGGTGTGAAAGCGCCTGGCAGAGAGCCGTTTCGTCCAGTGGGGCTGTCGACGCCGCCGTAGTGGACTTGCCAGTGTCCGTCCCAAGCACTGGCGGCATTTGCTATGTAGCCGTTGTCACTGTCCGCTGGCTCGCCCACCCAGAAGAAAGTGGTAACTATGTTGGAGTGTATGGTGTTGCCACCGGCGGCTAGATTGGTGGCTGCTTGGGCGCTCTGCGAACCATTGCCTGAGCTGCCGGCGAGCAGGCCCAGGGCGGTCAGGGCATTAAGCTCCAGACCCGGTAGGGTGGCAGTGGCATGTGGAGAGTTGAGCTCGCCTCCGGCTTCGGGATGCACTTGCTTGACACCACTGTGCCACAGCACCGTCCCAGTCAGTAACACGAGGGCGACTGCCAAACAGGTTGGTCCTAGCGTTGTACCTCGGCGCCGTTGACGACGCTGGTTGAGGCGATAAACATAGTGTTTAGATCTGCGGAACCACTTCATTGATGGCTTGGTGGACGGTTTCGGTAGCTACGCCGCTACTCTTTAGATAGGCCATTTCGGCGCTGAAGTCGCTGGGCTGAGTGGTGTACAGGCTGTCGGTGGGGTCGCTGGGGGTGGTAGCCACTTCGTGGTAAACCAGGATCAGCCAGCTGCCCCCGGCAATCGCACCGTCTATCCAAGCTTTTACCTGAGCTTGGGTAATGTTGCTGTCGACTTCGTAGATCTTTAGCTGAGTTAGGTCTAGATTGTCCTTGGTGTTGTAGCCGGCATTGACGGTGCGTTGGCTTTGATAGTACTGCTTACCCACGGCAATGGTGTTAGAGTTGTAGGCGCCAAATGGGTAGGCAAAATCGGTTACAGGCACGCCAACCAAGTTCTGTAGTGTGGTTTGGCTGTTTGCCATTTCGTCTTTGAGTTGAGTGGCCGTAAGAGTGGTGAGGTCTGGGTGGGTCACGCTGTGGCTGGCAATTTCGTTGCCGGCGGTAAACAGGCTCTTGACTTGAGTGGCCGACATGTAGTCGGGCTGGTCGGTAAGCTCACCGGAAATAATATAGAAGGTGGCGGGTATGCCGTTAGCCTTCAGTGCTGGGAAGGCGTTTTGGTACTGGTTGGCCCAGCCATCGTCCAGTGTGACGCTGACAATGGCGCGGTTGAACGGTACGGGAGTGTAGGTGGTGAGGCTGTAGTCGTCGCTAGTTATGTAGCCTACTTTGGCCAAGATCTGGTAAATGGCCATACTCTTGGCGCCGGTAGGGGCGGTGAAAGTGGTTTTGAACTGTGCCCAGCTGCTGCTGGCCAGTACCGTACCGAGGTAGAAGTACTGGGTACTGCCGTCGCTCATCACTACTTCGGCATCTACTTCGGTGTCGACATTAGATTGGTACCAGTTGGTGTACTGGTAAGTGGTTCCGGCGGTGACGGGCACATCGGCGTAGTACCAATTGGCGGCACCATTGGTCCAGCTGGTGGTTTGGACCTTTAGACTGTGGTTGCCGGTGTGGCCGGTAGCCAGGTAGCTAAAGGTGGAGGTGTTGGTGCCCCAGGCGCTGCTGAGCCAGCTGTCTGGGGTGGTGCCGGTGGCGGAAGTTTCTACTGATGGATTAGCAATCAGGTTCGGACCGGTGTTGCCGGCGGGTGGAGTGGGGGCGGCGTTGCTTACCGCAACACTTACGCTGGCGCTGGTGGTACTCAAATTGGCGGCGTTAGTAGCTACAGCGGTCAGGGTGTGCTGGGTGTTGGCGGTTTTGGTGGTGTCCCAGCTATAGGTGTAAGGGGCGGTGGTGACGGGGCTGCCCAAGGCAACGTTGTCGAGCTTGAACTGCACGCTGGTAACACCTATGGCGTCGGTGGCGTTGGCCGTAATGCTGGTGGTGCCGCTGACGGTAGCGTTCGGACCGGGCGTGGTGATACTGACGACGGGAGCGGTGGGCGGCGCCACGTTGCTCACGCTAAATGTCTCGCTGGCGACAGTGGTGAGGCCGCTGCTGTTACGAGCCGTGGCCGTCAGGGTGTGGGTGGCGTTGGTGAGGGTGGTAGTGTTTAAGTTAACGCTGTAAGGTGTGGCGGTATCTTCGCTGCCCAGGTTAGTGCCGTCCACGGCAAATTGTACGCCGGCTACGCTTACGGCGTCGGTGGCGTTAGCGGTCACGGCCACGGTACCGCTGACAGTGCTGCTCGGGGCCGGCGCGGTGATGGTGACTACCGGTGGGGTGGGCGTGACGGGTGGAGTGGTGGTAGTACCGGCCGTTAGGCTAAAATCGTCAGTCTGCAGCGTGCCCACTTTGTTTATAACATGGAAAATGGTGAGTGTTTTGACGTTTGCAGGGGTGGTAAACGTGGTGTTTACCTGCTGCCAAGCGCTGGCGCTGGCGGCCGGGTTGCTTAGGTCGGCGTAGCTGAGGACGCCGGTGGTGGCGGTGTACTGGGCGTCTATTTCGGTGGCTACACTGGATTTATAAAATTCGCTATAGGTGTAGGTGGTGCTGGGCGTGACGGCTACATCGGTAAAATACCATTTGGCGTCACCGCTGGTATATTTGGTCATATTCACGTTCAGGCTACGGCTGCCGGTGTGACCGGTGGTGGCGTAGGTGAACGTAGTAGTGTTGGTGCCCCATTTGCCGGTCGCCCAACCAGTGGGCAGCGTGGCGGATTGGGCGGTTTCTACCGACGGGTTGGCAATCAGGTTGCTACCGGCGGCGAGTACTTGATGAAACGATGCCAATAGGCCGACGAGGAACAAGCTAAGGTTGGTAAGGGCTACTACTTTTTTCATACAGTCTCCACCCACCACGATTTATTGCTGTCTTTATGAAACCATTTAACGCGCCAAATTACAACCACTAAGGACATTAATTACACCAGATTTAGCCGCTGTATAAAATACTATGGATAATTATTTGCTCTACGCGCAAGTTACGATATGATACTCGAGATAGGTGTGGGGCCATGATTTTATGGCGCTTTTCGAGAGGACAGACGAGCTGGCATGGTTACAGAAGGCTGTATTAGTGCTGCAACGACTAGAATGGGGAATTAGAGTGGCAGAGCGTAAATGGTTTCGGCGGGTAGTGCATGGGCTGGTTGCTTGGGCAGGCAGTCTTGTTTCGTCATCGCTTATTCTTGGCATCCTATTTTTTATAGTGGTGAGCTTTTATGTATTTTCATCCATCATTACGCTCAATTCGTTCTTCTACGTCTTTTTACTGCTGTCACTCTTAACGGACGGCCTATTTATATTTATTCACCTTCATCGGCGACGGATTGGCAGGCGGAAGGTGTCGTTTAACCCGGCTACGCTCACCATAATCATACCGTGCCATAACGGTGAAGATATCATCGAGGAAACCATTAGGAACGCGCAGAAACATGTCCCGTCCAAACAGATCATTGTGGTGTCAGACGCGTCGACTGACCAGACGGCAGAGGTGGCACGCGCCACCGGTGTGCGCGTGCTCGTCAATCCAAAAAACCTACAAAAAGTAAATAGCATCAATGCCGCGATGTTGTTGGTGAAAACACCCTATGTGCTTATTCTGGACGATGATACGCTCATCGGAGATACTTTCATTCCCACCAGCTTGCTCGATGATGGCTACTCAGCTGTGGCGTTCAACGTTATGCCGGTTGAGGACAACACACTCATTAACCGGTTACAGCGGTTTGAGTACCGCGTAAGTATGCAGGTAAGCAAGAACCTACGTGCCACCAAAGGTGCGATTGGCAACGTGTCGGGAGCAATTGGCCTGTTTCGCACCGATGATTTGCTAAAACAGATAACACTGCACTCGGGTCAGTTCGCAGGCGAGGATGAACAACGTACCCTACTAGTACATCTGTATGGGGAAGGCAAGGGCGTAACATACACCAACTCACTGGTGTATACAAAACCACCGACTACCTACCGTAAGCTGTTCCGCCAGCGGGCTTTTAGCTGGTCGATCTCTACGCCCGAACTGTTTACGCTGTATTGGCGCGTGCTGTTGTCGCCGAAGTTTCACTACTTGCTGAAGGCGGACAAAGCCTACCTAATGTACATTTACCTCACCGACCCACTCCGCATTTTATTTATTTGGGCGATATTTATGCGTCCGGCCAACGCGCTGTTGGCCTACGGTTTTTACTTCGTGCTCAATCTGCTTATTTGGTTGCGGCTGGGCTGCAAAGACTCGCTGGGGACCATAATAGTTATGCCGTTCTACACTCTCGGGCTTACCATTTGCCGCTTTATCGCCCATTTCTATTGGCTAGTAGAAAAAAGTCGCTACCTATCGCGTCAGCTGCACCGACCAGTGCGCCAACGCTGGCTGCTGGGCGAGTATGCTCTGGTGTTAGCTATAATCGGCGGTTCATGGGCATTGAGCGTAAATCATTTTATGAGTGACGTACACATGTTCCAGAAGATTCAAAGCGAGCAGCTTACTAGCGACCAAAGCTCATTCCAATACGATTTAACGGCTGGATCGGGGGTAATCGTAGACGCCCCGCCAGATGCGCCGTATTTAGTAGTTGAGGTAGATCAGGGTGACAATCAGCGAGCACTGGCACACAAAGCGGTTGCCGAATTTCTGGCGTATCACCCCGAACTGTTCAATACGCTACTGAATTATGATGCGCGCTACAGCGTAGACAACTGGCTGGCGCAGCACTTGCCTCCTTATGACCCCACCATGCTTCAAATGGGCATGAGGATTAACAAGAGTCTCATTATGCAGGCGATTGCTACAGTCCAGGGGCCTCAACAATGAAAAAGGTTGCTCGCAAAGTTGGCTTTACTATTAGCGGCTTACTCATTTTGCTACTTGGCGGCGGGGCAGCTTGGGCTATGCATTACGGCGCCGGCAAGTTGCCTATTCGCCGATACTTCCCCGCTAACTATACCAACGCAGTGTGGGATTGGTCGAACATAGAAAACAAGACTGCCGTAGCGCTCAAGAACCAAGCTAACTTTATGCATATGCATCAGTTGAATGCCGTCTACGTCGACATTGGCGCATATGCGTCCATTGTGGGCGAGAAGGATGAGGCGCAACGTACCACCGACCAGCAGAAGCTAGAATCTGCAATCGTACGTTACGTGACGGCTCTGCAAGGCCAAGGCATTCGGGTTTACGCGGCAGCCGGTGATACTCACTGGAGCGATGCCGAGAAGCAGTACATACCGCTAGCCATATTGTTATTTGCCCAGGATTACAACGCGCACCACCCCAAAGCTCAATTGGCGGGTGTAGAGTTCGACGTTGAGTCATATAACCAAGAAGGGTTTAGTACGGGTTCGGTGACGGTCAAGAGCCTAGTGCTAGTTGACTATCTGACCATGGTGGATCGGTTGGTACAGGCAAACCTAAACTATGTAAATCGAACTCATGCGACTTTTGAGCTGGGCTTTGCCATACCTTACTGGTTTGACAACGAAAACGGCAATATACCTTCGGTGACCTGGCAGGAGAAAACTGGTCCTGTGCTGTTCCACCTGCTAGACAGGCTAAACGCACTACCCCGAAGCAATGTAGTAGTAATGGCTTATCGTAATGCTGCCAGGGGTAGTGACGGGGTAATCGCGCACGCTCGGACGGAGGTCGACTATGCTCAGGCTAAGGCTCCGCGAATACGCGTCATGATTGGCCAAGAGGTAAATGATGTGCAGCCGGCCAAAATTACTTATTTTGGTAGTAGCCACACCGAACTATCGGCACAGTTTGAATACATCAAAGACGAACTAGGGCCGAGCGGGGTGCTGGGTGGCATTGCTATCAATGACCTGGCTGGATACCAAGCAATGGAAGATGGCGACTAGACAAGTCTTGGGGTGATCCTACAGTTCTTGGAAGATAGTAATATGAGCACCGAGGCTATTGAGGCGCTCGGCCAGGTCTTCATAGCCGCGCTGTATAACGTAAATATTGCGCAAGGTACTGACGCCATCGGCGCCTAGCATGCCCAGCAGCAGCAAGCTGGCAGGGCGCAATGCGGGGGAACAAACCACGTCTGCCCGACTAAAATTGGTGGGCCCCATAACATACACACGGTGTGGATCGGCTAGCTCTATTTGGGCACCCAGCTTGGTGAGTTCGGTGTAGTAAATGGCTCGGTTTTCGTACATCCAGTCATGGATGAGCGTGCGGCCATGGGCTATGCAAGCTACTAACACAAAGTAGGGTAGATTGTCGGGATTTAGGCCGGGGTAAAGGTTGGGGTGGATTTTGTGCATGAGGGCCCGGAGCTTACCGTCGTGCTTTTCTACCGTTACGTCTGCCAGATCGGTGCCGCCGTTAGCGGCTTTGTAGGACTCACTAAGGCTGAATTGTAGGCCCATCTTCTTCAGCTTAAACAGCTCTAGGGCTATCCAGCGGTATGGCACGCGTTCAATAGTAATAGCCGAGTTGGTGACAATGGCCGCGGTTAGGAAGAACATGGCTTCAATCGGGTCTTCGGTGGGGCTAAACGTGATGTTTTTCTTTATAAAAGGCACGCCGGTTATGCGCACAAAGGGCGTGCCAATACCCTCAATCTTTACTCCTAACTTTTGCAAGAAGAAACACAAATCTTGCACCATGTAATCGCCGCTAGCGCCCTGAATATACGTAGTACCGGGCGTTCGGGCGGCAGCTAGCAGGGCGTTGTTGGTGGCAGTGTTGCTTTGCTCATACAGAGTTAATTCACCTGGTGTGCGCTTGTGAACGGTGGCGTGGTAGTGCCCCTGAGTGGCTTTTATGTCGACACCAAATTCCTGCAAAGCAAACAAGTGGGGCTCAACAATACGAGTCCCCAACTTGCAACCGCCGGCATAAGGAATTTTAAAGGTGTCATAATCATGCATGAGGCTACCCAGGAGCATAAGCACGCTTCTCGTCTTGCGGGCTGCTTCTTTATCCATATTGTCTAGTTTGAGCTCTTGGGGCCGGCGCACCTCTAGGGCATTGCCATCTAGCCACCGCGTAGATACGCCTATGCTGTTTAGCACTTCTATAATGCGGTTGACTTCCTCTATACGAGGAAAGTTCGTAAACCGTGTTACGCCGTAGTTAAGTAAGCTAGCGCACAAGAGTGCTACTGCAGCGTTCTTACTGGCTTTAAGCTGGATGCTACCGCGCAGCTCGTGGCCACCCTCAATGCGCAAATTCACGCTGCCGCTGCCCAGCTCTATAATTTGCTTATTAAGTGCCTCGCTGAGGCGTCCGAGGGTCTCTAGGCTGAGGTTCTGTTTGCCTTTTTCTATGCGATTTACGGCTGACTGGCTAGTACCCAGTCGCTTGGCAAACTCCGCTTGCGTCATGCCGCGCTCTTGTCTCACGCGTGCTATGAAACTACCAATTTTCTCATTTGTTGTAGACATAGTGCCTAACAGTATATCACCAAACGCATATAAACCAGGAGCCACAAGTTGTATTTTTGTGTTAAAAGCTGTGAGCAGTATAGGCGCTTGTACCCAAAAATGCTAGAGTTAAGTTCATGATTTAACTTCTACTCACTAGCCGGCTATACTAAGGACTAAACAGGAGTAGGTGTGATGGTAGACGAAGAAATTGCACGGCTTATTGCCGCCGAAGAAAAACGTCAGCGCGAAGGACTAGAACTCATCCCAAGCGAAAACTATGTGAGCCGTGACGTGCTGAATGCTATGGGCAGCGTGTTTACTAATAAATACAGCGAGGGCTACCCGAACAGACGCTACTACGGCGGCCAAGAAAACACTGACGTGGTAGAACAGATTGCCATTGACCGCGCCAAACAGCTGTTTGGGGCCGATCATGCCAATGTGCAACCCCACGCCGGCGCGCCGGCCAATGCGGCGGTCTACTTTGCCTGGATGCAGCCGGGCGACACCATTATGGCCATGGATTTGAGCCATGGCGGGCACCTAACGCATGGTGCGCCGGTGACACAAAGCGCCAAGCTCTATAATTTTATTCGCTACAAAATGAAAGACCCGACCACGGGAGAGATTGATTACGATGAACTACGCGCTTTGGCAAACAAGCATAAACCAAAAATCCTCCTGGCCGGCTTCTCGGCCTATCCGCGCGAACTAGACTACGCCAAATTCGCTCAAATCGGCCGTGAGATCCCCGGTTGTTTGCTAGTGGCCGACATGGCGCACATAGCTGGGCTTATAGCTGGCGGGGTGGCTCGTAACCCATTCGAAGACGGCTTTCATGTCATACTCACCACGACGCACAAAACGCTGCGCGGCCCACGAGGCGGGCTCGTTTTGAGCAAGGGCGTAGTGAGCAATCCACTGCGGGCGCCCGAAAAAACCATTGAGAACATCCCCACTCTCATAGATCGAGCGGTCTTTCCGGGTACACAGGGTGGCCCACTCGAACATGTTATCGCCGCCAAGGCTGTGGCATTTGGAGAAGCGCTAAAGCCGGAATTTAAGACCTATGCTCAGCAAATTGTTAAAAACGCGGCAGTCCTGGCCGACGAGCTAAAAAAGCGCGGCTTCACTCTCATAACCGGAGGGACGTCGAACCATCTCATATTGGCCGATGTGTATCAGTCTTTCGGTTTGGATGGTAATGTGGTTGAAACAGTGCTCGACAAAATTGGCCTAACGCTTAACAAAAACGTCGTAGCCGATGACCCACTGCCTCCGTTTCGACCAAGCGGCATCCGCCTGGGTACGCCGGCTATAACTACGCGCGGCATGGTCGAAAAAGATATGGCACAGATTGCTGATTGGATGCACCAAGCGGTACTGCACCGCGAGGACCCCGCTCGCCTAGAAGAACTCCGCACCGCCGTCTGCGACTTCGCCCTCAAATACCCCCTCCCCAGCGACAAATGAGAGAGGAGTAAACCGCCCGTTGCGCTAAGCCATGGCTGGAGGGTCTAGCGTAGAGCCGTCTATAGGAAGAATCTTTAGTATTGGCAGTTGAGCCCGTGATCTAGTATCGGCTATGTTTGCAATGGCCCACACTATTCTTTCGCCAATGCGTACTGTTGCCTGGACTCGCTCTGGTGTCCAGCTGTGCGCCACTCGGTACGGGTCATCGGCCTCTTCGCCGCCTGCTTCTCTCTGTTCAATGCCGAGTATAAAATACCGCTCATTTGTTTCGAAAAGCTCCCGAAAAGCACTTGTGGCGGCATCAAGCAGGCTTTTTTCCTCATCGGTGCATATTTCCTCCAGGACCTCTTCAACTCCTCCGATTGTCGGCTGACGAACCAGTTCGGCCACGGTGGCAAAAAGCGCGGGCGAGCCAGTGAGTCGCCTAAACAGTCCAACAAAGTCAGTGTCCTCATTGATTATCAGCTGGGCGATGGCACGTCGCTGGACCGCTCTGTCTGGAAAGGTCGTGATAATTACTTCGGCTGCACTTCTAAAAGTTCCCCATACTCGCTTGCCATAGTCTTGTAGAACATTGGCGGTGTGCTCCGGTGAGCCACTGGCGTAGGCCTGACAAATGTACCTATATGCACTAGCCGTGGTTGCGAAGGCCGCGACAGGCCCACTCTCGTTACCAAACTCCGGGTCTTCGGCCGCTGCTGCAAAGGGATCCCGGTCAGCGCCAGCGTGACCGTCCATAAAGCTAGCATAGCTGTACCATGGGATGGTGTCAACGCAAAAGATCTGTTGCTGCAAACTCTACTGCAACTTAAGAGGCTTTGCGGCGCAGGAACTTCAGGCCGGACCAGGTGTCATCTACGGCGGCTACTTTGGTGTCTACCCAACCAAGCGGTAGCACGGCGGCACGGATGGTGTCTTCGCCTAGGTCTGTTTGGTGTCCGCTGGTCTTTTTGGGCCACGAAATCCACACCGACTTCTCTATGTCGGCAAGGTCGCTGTGCTCCAAAAAGTCGGCTAGCTCTGCCTCGTGCTCGCAGAATATGTGGGCATGGGTGGCGGGCAAACCAGCCTCTAGTTCCAGGCCGCTGTCGTCGGCGAAATCGCTGTACCAGTCGGGTGTAGTTTCTACAAATACGCTGTCGCCGGGGCTAAAGCCGAGCTTCTGAGCGAGTGATTTACCGGGGTTTTCTGCCATCAGTGCTTAAATTGTCCCATGAATCGTACTTCGGGCACAATGTCTACGGCCAGTTTTTCTTTAACAGTACGTACAATCTCCATAGCAACGTCATAAATTTGCTGTGCCGTGGCGTCACCGGTGTTCTCTAGTTTTAAAATGTGGTCCGGGTGTAGACGTACCGGTCCCCACGTTTGACCGCGTTTAAAACCGGCAGCCAGTAACACGTGGGCGGCCGAAACACGCTTCTGCTCTCCACCATGTACTTGGTTCATTTTTTTGAGCAGCTCTAGTGAGCGCTTGGTTTCATCGTAGGCCATAAGTTTTTCGGCGGTTTCTAGGTCTACCAGCGGATTACGGAAAAACGAGCCGGCCGTGTGTAAGTAATTGCCGGGAGTACGGTAATCCCACAGTGAGCCCCCGAGCCGACGTGTTTCCACTATGACCTCTCGTCTGCCGGCCAAGGTGCTTAGGTCACTGCCGAGCCGGCGCGCAATTGCCAATGCGGCCTCATACTCGAGCTCGGTGGTAGGCCCTGAGGCTAATTGGAAGGCGGCCCGCAAAATTACCAAGTACTTAAAGTCCGGTGTTTGGAAGAAACTAAAACGGTAGTTTAGTCCCAACTCCTCTGCTGTCATGCGTCGAGTACGCTGCGCCGCGGTGTCAAATATTTCCACCCACTGTAAACTGTGCGCCACAGCTTGGCCGTAAGCGGCTATGTTGCCCACTACTGCGGCACCTACGCCGCCTGGTATGCCGCTCATGAGCTCTAGGCCCCACAGCTGTTTATTTATGGCGAATTGGACTAAGTCGTCCCACCACACTCCCGCGTCAGCAATCACCAAATTGTCCTCATGTGTAATGGCGGTAGTACGTACGAGTACGGTCTTGCCCGGTAGGCCCGCGTCGGCCACCAGCACATTTGCACCGTACCCCAACACCCAGAGCTCATCGGGCTGGGCCGCAGCAAGGACGGCATGCAGCTGGTCGTTGGTGGTGCAGGTGTAAAGCTTTTCGGCTCTGCCGCCAGCGGCGAGTGAAGTCAGATTGGCGAGTGTCACATTGCGACTGGGTTCCATATATGTCAGTATACCGCACGCCACGCGCTTTAGGCTCGCTTGCACCAGTCTGGCGCCAGAGGTAAAATGGTATAGCAATGAGTGATACGAATAAGAGTTTGCCCTATGAACCATTAGGGTCGCAGTTGCGCCACCTAAGAGAACGGAGCCGAGAATCGGTTGCCGAAGTATCGGGTGCCGTAGAAATCGACGAAAAGGCCCTGACGCTTATTGAAGCTGGCAGCGAGCGCCCTAGCGAAGATATTTTGCTATTACTTATAAGCCACTTTGCGCTTGAGGATGACAAGGCTGCCGAGCTGTGGGAGCTGGCTGGCTATGATAGGCCGCGGAGCGACGACGGGCAAGAGCGTGGCCACGAACATGATACGCCCAGCCAGCAGTCTGGTCGCCAGCAGACCCTTATGGTCATGATAGACCCCCGCGTTATGTACAGCGATGCCGTAGAGGTAGCTGCTAACCAGAAGGGTATTATTCTGAACTTTTCACAGTCTGGCGCTCAGGCCGATCAACCGCTTACGGTAGCTCGCATAGGCATGAGCCATGAACAGGCCAAGCTCGTTATGGGCATACTGCATCAGGCACTCTACAATGCCGATAATCCGCGTTTGCCTAAGCAGCTTGGTGATGGTAGCGATACGCCCAAGGGCGCGTCCTAACGCACTGTGACCATGCCACTACCACTACGATGTAACTAGGAATTGTTGTGTATGGAAAAAGCAAAAATATCTGCCCGGAATGTTGCAAGCAAAGCGTCCAAGCAGCTTACTAACACTGCTCGCAAACTTTTGCCGCGTCGCCATGTCGACTTACGGCCCGAAGATGTGCAAGAAGCCCGCGACTACATTCGCGCCTACTGGCATAAGCTGGAGCGTACGCAGGCCAAAGACGAAGAGAGCCTGCTGGGGCTGCCCAAGCCCTATTTAGTGCCCAGTTACCACGAGGGCGCTGGCTTTGACTACAATGAGCTGTACTATTGGGACAGCTTCTTTATAGTCCAGGGGATGGTGGGTGCTCGTGAGAACTCAGAACTAGTTGAGGGCATACTGGAAGATTTGCTTAGCCTATTCCGGCGCTTTCGCATTATTCCCAACGGTTCGCGTACGTTTTATTTAGGTCGGTCACATCCACCGTTTCTAACAACTTTTATATGGGAGGTTTACCACGCTTACGGCCACGACAAAAAATGGCTAAAAGCAACTATGGACGTGGCAAAACAAGAGTACGAGACGGTCTGGATGGGTGTAAAGAAGCCGCACGAGCGGCTCGCTTATAAGGGCCTTAGCCGTTACTACGACATTAATTATCTGCACGATCTAGCCGAGGCTGAAAGCGGCTGGGACATGACGCCGCGGTTCAACCGGCGGGCGCTGAACTATCTACCAGTAGATTTAAACGCGCTACTTTATAAGTACGAAATGGACTTTGCTCGGGCTGCGCGTTTGTTTGATGACAAGCGCGAAGCGGCGCGTTGGGAGCAGGCTGCCGCGCGGCGTAAAGCCACCATGGACGAACTCATGTGGGATCGGCTGCGGGGGCTCTACTATGATTACAATTATGCAAAAGAGAAGCGTGGGGGAGTTGCCAGCCTGGCTGCGTATTACCCAATGTGGGCTGGCATGGTCAGCGAGAAACAAGCCGCTCAGCTCGTAAAATCGCTGCGTCGGTTTGAGAATAAGGGGGGCTTAGCTACTACCGATGCGCTGCCGCTCGGCCAGTATGTACCCGGGAGCATGCCGGTGCAGTGGGCTTTCCCAAACGGCTGGGCACCGCTGCATTTTCTGGTGGTGGAAGGCTTGCTACGCTACGGGTATCACGAGGATGCCAAGCGTATTGCCATGAAGTGGCTGCGCACCAACCTGGACTGGTTCAATGAACACCACGTGTTCCTAGAGAAATACAATGTGGTTAACCCCGACAAGCCGCCGCAAAAGGGTGTTTATCCCAGCCAAATTGGCTTTGGCTGGACCAACGCCGTGTTCGAGCGTTTCTGCCGGCAATTCGTCGACAAAGAATCCTAATCTAAAGGACAGTCCTTTTGCGGCTAACAAAATTATAGGTAAGAAGAATTTATATAAGAAGCTAGACTGTTGTGAATGATACTGAACCTGCACCGCTACCCTGTGCCGAGAAATTGGCGTTTGAAACGGTAAAAGCCGCCCGAGCCACGGCAACTGTCAGCGAACACCGTTATGGCGGCAAGCTAAAAGTTTACAAGTGTCGTCACTGCCATCTATACCATCTGGCAAGTGACTATGAGTCGGAAGTATAAATAGTTGGCAACTTTGTTAGCGTGCCGATGACAAAGTAGCGGCGGCCTGCCAGGCGGCCTCAAACATGGCTCGCTGAGCAGTAGCTACTTGCTCGCTTTCGGTAATGACGCCCATAATATCTTGGTTGTAATCAAGTACGGCTGTCTTATGATCGTACACATATGTCTCGGCACTAAAAGTCACGCCCGGTGGCAGCAGGCGCGTTTCGCGTAAATTGTCAGCATCGCTTGCTTGTAACTTACGGCCAGCTGGGTTGTCTACAGCTAGCACCCGTGCATAATGGCCGCCGGCCCGCCGCTCGGTAATAAATTGTTTGTGCGCAGTTGGGCTAAAGAACGTGCCTTCGCTCGCTTGATTGGTCCAAATAAGGATTTCGCTGGCATAGCTGGCGCTCAAAATGTCTCGCCACACGGTTAGTAAGCCATTAGGGCCCTGAAAAGTGCGTACTCGCGGTCGAATCTCGCTGGTTTGGTACAGAGCTTGTAGCTCGCCCAAGTGCTCCTTAAGTGCTAGATGCTGCCGACCCATTTGTCGCTGCCTAGTGGCTACCAGACGCATAAGGGTTTCTGGCTCAACCGCTCCCAAACTCTTGCCATATGCTTTATGATCTTCGACCAGTAAGCCCTTGTCGACTAACGATTTACTGACCAAATAAGCAGTAGAGCGGCGCAAGTTAGTACGGCTAATGAGCTCGCTCAGCGGCGCGGTACCGTGTAGATAACAGGCCAAATACAATCTAATCTCTTTGTCGTCACAGCCCAAGCCGGCTAGAGCGCGGCGCAAAAGTTGTTCCATAGGGCTATAGTAGACGCTTCCGAGCACGATGTCCAGCACATTTGGACGACTTTCCCGCAAAGAAGTAGACAAGGTGCTGTGTGAAGCCTGCAAACGTCCAAAGTTGTTGAGAATAGTAGCTCATAGCATACTGTACAGCATGCAACTGAACGCAATTAAACAAATGGAGCGCTCGGCCCGAGCCGACCCGGCGGTGGTTTCGCTAGGCCAAGGTATCCCCTTTCAGGCTTCCGACTCAGCAATCCGCCGGGCTGCAACCTTGGCAATACAGGAAGGCAAAGCTGATTGCTATAGCGACCCTCAGGGGCTCGTGGAATTGCGCCGGGTCATTGCCGAAACGCTCATGGAGCAGCATATGCGCTACACGCCCGACGAAATACTGGTAACGGCCGGAGCAATTGAAGGCCTAAGTGTAGCACTACATAGTGTCGTCCGACCAGGGCGAGACGAAGTCATATTGCCTACGCCGGTCTACTCGGCCTACAGCCGCGCCATTCACCTGAGTGGTGGTGTGGCAGTGCCGGTACTACTGCAGGAGCGTTCGGGCTGGCAGCTCGACACCGCCCAGCTGGCGGCTGCCATTACGAAACGTACGAGCGCCATTCTTATTTGCAATCCCAATAACCCTACTGGCTCGGTGTACCCCGAGCGGACGCTGCGCGAACTGGCGGAATTGGCCGCACGGCACAACTTGTGTTTAATCACCGATGAAGTATATGGCAACATGGTGTATGACAACGCGGTGCTATTCTCTCCGGCGATGGACGCGCGCTATCGCAAGCACGTAGTACGTATAGTTAGCTTTTCCAAAGATTTTGCCCTGACAGGTTGGCGAGTTGGCTTTGTGCAGGCCGACCACAGCCGAATGGATGAATTGGTAGCGGTGCACGATACGCTTGTGAACTGTGCGCCCGTGGTGTCGCAGTACGCTGCCTTGGCCGCCCTGGAACACCGTGAGCGGATTTTGGCGCGTAACCGTACGGTTTATGACCGGCATCGCCGGCTCATGACAGGCTATCTCGATGCGTTGGGACCAAAGGTGTCGTATGTACTTCCCGAAGGCGCCTATTTCTGTTTTGTGCGTGTGACGGGCGTAACAAGCAGCGCACAACTCTGTGCGGATTTGCTTCGTGAACAAAAGCTAGCGGTTGTGCCGGGCAGTGACTTTGGGCCGGGTGGCGAGGGCCACGTGCGCCTGTGTTTTGGCCGCTCGGCTGGCGCCATTCACGAGGGCATGCGCCGGTTTAGCACATTTGTGCGCGGTAGAGGCACACAATGAGTAAGCGTGTTTTGGTGCTGCAAGGTGGCAGGTCGAACGAACGGGCAGTGTCCCTGCGGTCGGCTGCAGCCGTAACAGAAGCGCTTCGTGTAAGTGGTTACGAAGTGGCGTTGGGTGATCCAGCAGAAGCTGACTTCGACCTAGAAAAGCTGGCCAAAGACTGCGGCGTAGTCTTGATCATGATACACGGTATAGACGGCGAAGACGGCGCGCACCAGCGGCAGCTGGAGATTTTGGGTAAGCCGTTTTTGGGCTCCGGATCGGTAGCATGCGACCTAACGCTTAACAAAGATCGGTACCGCGAGCTTGTCACTAAGCACGGAGTGCGGATGGCCGCTGGTGAGGTGGTAAACCAAACACAGTTCAATGTCTCGTCCCTGCGCCAAGCCCCCTATGTGCTGAAGCCACTGGCCGGTGGCTCTAGTGTAGACACTGTAATTGTGCATGATATGCTTCGCGAGCCTGGCACTCGCTATTTTGACGATTTGTTTGCCAAGTACGGCCGCATGCTGCTTGAGGAGCTAATTGCAGGACAGGAAATTACCATTGGCGTTTTGGGCGACCAGCCCTTACCGGTCATACTCATAAAACCGCCCGAGAACGGCGATTTTGACTACGAGAACAAATACAATGGCCGCAGCCAAGAAATAGTAAACCCGGCTCAAATTCCCAGCGAAACGCTGCAAGAGGCACAGGAGCTGGCGCTGCGCACCCACCAACTAACCGGTTGTCTGCATCTATCGCGCACCGATATGATTGTGACAGCGAACGGTGGCTTATTCGTTCTGGAAACCAACACCTTACCTGGCATGACCGCCCAAAGCTTGTTTCCTAAAATGGCCGCGGCGGTCGGTTATGATATGCCTAGGCTGGTGGATCGTTTCGTGCAAATGGCCCTAGAGCAGTCTAGGGACCGTGAGCTCTTGCCGGCCAATCCTGAAGGGGCATAAAACATGCGCGACGTGGTACTGAAATGTTTATTGGTTGCACAGGCGGCGCGGTACAGACTGTGGAATTATCGCGCGCCAAAACGACACGTTTTAGAAGATGTGCCCTACTTCTCCCAGTGGGAATCACGAGATTAAGTGAGCAAAATAGTGCGTGGCGATGTGCAAGCTCAGGATGATCCACACTGGAAGCATTCGGGCGCCAAGTCGCGGGCGGAGTATGCCGTGTGGAGTTGGTCAGGATGTGGCATGGCGTGTCTAAAAATGATTTTGGCGCATCGCGGTACAACGACGCAGCTGGTGACTCTAGGCAAACAGTGCGCGGCGTACGGCGGGTACGACCTGCCACTCGAAACCTCAATCGGGCTAAAGTATAAGCCGTTTGCGCAATTTGTACGCCGCGAGTTTGGCTTGAGTGCAAAGCCAGTGGCGATTCTGTCCGTAAACGAAATTGTGCACGAACTAGCGCATGGTAATTATGTAATGGCTTCGGTTAGTCCTATGATCCGCGACCCACGTTCTAGCCCAGCCAGCAAGGGTGGCCATTTAGTGTTGGTGGTGGGCTACGACCGTACCAAAAAGGAGCTTTACCTACACAACCCGTCTGGCGGAACCGCCGCCGAAGCGTACGTGCCAGTTTCGTTCCGGGACTTCAAACGCTTTTTTAGCGGCCGCGGGGTCGTTATAAGCCCATAAGCACGATAAAGTCTGGCGTTTGATAAACCTGAGGCGGGTAGGCCACTGCTCCGGTGCAAACTAAGAATCTACAAATGTCGCTACTGCCACCTGTACCACCTCTCGAGTAATTTTGAAGTGTAGGCTATAATACCGGCTAGCATTCCCGGGGCAGGGAAAAGAGCAACCCGAGCGAAAATCACATTTTTCGTTTAGGCAGCGATGATAAATGAGCATCGCGAATTTATATGCAGAGCCGGAGCATTTGTTCGCGCGAAGCTATATAAAAACCGTAGGTTTGTCTCATTACATAAGGGTGATTAGCTCAGTTGGCTAGAGCGCGGCATTCACATTGCCGAGGTCGGGGGTTCGAGCCCCTCATCACCCACCAAAGAAAAGAGGCCTTGCCATAAGGTAAGGTCTCTTTTCTTTTATGCTGACTGGCTCGAATCCCCGACGGCAACTGCGCAGCAGGTGCAAGGTCGGAGGTTCGGTGGAACGAGGACGCGCGCACCCGGCTTTCCAGCGGAAGGCCGGGGAGCACGCCGCAGTGGAGGAGCGCAGCGATCCTATATCACCCACCAAAACGAGAGCGTCTGCCTTTTTTAGGTAGACGCTCTCGTTTTGGCCCCTTCCACCGGGCACAACCAGGCGCTACAATATATACTATTAAACGAAGGGGTTTTACATGAGTGCGCTTGGAATTGTTCTACTTGTTGTCCTGCTAATTATCATCGCCAACGGTGTCCGCGTCATTAACCAGTATGAGCGCGGCGTGGTATTCCGCCTGGGTAAGGTGCGTGCTGGTGTCAAACAGCCAGGCTTACGCTTGATTATTCCCATCATCGACCAAATGCGTAAAGTGAGCATGCAGATAGTGACGCTGCCCATTGAAAGCCAAAAAATCATCACCAAAGACAATGTGTCGATCGATGTTTCGGCCGTAGCCTATTACCAAATTACCGACCCTACCAAAGCGGTGGTGGAAATCCAAAACGTGGTTTCGGCTATTTACCAGATTGCCCAGACTACCGTCCGCAACATTGTCGGCCAAAGCGCCCTAGACGAAGTGCTTAGTGAAACCACCGCCATCAACGAGAAAATTAAAGAGGTGCTAGAAGCCAGCACCGACAAATGGGGTGTGCTGGTAAGTACCGTAGAGGTCAAAGATATCCAGTTGCCCGACACCATGCAGCGGGCCATGGCCAAGCAGGCTGAGGCCGAGCGTGAAAAGCGTGCCAAGGTAATTGCGGCCGAGGGTGAACAACTAAGTGCCGCCAAGCTGGGCGAAGCCGCCGACATCATTGCCGCCCACCCCATCGCGCTGCAGCTGCGGAATCTGCAGGTGCTATCCGACATTGCCGTCGAGAAAAACAGCACCATTGTGTTCCCGGCCCAGTTTATGGACACCGTGAAGTCCATAAAAGACTTTATGGCCAAGGAGCAGTAAGTGGTAGACCTAACTGGCAATTGGCGGAGCTTTTACCGCTACCCCAGCAGTGGGCGCGGCAATGACGAGCAGTGGGGCCGGCACGAGCTGGCCGCTACACAAACCGGCAATGCAGTTGAGTTCGAGAGTGTAGATGGGAGTAAATCGCACGTTATTATTACTATTAAACTCAGTGATGGTGGAAAAACGGCCACGGGCACCTGGCGTGAAGAGACTAACCCGGAAGGCTACTACAAAGGCGCGGTGTACGATGGCACCATAGAATTTACTGTGACAGCTGATGGCCGTCGACTGAATGGCACGTGGCACGGAGCGGGCAAGGAGGGCGAAATGAACAGCGACATTTGGGAGCTGGTCAGAATCAGCCCAGACGAAAAGGAGGCAGACTAGTTATGGCAGAAGCCGCTGACGTAGAACGTGCCAGTAACAGCAAGCTAAACTGGCTGCGAGCGGCGGTATTGGGTGCCAACGATGGTATTGTGTCCGTATCTAGCATTATTTTGGGCGTGGCTGGTGCCACTAGCGCGCGACACACCATTTTCATCGCCGGACTGGCCGGACTGGTAGCCGGCGCGTTTAGCATGGCGGTGGGGGAGTACGTGTCAGTCAGCAGCCAGCGTGACACGGAGCGGGCGTTTATAGCCCGCGAAAAGCGACGCTTGCAAAACGATGCTGAACACGAACTAGAGGGCCTGGCTAAAGTCTATGTAGCGAAAGGGCTGAGCCAACAAACTGCCCGACAGGTAGCCAAAGAATTGACAGCCACGGACGCCCTGGCCGCCCATCTGGAAGCCGAGTTACAGCTAGATGAGGAAGATTTAAATAACCCCGTGCATGCAGCATTCGCTTCCATGGTGTCGTTCACGGTTGGTGGTCTAATTCCGCTGGTTGCCATGCTAGCGGCAAGCCGCCACAGCCGGGTAGCTGTTACATTTCTAGCTGTACTGCTTGCCCTGACAGTTACCGGCTACGCCAGTGCCACTGTTGGCAATGCGCCTCGCCGCCCGGCTATTATACGCGTGGTCCTTGGAGGGGCTGCGGCTATGGCCCTCACCTATCTGGTCGGTCATTTGTTTGGTACGGCAGTTAGCTAGGGCTCGGTGGCGCCTCCCAGTATCCGTTGTCGCTTTGCTCCTTTGGGATATCTCCTTCCAGTGCTCGAAGCAAGCTTCTGCGCGCTTCAGTCGCTATCGAACTGGTGGTTCGCTTCGCTCTCGCATCCAGTTCAAGTCTGGTACCCTCCTACCAAAGAAAATACCCTAACCAAGGTTAGGGTATTTTCTTTGGTGGCGCCTCCCAGACTCGAACTGGGGACACAAGGCTCTTCAGGCCTCTGCTCTACCAACTGAGCTAAAGCGCCGCACGGTGTAAGACCACTGTATTTTAAGAGAAAAACCCCTTTCTCGCAAGATGTTACGCTTGGCTATGTCGTCAAGCCCTCAATTACTCCTGCCACACGTTGCAAAGCCATAAGCTAGGTGTATGCTGTGAGCATAAACGGAGGGGTACATATGCGACTGAGTTATGCCAAATATAGTGTTGCCAGGGGCGTCTACAAAGTAAGAACTAAAACGGCAATTGTCCTATCTACCGTGGGCTTGCTGATTGGCAGTGGCGGCGGCTTGGCACTTGCCACGCTTGGTTCAGCCAGTGCCGACAGTGCTGCCATCAACTTCGAAACATCGCAGGGTTATACGCTCGGTAACATCAATGGTCAACAGGGCTGGTCGGCCACAGGTTCTGCCGGTGCTGGTTGCGCCATGTACGACGAAGGTGTGGCTGGCTCCATGGGGATCAGCGGTTTTGGAGCGCAGAGCTTCAGGATCTCCAACGCCGTGACCAGCGGCTGTTTTGGCGACCAAGCCTTTGCGCCAGCCCTGTCGCAACCGGCCGGTGAACCAAATGCGCTCGACAAGAACGGCAATCCGGTGGCCTCGCCACAACCACACTTCGAAGCACAATTTTCCATAGCGTCCACCACCGGCGCCCAGCAACCCGGCATGGCCATGTCGGTATCACCCGATGGTGGATCGGGTGCGCGCATGAGCTACCTGCGCTTTGAAGACCACAGCGATGGCATGCATGTATTTTTCGACGACGTGACTGACCCAACGCACGCGGTAAACGCCGACACATTCAACGAAACCGATGTTGCCACGCTCAGCTACACCGCGCCGCACACGGTCAAGTTCGTTATGGACTTCGCGAGCGGCCCAGACAATGACGTGGTGAAGGTCTACATAGACGGTAACTTAGTAAAGACCGGCACCAGCTGGGAAGACTACTACCTGTTTGACACCGAGTCGAACCCCATCCCGCAGAACAACAATAGCCGTGTGGTGAGCACGCTATTGTTCCGTGAAGGCGGCACGGCGGTTCCGGCCAACGCTGGCAACGGCTACCTAATCGACAACACCTCACTGATCTCTGGTGCGACCCCCGTAAACCTGCCAACCAGCAAAGACCAGTGTATGGGTAGTGGCTGGAAGAGCTACGGCACTACCTTCAAGAACCAAGGTGACTGCGTGAGCTTTGTGGCTACCGGCGGCAAGAACCAACCAAACGGCCACTAGAGCAAATTTTGAGTTTGGCCAAGGCGCACGGCAACATCGGTCGTGTGCCTTGCTTTTTACAGATGTTTTGGTACAATTTTCGAGTACCCATTAGGGGTGCAGCCCAGCAAAATCAAAGATTTTGCCACAGCATTCCAATCCAAGGAGCCGAAGGCGACTGAATGGAAGGCTGAAAGGAGGAACATAGGCAAAGGCCGAAGCTTTTGTTGCTAGCAACAAAACGAGGCTTAGCCGTAAGTTCCGACGCGCGGGTCTAGCTCAGTTGTTTAGAGCGCGTCCTTGCCAAGGACGAGGCCAGGGGTTAGAGTCCCCTGACCCGCACCATGTTTAGCTAACAGATTGAACGCATCGCGTGGTGCGTTCTTTTATTTTGGACCGTATCTGTAGAAATGTTAGAGCCCCGCTTGCTTCATCATTCTTCTTGTACAATGGGGGGAATATGAGCCATCCCGTACGGTCCTTTGATGAGTCAGTTTTACAAACCTTTGCCGCGACTTTCGCCTCACTCAAAGAACGGGGCGTATTAACGCCCATTGTTACGCTTGACGACCTAAAGGCTGACTTAACGACTGACCAGCAGGCTATTGTCGATGAGATCGTCGACCTAAAGCCACTCGATTACGGAGTGAAGACTCCCTATGCGGGTGATTTGGAACCGGTGCCAGGTGACCTCGTAAAAGTAAGTGACCAACAGTATACCGAGAATGGCGAGCAGAAAGTTTTGGATGACAAATATGTGCCTCGTCACATCTTTGATGCATACACACGCATGAACGAGGCGTTTATGGCCGACCACCCAGATCGCAAGTTGCTCGTACTGGCATGCTATCGCTCACCGGCCTATCAGGTTGTCGTGTTCATAAACTGGCTCACCAATAACTACAATGGAGACATAGCGCAAACTATCCGCCAAGCATCGCCGCCCAACTATTCGCAGCACACTATCGCAAGCAAGGCGGCGATTGATTTTAAGACTGTGGATGGCTCGCCATCGGACAACAAACCAGATGACTTTAAGGATACGGTAGATTATGTCTGGCTACGTCAGCATGCTAACGACTTTGGGTTTTATGAATCCTGGCTTGAGGGTAACGAATTCAATATGAAGCCCGAACCGTGGCATTGGCAGTTTTTGGGTTCTACGGGTGTGTAACTCCCAGCACTTACTTACTCGACAAATACTCTTGATACGGCATATCTAAAACCTCCCTCCATCGGGCTATCTCTTCAGAGATAGGGTGTAAACTTGTACCCACCTGCTGCACCAATTTGAAATAACAAATACGGCACATCAAAAGGTGTACCTTCTTGTTCTTGTTTATGGCCACATTTGCCTCTGTAGAACCGGGTATAAATCCCGTTTGGTCAAATGACTCTATGTACGTTATGCTTAAGGTAATAAACATCGCCCAAGGAGCTAAACATGAAAAACACCGATCAAACAGGCTTTAGTATTGTCGAGGCGCTACTTATTCTGGTAGTAGTTGGCATCTTAGGCTTTACAGGTTGGTATGTGTACCACGCAAAGCAAGCGAGTGATAAAACCTACTCAGCGACTAGTAACTCTGAAACATCTAGCACTACTAAGCAAGCCAAGGCCCTGCATGGCACCAAAACTGTCAGTTTGGACGCCACCTACGAAAAGTATACGAATTACGACACGGGGGTTAGCCTTACCTACTCCAAGATGGTTGCAAATGCCGCAGAATGCACAGGAACTACGCCACAGACAGCCTCTGTGCCGGTAAAAGTCTATGAAGACACGGCCAAAGGCAAGGTGTATGTAGCGGCCTCGAAACATGCCGTCACTGTAGCGCACCAAATCAGCCCCGGCGCATACCAAGGGAACGATAGTTGCACTGTTGAGAATTCGGTGCTGAGTGACATAGAAAACCCGGTCAGGACGCTCCCTAACAATAACTGGATACTAGCCTCAGAGTTTGATTACGCCAAGGTAACAGACGCAACAGGTCTGGATGCATTTGTTGCTGCGCACGCGCCTGAGGGCATTGTGATTGACCGTTCAATAGCACCTTCCCAAAGTGATGGCGTTAGTACGTATAAACTTAAAGAAATTAAAGAAACCGAAGATGTGCCAGCATCAGGGGGATGGTACTTTTTAAAGTACAACCCATCCAAAAAGGTGGCTGTCTTTTGGCGTAAATTGGGTGTCCAGGCTCCTGCGTGGGCGGATGTGGATAGCTCCGGAGGAGTCATTGACCTTAACGAGCCGACGGCAGATCTTTAGCCTTGCCTCTGGTGCAATTCCCATTACTCACTTGCCTAATGGATATTCTTGATACGGTGCGTCCAATACCCTCCGCCAACGAGCTATCTCATTAGAGATAAGGTGTAAACTTTTACCCACCTGCTACACCTAAATGGTATTTAGAAGCTCCCCTGTTTGGGAGCTTTTTGTTTATCAATTGGCTTCACACAGCTCCGTCCTGTATCCAGCTGTGCCTAGATGGTCAAACCGTAGTTTACTTGGCTGTAAAATCGGGGCTATAACTCATCGATGCGCGTATACTTTAAGCTAGCCATGGACAGTCTACATACGCAGCCGACCAAGCCCCCAAGCCTTATCGTTAGCCTGGCTATATTAGATGAGCTTGGTAGAGTCGCTAGGTCACCGTACAGGTTAAGAAATGGTGCAAATTTATTCGAGTGTGTGGCGACATACGTAGACAATACAAAGGAGAAGTTTGCTGCCTATTGGACCTGTCCCGCGGTCTTGCCACGGGGCGGACTAGATTTTTATGGGGCACTTGGAACAGATAAGTTACAATCTGTTAGGGTCAATGCTGCACCAAACCATATTAAATACACAGATTTGACCTGCTGGGTTAAATTCCCAGATGGGCCTAAAACTGACGCAGACCAATACCCTCACCAGACTGTAGAGTTTGATTACACAGAGATATCAAATGGCTAATACAGATGCCAGCTCCCTAATCCCGGCAGACCTAGTGGAAGAATATGCCGAGATTGGCGCCGACAAACTAGTGGAGGCGGCCAAGCCGTACATATCCATGCTCGATCCTTTAGGGTCGGAAATACCGTATGTAAAAACGCTGGTGGCGGCAGTTAAATTTCCACGTACGCTCAGCGATTTTATTTTGGGGAGGAAGGTATATGCCTTTCTCTACACAAGCAAAATAGACGACGAAAAGCTAGAAAAGTTTAAACAAAAGTTTTCCAAGGCTAAGCAAGAGCGGCTCTGGGAACAGGTCGTATTCTCGGTTAATATGCACGATGATCGTATGAAGTCGGAGATCATCGGAAAGCTATTTAGATCTTTGGTGGACGACGAAATAAGCGAGAGTCAATTTTTTACCATGGTGCACGCTACTAACTCGTTGGACGTGCACGTACTAGACGAGCTCAAAGAGCTCTATATGCTAGGCGGTAACGTTTCGCTTTCAGCTAGCCGGTATTACAGCTTTGTCACCAATGGGCTAATAGACATTGATAATTCTGCTATTGGCACAATTGGTGGGGGTGGCCCGGTCTATCCTCTGAATCAAACTGGGTGGAAATATGTTGGCATAGTCTACGACTATCCTGCGACCTACGTTGACGGATACAACTTAGGAGCGGGGGATCTAGTACGAGAGTATGATCCCGCTACGCAGCAAGCAACCGGCAATGCGTATCCTTTGGACTACATAAAATCTAAAAATGCAATGTACCAAGAAGTCGACCTATTTGGCGTAAGAGAAGATGGCTACATATTGTGTGGTGAGGATGGCTTGCCAAGTACTATTGACTCTGTGGTCCCAATTGCTGGTGAGCAGCCCCAAGTGGCGGCACATATGCTCGCGGTTCAGTATGAAAAAGATGCCCACGGAGTCCTCATTAGAAAAATGGAAGACGTGCCAGTACAAAAGCATGCCTATATAGCCAAACTTACTCAAAACGAGGAACCGAACGGATTTCGCTCAATCTCAGAAATCAACGTCACTATTAACCAGGCCAATCCAAAGACCGACCATATACGGTACCTAGTACAAGTTGTAGAGCAAATTGAACGACATGTGTCGGGTGAACTACGGAAGCTATGGGATCAGTTTTAGCCAGATAAAAATAGGGACCTTAATATCAAGAACGACGCTGCGAGAAGTATAAGCACTAGAGCCCGAGCGTGAGTCTTTTGCTATCATTAGAGTATGGCTGAGATAAAGACCAAGGTTACCGACGACGATGTGCAAGCGTTTATAAACGCGGTTGCTAATGAGCAGAAAAAGAAAGATGGTTTGGAGCTGCTCGAAATCTTCACTAGGCTGACTGGCGAGCAGCCCAAACTGTGGAGCAATTCCATAATTGGTTTTGGCCAGTACCATTACAAGTCCGAAAAAAGCCGGCAAGAAGGCGACTGGATGCTCACTGGTTTCTCGCCTCGTAAACAAGCGCTTACCTTGTACCTCATGCTGGGACATAGTAATTATTCAGACCTGCTGAAGCGCCTGGGCAAGCACAAGACCGGCATGGGCTGCGTGTACATAAATAAACTAGATGATGTTGACCGTGGGGTACTGGAAGAGCTCATTCAAAAATCCTACACCCACATGAAGCAAGAGAACGCTTAAACAAGAAAGGTAGTGCTGCATGAGAAAAATAATTGTCCAAGAGTTTATTAGCCTAGACGGAGTTATGCAGGCGCCAGGCGGACCTGAAGAAGATGAGTCCGGCAGTTTTAAGTATGGTGGCTGGACGGCGCCGTATTTTGCCGAAGCCGACGAAGCGGCTGGCAAGTTCATGCAAGAATGGATGAGATCGACAGATATTCTTCTGGGTCGAAGAACCTTTGAACTGTTTGCCGCCTACTGGCCCAAGCACGTCGACATGTGGCCGGGCATTATGGACGTTGCCAAATACTGCGCGAGTACTACCCTGAGCGAGTCAGACGTGCATAAGTCAGGTTGGAAGAACTCGAGCTTGCTGAAAGGCGTCGAGGACATGAGAAAGCTGAAAGCTTCAGAAGGTTCCGACATTAAAGTTCACGGCAGCGGCAACCTGGCCCAGACGCTCTTCAAACATGACCTGGTCGACGAGCTGCACCTTATGACGTTTCCGATTACACTCGGTACGGGCAAACGCCTGTTCGGCGAGGGTACCAGGCCTGCGGCTTTCACATTACTGGACAGTCTGGTTACGCCAAACGGCGTCATCTTTGCCAACTACCAACGCGCCGGAGAGGTCCAGACAGGTACCGTTGGAGCTTAGGCCTGTTTGGCCTGTTCAATAATGAGCTCGGCAAGATCTTGGACGGCCTGCCATGGCCGCTCCACCGAAACGTGCTTTGCGTAGGCTTCAGACGCAACCAGTGTGGAGTCATCGTACGCCAGCGGGGTCTGACGCAGGTAATTCACCCCCGTAACGTCGCCCCATGGGCGCACCACGCTGCCCCCGGGAATCTCCAATTTGTGGTTGGGTCCCTGGCGTACGATGCGTGTTTCGTCCCCGACGGCGCTGAGGTGTACGAGGCTACCGGGCAAGTACGTAAAGGGTACGTTGTTGCCGTCAACAATACGAACGGCTTTCAATAGCAGAACGGTAGGTACGGCGCCTCGTCCTTTGCGGATGGCAACTGCTTCGCCGTTCTCGGCAACATAAACTTCAGCGAGTGGTGGGTGGCCGTTGCTACGTGACTCAAGGGTGCTATTCCAATGCTGCTCGGCGTTTGGGCAGTCACCGTCTCCCCCCTTAAAGGCTGAGGGTGTGGTTATCTCGAAATCGCTATCGACCCCTTGGTCGTAGCCAGAGGCTACGTTTGCCAGTGCGCCGAGCATGCGTACCGGGCCAATGTTGGGCATTGCACCGATGTCAAGCGGACCGTCTAGCGCGTTAAATCGTAGAGGTATACCTGCCTCTACAACGCCCCTGTGCAGCGTGGCAATCAAGGCAATAATGCCTTGGCGACCTTTTGCCTCGGTAGCTTCTACGACGCCCTGAGCCTCACAGGCGCTTAGAAATACACTCGCTGGGGAGTATGTTGCGCTCATAGTGTTACTATTGTAACATAAATTGTGTATATTAGCAAGTATCAGAGCTATTAAAATGCTTGGGGCCAAAGTCACGCGGCTCTCATATGTGGCAAACTTCCTTGGCGCGCTACCCCTAGCGTTAACTTGGAGTGCTTCGCTCTATGTCGGTGCAGAAGCATTTAGTAAAGTAATGCTGTTTTGAACTAGGCTAGACATCATAACGCCGGTGGTTGCCATCCCTGTTTCTTCGTGCTTAAATAGCCACAGAAGTGGTCGTTCCATTTTAGCCATGCGCTGCTCATTCGGCGAACAATCATGGTTGGACACAAGGGCCATAGATGAATGAGTAGGTCTGCGCTGCTGTAGGACATCGTCGAACCTTCTGGCGACAGGCTCTCATTAATTAACACGAAGGACACTTATGCAACACCAAGGCAAAAGTATCCAAGACCTCAAAAAGGACTACGACTGGAGCTACGAGGACCATCTGAAACACTGGCGCTCGTGGGGTTCGTGGTTTAGCTGGGGTAGCCCAGTGGGCTTGGGCCTGTTCTTTATATCCATCGCCTTTACGCTGTGGATATTGAGCCGGGCTTTCGGCTGGAACTAAATTCTAGCCAGCAAACAGCACCGTCATAACAGGCGGTGCTGTTTAGTTAGGAGGCATCTTCACGCTACGTGGAGTACTCCCACTTTCTGATATGATAGGCCTATTACGCTTGTAAGGAGCTAACCATGAAGGTAAAAGTGTCTGAACTGCGCGAAAAAGTATTGGCAGGAGTAAGCAAGCTGGGCTATACAGGCGAAGACGCCGCGACTATTGTCGATGTGCTCTTGTACGCCCAGCTGCGGGGTAACAATCAGGGTGTTACCAAGATAGCTACGGGTGGCGTGCCGAAGGCCAATGAGGTAGAAGAGCTAAAAGTAACCAAAGAGAACAAGTGCGGGGTACTTCTATCTGGCGGACATTCTATGGTAGCGAGCGCCAAAGCTGCCGACATGGCACTTGACCTGGCCGAGAACCACGGCGTTGGCGTGGTATGTGTGAACCACACGCTATCGTCTTCTGGTGCGATTGGCTACTTTTCGCGGCGAATTGCCCAGAGTGGGTATGTTGGGTTTATTTGCACGGGCAGTACCCTTGCCTTGGTGCCGCCGAGTGGGTCAGCCGAAGCAAAACTGGGTACCAACCCATTGTCTTATGCCTTTCCGTATAACGGTGGCGAAGTAGTGTTCGATAGTGCCACGACGTCCATGGCCCGCTTTGGCATCATAGAGGCAAAGCTAAAAGGCGAGAAGTTGCCAGAGGGCACCGGCTTTGACAAGCACGGCAAGCCCACTACCGACCCGGCTGAGATTTTGGATGGTGGGTCTATTACAACCTTTGCGGGTCACAAAGGCTTTGGTCTGGCACTATTTGTGCAGCTAATGTCCAGCGCAGTTGCGCTGGCGGGTACGGCTAGCGCCCACCACGAAGATGGCTGGGGTACATTTGTTATGGCTATAGATCCTGGCTTGTTTGCGGGCGCTGATGAGTACATGAAGCGCGCTACGGAGCTCGTAGAGTTTGTAAAATCTGCCAAACCGCTCCCGGGGCAAACAGTTATGCTGCCCGGCGAGCGAGGCGATGCCTTGGCCGAGCAGGCTGAAGCCACTGGCGAGCTGGAAATTGCCGATGCCGTCTGGCAGGAGCTGAGTGCATTTATAACACGTCAAGATTAGAGCTAGGTGTGGGGCTGAGGGCTGGGTTGGACCACTTTGCATCTGGTAATTATGATGGTGACAATGGCAGTGTTCATGGCTATGAGCACAATAGGGTATAACAGCGTAGAAAATTTGTAGGCGCCAATGGCCCCCAGGGCAAGGCCGTACTTTAGTCCCGCTAGAAAGTAGCTAACCAATGTTTCGCTCGTAGGGTCATACCACGTTTTCCGTAAGGTAGGTATGAAAGCCAGAATGTCGATGCCGGTAATGAGTATAATTGAGTACACGGGATTTTTGGTGACTACCCACAAGGGTATGGAGAGTAGGGCGAGTATAAAAAGCACAATATCTATTTGCTTTATGTCTTTGTCTTTATTTCTTAGCGCATAAAACAAAATAACCAACCCAATGAAACCAGTGGTTAGATTGTGCACTGTCCCCCAGCCTGCGCCCGCGGCTAGTTGGGCTATGCCTACTACAAAGGTCACCAAGGTCCACACTATCCACGAAAAGGCATGCGGTTTTGTTTTGCCCTTTATGACATCGCGCAGATATGGGATGTAGCCCACCAAAGACAAGAAAATAGTCATGCCACCAAGTAGTTCTTTCATTAGCATGAGTATAGCAAGTTAACGTCGGCTGTACGTCTTACTTTAGCTGTCCGTTTCTGTGAAGTTGGATGATTGTCAATCTATGCGCATTATTGTATACTTAGACTAGTGTTGCTATAGTAATTGACCATTTGTAGCTTCCATAGGGAAGAAGCATGGGGTAATCCGGGTGGCGCAAAACACTAATTAACGCCAGGTGCTGTATAGGCACCTTTTTGTTTTAATACCATTTTATCTATCCTCAAGTCTTAGCTATATGGCAGTCGCCACAATCGAGAATGATCTTGTACTACCCAAGGGCGCGTTGTGGTACGAAGTTGTGGGCCCGGAGGGTGCCGACTCTGGCACTGCTCCTGTAATAGTCTGCGGCGAAGATGTGGGTGGTACCGATGCAATTTTAGAAGTGGCATTTGAGCTGGCAGTGCAACGTAGGATGCGCGTAATGGCGCTACTGGCTGGCCATGGCGAACAAGTGTTTATGCGGCGAGCCAAGGAACACTGTCTGACGGTAACTCCCAGCGATGATCCTGGAGCCACTAAGCTACCCCGAGCGGTAATCCTTAGCCCATCTGTCTCGGCGCGTTTGGAGCGCTTCCTAATGAGGCGCTACAGTGGGAAGGTCGACATAACCGTGGACGAAGACTTTGCGGTTGCCTGCCGGAGAATTATCGACTTTGCTATCGAGCAGGGCCTAGAGATGCCCACTGTGTGCGCGTCTGACGATATAGCTAAAGAGTTGCTCATCGGCTGGTTCCCGGGCCATGACATACCAATTGAAGTAACTGGCTCACCCACCTTCGATCCACTCTCCAAAGAGAACCCCCAGGAGGTGTATGAAGCAAAACGGCGTAGACTGTGCATACCAGTTGGAAAAATATTTGTCCCCATACTCTTGCCCTTTTTGGGCGATTTGGACCGTGATGCCATAGTACAAGACATAGCTGGCGGACTGGCGATGGTTAACGACCCCAATGTACTGTTCGCAATTGGTCCGCACCAACTTGATGCGCAAGACCCAATGGCTAATTGGTGGTCGTTTGACAGTCTGGACTATATGGACGCAAGTGCTTATTCTAGCGATGACCTAGTGGATGCCGCCGACCTAGTAATTGGCGGCCGTTCGAATATAACTAAGCGGGCAGCCGAGAGACTCAGAGACAATATTACCTTGCTCACACCCCTCTTGCTTGGTTTTACCTTCCCCGCGGTGGATGCGGGTGTCAGTGTGGGCGCCAGGCCTGAGGAGCTGGCAGTCGTTATCCCAGAAGTACTGGAGGGAAGAAGCGAGCGCTCCCGAGCTGCGGCGGCTGCAAGGGAGGCGCGTAGATCCAAGGGGGATGCCGCACGACAAGTCGTAGACGTGGCACTTCGCAACACAATTGCAGTGGCAGCGTAGCCGCTATCAGTATCACACGCAGCCACATAGCCGAATGCGCACATGAGCACTGCTCGCTAGGTAGATTGCCGCACTCATCGTCAGTCTTTTGGTACACTATACGAATGGCAAAAATTGGCGTTCTACTACACGTCTACCATTTGGGGACCCTCGGCTGGGAGGAACTGGTATGGGGCGACCCAGCGCAGGATAGGCTGGGTACGCTTACCAAATTTGTCGACTGCCTGCTGGGCATACCGCCTGGTGACGACGTAACCTCCATTATTTATAGTGGTCCCTCAGAAAAGGACGGCTTAACTGAGGGTGCCTACGCCCGGCAGTTTTTACTTGACCATACTGAGAGCTTAAGTAATTTTCCATGCCTGAAGCGCAAGCTGGACGCGCTTTCCGCCAATGAGCGTAGTGTGTTTACCCAGCGGCTCAATGCCTTGGTGGCTGGTCCGCGGCTAAAAACCGCAGGCACTACCGAAGAAGAAGTGCGCATGGCGGCGAAACGGTTTGCGAAAATAGGCGCACATCGGGTATTGGAGATTGCTGCTGTTAGTCACGCTCCACGTTGTATTAGAAGCCAGGCACTGGTGCGTAGTGAGGGGCTTATACCTAGCGACCAAGCCTGGTTTCTGACCATAAGCGAAACTTGCTGGAACCATGGTGAGCCGTTAGATGTGGCCATTCTGGAACCGCCCCATCGTGCCGATGACCCAGTCTATGGGCTGCACCCAAGTTTGCCGCAGTCGCTGCGTCGTTACCAGTACGAGCTCAATGCAGAGCACCGACGCGAAGTGGTGCTCAAAGTGGGGCTGCTAATAGCCGATGAAGTGGCCGATCAAGCAAAAACCGAGCTAACTGATTAAAACAGCTTGTTTTGCTGATATAATTGAGCAAGTTCTAAAAGACGTGATGGCGCCTTGGCGGAGTGGTTACGCAGAGGTCTGCAAAACCTCGTACACCGGTTCAATTCCGGTAGGCGCCTCCAAATTATTGCTCCTTGAGTTCCGGGAAAAGAGCAGCCGGAGACGACGGATTCATTCCGTCGCCCCGCGCGATGAGAAAAACCCTGCAAGGGCTTGTCTCATTACCCTTAGGGCGAGTGGCGGAATTGGTATACGCGGCGGACTTAAAATCCGCTGACTAACAAGTCTTGTGGGTTCAAGTCCCACCTCGCCCACCACGTCAGAACACGGCCTTTTCGTAAGTGACCAAGCAAGTTTGCTTGGTCACTTTACCTTATGGCCGGTTCTTCCTCTTCCGAAGTGCGAATCCCCTCGCACTTCGGGCGGGCTGCAGGGAGCGGGCTCACTAGCCACGCAAGGCAAGTCCCACCTCGCCCGTCAAAATGTTATGCTAAGCATATGCCTAGGGCTAGTGGGGTGGAAAGTACGCTACAGCATTTCGTTGGACGGGACGATGACCTACGGGCTTTGTCCCGGTTTAGCTTATATAAGGTTATGCTCTACCGCACCAATCTGTATACGCATGCACACCGTACCGCCGCTTTAGTACGCGCTATTAATCCCACGGCAGCCGCCGTGTTTGGCCCGAGCTACGATCCACGCAAAGCTGAAACATTAGCCTTTATTCACGATGACGCTGAGCTAGTATTCGGAGATGTACAGGCGGGCAACAAAAGTAAAATGACGGCGGAACAACTAGAAGCAGTTCGGCTGGCGGAGATGCGTGCTATACAAGATATTACCAAGCGGTTCCCCCAACGCATAGGACGTTATACATACGGTACACTGCTGCAAGATGCGGCAGACCATGCTTCGCTCGAGGCTCAGGTGATGTGCTATGCCGACAAATACGACGCCTTGGGGGAGGCGCTTCATGAAGTCTACGCGGGCAATCACCACTTTACCACCAATGTAACCAATCAATATGGTCGCATACCCACGCCGCCAGAGTACTACGCGGACTATTTCGAACGGTTTGCGGCTAAATATCCCGACATGCGGCCGCTGTTTCAAACTTCGCTGCCTATGTTTCAACCGGTGCCATGGGTAAACTACTCACAAATTGTGTCTAGATACGGGCCGCATACACTTCAGAACTTGCAGGTTCCAACTGGCAATCTCCACTACGACACATGGCGGCACGTTGTACTCAGTGACACCAACAATGAGGTTAGGCGAGATCTTTATGTACAAAAGGAATTTCTAGAATCTAGTTAGGCTATACTACGCTCTGTGTCAACGCCCCGTTCATACCAGACTAATATCAAGGGCAAAGCCGTAACCTTTACCCATCTGGGCCCGGTTGCTTTGCCCGATTTTAGCGCTGTTACCAGTGTTTCGGTTATACCCTTTACCGCGGAGGGCGAGATTGTTGCAGTGCGGCTAAGTCATCGCGGCGTTGACCTACCTGGTGGACATGTGGAGCCCGGCGAGACCACGCCGGAGCAAACTTTAAAGCGAGAAGTTATGGAAGAAGCCTCCATGACCGTTCAGGCGCCGGTGCTGGTGGAGGTCATCGAGTCCGACTACTTTGATCGCCCTAGTTTCATGCTGCTCTACGCTGCCTATGTCGACCAACTGTTCAAGTTTGTGCCGCCCCCGGATGAGCCGAGTGAAGAGCGTGTGGTGCTAAGCCCGACAGAGTTCATTGCTCAGTATGAAGCCGGCAATAAAGCACTCATGGCTGCAGCCATAGAGTCGGCGTGGCACCGACTACAGGGCAGATGAGCGTTACCTTCCAAATCACGAAACGTGTTGCCGGGTAGTTTTTCCGGTACAATAGGGGAAACGGAGGAGTACGACATGCCTGAAGTGACCGGGTTTCGAAAGTGGGCACCGTTAATTGTCATGTCGCTGGCGCTGTTCATTGTTGTGCTTGACACAACAATTATTAACGTGAGTGTAAAAGCTATCATTGGCGACCTCCATAGCAACCTCAAAGCCATTCAGTGGGTCATTACCGGTTACAGCCTTATGTTGGCGGCATTTACCATCACTGGCGGGCGGCTGGGCGACATTTTTGGCCGCAAAAAGATCTTCATTGTTGGTGCGATTATCTTCGCTGTTGGTTCGCTGCTAGCTAGCCAATCGCACTCATCGAGTTACTTATTTATGAGCGTGGCGCTTATAGAAGGCGCTGGAGCGGCACTCATGCTGCCGGCTACCGCTAGTTTGCTGGTAAGTACCTATCGCGGCAAAGACCGCGCTATAGCGTTTGGGGTCTACGGCGCCATTGCCGGCGCGGCGGCTACCATTGGACCAATCTTGGGCGGCTGGCTGACCACCAATTACAGTTGGCGTTGGAACTACCTAATCAACCCTGGCGTGGTGCTAGTTATACTGGCGGGGTCATTTTTGGTACACGAAGCACGCGAACCCACGCCGCACCGGCCGGACATTTTCAGTATTGTCCTGTCGGCGCTGGGGCTTGGTGGAGTGGTGTATGGCATTATCGAATCATCAACCTACGGGTGGGTTAAAGCTAAGCAGTCGTATGAGATCTTTGGGCAGCAGTTCCACCTGCTGGGCATATCCATTAGTGCCTATGCGATTGTCTTCGGGCTTATTTTTGTTACTCTTTTCTTGCTCCGCCAAGCTATGTTGGAGGAGCGAGGCAAGACACCGTTGGTGTCGACAGGTCTGCTCAAAAGCCGTAATTTCATGGCGGGGACCACTGTGCTGGCCATAGCAGTGCTAGGCCAGTTCGGCTGGATATTTAGCCTGCCGGTGTTTTTGCAAGGGCTGCTGGGCAAGGATGCATTCCATAGTGGCTTGGCACTAATTCCTGCCACGGCGGCCATTTTGGTCGGCTCGCCACTAGCGGGCGTGCTGGCCGGCAGGTTTAGCGTGCCGCAGCGTTGGCTGATTCAGATTGGCTTGGGGCTAGCCTTCGTAGGTATTTTGTTGCAACGGGCTGAAGTAACAGCCGCGGCCACCGAAGCGCAGCTGATTCCGGGACTGATTTGTTTTGGTTTGGGCTTTGGACTAGTCATTTCACAACTAGCCAACCTAACACTGTCAGCCGTAAGCGTGCAAATGGCCGGCGAAGCCTCGGGTGTAAACAATACCTTCCGGCAGATTGGTACCAGCCTGGGCCAGGCGCTCATTGGTGCGGTACTCATATCGTCACTCATAACCCAGCTCAACCACGACGTGGCCACCAGTAAAGTGCTGCCAGACAGCGCCAAGCCGCAGGTGGCCGCCGACGTGGCCACTGCAGCACAAAGTCTAGGGGCAGCCAGTAACCAGCACGCCCATGTGCCGTCAGCGGTCACACAGGAAATTGTGCGCATAAAGAACGACGCCATTGTAAAGGGTGTGCGCGATGGCTTTACGGTAACGGCTGCTGCTCTGGCTGTGGCCTTAGCGCTATCGCCTACGTTGCCTAAACGCGCCCAGCAGCATGAATACGGAGCGGCCGATTAGCAAGGTATACTAAAGACGTATGAACGAAGCAAGCTGTCCATTTTGCAATGCCAAAGATCGTGTGCTCAAAGAAAACGAGCACGCTATAGTTGTCTTAAGCAATCCGCGCAAGGTGCCAGGGCATATCTTGGTGCTACCCAAACGGCACATTGAAGAGCCCTGGCAGCTGACGGCCGATGAGCTGACCGACGTATTTAAGCTAATTTTCTTTGTAGAACAGCGCGTGCTCGGCGAGCTGGGCACCGGCGTAGACATTCGCCAAAACTACCGACCGTTTAAGAAGCAAAACAAGCTCAAAGTGAATCACGTACTGTTTCACGTTATTCCCCGTAGCCAAGACGACTACCTATACACGGTGTCTGAAAAGTTTGAGAAAGATTTGTTTGCCGACCTAGATGATTTAGAACGTAAAGCGGTAGAGAGGCTGCTGAAAGAGAAATAACTATGGCTGAACCAAAATTTGTCGCCAAACATGGTCAGGTAAACTATACAGACATTCGCTATGCACCCAAAGTGCACGTGGTGGTAACGCACAGCAACAAGATTCTCTGCGTACGGCGCTCGACCGACATGCGATTGTACCCTGGGCAATGGGACTGGGTATCTGGCTTTTTGGACGACGACCAATCCATAGAGGATAAAGCTAGCCAGCAGCTCGGTGAAGAGCTGGGCATGGCTCCCGAATATATAGTAAATGTTAAGCGTGGGCAAATTATTATAGAAGAAGCGCCGGAATACCAGAAAACGTGGTTCATTGTACCTGTGTTAGCAGAAATAAGCACCGACAAGTTCACGCTCGACTGGGAAGCATCGAGTGGCCAATGGTTTAGCCTAGACGAGCTAAAAACGCTCGATATGGTACCCGGCAGTTTGCCGCTAGCGGCGCAGTTCTTCCCTGAACTACTATGACCCGGCGCAGCGCAGGCATTTTAGTTTATCGTCGTACGAACGGTGGCGTAGAAATACTGCTCGGGCATCCGGGCGGCCCATTTTGGGCCAAGAAGGACCTGGCGGCATGGTCTATACCAAAGGGAGAGATTGAGCCGGGTGAGGATCCGCTTACGGCAGCTAGACGTGAGTTTGCCGAAGAGACCGGCTTGAATGTTCCGGCTGGTGATTATATAGACCTGGGTATGTTTAAGCGCCCCAAAGACGGCAAAGAGACATCTATTTGGGCGGTTGAAGGCAATCCTGATCTCTCGCAGTTTGTAAGTAATACTGTAGAGATAGACTGGCCGCCCCACAGTGGCCGGAAGCTACAAATACCCGAGATTGATCGTTTGGCGTGGACACCGCTAGCCGATGCAGTGCCCAAACTGCATGGGGCGCAGGAAACTTTTGTCTACCGGCTGGCCGAAAAACTGGGCGTAACGGTCGCTGAGCCGCCCGAGCAACAATCTCTGCTGTAGGTCCAATTTGTAAAACTACATTTCCATGTTACAATCCAACCTATGGCACACGCCACAACTCTAGCTATGGACATGATGATGCCCACTCACAGTAGCGGAGTTTTCAGCGCGTCCTAGTAAATACATTAAACCGACAAGCAGCCTCCGCTACTTCAAGCGGAGGTTTTTTGTTGCATAAGACAAGGAAATGAACATGACAATTACAACTGGGACAATCATTAACGACTGCACCGATGACCTGGCGCGTAGCCGTCAGGACTTGCGTTTTAAAACACTGTTTGGGGTGCAGCCAACATATATAGGCGTGGGATCATATGAACCTATTGAGGCCGCAGGTAACCTGCTGGATGTACTCGATGTCCTATGCAATTTTCCGTTGAGTAGGCAAGCAGCAGAGCACGTGATTCTGGTAAACGTAGCGCCACGGGGTGAAGACGTGAAACAAGAGTGGGATAACGGTACGCCGTTCTGCTATTTTCGAACCGGGAATGTGCTAGTAGTGAGCACATACGAGGAGCGGAGCTTGGCGCTGTTTAGAGATCTTGGAATTGTGAACGCGGTGGAGCTGCTTGATACTCCCACGGTTACGGCCGCAGCCGTGAAGTGGGGTGAGCTGGCGGCCCAAGAAGCCGATAAAATAAACAACTCGCAGTTCCGCAGCCTGGAGTTTTTGCCGCTGGTAGCTTACTGGACACTCCAGGGACGGAAGTTGCCGTCCACGACACAGCCTCTGACTGGATTGGCGAGCAATGACGCCCAAGTCTGGCACGTTGACAACTTTGAGGATGTCAAGACCACCTTGCTATCCAAAGATGTGGACTTTGAGCAAGGCAAAGTAGTCACGCTAGCCGGTAGCGTACAAGCCACTTGCTACCGCCGGTTGACCGATGTACCGCAAGGTGTTACGGCCCTGACGATTGGTAGCTCCGGCTACGGCTCAGGTCGCTTTTTAGAGATTGTCATTGGCCATCGTGGTCAAGCAGCCTCTACGCATAATTTGAAAGTTGGCACCCCACTACTGCCCAATAATCTAACGGATAAGGTAAAATAGAACAGATGAGCAACAAGTATTACATAACCACCTCCATACCATATGCCAGCGGCAATCCCCACATTGGCAACGCCATTGACTGGCTCTACGCCGACACTGTAGCCCGCGCCAAGCGGCAGCAGGGGTACGAAGTGGCCTACAACGCTGGTTCAGACGAGCATGGTTCAAAGATATACGCTAAGGCGGTCGAGGCTGGTGTGCAGCCGGAAGACTATATTGAGAAAGTGGTTCCCCTTATTGAAGCCGGCCACAAACTGATTAACTCGGACTACACGCACTTTTCACGCACCAACAGCAAGCAGCACATTGCCGCCGCGCAAACTTTGTGGAAGCAAATGGGCCATGACATTTACAAATCAAAATATGTTGGCTGGTACTGCGTAGGCTGCGAGGAGTACAAGACTGAGACAGAGGTCAAGGATACTCACGGAGTTTGCCCACTGCACGACAAGCAGTACGAAAAGCTGGAGGAAGAAAACTATTTCTTCAAACTAAGCACTTACGCCGACAAGCTGGCCCAAGTAATTGAGTCGGGCGAGTTCCAGGTGCTACCGGATAGCCGCAAAACCGAGATCTTGAATGTTATTAAAGGTGGTCTAACCGATATAAGCGTTTCCCGACCCAAAAAGAAGCTGCCCTGGGGCATACCGGTGCCAGGCGATAGCACGCAGGTAATGTATGTATGGTTTGAAGCGCTTATGAACTACATAACCGTGCTTGACTATCCTGACGGCGAAGACTTTAAGAAATTCTGGCCAACCGATCTGCAGATTGTCGGCAAAGACAACCTGCGTTTCCACGCCGCTATTTACCCGGCCATGCTCATGAGCGCCGGCTTGCCGCTCTTAAAACGCCTCTTTGTACACGGGCATATTACCGTTGATGGCAAAAAAATGAGCAAAACCATTGGCAATGTGGTGACCACCGAGGACATAGTGAACAGATACGGTGCGGATGCGTTCCGTTACTATTTTTTGCGCCACGTCTCATCCTACGAAGACGGCGACTTTAGCTGGTCGGCGTTTGAAACTGCCTATAACAGTGAGCTCGCTAACGAGCTGGGCAATGCCGTGCAACGTACCCTGGCAATGATCCAGAAATATCAGGGTGGTGTAATTGGTGACGTACCAGCCAGCGAGCACGACACCGGAGCTTACGAACAGGCACTGGCTGAATGCCGGTTCGACAGAGCCCTCGAAGAGGTGTGGGACCAGGTAAGAGGCCTAAACCAGTACATCGATCAGGAAAAACCATGGCAGATTGCTAAAGAGAACGATGATGAGCATTTGCGTGAGATACTGGCGCAGCAGGTGAGTGATCTGCTTGAGATTGCTGACCTACTGGAGCCGTTTTTGCCTAGCACCAGTGTCAAAATAAAAGCTATTTTTGAAACAGGCATAGTGCGAGCACCGAAAACTACCTTGTTCCCAAAGCTAGAAACGGCCGAAGTGTAACGCTGGAGACGTAGTACGGTGTCTGCTATATCGCTATTCGATACACATTGCCATCTGCACGAGATGGTTCGTAGGACCACGCCGGTGTACGACAAGTGGTTTAGCGATGGTGCTGAGCGAACGCCGGAGGGCGTGATTAGGGCCGCCCATGAGGCGGGCGTGGACCGGATGCTCTGCATTGGCACTACATTGGCTGACAGCGAGCAGGCAATAGAATTTGTGGCGGCCCGCGAGGGGTTGTGGGCCAGCATCGGTATACATCCGCACGAGGCCCATGATCACCTTGGCAATGAGGCGAAGCGGCAATTCACCTGCCTTCTAAAGGACAGTCCTCTAGACAACAAGATTGTCGCCATTGGCGAGTGTGGGTTGGACTATTTCTATACCCACTCGCCGAAGGAAGCGCAGGTGGAACTGCTAAAGTTCCAGATAGAACTCGCGCTCGAGCATAGTTTGCCGCTCAGCTTCCATGTACGCGAGGCGTTTGACGATTTTTGGCCCATTTTCGACAGCTACCCGGGCGCGAAACTGCGCGGTGTGTTACACAGCTACGCCGACAATTTAGCCAATTTGGAACAAGCCGTGAAGCGCGGGTTGTACTTTGGCGTCAATGGGATTGTCACTTTTGCCAAAGAGGAAGCTCAGCTTGTGACATATCGCACAATTCCACAACATCTACTACTGTTAGAAACTGATGCCCCATTCTTGACCCCCGTACCATTCCGTGGTACAATCTGCGAGTCAAGACACGTGCGAGTGACGCTAAAGTTTTTGGCCAATCTGCGTGGTGAGAATCTCGAAGACCTGGCTGCCGCAACCACCACCAACGCGCGCGGCTTGTTTAAGATATAACATGAGCAACAAATTATCCCCTTTCCCAGACCGAACTGGCGCGGGTTCCCGTGAGCGTCCAGGCTATGAGCGCCTTCGTCTTATTAGTATCGTAATGGGCGATACTGATGCTGCAGCCCAGGCCGTTGAAGACATGGTGACTGCTCGAGAAGTCGCTGAGCAGCGTGCTGCACCCTTGCCCAGCAGGGTTGCTGTGAGCACACTCTTTGCGCCCAGTACGGTTCAGGGCCCTGTGGCTTCACCTGTCAATACCGCCGAACTTGCAGGTGAGCCCCAGCGCGCCATCGATAACGCGGTAGCACAGGCCCAGGAACGCGTCAATGCCGCCTTGGCTGGCCAGGCGTTCCAGTTACTACAGGAGACCGGCGATGCTACGCAAGCTATTTAGTATTATTTTGCCTACCGATTCGCAAGCGCGGAGCGCTGAGATCCACCGTAGTATTCTCCGCGACGCTGCACGTATGGGTGGTACACTGTTTGGTCCCATTCCGCAGGGCAGTCGCCGTGAATTCTTCTGCCTAGACCAGCACACTTGGGTGTGGCACGAAGAGTGGACCGATGGGAGTGGTATGCGCCATGTGCGTACCACACGCTACGATATCCGTCCGCACGGCATCTTTAAGGCGCAAGACGGGCTACCCTACCAACCAGTCAGCCTTGAAGAAGCCCAGCACTTGCGCGCCGCTACTCGTCAGTACCGGCAGAACCTGCACGCCCAGTACGACCCTCTGCTACTCGCGGCCGCTTAGGCTACAATTATTGCTATGATTTATCTTGACCATGCAGCGGCCACACCGCTCGATCCGGCAGTGGTGGCGGCTATGCAGCCGTTTTTTTCAGACCAATTCTTTAACCCCTCAGCTACCTACCTGCCAGCGCAGCAAGTACGAATAGCCTTAGAAAAGGCACGTTCAGATGTGGCAGCATGTTTGGGTGCCAAAAACAGCGAAATTATCTTTACGGCGGGTGGTACCGAGGCCGACAATCTGGCGATAGCTGGCGTCATGCAGGAGTTTCCGGGCGCCAATGTGGTGGTAAGCGCCATAGAGCATGATGCGGTGCTGCAGCCGGCCCAGCAGTTTGACCACTCGATTGCGGCGGTGACAGATCAGGGAGTGGTAGATTTGGCCAACTTGGAAGCAGAGATAAACGATCAGACCGTACTGGTAAGTATCATGTACGTCAACAACGAGGTTGGCACCATCCAGCCACTACGTCAGATTGCGACACTGATCAAGAAAGTTCGTGACGAACGCCGGCGCACGGGTAATACTCTACCGCTTTATTTTCATACCGATGCCTGTCAGGCGGCCAACTATCTCGACCTGCAGGTCTCGCGCCTTGGCGTGGACCTTATGACACTCAATGGCGGGAAAATATACGGACCAAAACAGAGTGGTGCTCTATATGTGTCAAGTAAAGTGCATTTGCAGCCTATTATCCGCGGCGGTGGCCAAGAGCGAAACCTGCGTAGTGGCACTGAAAACGTAGCCAGCTGTGTGGGTTTTGCAGCAGCACTCAAACTGGCACAAGCCAAACGACAAGACGAAACGAAACGCTTGAACGATTTACAGACGTTAGCCTTCCAGCTCATTGGTGAAAAGCTGCCGGGAGCGACCATTAACGGATCACGCAAGCACCGTTTGCCCAACAATATTCATCTGACACTGCCCGGCCAAGACAACGAGCGCTTGCTGGTAGAGCTAGACGAGCGCGGCATATTGGCTGCAGCGGGCTCGGCTTGCAGCGCCAGCGATGACGAGCCGAGCCACGTGCTTCGTGCCATGGGCTTGCCCGATGCAGACGCCCAGGCTTCTTTGCGCATTACCATGGGTCGAGCTACAACTGAAAGTGATGTTCGCTCGTTCGTTAATACATTGGCGGCCGTAGCCAAAAAGCCTACACTCTGACGGCTAACGCTCACGAAGCTAAGACGTGGAAGATTAGAGAATAAAGGACTGTCCTTTAGGAGTTTGCGGCGAACTGGTTTTGCAGTGGTGGAACGGGGGCGGGTAGAGTATACTGATGACTAGTTAAGCACTAGCCTTTTAATGGCAGGAAAACCAGAGATAAAAATGAGACTGGGCCGATATTTTACCCGTGGAGCCGCCGGCACATTGGTCGCGTTGCTGCTCGTTATGGGTGGAGTGGCTTCTGCTGCGTCTGGGAATGGCTCGTCGGCCAGTTCAAGTACGGGTAGCTCTACCAGTAAAAGCGGTGGCGGTACCGTGCAGGGTTATGCCGCCGACAGTGTGCTGCAAAACGGTACAATTGTGCAACTAACGGGTAGCGGGGCGGCTAAGGTAGCGCCGGCCACGTCTAAGAATCTGCTGCAAATGTATGGTGTTACCGTTGACCCGCACGATTTGTCGCTGACTATTTCAAGTAGTAATCTCACGAACGAAGTCTACGTGGCTACCAACGGTACCTATAGCGTGCTAGTAAGTACCCAAGACGGGGCCATCAAAATTGGTGATTACGTGACCATGTCGGCCATAGACGGTGTGGGCATGAAAGCTACCACCGACCAAAAGACGGTGTTTGGCCGGGCGGCCGGAAGCTTCGATGGCAAGAATAACAGTATTGGCAGTGCTACCCTCAAAGATACCAGTGGTCAGACCAACAAAACGGTTGCTCTTGGGCTCATACCGGTAGCCATCAACATCCAGCGCAACCCCAACCAAAAGAGCACTGAGGCCGACTTGCCCAAAGTACTCCAGCGGATTGGCCAAGCAGTGGCCGAAAAGCCGGTGGGGCCGCTACGCATTTACCTCAGCATCGGTGTTACCGGTCTTTGTATCACTATAGCCTTAGTGACACTCTATGCTGGTATACGCAACGCCGTAATCTCCATTGGTCGTAACCCCTTAAGCAAAAAGTCCATTTTTAGGGGGCTGCTCGAGATAATTCTAACCAGTTTCCTCATTTTAATAATCGGTCTGTTTACGGTATATTTACTACTGAAACTATAAGCATGAAGGGGATGGGCAAAGCGGCATGACAATCTGGTGGCTGATACTTGTAGTTGGCAGCCTGGCAGCGGTGTGCGGCGGCTTTGTGTGGGTCGTGCTGACGTTGAATCGACTGTCAAACGGCGGTGGTCCTGGCAAGAAGACAAAAGAAGACCTAAGCAAAGCCTACAGCGACATAGCCGAAGAGGACGCCACGCACTTATTTAACAAAGAGTTCCGCGAGGAATTGCGCAATCGTGGTCGTCTGCGCTTCGAAAAGATTATCGACGAAAACGCTATGTTCCTAAAACAGGACTTAGACATGACTATTTCGCAGCTGAACGACTACATGAAGCACGAGATTTCGACCAAGCTTGATGCTGAGTTTGCGGCCTATGCTAAGGCCATGAAAGAAGCACAAGAGCTTGCCCTAACTACGCTTCGGAAAACAGCGGAAGACGTAGAAGCGCAGCGCACGCAGCTAGCTGAAGCTCTTAAGAAAGACGTGGCTGAGCGTGAAACTATTATGCTTCAGATGTATGAAACCAACATGGCAAAGATAGTTGAACACTACGTGCTACAAGCATTGGGTGATCAATTCGATTTGCAAGCGCAGCTACCATACATTATCAAGCAAATGGAAGCCAACAAACAGGCCATTATGGAGGATATGCGTTTGTGAACGAGCAGGCCGCCAAGCCAGTTGAATACATCTTGCCGCCCGCCCTTATTACCCGGGCGGATTTGGCGCGGCTGGTACGCGAAGTGGAAACGGTGGACAACGATCTGGAGGCGCAAAAGGCGCGTAACCATACCACCGGCAAGACAGGCTACCATTTGCCGTCTACTGGTCGAGCACTGGCCGATTTCTTGGAGCTTAACAAAATTGATCTAGCCAACGATCAACGCCGTATGGAGCTCAAAGAACATCTGCGGGTACTAAAAGACCACGCGCCCATTGTGCACATGACCTTCGCGGTAGACGCTCAGCCGGAATTCCTGCAGCGTTTGAGCGCGTACCTACGCAAAGAGATCCACCCCCAGGCGCTTATAAGCGTTGGTTTGCAGCCCGGTCTAATTGGCGGGGTCTATGTACGCACCCCAAACCATGTGCATGATTTCAGCATCAAGACACTGCTAGCTAGCAAGCGCGACATAATTATGCAGGAGCTCGAAAGGGTAATGCATGCAAGATAAGCTGTTTGCCGAACTAGTCGACAGAGGCAATCCGGTGGGCGAAATCATCGGCATAGATAGCTTTTTGGTCAAAATTCGCGGCTTGCAACCTTGCAACGTCCATGCGCTCATTCGCTTTGAAGACGGCAGCAAGGGCTATGTGCACCACATCTACGAAGACTACGTGGTGGTCATGCGCCTGGGTACCACCATCTTAAAGATTGGCATGGTGTGCGTCGTGCAGCACAGCGAGCTGCTTACCAAGGTGGGCAAGAACTTTGTAGGCCGGGTGGTGAACATTTTTGGCGAGCCCATCGACGGCCAGGGACCCATCCAGCCAGATGCAGTGTGGGATGTATTCCACAATGCGCCCATGCTGTATGAGCGTGAACTGCTTGATAGGCAGCTGGAAACCGGCATTACTATACTCGACATTAACTTCAGCCTGGTGCGCGGTCAGCGTATGGCCGTGCTGGGCGATGGCAAGTCCGGCAAGACTGCCATGACCACCCAGATTGCCATCAACCAAAAGGCCAGCGACATCACGGTCATATACGTGCTAATTGCCAAGCGCCAGGGCGATGTGGCGCAGCTGGTCGACCGGCTAAAGAAAAATGAAGCCCTTGCTAAGGCCATCATAGTAGTGACCAACATGTTTGAGTCGCTCATTGCTACCTATTTGGCACCATACATTGGGGCGGCCCACGGCGAATATTTTTGGCAACAGCTGGGCATGGACACGCTGGTAATTTACGACGACCTGACCAGCCACGCCCAAGCTTACCGTGAAATTTCGCTGATTGCCGGTGTGTCCCCAGGACGCGATAGCTACCCTGGCGACATGTTCTACACCCACTCATCACTGGTGGAACGCGCTGGCCGCCTGGAGCGCAACCACGCTACCCAAACCATCTTGCCCATCATCTATGCGCCGGCCGGTGACATTACCGCCTACCTGCCTACCAACGTCATGTCCATGACCGATGGTCAGTGGATTTTGGA
>CAZHYW010000005.1:4827-63695 GCA_964537115.1 uncultured Candidatus Saccharibacteria bacterium | reverse complement strand
AAACGAAAGAGATCACGGCCGTGGCCAGTTTCTGGTACCTGCCATGGTGGTTCATTATTCTGGTGTTAGTTATACTGGCAGCCCTAGCCGCCGGCATCTGGTGGCTGCAGCGCAAGATCAAGGCGCTAGTGCGCGGTACTACCTACCACCAAGGCCGCGGCGTCCGCAGAAAATAGCTGGGCAGAGTCAGGAGACAAGAGCCACGAGTCAAGAGTGGGCTCCGCGGCAATGGCATCAGTTCACCTCCACTGACTCTCAGCCGTAGCCCCGGCCATGCGGAAGGAGCTTGGCTTGGTCTGTTGTGTCAGCTGACAATACCTCGCGAAGCGAGACGACAAAACTCTGTTTGAGGGAGGTCCTCGTGGCTGACCGAGTCGTTTTGGCGGTTGTCAGACTGCACAACAGCCAACCACGCGACTGGAGGGGCCGGGGAGTTTTGGTTACTTTTGCGATACAAAAGTAACAGAGACAAGGAGATACACTAACATTTGGAGAGTAATGCCGCGTTTAGTGATAAACGCTGAGGGAATGGATCCCCGATCAAGTCGGGGTGACAGGGAGGGGAAATTGAGCGCCGTGAAGCCCCGCAGGGTTTGTCATTAGTGGCCTTCGCGGTAGAATAAGCATAAGAATATGTGGGTGAAACAACACCAGCCGGAACAAACACGCCTTTTAAGCCGTTTTGTGGCGCTTCTAACTGGCATATTGGTGGTAGTAACACCTCTGAGCGCCGCCGCCATCACCCCCATCCCCAATCCCCCACCCGCTCCCGGCTCCTACGCCCTGGTAGCCAGCAAAACGGCCCCGCCGCCGACTACTAGCGCCACCATCTCCACGCCGAGCAACGGCGCCAACTTTACCACCTCTCCCATTACGGTCAGCGGTCTCTGTACCACCGGCTTGCTTATAGAAGTCTACGACAACGGTGTACTGGTGGGCGCCATAGACTGTACCAGCGGTAGTTTTACCTTGCAGGTCAGCTTATTTACCGGCCAGAACGACCTAAACGTTATACAGTATGACGACCTGGGGCAGGCTAGCCCGGACAGCAATCACGTAACCGTCTTCTACAACAACGCTAGTTTTTCGGCCTTTGGTACGCTCATAACGCTCACCAGCAACTACGGCCGCCGGGCGGCCGACCCGGGTCAGGCGCTCACCTGGCCACTGCTGCTGTCGGGCGGCACTGGCCCCTACGCTTTTAGCATAGACTGGGGTGACGGCACCAAGCCGGACCTGAAGAGCCAGTCGTTGGCCGGCGAGGTGGGCATTTCCCATGTCTACAGCCAGTCGGGTATTTACCACGTTACAGTTAAAGTAACCGATGTAAATGGCGTCAGCGCTTTCTTGCAGCTGGTAGCGGTAGCCAACGGCAAGCCCACCAACACAGGTAGTACTAGCGGCACGAGTGGCGGTGGCACGGTGGTAGTTACCAAGGTGCTGTGGATACCCATGCTCATAGTTTTGCTTTTGCTCATACCGGCCTACTGGTTGGGCCGCCGCAGCGAGCTGGTGAGCTTGCACCGCAAGCTCGAACGCGACATGGAAAACTATCATGAACTATAACTTTTTGGGTGCTCCCCGCAGCCCGTCATCCCGGGCTTGATCCGGGATCCATACGTGTATACAGACACTCGTTTCTCACTAAACGTGGCATCTCGCACCGAATGTTAGCTTATCTCCTTATCCCTGTTACTTTTGCTGCCAAAAGTAACCAAAACCACCCGGCCTCTCCAGACTTCTCGGTGAGGTGTTGTCAAAGAGCACAATGGCCAGGACAACCGGTCGAAGGACTCCCTAAGTCCTGTCCGCTCGCCGCAAAACGGCGAGGTATTGTGCCTTTGACCAACACCTCAGCCGGGCAGCCTTCCGTGCGGCCGGGGCGAAGGGGAAGGCTGGTGGAGGTGAACTGCCGCGCTGACTGCAAATTGCCTGTGGATAAGTTGTCAAGAGAAATGTAGAAAATGCTTGCGTACGGCAGCATAAGCGTGATATAAACAGAGATGTCATAAACAAAATAAATAATCTTAACTAAAGATAAAAGGAAAGAGACATGAAATCTTTAAGATTCTTAGACCGGCGAGCTGGCTACAGCTTAGGCGCCCTAGGTCTATTGCTGGGCATGGTGGCGCCGAGCGTCCTTCCGGCTTTCGCCTCGGCAGCACAGCTGTCGAGTCGATCTGTGGAGATGGGCAGCTCAGCAGTAAGCGCAACAACGGACTATACGGTAAAATTCACGACAACAGCAGCTATGGACGCTTTGATACTAGAATTTTGCGACGACAGCCCCATTCCTGGCCAGACCTGTACGGCACCTACTGGCTTTGACCTTACAAGCACGAGCCTGACAGGCGCCGGCTCGGACAGTGGGTCGAGCATTAATGCTCCGGGCACTGCCGCTAACAGGCTAGAGATATACGACACACAGGCGAGTAGCTTCAGTAGCACGCTCATACTACACAATGTGGTTAACCCAAGCTATGTAACTGATACGACTGCACACCATGGCTTTTACGCACGTATCATTACCTACGACACAACTGCCCATGCCGACGCCTACTCTTCTCCAACCGTAGGCACGGGTGCTGAGGATACCGGTGGCGCAGCCATGGCTATCACCAACACCATAGGTGTGACCGCAACCGTCCGTGAAACCATGACCTTCTGTGTGGCCGGCAATGTAAGCATGAACGCCAGTGGCCCAAGCGGTAACTGTGGCGTAGACGCCAACGGTGGCTCGGCAACTGGACTCGACACTACGCACATTAACCTGACACTTGGTCATGGCACGCCGGCAGCCCTAGACGCTGGTACAGTAGATACGGCTTCGGACTGGGCTCAGCTTTCGACTAACGCCAGCTCGGGTGCCACGGTACGTATGACAAACACCAACAGTGGTACCTGTAACGGCTTGTTCCGCACTGGCGCGTCAAGTTGTGAGATCGCAGGAATTGGCGCCGCCGCGGCACTCAACGCAGGCTCAGGCAAGTTCGGCCTCTTACTCGGCTCGTCAACCAGCGCTCCGTTCTCAGTAGCGACTCCGACAGGCGCTATCAACCCCCTCGCACCGTACACCGGCGCTTCGGGTAACTATGGCATGGGTTCAAACGTGACCACTACTTACGGCGACCCAATCTTTGACACAAGTAGTGCGCCAATTTCAAACAAGAATGTTAAGCTTACCTTTGCGGCTACAGCTGCACCAACTACCCCGGCCGGCATTTACAACGCCACGATGAACCTCATCGCAACCGGTATTTACTAAAGCTACTGTCTAAAAGAGCTTCTAGAACTCCCGTATCTTTCCGCGGGAGTTCTAGCTTGTAAAGAATTAGAGTTTAGTATGTATTGTTATATACTAAGCTTTGTAAATAAGTGGTACGTCTGGTAACATAAGAGTAATTACGGAAAATGAGGGCGCAGTATAACGTGAAAATATCTAGGCTTCGTAGCACGATTGTGGTTGCTGCAAGCATGGTTTCGCTTGCGTTGACTTCACTTTCGCCTGTCTCGGCTGCCCCTACGAGCCAGGCTACCCAACCGGTCGGTAGTGGTAACGGCATGAAGATCTCTCCCCTGCGCACCGACATCACACTCGCGCCCGGTGTGACCGGCAAGGTCGATGTACAGATCACGAATGTTACTAAAACGACTGCTATTTTGCAGCCCATCGAAAATGACTTTGTGGCCAGTGGTGAAAATGGTGAGCCGGCCTTGGTGCTCGATAGCAATAGTTATGCGCCAACCCATAGCCTGAAGCGGTTCATGATACCCCTCTCGGCCATTACGGTAGCGCCAGGGCAAACGCAGACTGTTACAGTCAACATCACTGTGCCCAAGAGCGCCCAGGCGGGTGGCTACTTTGGTGCATTGCGCTTTGCGCCGACTTCGCTTGGCAGTCCCGTGGGCAGTGGTGCGGCGCTTGGGGAAAGCGTGGCCTCCCTCATACTTCTAACGGTGCCAGGTCCAACCGTCGAGCAGCTAACCATGACCAACTTTGACGTGCAGCAAAACGGTGGTACGGCCTCGAATTTCCGGACTCCCACTGATCTCAGCTTACTTCTACGTTTCCAAAACAAGGGTAACCTGCAGGAAGCACCATTTGGGCAGATTTATGTGCAGAAAGGTAAGAAAGTCCTGTACGCCTACAGCTTCAACCAAGATCAGCCACAAGACGAAGTATTGCCCGACAGCGCTCGTCGGTGGACTGTCCCGCTCAAGAACCTTGGTAAATTTGGTAAATACACTGTGGGCGCAACGTTTAGTTACGGCACCAAAGGTCAATCAATCGATATTACCAAAACGGTTTGGATCATTCCCACCGTTTACATCTTAACCATCGTTGGCATAGTCGTGTTCCTAGCAGTAGTTATAGTAGGCGGCTGGACGTTCCTGAAGTCCTACAAGCGCAAAATCCTTCGCTCTTCCCGCCGCCGGTACTAAACCTCCTGTCATTCCCGCGCAGGCGGGAATCCATCCCGTTTCTAATTCTGATACTAAAAATGACCGCCCTGTGGCGGTCATTTTTGACGCTAGGTCATATTGCCTAGAGATAGCTCGTTGCAGAATATACATTCATGCTCAGATTCTGACTGTAGGTTGTCTGGTAGGTGTAATAGACCGTCCTGCCATCATAGGTAATAGCCGGGTCGTCGCCAGCAAAGGTGTTAGAGCCTATGGGCGATAGGGCGGTAGTGGTCCCCGCCTTAGTGTCCCTCAGGAAAACCTGCCCACTGAATTCAGTTTGGCCAAGGGGTCCTGAACCGTCTATATCGATGGTAAATACCACGTAGCGTCCATCCATAGAAGCTAGCCTTTGACCACCACCAGGGTTGAGCCCGCCCGTCGAAGATGGAAGACTACCATATTGGTTGCCACTTGGATCTAGATCTACCAGTTGAGTTGTACCGTTTGCTACATCGTACTCAAACAAGTCCATGGCGGAGTTAGTATCACCAGAGACCAAGTTTGAAGCTAGTGAATAGAAGAGAACAAAGTTGCCGTCGCAAGTAATTACCGGCAGCATGCTTTTGTTGTTGGCCCCTAGGGTAATATCGGTGATAGCATGCCCATTCATACTATCAACAAGGAAGACATCGGCCTTACCATTGGTGTCTCCGCTGACTAAGTTTGATGAAGCTGAAGAGAAAACGACAAACCGGCCATCGCAGGATGTGCTATCGGGTGTATTTCCGACACCTGAGTTCCCGGGTGTTCCGCTAGCATCAGTATCGACTCTGGTTGTGGTGGCAAGCTGGCGGTCATACATATATAACGCATGAGTATATGCATTTACGTAATATGCAAACCGCCCGTCTTCACTCACTGCAACGGCGTACTGATCAAGGCCGGAGCCATCATCGCCGGCGGCAATGAGATACGTTTGCCCAAGCCTTAAGTCTCTTAAGTAAACATTTTGGGCCATGTAAGATCCGCCGCTAGCTAGATTACCGGCTTGGCTTGTCATCAACGCGTAGCGTCCGTTGCCCGACAGTATCACTTTTGAGGTAGGCGCATTTGCCTGATCACCTGCACTGGAGACGCTGATACGCGTTATAGTACCAGTGGACGTGTCATCTACAAATGCGTCAACGGCATTGTTGGTATCTCCACTGACCAGGGTAGAGGCGCTGGAGAGAAACGCGATGTATCGGCCGTTGAATGAGGTTGATACAGAATATTGTACCCCGCTAATGCCCGAGACCTGTGTATTCGTTAACGCCCCCGCGGTATTAAAGAACGTAGCCGCAATGGCTACGCCGAATGTTGTCGGGAGTAGTAGAAATCGCTTCTTCACTCTCATCCCTCCTCATATTATGTTTGCAGTCTTAGCGTAGCAGATAGATATTAAGTAGTCCTTAAGTCTCGGTTCGGTAACAAGGGTTATGTTTGCTATAATGTTATTAATATGTCACAAAAAGTCTATGTAGGTATGTCCGGCGGGGTTGATTCGTCGGTTACGGCTGCCATGCTCAAAGAGCAGGGCTATAACGTGACGGGTGTGTACATGAAAAACTGGAGCGAGGACCTGCCCGGCATGATTTGCCCGTGGAAGCAAGACTACCAAGACGCCAAGCGGGTGGCGGTGCAGCTGGGCATCCCGTTCAAAATGTACGACTTCCAGAAAGAGTATCGCCAGAAGGTGGTCGACTACATGGTGGCCGAGTACCGGGCTGGGCGCACGCCCAACCCCGACATTATGTGCAACCAAGAGGTGAAGTTCCGGTTATTTCTCGACACGGCGTTAGCAGACGGAGCAGATCTGATTGCCACCGGCCACTACGCCCGTGTGGGTAGGGACATGGGACATGTAGCAGGTAGTATGGGACGGGGCACAAAAAACCATGCCCCATACTACATGCCCCATACTACTTTGTGTGTGGCGGCCAATGCCGAGAAGGATCAGACGTACTTTTTGTACCGGGTGAGTGCCGAGGCGCTGGCTAGAAGCCTCATGCCCATTGGCGACTTTGCCACCAAAGACGAAGTACGCACCAAAGCGGCCGAGCTGGGCCTGGCCACGGCCGGCAAAAAAGACAGCCAGGGCATATGCTTTGTGGGCAAAATCGGCATCAAAGACTTTTTGCTGCACGAGCTGGGCGAGCAGCCGCACGGCCGCATAGTGGACCAAAACGGCGCCACGGTGGGTGAGCACGACGGGGCCATCTTTTACACCATAGGCCAGCGCCACGGCCTGCAAGTGGGCGGTGGTCTGCCATTCTACGTGGTGGGCAAAGATATGGCCAAAAACGAGGTGTATGTAACTACCCAGCTAGATGACGAGCGCCTATGGCGCCGTGAGCTCCAACTTACCGACTTGCACTGGATAAACGCACCCCCCGAAACTGGCAAAACCTACCACGTCCGTACCCGTTACCGCGCCCCACTAGTGCCGTGCCAACTCCATCTAAAGGACAGTCCTTTAGGTACGGCTCACATAGAACTCACCGAAGACATCCGCGCTATTACCCCCGGCCAGTCGGCCGTCATCTACGATGGCAACCATGTCCTCGGCGGCGGCATAGTTGTATAAAACAGGGAAGGTGGTCGTGCGGGTGGCTGGTGAAGAGGAGTGGTGGGGCGACCTCTGTGGCCAGTTTTTGCCACTCAACTCTACAAATGCTCCCGCACGACCTGCCACCTCCGAGCACCGTCTGTGAGCCCGCCTAGGCGGCTTTACATAGGGCGCCCGGAGGGGCGTTCGCGTCCGTTCATGGCACCAGGATGGAGATGACATCTCCAAACCCCTTGGCCACATCGACAACCACATCAGCAACCCCGCGGCAGATCGCGGCGGCGCTTTGTGGCTTGTAAGCGATGAAGAAAACCAGGAAAGCGATCAACGCATACCGGGCGATCTTCTTAACCATTGAATCGCCTCCGGTGAGCCTGCTTGACGAACCACTCTCATTATAACTTCCTTGGCTTAGAGGGCGCCAAGATAGAAACACTACAACCATAGGCGACCTCGACTGCCACATGACGCCATTTAGTATAAGCGTCTTCACCCCCGGTAACTATCAATCTTGGTATTGTCATATCGCCGTCATTATGCTATAATATAGCTATAGCAATGTGCTTGCACAAGGCTATAAGGTGCTCGACGCGTCCGCGTCTTGCATAGTTCCTCACAGTTAGGATCCACGATGGTCATCCGCAACCCCGTCGCCACGGACACGGACAGCACGGAGCTCGGCAAGGGACGGAAACGTGCCGTTATCGCTGCCTTCGTTGCTCTGTTCGTCATCATCAACGTCATCGTTAGCGTCATGGTGTCGTCGGCGGTGAAGACAAACGCCCGTCCCCGGCCGACCGTGACCGCAATCGACTACGTGACGATCACCAAACCGTCCGGGTTCTGGAAAATGGACGACGCGACACAGAACGTTGTGGAGACGTACTACGTGTACGTGGAGATGTTCGGTGACAGCACGGCGAACAACGTGTCGTTCCCCGACCTCAGCAATGTGCGCGGCAGCTGCTCGATCCTCCGCAAGGCGGTGTCGTACGGCCAGCCGTTCGCCGCGTTCTCGATCTTCGTGACCGACCAACCCGTGACCATGGCGGTCGTCGACGGTGGTTCAAGCATGTACTCGTCTACGGTCGACCTGATCCAGGTCGCCTGTGGTGCGAAAGCTCCGAACCTGCACGACGCCGCCACTGTCACCCGTATGACGGCCGACATCGTCGACGCGATGGGCGGGCTGGCGCAGGTCAGTGACGCGACCGGCACCGGCATGTGACATGATCCAACTGACGAAATCCTGTCCTCTTCTGGACGGGTCGGTAGCAATGCTACGATTTTCCGAGCCCCTCAAGGCCGAAAATCGGACGGTGTTTCTACCGCTCGCGACATATTTTTGTCGAGCCCTTAGGGGTTCCAAAGATATGTTGCGCGGTTTACATGAATGTGTATTCATGCTGACGAGTCCAAAAGGACGAAAAACCGCATCCTCCCAGGCTAGCCAGCTTCTCCGCTGTGTTAAAATAACAAGCATATGCTTGATAAGTTGAAGGGGCTTAAAGAGTCGGCGCTTAGCCGGGTACAAGCCGCCAAAAAACCCGCCGATAGCACCCGCTACCTGGTAGCGCTCGATATAGGCACCGAGTATGTAAAAGCCCTAATTGGCCGGGTGGCCGAGGGCGAAATTGAAATTATGGGCATGGGCCGCTCTCACCAGGGCCTCAGCGACATGCAGGCTGGTGCCGTGGCCGACATAGGCGCGGTGGTAGAAAACTGCGACAAAGCCCTGAACGAAGCGGAGCAACAAGCTGGCGTCAGTGCGCGCGGCGCCATTATAGGAATCGCCGGGGAGCTGGTAAAAGGCACGACTACCACCGTACGAGTGGCCCGCAAACAGCCCAACAAAGCGCTCGACCTACTGGAAATAGAGAACATTATAAAACGCGTGCAAGAACGGGCCGAGGCCAAAGCCAAGCAGCAGCTGGCCTGGGAGCTCGGCGGCAAAAGCATAGAAGTGCGGCTAGTAAACAGCGCGCTCGTTAGCATCGCCATCGACGGCTACCAGGTGACCAACCCCATTGGTTTTCAGGGCCGCGACGTAGTGGTGCAGCTGTACACTGCCTTTGCACCGCTGGTGCACATAGGGGCGCTGGAACGCGTAGCTGAACAGCTGGATCTAGACCTACTGGCTGTAGCGGCCGAGCCGTTTGCGGTAGCCCGCAGCGTAATTGGCGACGACCAAACTAACAGCATGAGCGCTGTGCTGATGGACGTGGGCGGTGGCACCACCGACATTGCCGTTATAAACGACGGAGGCGTGCAGGGCACCAAAATGTTTGGCATTGGCGGCCGGGCCTACACCCGCGGCATAGAGCGCGACTTGGGTGTGGAGTTCGACCTGGCCGAAAAACTTAAACTGGGCCTGGCAGCCAACAAAGTGCCGGCGGCCAAGATCCCTATAGTAGAAAAGGCCTTGCAAAAGACGCTCGATGTCTGGATAGACGGTGTGGAGCTGGCCCTCAGCGAATTTACCAAACTAGACCATCTGCCACACCGCATACTGCTCTGTGGCGGCGGCTCCAGCCTGGAGATGCTCATGAAGCGACTGAGTGATGGCGACTGGCATGGCAAGCTGCCGTTTACCCGCAAGCCCATAGTGCAACATATACACCCTGATCAAGTAGTGGGTATAAAAGATCTAACCGGCGATGTAAGCGACCATACCTTTATAACCGCCATGGGCCTGCTGCGAGTTGGACTCGATACGGTACAATATAACGGTACGGGCGGAAACTCCGTAAAAGAAAAAATCGACAGGATATTGCACGTCTAGTAAGCTCTAAAACTCGTTATGGCTAAAATTCAATCCCTCACTAGCACCACGTCCAAAGAGACTATATATGTAGATGTTGACGACGAAATTACGTCCATCATCGACAAAGTGCAGTCCGCGAAAGGTAAAGTGGTTGCTCTGGTGCTGCCCAAGCGCGCCCCGGTGCTGCAAAGCATAGTCAACATGAAGCTGCTCAAGCGTACGGCCGACACGGCCGAGAAGAATCTAGTACTGGTTACTAGCGAAACGGGCTTAATGCCTTTGGCTGGCGCCGTGGGACTACATGTAGCCAGTACGCCCACCAGTAAGCCAAGCGTGCCGAGCGCACCGACTGGACCTGGCGATGAACCCGAAGATGCCGATGAACCGCTGAACATTGTAGATGGCACTAGCGGTGAGGCCGAGGGTGAAGATTTTGACCCCAAAACAGCTGCCGGTAAAACCGTTGGTGAACTGACCGCCACCGACGCTGCCAGCAAAGTGGTGAACGATGATGTAGACGAGTCCATAGACATGGAAGACGAAGCCGAAGCGTCGGCAGACGACGGCGCCGTAGTACCGCCCCCCAAAAAGAACAAAAAACTCAAAGTGCCCAACTTTGACAGTTTTCGCACTAAGCTCATGCTCGCCATATTGGGCCTGGCGGTGCTAGTAACGGCGTGGATCTTTGCTTTTAACATTTTGCCCAAGGCAACCATTACCATTCACACCGACAGCAGCACCATTACAACCAACCTAAACCTTACGCTCGACACCACGGCTAAGGCCCTTGATGCGACCAGCAATGTAGTGCCGGCGACCGCCCAGACTCAGCAAAAAACCTCCACGCAGCAAGCCTCGGCTACGGGCCAACAAAACAACGGCGCGAAGGCCACGGGCAATGTAACCATGTCGGCTAAGGTATGCGGCACGCCTAGCACTCCGGCCGATGTGCCCACCGGTACCAGTCTGTCGGCGGGCGGCCACACATACATTGCCCAAAGCAATACCAGTTTTAATTTTGACCACATTAGTGGCGGTTGCATATTCTTTAAAACCAGTAGCGCCACACCTGTACAGGCGCTAAAGGGTGGTGCCGACTACAACACTGACAGCACCAGCTTTAGCGTATCGGGCCGCAGCGATATAAGCGCTACCGGCTCGGCCGATGGCGGTACCGATGACATTGTAAAAGTAGTGCAGCAAAGCGACATAGATGGCGCCACGGCCAAGATTAGCACCGCCGACAGCAGTAGCGTGAAGCAGCAGCTTATTTCCAACCTAGAATCCAAAGGCCTCATAGCGGTACCCACGACATTTGTGGCGGGCACTCCCCAGGTGACGACCAGCGCCAAAGCGGGCGATCCGGCCGACACCGTAACCGTTACGGCGGTTACGACCTACACTATGTTCGGTGTGCAAAAGACCGATCTACAAACGCTGGTAGATGGTACGGTAAACGGTCAGCTAGACAAGGGTAAGCAGGTGATTTTAGATGACGGTGTGGCAGACGCCAGCTTTAGCGAACCCAGCCCTCCCGGCGCCACTGGTGCAAGTGTGTCCATGCAGACCAAGAGCCTGGCTGGACCGCAGCTCAATACGAAAACCTTGAGAACTCAGTTGGCGGGCAAAAAGAGCGGCGATGTAAAGGCTCAAATAAAGCAAACGCCAGGTGTAACGGCCGTGGATGTGCATTTTAGCCCCTTCTGGGTAAGTATTGTGCCCAAAAATATCAATAAGGTGACCATACAGATAGTAAAGGATGGCAAGTAGCGGGGTGGCTTAAGGTAAATCATGGCTACACCACAGCACACTTTGGCCATCGATTACGGCGATAAGCGAGTAGGAGTGGCGATTGCTCACAACGTGGCACGTTTACCCCGTCCGCTGACCACTCTAGCAAACACCGACACGCTGCTAGCCGACCTGGCTCAATTGGTTGTCCAGGAAGACGTCAGCCGGGTAGTGGTAGGGCTGCCGCGTGGCATGGACGGGGGTTATACGGCCCAGACTCGGGTGGTCGAGGCCTTTGCCGAACGACTCAGCCGTGCGCTGAGCGTACCTGTAGAGTTGGCCGACGAAACCCTGACTAGTATCGATGCCGAAAGCTCGCTAGCTAGCCAAGCTCACGACAAGAATGCAGTAGATGCGCTTGCGGCCGCTCTTATACTAGAGCGCTATTTGGCTGACCACCCAACGGAGGCGAAGTCCTAATGTACCGCATGCACACCCTGGCGCGGCGCCGACCATGGCTCAAGCGTGTGCTTACGGTACTAGGTGTGCTGGTTGGGCTGCTCCTAGTGACCGTACTGCTTATATGGCATTTTTACCACAGCAACCTGCGGCCGCTTAGCGCCCACGGCGCCTCTCAAACAATTACGATTGAGTCTGGTACCACGCCGGCCGAAATTGCCAATTTGCTGCACAACCAACACATTATTCGTAACGCCTGGACATTTGAAGCCTATGTTCGCCACGAAGGCGTGGGCGAGGATCTGCAGGCGGGTACGTACAGCCTAGGCCCTACCCAAAGCGTACCCGATATTGTGGCTCAGCTCACGCATGGCAAGGTTAGCACCGAGCTGGTTACTATTTTGCCCGGTCAGCGACTCGACCAAGTTCAGCAGGCACTTTTAAATGATGGCTTCAAAAAGGATGATGTGACCGCGGCGTTGCAAGCGAGCGCCTACGAAAATAATGCCGCGCTGGTAGATAAACCAGTGGGCAACAGTCTAGAGGGCTATCTGTATCCGGACTCGTTCCAGCGCACCTCTGGTACCAGCGCTTCTACTATTGTGCAGGAGTCGATCGCCGAAATGCAGCGACATCTAACTCCAGATCTACGTGCGGCTTTTGCACGGGAGGGCTTAAGCACCTACCAGGGCATCACACTCGCTTCCATAGTTGAGCAGGAAGTGTCCAACCCGAGTGATCGGGCTCAGGCAGCGCAGGTGTTTTTAAAGCGGCTCAGCATAGGTATGTCGCTCGGCAGCGATGTAACGGCTATATATGGTTCACGCCTGGTGGGCCAGGGTAATTCTCTTAGCTACGACAGTCCGTGGAACACGCTTATCCACACGGGCCTACCCCCCACTCCCATTAGCAATGTAAACGATGGCGCTTTGCAAGCGGTAGCACACCCCGCTAACACGGACTGGTTGTTTTTTGTAACCGGCGACGATGGGGTCACTCACTTCTCGCACACGCTGGCCGAGCACCAGGCACTTACCCAGCAGTATTGCCACAAACTGTGCTCTCAGTAGCCGAATTATTAAGACCACCGAAGCGCCGCATAACAGAGGTAGCGTGTCAAAAAAAGCTTGCGAAGCGGGCGACAAATTTAGTATTATGACACGGTAACTGATGCACACCGTTTTAGTACGTATTTATGGTTGCAGGTTACGCTTTGCCGAATATTGAATGCTATCGACGCTGGCATGTAGCTGGCCAAATATCACTAAAATAACAAACCGGCAAATACATATGGTGTTTTAGGCTCATCCCTGAGTCCTAACGCCAGGAGCTATTCTATTAGTACTACTACCACCGGGTCGCTAACGGCCCGTATGATAAACCAGAGGCGACTGCAAATCAGCAGCCGCCTGCAGAAGTCTCTCCGCCAGAAATCGTCGCGTAAGCGGCTCATTCGCTATGGCCTCATTGCCGCCAATGTGCTGGTACTTGGCGCGGTGGTGACATTTGTGGTCACCAGCTCGCACACTGACCACACGGGCGCCAGCGGATCACTAGCTAGTGACCAAGCCACCAATCCAGTCGACGGCCTAACGTCTTACGACATCGCTGCCAACGTAGCTCGCATGGCCAATTTGCCCGAGGGCACTCCCATAAATAACCAAGCCCAGAGCGCACAGGCTACCATAGAGGTGAGTACCAGTGACACAGCAGTGGTATCTAAGCCGCAGATTGTAGCTACTAGCCTTAAAAGCCGCAACGACATTCAGACATATGTCGTTACGACTGGGGATACCATTAGCTCGATTGCCCAGAGGTTCGGCATTACCAGCAACAGCATTAAGTGGTCCAATGGCCTTACCTCCGACACCGTGGCGCTGGGCACCAAACTCACCATTCCGCCCATGAATGGCCTGGTGTATACCGTAAAATCCGGCGACACCGTGCAGAGCTTAGCCACTAAGTTCAAGGCCAACGCCGACGCTATTGTGCAGTCCAATGACGCCGAACTGGCCGGTATCCAGACTGGCGAGCAAGTACTAATTCCAGGCGGCCAAGTCCCGGCCATAACCAGTGGCTATAGCGGCATTGCCTTTGGCTCGTTTACACCCCTTTACGGCGGCAACGGCTACGACCCCGGCTTCTGCACCTGGTACGTTGCTACCCAGGTTGCCATTCCCGCCAACTGGGGAAACGCCAACACCTGGGCTTACTATGCCGCGCTCAGTGGCTGGACGGTAAGCTCTACGCCTCGTGTTGGCGCCATTGCTCAAACCTCGGCCGGCTACCTCGGCCATGTGGCCGTTGTAGATGCTGTGTCGGCCGATGGCACCCAAATTCAGTACCGCGACATGAACGGCATAGCTGGGTTTGGCAAGGTGGGGTATAGCGGCTGGGTTCCGACTACCCACTTCCAGCATTACATTTATCACTAGCCTGCACTAGGCACGCACATTGCGGCGTTGCCAACTCCAGTGCTCGCTCACCGTACTCTCCAAGTACGGCTCCCTCCGCGCTTCGCTGGCGCCTTGCACTGCACGCACCTACTGCAGGCTTTACCTTTGCCGAAGGCTCTAGGCTATGGCGCTCAGCTCTCGTCCCAGACTGCACTATTTTTGACCAGCCTCACACTGGCCTATATCTTTGACATGATTATAGGGTTTTGGCTAGTTTGTCTGGTATAATTAGGGGATATGAAGTTTATAGACCACGTAACGGTTACGGTACGGGCGGGCGACGGCGGTAACGGTCGCCTGAGCTTTCGGCACGAAAAGTTTGTGGACCGCGGTGGCCCGGACGGAGGTGACGGTGGTAATGGCGGCGATGTCGTGTTCGTGGCCTCCCGCAACCAAAATACGTTGGTGAGCTTTCGCTACCACAAAGAACTGGCTGCCGAAGCCGGCGGCGCGGGCGACAAAGTGCGCCGCCATGGTAAAAATGGTAAAGATTTGCGGGTAGAGGTACCGGTGGGCACGCTGGTGACCAACGCAGAAGGCCAAACGCTGGCAGACCTAACCGAAGACGGCCAAGAAGCCATTGTAGCTTCAGGAGGTCGCGGCGGCTTTGGCAACGCTCACTTTATAAGCTCCACTCGCCAAGCTCCCAAGTTTGCCGAAAAGGGTGAAGCCGGTGAGGAAGCCGAGCTCATACTTGAGCTCAAGCTGATTGCCGATGTTGGCCTGGTGGGTTTGCCAAACGCTGGCAAGTCTACGCTACTTAGCGTTATCTCAAACGCTCGGCCAGAAATTGCCGACTACCCCTTTACCACCCTTACGCCCAATCTGGGCGTGGTCGATATAAACCGTGAAAGCAGCTTGCTGTTTGCCGATATACCGGGGCTCATAGAGGGCGCAGCCGAGGGCAAGGGTCTGGGCGATGAGTTCTTGCGCCACGTGGAGCGCACCGCTGTGTTACTGCACCTGGTGGACGCCGCCAGTGCCGACGTAGCGGCCGACTACCAAACAATTCAGCACGAGCTCGCTACCTACCGTAGTAATTTGGCCACCAAGAAGCAGATAGTGGTGCTCAGCAAAATAGACCTAACGAGGCCCGAAGAGCTGGCAAAGAAGCAAAAACAGCTAAAAACAGTGCTACCAGTTGACATAACGCTCTTCGCTATTTCGTCTCAAGCCCACGAGAACCTCCAGCAATTACTATATGCCGTGCAAGCCACTGTGGAAGCAGAGCGTCAGCGCCAGACAGCCGAAGAACCGGCTGAAAGCACCGTGCCGGTGCTGCGTTTGAACGACCAAGGCCGCTGGCACGTCAGCCGCCGGGGAGACGACGAGTTTATAGTGAGCGGCCACAAAATTGAACGCTTTGCAGTGCGGACAGATTTTGACAACGAAGAGGGTATACGGCGGCTCCGCGCCATTATGACCAAACAAGGCATTATGCACGAGCTGCGGCGCCAGGGTATCCGGCCCGGCAATCGCATTCATATAGCTGGCGGCAGTTTCGAATACTAAGGTCTGCCTGAGTGGAAACTGTGCGGACGTCATATTTCGCCTTTTGTAGTAAATATGGTATAACTATGATATGACATTAGAGCTCGACCCATCGGCACCAGTCGGCATAAGAGGTGGGAATTGTAGTGTGGAGGTGGTTGGAGATACTGTTCTAAAAAGGACCTTCCAGACCTATCCAACCCAGGCGGCCGCCAACGCAGTGGTAGATGAACTGTACGCATACGACGCGGCTCTCGCCGATGAGTCGTTGGTGGTTGCTAGCCTAATTGGAGCGCGGTCTGTAGCGCGTGACGGTGGATTTTACGTAGAACATAGCTACCCCTATATAGCCGGTTCGCGTCTGTGCGATCAGTTCCCCGTAGACGATCGTCGTCAGGCCGTAGGACATGTGCTGGGACAGGTAAATGCCATGCGTACCTTTGGGGACGACCCCGACAGCCTGCTTGTGCCGGGCGATATTAGTGCCAGGAACGTTATAACGGCGGCTACCGATACCACCATTGCAACTCCCCACGGGCCGCAGACCATTCTTGCGGGCACACCTGTTTCGATTGACATGCTGCCCGTGCTAGCTAGGCGACCGGACGGTACTGTGCCCATGGAACGCTTTCGTTCCAGAAGCGGCAACCAGCATGGCTATGCCCACTGGCTGGTAGCGACCAAAAGTGGAGCTATGGTGCGCCTGCTATCGGGCACCATAGACCGCGGTGACGCACGGGTTCGCTACGCCCTAACAACGCGTGATGGTTGGGCATACGATGCACTCGCTTCAGCCGGAAAGGTGCATCCCACCGTTGAGCGGCGGGTCCGGCAGGAAATCCGGGCGCACTTTGTGCCATACTTGGCGCGCACGGTTATGTACTGGAAGCTAGACGCACTCAACCGCGACTAGCATGATGTATAAAATACTGCTGCGCTATGCTTGACACCACCTGCAGAATGCAGTACATTGCGTGTATATCCAACTGGTTGATAGGTGTTACGCACTGGTCCTGGTCGGGTACCTTAACAGTTCGGTAGTAGCTTTGTTGGCGACTAAGTGCTGTCAGATGTGACAGTAGTTAGTCGCCAGCAATATCGGTGATGTTGTACAAGCTGTACCCTGCCTGCCGCATGGATCCGGGTTTTTGACGGATCGCGAGCGGAGCTCGAAAAAAAGTTAAGCCGTCAGGCTTAATGAGCTTCGCTCACCCGCAATACCCAACCCGTCCGGACCTCCCCAGGTCCCTCTCAGGGTGTTTCCCGACCCGACCCGTAGTCGGGCACCCCTGCCGGTCGGCGGACGTAGTTAAGGAGGAAGGGGCTCCTAAACTCGTCCGCCGACTCGGTGGAACTTCTTGCACAACAACCAACAAACCATCACCACCAAACCAGCTACTACCGAACTCACACACATCTTCTGAATAGCATAACGTCCCGTGAGGGGCGTTTTTGGTATAGTAACAAAATATTGTATAAAGTATTGACAGTGGCAGACATATGGTATAGAATATGTAGGTTCAATCAGTTTGCAGGTGTAAACCTGCCTGATAGGGCACCTTAAGAGTTGAGTAATAGGACCGTCTCTGGCTAGCTACTTGCAGCTACAAATTTTGGCTGCAGCTAGTTAGTCGGAGAGGAGATGATGAGAATCGATCTGCTGCACTTGAGCGGCGGATCAAACAGATGGCGACTTCGGTTACCATCTACCCCATCACAACGAGTAGAAAGGGCAATCTCCCCAACCACTTCGAGTAGAAAGGAACAGAGGCACCAAGCTGGCTTGCTCGGACAACACGCACGGTCGCATACGTCCCTCGTATAGGGTCGTACGTTGTCTGGACAACCAGTCTAAACCCCCGTTCCGCGGCTTGCCGCACTACATAGAAAGGTCCAAAAGAAAAGCTTGCGCCAGCCGGCGGGTTATGGAATAACTGACCTCGTGTCCGCTATGTAAATCCATGCCCGCCGGCTCCCGCGCCCCTTACCACCCGTTCTATTGCTCAACTCCATCCCCCATATTGTTTACAGACGTCCCGTAAAGGGGCGTTTTTTGATGCCCCAAGCGGTGTGCTAAACGTAGTCCGGGTTTCTATGTGCGCTCGCAGCTCCGCGGCTGTCATCTCGACTGGGGCGAGGCGAAGTGGAGAGATCCCTAGACTTCTTGACAACCGGGCGGGATCTCTCCGCTTCGGTCGAGATGACAAGGGTTGCTAGATGTCCTCGAGGGCCAGGGGTACTTTGGTTTGACTCGCTTCGTTTGGCATACTATAATTTTATGTTACCAATCGGTTGATAGGTGCATAACCGGTCCCGAACGGCACTTTAACAGTTCGGCAATAGATATTTCTAGTGAAGTACGTGTAGCCAACAACCTTTGGCCGCAGGTACTTCGCTAGAAAAATAAGCTTTACTCGAGGGCACACAGGGGTACGCCAGAAAAGAGGTGATCGACACCGACTACACAACGTGATCGCTAGGTAACATCAAAAACACCTACGCTAGACTCCATCCGGCGGAGTGAAAGACCTGGTTACCAGGGAGGATCGAATGGCGAAAGCACGTGGGCCGCCTAGGGCTGCCTGCAACCACCTTCGTCAGTGAACTAACCTTCCAAGGTACCCTCGGCCCGGCCAGGAGTGGTCGAGACAGCCGGGTCGGCGCAAACGAGGACGGGTTATTATAACGCCGCCAGCTCGTTCTACGTGCGCCGATCCGGCCCGACCCAGCCCCAAACCCCCGCCCACCACCAGCTCAATCTATTGCCGAACTACCCCCCATGCATACTTTTATACAACGTCCCACCTGGGACGTTTTTTGGTGCCCCGAGTAGTCTAGTTTGCTATATTTCGCACAAGATAGTACAGTTTGGTTTAGCTCTCGGTTGATAGGTGTAAACCACCGGTCCCGAACGGCACCTTAATAGTTCGGCAGTAGTTTGTTTCTAGTGAGCTAGGTGCAGCCAAAGTCTGGCTGTAGGTAGCTCACTAGAATTGCAATTCTGGTTCTAGGTTGTCGCCCTCGGGTGGCAATACGCCTCGGCGTAGAGCACTCGTGGTCACGTAGGCAAAGGAGGGTGTCTGTCCCACCCTCTCGACATGATCGGCGTGGCCACTGTCTCACAGCAAACCGCGGAGGAGGCCCAAATGAACATCTCCACGTAGTCAGAGCTCTCAGAGCTCCTTCCGGGGGGTAAACGCCTGGCCGGCGCGTGGTGAAGAACCTTGCACACGCGTCCTCCCGCACCAGCGCCGGCCAGGCGACCCCCCAAGCTATCACCACCACTGCACCTAACTACTACCGAACTATTTCCTCATACTGTCATTAAACGCCCCTACATGGGGCGTTTTTGGTGTTGTGTAAGTCCTAACTCCCGTCTTTCACAACCTCCTCCTGTCATCTCGACTGAAGGCGAAGCCGAAATGGAGAGATCTCGTTAGTTATCCACTCCGGATCTCTCCACTGCGGTCGAGATGACAGATACCCTAACCCCAGTCCATCACATGCAGAACCCTTGACAACGTGGTATAATAAGCCTGGAGCAGAAATGCCCTGGCTGCCCGTTAGCATATAGTGACTATGGGTCGGTTCACCGAAACAGCATTGCCCAAGACGAAACGGTTTCTAGAAATTATCTAGGCGCCTCCGCGTTAGAGCTAAGCAATCGCAAACTAAGGCGAAACACTTAACTCCCTAGCGCACTAGGAGGCGCTTTTAGTATGCGTAATTTTAACCGACCCCTGTCTGGTGACAGGGGTGGTGCTGGCGTGGAGGCGGTAATCGCCGGTGTTGGATTGATTGGCATATACGTTATTGGATGGCTGACGGGCTTTTCTGGCGGCTACAAAGCTGGTGAGAACGATCAAGACAACCTGCGCGATGTGCAACTGCAGCAGGATCAAATACAAGCTCAGCTAGCCCCTGGCTACCCTGGCTCCAACAACGTGGTGCTCAACACCGACAAACACACCATTAGCTTTACCATGCCAGACCCCAACACCGGCGGCACCGAAAACTGCACCGGCCACTACCAGGCACACGACACCGCGGCTACGCTAATGGGCCAAATACTCTGCACCCAGGTGGTGCAACCCAGGTAAACAGAATTTAAAGGAGATATACATATGTGGTTACGATCTACCATTGAGCAACAATTGCCGGTTCGGGAGGGCGAGAGCAAGCTGTCGGAGCGGGCTCGGCGTCTAGTGTTCCGCGGCTCGTACTGGCTACCTGGCACCAGCATGGTACGTGTGGAAGCTGACCGGAACTATAGCTCCGCCACGCGCGATAACTTCCCCTATGGGCTGAACGTTGTCCGCCAGCGGTTCGACCGCACCCGCTACTCAACCGAGTTTGGCTTGTACGACCGGGTCTACGATGAGCCTACCAGTGGGGTGGCAGATGAGATGCGTCAGCCTGGCATGTTGGAACGAGCGAGCCGGGTGGAGTCAATTGCCCGGCGCATTAAACTCACTACACTATCGGCGCTAGCGGCTGTGGGGTTGGCTGCGGCCTGGCTGAGCGGCCCGAGCCCGGCAAGCACCGAGCCGCAAGGCGCGCGCGTCGGCATAGAACAATACCATGGTATGGTGCCTGGCACCGAAGCGATACCAGTAGGTGCCGTTCAGGCTGAGCAACTCCATGGAATTGGCCAGATGGCCATAACCAGTTACGAAATGGTCGAAGTTTAGTCCCAATTATTGCTGGGTTGTGTTAGCTACCCTATTAAGCGTAGAATCTGGCAATGGTAAGAAGAACAAGCAGAGGTTTCCCACGGTCAGTGGGGCCAATAGTTGGCCCCGTACATGGCCGAGGTAGTACGTCCAGAGGACGCGCGCCTTCTGGCGAGCTATTCAAGAGAGTCGGCATAATTGCGGCGATTCCGCTCGTCGGCTGGCTGGCCATTGCAACTTTAACGAGTGTGGGCAACGCTGCCGGCGAACACGATCCGCCCGTGTCTACACCTCGGCCGGGCCCGACAACTGCCGCCCAGCTTGCAGTGCAAGCGTTATTGCAACAAGAGCTGGCCGTGGCGGATGCACTTGCTGCTCACCACAAACCCCCGGTTGTTTCAATGGGGGATGTTCCCACGACCCATGCTCGTGGTCCTGAACTCGTGCGGCTGGCTCGGCCGTTTCTAGGCGCCAAGGCTTCTGAGTATAATGCCGCTGCCGCTTGTCTTCTGTGGACTGATCCGAGAGCCTGGGCAGTAGATCCTACGCTGGCTGCACAGGCAGCCACCGCGCTCCAGAATTCACAGCTCCCGCCTAGCAGGGAGGGCCCCCAGCCAGACGGCTACTACGGTCAGGCAACTCAATATTGTGCACAGCTAGCCTTGGAGGTTGGAGGAGGCCAGCACACTCAGGCTATGAAGTTCGTAGTCTACTACGGTGCGCCACCAGCTTAATCTATAGCTTCCGGCGGGGCAGATGGTACACTGGGCAATATGCAAACCAGTTTCTTTTGGTACGACCTAGAAACAACGGGCATTAGCCCGCGCGAGGGGCGGATTATGCAGTTTGCCGGGCAGCGCACCGACTTAGAGCTTAAGCCGGTGGGCGAATCATTTAACCTGCTTATAAAGCTCACCGAAGACATACTGCCGGACCCCGACGCGGTACTGCTTACGGGCATTACCCCGCAGGCCACCCTGCAGGACGGCCTAACCGAGGTCGAGTTCTTGCGACTGTTCCACGAACAAATTGCCACGCCCGGCACTATATTTGTAGGTTACAACACGGTGCGGTTCGACGACGAGTTCATGCGCTTTTTGCACTACCGCAATTTTTACGACGCCTACGAATGGGAGTGGCAAGACGGCAAAAGCCGCTGGGACATTTTGGACGTGGTGCGTATGACGCGGGCACTGCGGCCTGACGGTATAAAATGGCCGGTGGACGAAAACGGTAAACCCACCAACCGCCTAGAACTACTGACCAAACTAAACGGCCTCGACCATGAGCATGCACACGATGCCCTCAATGATGTGTGGGCGAGTATAGCCGTGGCGCAGCTGATCCGCTCCAAGCAGCCTAGCCTGTTCAACTATTTGCTGGGACTGCGTAGCAAAAAAGATGTAAAAGAATTTGTAAATCAACACAAGGTATTTTTGTATAGCAGCGGCAAGTATGACAGCGAAACTGAAAAGACTGCGGTGGTGCAGGTAGTACATGCCGGTGACGACCGCGAAGGAGCCATAGTTTATGATTTGCGGTACGATCCAAGCGAGTTCGCGGACTTATCGCCCGAGGCGTTGGCGGACCGTATGAGCTACACGAAAGATCCAACTGCGCCGTCCCGCGTTCCGGTTAAAACGCTTAAGTACAATCACTGTCCGGCCATAACTCTGCCGGGCTTGCTGAGAGACCAAGGGGTTCAGCAGCGGCTGCATGTTACGCCCGAGCTAATGCAGGCCAATGCCACCAAGCTGCACGCGCTGCCATCGTTTCAAGAGAACGTCGTTAAAGCTCGTGACTTACTGGACGAAGAGCGGGGAGAGCAGTGGAGCAAGGAGGAACCCGATGTAGATACGGCTCTATACGGCGGTAGTTTCTGGGGTGAAAACGACAAACAGCTCATGGGCGCAGTGCGGGCGGCCGCACCGAGCGAGCTAGCAGACATAGCCGCTGGTTTCCATGACGGTCGCTTACAGAGCTTGCTGCCGCGCTACAAGGCTCGCAACTTTGCACCTCAACTAACCGACGAAGAGCGCGCTGCTTGGGAACGCTACCGCTACCAACGGCTTATGGCTGGCGGCGCCGACAGCCGGCTAGCAAAATACATGCACCGTTTGGGTGAACTAGCCAAAATTGAAACCGGCCAAGAAAAGCGCTACTTGCTGGAAGAGTTGCAACTGTATGCCGAGAGCATTATGCCGGTAATTGACACCGAGCAATAAAGCGACCCAGCGTCCAACCCACGAAATAGACGTGAATTTGACGACGTCGTCGCCAGGCATGGGCTAGCACGGGCAAGGACAACAGTGCTCCTGCTGCGAGTAGCCAGAGCCCGAAAGTGAGCTGAAAATTGGTGCCTGGAACTAGCCCCAAGACGATAAAACTTTGCATGTCTGTCCCCTCGTTTGACTCTTTAAGAGCAGTGTACGCGACTGTTTGACAGACGGCAAGATATATTTTGTTAACGCTTATGCTTACCGCGCAGCCGGTTCAGTCGGTCGCGGTTAGTAAGGGCTATAAACAGGGCAAAAAAGAAGGCCGTAACACCAACGCCCATTTCCCATAGGCGAGCATGGCGTATTTCCAAGAGCAGCGTGAGCACCAGTAGCAAAAACGCCACAATGTCGTAACCCCACTCCACCCACGGCCAGCGTGGGAACAGAACCTCTACCACGCGACCGCCATGCTTTATGACTAGCAGGCGCAGTTTTTTGGCCCAGGCGTTGTTTATGGAGAGCAGACCTAACCCTGCCACGGCCAGCGGTATGCCACCCGGACCTGGTAGCCAACCCGTGGCTAAGGCCGCTAAAATTAGAAAATAGCCGGCGGCGTCCACGGCAATACGCTTCGTGTTCCGCTTCAAAAAGTCCATGGCTACAGTATAACGTGCTAGTTGTCCATAACACTACGCTCTATATTTGTAAGAAATCTTACAGAATACTACACTAAAGATAAGCGTTGTGGGGCGTGAGGTAAACGGGGAGGAAGGGTAGTTATGGGACGTAGCGTGCACCCCCACCGTGGGGCGAGAACCAACCTGAGAGCAAATAGAGAAATACAGAGGGCGACACGTGAAGGCAGTGCGCCCTCTTTTGGTGTGCGGCGGGATGGTTGCACCGCTTGGGCAAAGGCGATTGTGGACGTAGTGCTCGATTTACAAAAGGCCGGTGACATACCAGGGGAAGACAGAATACGAGCCTGCAACGACCCAGGTGTAACGTTACTTGGTCAGAGAGTTTTTACCAGTCGGCTTCGTAACGGGCGGATTAATACCGACCAGATAGGACGTGTACGCTCGGAGCTTGCCAGAGTGCGAACCCGTAGGGACGCCATCCCACTGAGGCTCGGAGAAATCTCCGTTGTTAAAAATCGAATTATTTGTGCGGCGGTGGTGGCCAACGGCGAGCCAATTGGGGCCGAAACCGATAGTGTGTATGCCGGGCTTGTCACGGGGGGCATAAAGGGCGTAGAGCGGGTGGAGGCGCACCTGACAGTCGCGGTTGCTGTTGGTGGCCAGCCTATAAGCCGAGAGGCCCAGGCCGACGCGATTGCCGCACTGACACTCTTGCTGCCTAAAGATGGCGAGGGGCTACCCTGGCGTACCTACCCAGATCCCGATGTGTTCGGTTCATAGGAGCAATGGGCTAGACAGTAGCCAAAAACACCGAAACGGTGTATACTCTACTCCTTGAAATGAGCGACCAGATTGTTGTTAAAGGTGCCCGGGAGCACAACCTAAAAGACATAGATGTCACCATACCGCGTGGCAAATTAGTGGTGATTACTGGGTTGTCAGGCTCGGGCAAATCGTCCTTAGCGTTCGACACCATTTATGCCGAGGGTCAGCGCCGTTATGTCGAATCGCTGAGTGCCTATGCTCGCCAGTTCTTGGGGCTGATGGAAAAGCCAGACGTAGACCAGATTGATGGCCTGAGTCCGGCCATCTCGATTGACCAAAAGTCGACCAGTCGCAACCCGCGCTCCACGGTAGCCACCGTGACCGAAATCTACGACTACCTGCGTTTGCTATTCGCGCGCATTGGCGTGCCGCACTGTCCCATCGACGGTCAGCCGGTGGTTCGCCAAACCACCCAGAACATCGTGGACCAAATTGCGGCACTACCTACGGGGGCCCGCCTAATGATCTTGGCGCCGGTGGTAGTCGATAAAAAAGGCGCCTTTGAACACATTCCCGAGCAGTACCAGCGCGCTGGCTTTGCTCGTGTACGTGTAGACGGCGTGGTCTACGCGCTCGATGAATTCCCCGAGCTAGACAAAGCCAAGCGCCACCGCATAGATGTGGTGGTAGACCGACTGGTAAACGACGACGAGTCGCGGACGCGGTTGGCACAGAGCGTGGAGCAGGGGCTGGACGTAGCCGAAGGCCGGGTGGCGGCGTTGAATGCCGACAGCGAGGAACTGTTTAGCTATAGCCTGATGTACGCCTGCCCGGACCACCCCGAAGTAGCCATCCCCGAGCTGGAACCGCGCAATTTTAGCTTTAACAGCCCGCATGGTGCCTGCCCGGTGTGCACCGGCCTGGGCAGCCGGCTGGAAGTTGATCCCGAACTGGTCATACCAAATGGTCGGCTAACCATTGCCGAGGGCGCCATCCGCCCATACAACCGCATAAACGTCGACAACTGGTATGTAAAAAAGCTGCAGGCCGTGGCCGACAAGCATGGCTTTAGCCTGCACGAACCAACCGGACAAATTAGCCCCGAGAACTTGAAACGAATTTTGTATGGCACTGGTACCGAAACTTACCGCGTGAGTTTGGGCGGTGGTCGGGCGTTCAATACAACCTACGAAGGCGTGATCCCGAATCTAGAACGCCGGCACAAAGAGACAGAAAGCGACTTTATGCGCCGTGACATTGAGCGCTTTATGCAGGAGAAGCCATGCTACGCCTGCCAGGGGCGGCGACTGAAGCCTGAAGTGTTGGCTATTACGATTGGTGATAGATCGATTATGGATATATGCGAGCTGTCCATAGACGATGCGGCCGAGTTTATGAAATCACTTCGCTTAAACGAGCGGGATATGCAAATTGCCCGGCTGGTGCTCAAAGAAGTTAGCGCCCGGCTGCAATTCCTGCAGGACGTAGGGCTAAATTATCTAACATTGCTACGCTCTGCAACTACGCTAAGCGGCGGCGAAGCCCAGCGCATTCGTTTAGCTACGCAGATTGGCTCTGGCTTGATGGGCGTACTGTATGTGCTGGACGAGCCAAGCATTGGCCTGCACCAGCGCGACAATGAACGGCTCATTCGTACTTTGAAACATCTGCGTGACCTAGGTAACAGTGTGATTGTGGTGGAGCACGACGAGGACACCATCCGTACGGCCGATTTCTTGCTGGACATTGGCCCGGGTGCCGGTGTGCACGGCGGTCACGTAGTAGCGAGTGGTACGCCGGACGAGGTAGAGAAGACGCCGGAGAGTATTACTGGTCAATATCTGAGCGGCACCAAAACCATCCCTGTCCCCAGAAAGCGTCGCACCGGCAACGGTAAGAAACTACGTATTGTTGGGGCGCGTGAGAATAATCTAAAAGACGTTACCGTCGACATTCCTCTGGGTGAGCTGGTGGTAGTGAGCGGCGTGTCTGGCTCCGGCAAATCGAGCCTCATTAACGACATTCTGGCCAAAGAGCTACAGGCTCGGCTGCACCACGCCAGCACGGTGCCGGGTCGGCACGACGACATTGAGGGCATAAAAGAACTCGACAAGGCCATCATCATAGACCAATCGCCCATTGGCCGCACACCGCGCTCCAACCCAGCCACCTACACCGGTCTGTTCACGCCCATCCGCGAACTGTTTGCCAGCACACCAGAGGCGAAACTGCGCGGCTACAGCGCCGGCCGCTTTAGCTTCAACGTTAAGGGCGGACGGTGCGAGAACTGTTCTGGTGACGGCATTATCAAAATTGAAATGCACTTCTTGCCCGATGTGTATGTGCCCTGCGAGGTCTGCCATGGCAAGCGCTACAACCGCGAAGCACTGGACATCCACTACAAGGGTAAAGACATTTCGGACGTTTTGGCCATGACCTGCGAGCAGGCACTAGAATTCTTCGAAAACATTCCGGCCATTGCCCGCAAGCTGCAAACGCTGGTGGATGTGGGCTTGGGCTACATAAGCCTGGGCCAACCGGCCACGCAGCTATCTGGTGGTGAAGCCCAGCGCATCAAACTCGCCAGCGAACTCAGTCGCCGTCCCACTGGCCGAACGCTGTACATTTTGGACGAGCCAACCACGGGACTGCACATGGCAGATGTCGAGAAGCTACTGGGCGTCATGCATGCGCTGGTAGAAGCCGGCAATAGCATGGTGGTGATTGAGCACAACCTAGACGTTATCAAAAGCGCTGATTGGCTGATAGACATGGGCCCCGAAGGCGGCAACGCCGGCGGCCGCATATTGGCCGAAGGCACCCCCGAGCAAATCGCCAAAGTCCCCGGCAGCTACACCGGCCAGTTCCTAAAACGAATGTTATAAAATGGCCTTATGAAAGACCTTACGCTCGACCAGCAGATAGTGCTAGATTTCATCGCCGCTCAGCCACTCGGAGTTTTCTGTACTATAAACGCTCAAGGGCTACCAGAAGCGGCTGTCATGGCGGTTTCACAAACCGACAAGCTGGAGTTGATTTTCCAGACGCCGAATACAACCCGCAAATACGCTAACCTACAGGCCAACCCGCATATCGCGGTTGTAATTGGCTGGGACTCAGAAGATTTCACCACGGTGCAGTATGAAGGCATGGTCCGAGAAGTAGTGGACAATAACGAGCGTGCTGAGTGTGCTCGCATTCACGATGGTAAAAAGGGTCCAGGCGCCAAGTCATATTCGCATATCCCTGAAAACAAGTTTTTTGTTGTTACGCCGACATACATCCGTTACACAGATCCGACTCGTACTATAGAGCTAACATTTTAGTTGGGCGCGGTCCAATATGTGTGGTCAGCCATGAGGTTTTTGCATTCTTCGCGCAATACGCCACCCGCTAGCTCTGTACTACCGCCATCAAATCGAATGGCACCTTTGGTCAAACGTTCAAGCGAGAAGTCCGGATACTCATAATTGTTGGTTTGGTTGAGATCTGCGGCATAGGCCCCAAAAACTACCCGTTCAATATTGGCATAAAGCGCGGCCCCAAAACACATAGTGCATGGCTCCTGCGTTGCATAGAGTGTGCAGCCAGTTAGCTCTTCGGTACTGAGCTCTTTAAACGCGGCATGAATGCAATTGAGCTCGGCGTGAAAGTTATGCCCGTGGCTCAGGGACGAGGCGACAACCTCGCCGTCCTTAACGAGTAATGCTCCTATGGCGTGTTTGTACTTCTCCCTGGATTCGTGTGCGAGCTGAATAGCCTGTCGCATAAAGTCTTCATCGGTCATTGCGACATTGTAGCATGCAGTCAGACGGGCTTATTTGGTGTTGTTTGACTTGCCACGACGGAGCCGGTTACGTATGGCGGCGCGAATTCGGGGGTCGGCAAGGACTCGAATGAGAGCCGGCACGGTAAATAAGAGCACAATAGCAATAATGGCCGGGTCTATGTAGCGTTCAATGTGCGGGATCTTGCTGCCCACATAGTAGCCAAACAGCGTAAAGCTGACCGCCCAAGCTATATCGCCAATGGCGTTGCACACAAAAAACAGGGCACGGTTCATGTGCCCGGCGCCAGCGGTAACTGGCGCAAATGACCGGATGATGGGTATAAAATGCTCTACTAACATGGCGCGGCCGCCGTACTTCTCGTAGAACTTCTCAGCGCGATTAATGTACTCTTTGCGGAAAATAACGCCGTCCTTTTTGGTAAACAGCCGGTGTCCCAAACTTTTTCCTATTTGGTAGCCAGTGTTGTCGCCAGCTATGGCAGCCAGCGAAACAACCACGCACAGCGACACAATATTCAGCTCGCCGGTGGCGGCCAATATGCCGGCACTGAGTAGCAACGTGTCACCGGGCAGGAACAGTCCGACCATTATGCCGGACTCAGCAAACACCATGGCGCCAATTAAAAACAATCCGCCTGTCTCTATGAGATGCGTTACGTTGAACATGCTCGCCCTATTGTACCCCAGTTTGGTCGGACTGCCGAAAAGTGTTATACTACTCGCCAGCAACTAGGAGGTAACAACAGATATGTCTGATCAAATTGCACTAACGGTGGATAAACGCGACACGCTTGGCAAGGGCGTAAAACGACTGCGCAAAGCGGGTATTGTACCGGGAGTGATTCACGATCACGGCCAAGAATCAGTACACATTCAGGTGGAGTACCAAGCACTGCAGAAAGCCTTTAGTGCGGCCGGGCGTCACCACCCGGTGGAGGTTAATGCTAGTGGCCAGAAATTTACCACCATTATCAAGTCGGTTACCTTTGACCCCAAGTACAACGCCATGACACACATTGTCTTTGGCGCCATAAAGGCCAATGAAAAGGTCGATGCCGAAATTCCGGTGCATCCTCGCTACAACGAAGACAACGAAGCCAGTCCGGCCGAACGTGCCGGTTTGATTGTGCTGGCCCAGACCACGAGCGTGCCAGTGCGGGCTCTGCCTAAAGACTTGCCCGACGTATTAACATACGATGGCGAGAAGCTGGTAACGGTGGGCGACCAAGCGACGGTGGCTGACCTAGATATACCGAGCGGGGTAGAACTGGACATTGAACCGGAACACGTTATAGCAACAGTGTTTGAGCCGAGTGCTCTGGCGGCCGCCAATGATGACGCCGGTGGGGATGCTACGGTCGACGACCAGACAAGCGTGGAGGCCGACCACGAGAGTAGTGCCGAAGAAGGCACTCAGGCCGATGAAATTCGTCCTGGTGGCAAGGAACAAAAAGAGTCTAAAGACGAAGGTCGCAATCCCGAGAAGCAATAGCCGCTTGCGATTGCTAAAAGACCCACCCCAACCGGTGGGTTTTTTAAAGTGAGCGTTATACTAACTTTATATGAATCGCTTTAAACCCACTAGCTTACTCGACAGGCTCTACAAGATTGGCCTACTACTAAAGGGCCTCGATGGTGTATTGGAGCTACTGGGCGGCGTGTTATTGCTTGCTCTTAGCTCGGGCACCATTTTGCACCTCACCAAAGACTTGACCGGCAGTGAACTCGGCGAAGACCCGCATAATTTTCTAGCCTTGCATGTCCAGCACGTCGGGCACCAGCTAGCGCTGGGGCACAACGGCTTTGCGGCTGTCTTTTTGCTAGTTCACGGAGGAGTCAAAGTGGGGCTGGTTATATGTTTGCTGTTAAACAAACTTTGGGCCTACCCTGTGGGCTTGCTGGTGCTTGGACTGCTACTAATGTACCAGCTGTACCAACTGTTTGTCGGACCGTCCATAGGAATGGCGCTTTTGAGCGCGCTCGACGTAATTATTATAGGCCTCATTTGGCGGGAGTGGCGATTACGTGCCGGCGATGCTCCAAAGCCCCCTGGTGTTACTCCTCAATAAACCCGCCCGACTGGTGCGCCCACAGCTTAGCATAGATCCCGCCTTGTTTGAGCAACGCTTGGTGGGTACCGTCTTCTACAATCTTGCCGTTGTTCAACACGAGTATGCGGTCCATTTTTTGAATAGTGCTCAAGCGGTGTGCCACCACTACAGTGGTGCGGCCTTCCATGAGCTCCCACAAGGCTTGTTGGATAACCTTTTCGCTCTCGCTGTCGAGTGCGCTGGTGGCTTCGTCTAGCACCAGTATGGGCGCGTTTTTTAATATGGCGCGTGCAATGGCAATCCGCTGCCGTTGCCCACCGCTTAGCTTCACGCCGCGTTCGCCTACAACCGTATCGTAGCCTTGTGGCAAGGCGGCAATGAAATCGTGGGCATAGGCCAGACGCGCCGCCCGCTCCACCTCCGCGTCCGTTGCCTCGGGCCAGCCGTAAGCAATATTTTCGCGAATAGTGCGGTGAAACAACAATGGCTCCTGGGGAACATAGGCGATGTTCTCACGCAAGCTAGTCTGCGTAATCGACCGTATGTCTTGTCCGTCAATACATATAGAGCCGCTCGCAATGTCGTCAAATCGAAGTAATAACCGCGTAAAGGTGGACTTGCCTCCACCGCTATGACCTACCAAGCCAATCTTCTCGCCTGGCCGAATGATGAGGTTTAGCTTATGGAAAATATGCTCATGACTGGCTGAGTCGCTGTACCGAAACGTGACGTTTTTACACGCCACCTCACCCTGTGCAACTACTAACGGCTGCGCATTGGGCGTATCAACAATCTCAACAGGCTCTTCCAATATTTCGGCCATAGGTGAAGCTTGCAAGAAGGTGTCTTCAACTTGCCGAGCAATTGAATTAACAGAGCTAAAGCGGTTTATAAGGGTCAGCGTGTAGGTAAAGGCAAAAATGCCTGTGGCCAGCACATGCGGGTCACGGTCGGTCAGCCAAATAAGGACCAGGATGAGCATGATTTGCATGAGTAGCAAAACGCCCATTCGTTCGCCGTCACTGGTATAGCCGCGCTGCCAGTCGGCGGTACGGATGGCGGCTAAATCGTGGCTAAGCTGCTGACTGAAACTGTACTCGCTTTGCTCATGAGCAAACGTTTTTACAGTAACGGCATTGACAATGTTGTCGGACAAGTGGGCCGTTAGCCGCTTGCCAATAACTAAACGCTTACTCCTCAGGTCGGATCGTCTGGAAATTTCGCGCACGGTCCAGTACACGAGGCCGCCGAGTAGCACCGTTAAGCACAGGCCAATCACCCAGCTACTTATACACACAACTACCAAGCCAATTACTATAACGAGCGCAAAGCCTAGTGCGTTGGCAAATATGGCATTAAACAACTGGCCGTATGAGTTGACAAAATCAAGTGCGTCCGACACCAGCTTGCCGCCGATTTGGTTATTGTAAAAGCCCGCGCTGCGCATGAGCAGCCGCTCGAACATTTGGTTGTGTAGGTCCCGCATAACAATCGCCTGGAGGGCGGCAGACTGGCGGTAAGCAAACAACGTGCATGCAAAACCGGTTAGCGCCAAAGCACTAAACCAGGCGAAATGGTACCATACTCGCGGCCCATGGGTGACAATGTCGGCTAGTAGTTTGCTGGCAAAAAGCGGCATGAAGACACCCAGTAGCACATTGGCCAGCGGCAGGCTAAGGACCTTAATGAGCCTGGCCTTGTAGCGCAAAGTGGCGCCTGCATAAAACCGTAAGATGGCACGGACATGAAGACGTTCAGTAGCCTTTTTGGTCACCAATATATAGTACTCCTATTCCTCTATGAACCCGCCCGACTGGTGGGCCCACAAGCGGGCGTACAAGCCACCCTTTTTGAGTAGTTTAGCATGGGTGCCTTCTTCTACTACCCGGCCTTGATCTAGCACCACAATGCGGTCCATTTTTTGAATGGTGGATAGACGGTGAGCAATGACCACAGCTGTGCGATTCTTCATGAGTTCCCAGAGAGCGGCCTGAATAGCTTTTTCACTCTCGCTGTCGAGCGCGCTGGTAGCTTCGTCTAACATGAGTAACGGAGCGTCTTTTAGAACAGCGCGCGCAATGGCAATCCGCTGCCGTTGTCCGCCGCTCAGTTTAATACCGCGCTCACCTACCAGGGTGTCGTACCCAGCATCTAACTGCCGAATAAACTCGTCCGCTTGGGCGTGTTTGGCGGCAACAATCACTCGGGCCTCGCTGGTACCCGGTTGGCCGTAAGCAATATTCTCGCGAATAGAGCGATGAAACATAGATGTGTCTTGGGGTACATAGGCCGTTATGCTGGTTAGTCGGCGGTTATCGGTGGGTTTGTGGTCGAGCAGTAACTCATCGGTCGGTACCTGGTAGTAACCTAGCAGCAGCTTTACCAGTGTCGACTTGCCGCCGCCACTCGGCCCTACCAAACCAATCTTCTCACCCTGACGGATGCGCAGGTTAATATTGTGGAGTACGGCTACATCTGGCTTGTCCGGGTAGGCGAAGGTAAGGTTGCGGATTTCTAGCGAGTACTTAAAGGCATCGGCTGGCAGGGGGGTTGGTGCTGGCGGTAGCGGGTCACGGAAAATATTGCGCTCACCAAACAAGTAGCGGTAGGCTTCATCAACGCTGGCGATCTTTACATTCAATTGTGACGTGTTCCAAATGACCTCCCAAACGTTGTCCGAAAAGACGACTATGGCCGCCAAAAAGGTAGTAACCTGGGCCAGGCTAAGCTGCCCGGCCAGATACAAGTGCACATTCAGCACAAAAGTGATGGTCCAGATAATCCAGCGCACAAATATACTCATGGCTCCCCAGAAGAAAATGTCGCGTAGGCCCGAAGTACGATTGGCGCGAATCAGTGCCTTGCGCATGCTAAAGAGCCGTTTGGCTTCGGTCTGTTCACTGCTAAACGCCTTAATGCTTACGAAATTCGCAATCGCATCCACGGCGTAACCGTCAATGTTGGACCGCTCATCTGCTTCCACGCGTTCAGCCTGGGCTGCCCGTCGTGCCAACACTCGGCCTACCAAAAACATACACGCTAAAGAAACTACAAAGACCATGCCGGTCTGACGGTTTACGGTAAACATAGTGACGGCTATGATGGGCATGCTCACCATGAGGTTCAGGTAGTTGTAGTGAAAGTTGTCGAGTAGTTCGCGAAACTGATTCCCGAGACTGCCTGCATAACTGCTAACCTTGCCAGTGAATTTGTCGACGAAAAAGCTATAGGGCTGCTGCAACACGGCATTAAAAATATCGTCATCAAATCGCTGGCCACGCCACAATAGGAGCTTTAGAAAGGTAAACTCAGAAGCGCGCCACAGCATGTCATGGCCAATGCTGGCCGCGATTAACAAAGCCGTCCAGAGTGCCACGTGGGCATCGTGTGTAGTTAGGCTGTGTGTCAGTCGGCCAATCAGCCATGGCACAATTGCAATGGCCACGTCGGCTGCGGCAAACAGTGCGGCCGTTGCCCAAAAGGGTCCTTTAAACTGGCCGATATAGCTAAAAAAGGCGCGTAGCGCAGGATGCTTCTTCATGGCTTATTCCTCTATGAACCCGCCCGACTGGTGTGCCCACAGCTTGGCGTAGGTGCCGTTTGGCTTACGAATGAGTTCTTTGTGTGTGCCCTCTTCCACAATTTTGCCGTTGTCCAGCACAATTATGCGGTCCATTTTTTGGATGGTGGATAGACGATGGGCGATCACAATGGCCGTGCGGCCTTCCATGAGCTTCCACAGGGCGGCCTGGATGAGCACCTCGCTCTCGCTGTCCAAGGCAGATGTGGCCTCATCGAGCGCTAGAATGGGTGCGTTTTTGAGCATGGCGCGCGCAATGGCTATGCGCTGCCGCTGCCCACCGCTTAGCTTGACACCGCGCTCACCCACCAAGGTGTCATAGCCATTGGGCAGGGTGGCTATGAAGTCATGTGCGCTGGCCATCTTGGCTGCCGCCTCAACTGCCTCTTGACTGGCATCTAACCAGCCGTAAGCAATGTTCTCGCGGATGGTGCGGTGGAACAGGAGCGGTTCCTGCGGGACGTAGGCAATTTGCTCGTGCAAGTCGGTCTGGGTAACATGGGCAATGTTTTGGCCGTCTATGAGTATTTGGCCGCCCTGAATGTCGGAAAAGCGCAGCAACAGTCGCATGAAGGTGGTTTTGCCCGAACCACTATGTCCCACCAGGCCAACCTTTTCGCCGGGCTTGATCTTTAAGTTCAGCTCATGGAAAACCGGTTCGTCGGCACCGTTGTGAGTAAACGTAACGTCCGCAAACTGAATGGCGCCACTATGCATACGCGGTTGCTCGGGCTCGACAGGGTCCTGTACCTCGAGCTCCTCGCTAAGCGTGGTTGCCATGTCGCGCGCATCACCAATTGAGCGGCTAAAGTTGCGTAGTGTGTTATTGCCGAACTGAAATAGTTGCTCGGTAATACTGGCCGTGTAGTTAAAAATTAGGAACACGGTGGCAATATTGGCATTGAATTTCATGACGGCGATCACGGCAATTAGCAGGGCACTAGCAGATATAGTGCGGCTCATGAAGCCCAATATGTTCATTTGGCGTTTGTGGGCACGCAAAAAAACTTTCAGCCGCCGACTGGTCTCATCAGTCACGGTTGCAAAGCGGCCTTGTTCGTACTCGCTGCGCGCAAAGCTTTTTACGGCCATTACATTGGTAACGGCGTCGGCTAGATAGCCAGTTTGTTTGCTTTCGGCCTTGGCAAATCGGCCGCTCAAACGCCGCACCGGCCGCGAGACCTTTATAGACACCACCAAATAGCACACAGAAAATACCACTAGAGCCAAAGCAAAGAGTGGCGCACGGGGGAGCAAAATAAGGCTAGCAATAACCACACCCGACAGCATAGGCAGCACTTGGTACACCATGGTGTCGGAAATACGTACATATCCAGACATAAGCTTGTTGGTCTGCGATATTAGTGAGCCGGTAAAATTGTTGGCGTGGAAATCCATGCTGCGCGCCAGCATGTGGCGAAAGACCTGGTGTGCAATGTCGCGCTCAATGTTTTGCTCGAGCGATTCAGACACAGTGTCTATGGCTCGCCACAAAAACACACCGCTGCATAGAAACACGCCGTAAGCAATCATTTGCGGTCCAAAGCTGGCCCAAATATGACCAGCCTGAAAATGGTGCTGACTCAGCCGGCTTAGAACGGTGGCGAGCACTAGGGTAGGCAAGTAGCTGTTTATAAGCACGGTTACTGGCACCAGCAACACAATGCCGGCGGTCTGTTTTGGGTAGTTGCGGAACCGTTGCCAGTAGTATCTGACCGCTCGCTTACTACCATTATCTTTGGATTGTAGTTTACGCGTTTTCATACGGTGCGGCCCTCCTAAAGCGCCGACCATTACAAATTAATAAATTGTAGATGTTTGGTTTGGTTAAATTTTTGCACCTGGCTCACACTGCCAGTTTGGATCTAAAACGAGATGAAAGCTTTGGAACGGACGACAGTGGGTAGTCCGGTAGTTGTCTGCATCTTCATGATTTTATGGTCGCCCTTTCCTTTAAACGTTAGTAGTAATTTACAACTATACTAGTTGGTTTTATACTATGCAAGTGCAAAAAATCATTCTGTATTACAAATTCACACCCCTAGCCGACCCAGAAATGGTGCGGCTGTGGCAGCGCGCCTTGTGCGAGAAGCTAAATCTGAAAGGTCGCATACTGATTGCGCCGCATGGCATAAATGGCACGGTGGGCGGGGAACTGGACGGCCTGAAGGCCTACGTAAAAGAATTCAAGCAGTTTGCTGGCTTTAAAGACACGACGTTCAAATGGAGCGACGGCTCGCGCGACCATTTCCCGAAACTACAGGTGCGAGTACGGCCCGAACTAGTGGCGTTTGGCGCTGCCGACGAGCTAAAAGTGGACAGAACAGGGGTGGTGGGCGGCGGCAAGCACTTGAAGCCCGCAGAGGTGCACGAACTGGTTAACACCTACGGCGATGACGTGGTGTTTTTTGACGGCCGGAACGCCTACGAGGCGGCTGTAGGCCGTTTTAAAAACGCAGTCGTACCGAACACTACTACCAGCCACGACTTTGTGCGCGAGCTCGATAGTGGCTCCTACGACCATTTGAAGGCCAAAAAAGTGGTTACCTACTGTACCGGCGGCATCCGCTGCGAAGTACTATCATCGCTTATGAAGAATCGCGGTTTTGAAGACGTCTACCAGATGGACGGCGGCATAGTGAAATACGGTGAGCAATATGGCGATGACGGCTTGTGGGAGGGCAGCCTGTACGTGTTTGACGACCGCATGGGCATGGAATTTTCCGACCACGCTCGAATCATTGGCACCTGTATCCACTGCGGTGGTCCCACCAGCAATTACGAAAACTGTGCCCTCAAAACCTGCAACAAACTGGTGCTGATTTGCGAGGCCTGTAAACAAGATCCGGCTAAATCATTCCACACGACCGCATGTGCCCGAGCAGCACAAAAAGAAGTTGCTCATGCCTAAATTACTCACTCTGCGTCGCTTTGGTGATCCGATACTCAGGAGTGTCGCCAAGCAGCTGAAGCCGGCGGAAATTAGATCTGCTGCCGTGCAAATGCTGATCGCCGACATGCGTTACACCAACCAAGTCAAGCAATATGGCGTGGGACTGGCTGCTCCGCAAGTGGGCAAACGGCTGGCCCTGAGTCTGATAGGTATCAAACCTACACCAAATCGGCCTACCCTAGAGCCGTTTGAGAGTGTCATTATAAACGCGTCGTATAAGGGTATCGGTGCGCCAGTGGCTATGTGGGAGGCCTGCCAAAGCTGTGGCAACGGCGATGATATTTTATATGGCCAGACCGAGCGATTTGAGACGATTCGGGCTATGTGGCACGACGAGCAGGCCACGGCGCACACACAGGAACTGTCCGGGTTTGTGGCGCACGTTTTTCAGCATGAAGCCGACCACCAGCAGGGCATCTTGTTTGTTGACCGAGTGAAAGATCCGCACAGCTACATGATGGCTGACGAATACCGCAAGCGTATAATTAAGAAGTGAATAAAGCGCTAGAGACTAAACTGAAAGACCTGCCCAAAGAGCCCGGGGTGTATTTTCACAAAGACGCGTCCGGCGAGATTATATATGTGGGCAAGGCAGCGGTGCTGCGCAACCGGGTGCGACAATATTTTCAGGCCAGCCGAAACCGCGACCCGAAAACTGAAGCACTCGTGGAAGAAATATACGACACCGATTGGATGGTCGTGGACAGCGAGCTGGAAGCGCTGTTCTTGGAGGCGGAAATGATTCGCCGCTACATGCCGCGATACAACATACTGCTGCGTGACGACAAAGCGCTCAGCTACATTCGCATCGATTACGATAACGACTACCCTACGGTCACGACTACGCGGCGGCCGCTGGACGACGGGGCGCGCTACTTTGGGCCGTATTTTTCAACGTACGGCGTGCGGCAGGCACTCAAATATTTGCGGCGGATTTTTCCGTTTGCCACGCGGCGAGTGGCGGGGCAAAAGCGGGCGACTTTGCATTATCATCTGGGCTTAGATCCGGGGCTCGAGGAAGGCAAGACGTCGCTGGAGGACTACCGCAAGAACCTACGTGGGCTTATAGCGATCATTGAAGGCAAGCGAACGGCCATGGTGCGCGAAGTAGAAGCTGACATGAAGCGGGCGGCCAAGGCGCAAGATTTTGAAGCGGCGGCAGGCTACCGTAATCAATTGTTCTTGCTGCAGAACTTGGGCAAGCAGGTAATTTTTAGTGACAAAGAGTTCCAGGACATTTCCAAAGACCACGCGCTGAATGAGTTAGTTGATGTGCTAGGTCTGGATGGCTTTCCGCGGCGAATTGAGGGCTACGACATTAGCCACATGCAAGGCACCAATGTGGTGGCCAGCATGGTGGTGTTTACCAATGGCGTAAGCGACAAAGGCGAGTACCGCAAGTTTAAAACCCGCAAGGAACACAACAATGATTTCTTTAATATGAATGAAACCATTGGCCGACGATTGAGTGAGAAGAACCTGCAGCAGTGGGGCAAGCCAAATTTGGTGCTGATTGACGGCGGCAAAGGCCAATTAGATGCAGCCATTCAGGCACGCGACGCGGCGGGACAAAGCGCCATTCCGTTCATTGGGCTGGCCAAACGCGAAGAACAAATCGTTATAAAGAAATCGACACCCGATACCCGAAGTATTGAAGTATCGGAAGACTCCGGGAATTCGATACTTCGGGTATCGGATACTGGCAGCGGGGTGGTACTGAATATGGCGGTAATGCATCGTTTGGGTGGCTTTGCGACCGAGTCGGACGATTTCATTTTGGTGAACCTGCCACACCACACTAACGTGGTGAAATTATTGCAACGAATTCGCGATGAGTCGCACCGCTTTGCCGTCAGCTACCACAGCGTTTTGAAGGTCAAGCACCAAACCGCTAGCGCGCTAGACGACATCCCAACCATTGGCCCGGCCACACGCAAAAAACTCATTAAAACTTTTGGCAGCATGCGCGGCGTGCTGCAGGCCCGCGATATAGAGCTCGTGCACCTGCTCGGCGACAAAAAGGCCACCATCCTAAAACAGTACCTCCGCCCTCTTAGAAAAGAACAACAAATACCGCCAGACACTCTGTAACGCTTTTGGCTAGCGCTATCTAAGGTTGTATACTAAGTGCCCCATGGCAATTAGAGCGGGACATTTTCTAGATCCAGAGCGCGAACAGGTGGAGCGTAGTATTGGTTTAGAGGTAGAAAATACCGTCCAGGTATTAAAAGGAAGCCAGGTAAGCCAAGCTGAGCTTGCTGCACAGTTTACCCACCCAGCTACACTTGACCGTGCCGGAGTGGCGCATCATGACCGCTTCCTTGGTAGTAGGTATGGCTCAGGAAAGTTGTACCACGACTGTGGCATGATAGAATTTGACACTGCCGAAGCTATGGGGCCTGCCGCGGCAGCGTATGAAGATATGCGGGGTATTGAGAGACTAGGCGCTATTGTTGCGGCTACAAAAATACCGCACAGCGGCATCTACCGCACCGCCGGAAGTGATGTGCCGCCGAAACGCGGGCAGCCCTCCAAATCTGGTGTGAGCACGGGTTGCCATGAGAACTTCCTTATACCGCGCGTAATTAGCGACGATACGCTGATTGATTGGCTGCTGCCTAGTGCTCTAGCGCTCCGGGCGATCTGGGCTGGAGCTGGTGCGCTGCGGCGCGACGGCTTCTGGTGGTCGCAAAAGGTAGTCGGCATTGGCGGAGAACCGATTTGTCGTTATGTAGGGCGACGTACGGCTCATGGCGGCAAGCCAATGGTGCTTATTCCTCCGACTGAAAACGATGTCAACACCATAGGCGATGATGAATATGCGCGGGCGGAAGTACGTTTTGCCGACCCCAGTATGTCAATAGTTGAGGAATTTCTGAGCTTGGCAGACATTTCCCTGACTCTGCGCCTTATAGAACTGCAACGTGTGGTAGGCCGTGAAATACTCAGAGGTTTGTGTTTGGCAGATCCCGTGGGAGCGGCATACCGATACGCCCGCGATATAACGCTTAAGCATGCCGAGCTTACACTTGACGGCCAAACTGTAACGGCGCTTGATGGCCAGGAGAAATTTGTAGAGACCTTTGAGCTACTAGATGACCAGGTTAGATTACCGCCATCCGAGAAGCTTGCAATTGCGGGTTTGCGTAGTGTGGTGGACAGCTTACGCGGGAGCCGACCAGAAAAGGTCGAATACACTCGGCTAGCTCGCGCCCGCTTGGCGGCCGTTAGGCGTCACTTGGTTCTAAGCAAAGATCGAAAGCAGGCCGATCTAAAGGGCGGTAATGCAGTTATAATGGCTCAGAATTTGCAGCTAGACAGGATAATACCGCTCGGAAAAGGCCTGACATACTGGCGAGATATTGCCGCCGCCGATGGACTGGCTAGAGAAGTCATGCGTTTAGGACAAGAAGCTGGTCTCACTAAACGGGCACGCCACCGGGCGGCAATTATAGATGGCGACGGGAGCGGATCAACTGTAGTCAGCTGGGCCTCTTATCTTGATGGTAAAGGTAAACTACGCAGATTGGGGAATGCTTACGGCGAGTAGGCGTTACTGGCCGTTGACTTGGGTGTAGCCGCTTACGAACTCTTCTGCGTTTTCTTCCAACACGGTATCGATCTCGTCTAGGAGGCCGTCCACGTCATCGGTTAGAGCTGCCTCACCGAGTTCATCTGCTGCAGCGCGGCGTTTAGCCCTTCGGACTTCTGCTTCGGCTTCCTGTGTATTCTCATCCTCATGGTCGGCCCTGCCGTGACGTCGTCCTCTTTCAGCGCTCTCATGTGCCATATAAATTGCTCCCTTACGTTGTCTATACGACTATTATACAACGTATTTTACCATTGCGTAGCACATACTGCCTAAGACCGAGCTTAAACCACTTTTCTAGCTCACAAAGTCGCTTACGCTATACTAACTAACATATGACTGCCCGAACGCATGATTTGGCGGCGGCCACAGCACTGGCCGTGCTGGTGCTAGTGCACACACCGGAGCCGCTGCGGCTATCTACGCTTCTGGTGGCGCTGCTGGCTAACCAACTGGGCGGCATTGCGCCAGACATTGACCAGCCCACGGCGCCGCTGTGGCGCAATCTGCCGGAAGGGCATTTTGTGGGCAAGGCTTTCGGCAAGCTGTTGGGCGGTCACCGATTTATTAGCCACTCCTTACTTGGCCTGGCATTATTTGCGTGGCTTGCTAATCTACTGCTTCACTTTCTGCATCCCATTATGCCGCATGTTGATATTCAGCTGGTGTGGTACGCGTTCATAATTGGATATGGAAGCCATTTGGTTATGGATACATTTACCAAGGAAGGGGTACCGTGGCTGCTGCCACTGCCGTTTAAATTTGGCCTGCCACCGCTTAAAAGCCTTCGTATAACCACCGGCAAAGCAGGCGAGCTATTCCTGGTGCTACCAGCCCTACTCGTGTTCGACATTTGGCTGTGTGCTAGCCACTACAATGAGTTCGCTAGTCTGCTGAAGCACGTTGTCCGTTAACTAGTATTGTGACTCCGTGCTGCACCAAAAGCTCGCAGAGGCTTTGCCTCTGCCGTGCCTCCTATAGTCTTAAAGGGGAACCCTTAAGGGTTCCCCTTGGCTTACGCCCAGCCTTCCAGTGGAAGGCCGGGCTGGCCTACCCCTCCGGTCTTCAGATCGAAAGTGTGTATATTGCTATACTGCCTCTATGCAGTACGACATTGTGTGGGAGGGCGACACGGACCTAGGCCATTACCAGATAGCCGACTGTCTATATGATGGCCGGGCGGCCCGAGTACTCTACAGCGGTGACCGCCGGGCGGCTCAATCGGGTATACCAAAAGATGGCCAGCCCGACATGCTGTTCGACTATAACCAGCGGCTGCTAGAACTTGCTACGGCCATAGCGCCAGGTAAGGTGCTACTGCTAGGCGGTGGGGTAGGTACGTTGCCCGCGGAGCTGGTGCGGCTGCTACCAAATACCCGGGTAGATGTGGTGGAACCAGATAGAGCACTTACCAAGCTGGGCTACGACTATTTCAACTTGCCGGTAGACGACCGTTTGCACGTTTTCCACACCGACGGCCGCACATTTTTAAATGAGCATGCCTCGCGCTACGACATGGTGATGGTCGATGCATTTACGCACACCACCATCCCTGCCGAGCTAAAGACAGAAGAGGCGTTTCGCGCCTATCAAAAGCACCTGCGGCCGTCCGGCCTGTTCGCCATGAATGTTATAAGTGGCTACTATGGGCCGAGTGCGTTTGTACTTCGCCAGACATATGCCGCAGCTCTAAGGCCGTTCGATGAAGTAGATATATTTTTGGCTAGTCGTGGCTACAGCCTGTGGCTGCCGCAGAATTTTATACTGACTGCACAAAAGGGAGTGTCTTTGCCGTTACGCGACTATGTGCGCCATGACGGTGTAAAACCCCCCGAGGTCAGCACGGCCGATGCAACTCACGACCAGGCTTAGTCTTTAAAGCCAAAAATTCGTTTCCACAACTTGGCAAAAACAACTGCCACTACCAACGACAGCACAATGTCTAGCGCTAAGCCGAGAGGGTTAAACTGTGAAGTACGGGCCCCTACGAAACTTTGTGGCTTGCCGTCGCAGGTGGCTCGCTGAGTGGTTGTGGTGGAGTAATCGTACACAACGGGCGAGCCGGCCTTGGTGTTGTAGGCTAGGCTGCTCGTAACGTTTTTAAGCGTATCTATGCAGGCTAGTGCCTGGTCGCCGCTCGATGATGAGCTAGAGCTGCCCGGAAAATTACTGAAGATTTTACCAGGCAAGAGCGGTGACAAGAGCAGGCCGGTAAGGATCACAAAAAATACAAAGCCTACTAAACCGGCATGTGCTGTTTCGCTGCGAGGGCGCTCACGTTTGGCGATTTTGGGTGGAGCGGGTGGCTCGTCGTCTGAGCTGGTTGGCGTAGTGGGGTTGGAGTGCGAGGCTGGCGGCGGAGATGTAGTGTGTGCTTGTTCAGTGTCTGGGCTGCTACTCCAAAATACTGATGCAGGTGTTTCCGGCTGTTTGGGCTTGGGTGCGGAAGAGCTGGCAGGTGCGGGCTTTGACACAGGCGCCGACGACGGTGTAGTGGGTTGCGGAGATGTGGGCCGTGAAGCGATGGGTCGCGCAGTAAAGTCGCTAAACACGTGGCGGTTTACCGGCTGCACAGGCCGCCGGTTGGGTTGACCGGGAGTTGAGCCATTAGGAGGGGATTGGGTAGGTTCCACAAAAGTCCACCGTTTATATGTTCTCAGTATTAAGCGAAAGCACCATAATTACAACTAGTTTTTCCACACTAAGACTACAGCGTAGCCCCTGGTGCTAGCTTTTGGGCTTTGCAATATTTACAAACCAGGTCATGCCGAACTTATCTTTTAGCATGCCAAATGTATCGCCCCACACCTGCGTGGCCAGTGGTTGCGTAACGGTGCCGCCGGCGCTCAAAGCCTCAAAATGCTTCCGAAGAGTGGGTTCGTCATCGCCAGATAGCGATAGGCTGAAGTTGTCACCAATCGTTCCTTCGCCCATCGGGCCACTATCGCTGGCCATCAGCTGCAGGCTGCCTGCCTCAAGTGCACCGTGCATAACCTGATCTTTATACTTGTCAGCCTCAGGCATACCCGGAAAATCACTATAGTGGCTAATGCTGAGTTTGCCACCAAAGATACTTTTGTAAAATTCTAGCGCCTCTTTGGCGTTGCCGTTGAAATGCAGGTATGGATTGAGTACTACAGACATATTGGTGCCTCCTTTTAAACCAATACAGTATGCGCTAACCGTAGCATAAGCACTAGCAAAATACTTACTGGCGTTTGGGCATGGCCAGTGCATATTCACTCGTTCGCAAGGTCAATTGACGGGGTAGCTCATGCTATAATTGCCTGGTCGTGGAAACAAAGGTGATCACTATTTTGGGAACGGGCTATGTGGGTCTGACCACTGCCGCGCTCACGGCCGCCGTGGGCATCAAAACCTATGTGGTAGACCCCAACGACAAGCGACTAGCCGCTGTGCGCAAAGGTCGATCGTTTTTTTATGAAGTCGGGCTAGACCCACTGGTAGCGGACGGTGTGAAGAAGGGGCTGATTGTGCCCACCTCGTCGTACGCCAAATCTATACCGGGGAGCGATATAGTTATATCCGCTGTAGGTACTCCAGATAACCCAGATGGCAGTTCTAACCTGAGCTATATTTTTGCGGCCGCTACAGAAGCGGCACAGCACCTAAAGCCCGGCACTGTTTACGTGCAGAAGAGCACGGTACCAGTTGGTACCGGCAGCAACATCAAGGCCATTTTTAAACGCGCTAAAGTCCGGTCGAGTTATGTATCGAACCCAGAGTTTCTGCGTGAAGGTACGGCGCTGGCCGATAGTCTGTGGTTTGACCGTGTGGTGGTAGGTGGCGAAGATAGGAAGGCTCTCAAGCGAGTCATGGCGGTGTATAAAACCATAGAATCTCAGCGTGATGGTATTGCCAACCTCGCTGGTCTGACTCCGCCGGTCAAGCACTTGGCCAGCCGCTACATGACGACCAAACTAGAAAGTGCCGAGCTTATAAAAGTAACGTCCAATGCGTTTCTAACCCTTAAGATTTCGTTTGCCAACTCCATTGCCCTGCTGTCCGACAAAGTAGATGCTGACATATTGGAAGTAATGGACGGAGTGGGTGCCGATAGCCGGATTGGCCGGGCGTTTTTGAACGCGGGGCGCGGCTATGGCGGTGGTTGCTTTCCGAAAGACGTGAGCGGGCTAATCGCGGCTGGACTGGACAACGGCGTGAGTTTAGAGGTTATGCGGGCTTCGCAGGCGGTTAATGAGTCCATGCCAGGGTACATTATAGAAAAGCTGCAAACCACGTTCGATGGTTCATTGCGCGGCTGCAGTGTAGCTGTGCTCGGCTTGTCGTTTAAGCCTGGCACCAGCGATTCACGTCGTTCACCGGGGGTCGCCATGGCCAACATACTCGTGAAGGCCGGTGCACAGGTGCGGGCGTTTGACCCGAAAGCTCACGAGGAGGCTGCCGAGTCGCTGAACAAGGCGGTAAAACTGGCTACTGGCATGGAGGCTGCTTTAAAAGGCGCCGACGCCGTGGTAGTGGCGATTGAGTGGCCGGAGTTTTTGGCCTATGCCCCCGCGGCCTACGCCAAACAGCTCGGCGGCAATGTATTTGTAGACGCTATGAACGCCTTCGACATGGACGCGATAACTGCCGCCGGCCTGCACTACATAGGTGTCGGCCGTTCTATAAGGCAAGCTTAGCTTCCCGTTTCTGATTTGGTATTGACGCCGGAGATAGTTAGCAAGTACTGCCGGTCTTTGGTCATGCTAGCATGCATAAGGCTAAAGCCGGCTTTTTCAAAGTCAGAAATAATCTCTAGGGCCGATAAATGCCATACGCGCCACAGCAAAATGGTCTCCCCCTTGTTTAGATCGACGTGTCGTTCACCGTTTTTGAATTTAAAGGTAAAGGTGAGCGCCTTCTTAAGTCGTACCTGAATGTAGCGAACACGTCTTCGTTCGTTAAAACCCATTTCGACGTCGTACAGCGAGTCGTCTATGTTCCACAAGTTAAAAATAAAGCGGTGGTTTGGCGACAGCGTGTTCGAGCCGGGAGAGGGGTGAAAATTGAACGAACGACGCTCGGCTTCAGAGTCGGGCTTATCGGTGTAAACCAGCAAGTCTTCCTGGCCGAGACTGCTGCAAATAACTTTTAGCGTATCAGCTGGCTCACGGAAGTTCATAGGGGTGGCGCCTAGCAGGACCGCTAGGTTTACAGTGGTCTCTGCGTCTCTATCGAGCATGTCGTCGACTAGGAGGTCATCGAAGCGTTCATGGGTAATGTCTTTTACGTAACCTTCAAACTTAATCCTGTCACCAAACCATTTCCGTATGTTACGCTCGGCAATGTGTAACATCTCCTGACTGATATCGATAGCAATATAGCGGTGCAAAATACCGCGCTCCAGCAGATGTCCCAGTAGTTCTCGGGAGGGCAAGGCATTGCCAGGACCAATATCGATCACATTTACGCGGGCATAGTTCTCAAGTAATAGGTCAATCGCACCCAAGTTCGCATGCAAAAGCTCCTGGCTACCCTTTAGCATGTTCAACCCGGTTTCTTGAGACATACGTGTTGCGAAGGTGTCCCAGTTTACGGCTCCTTGGTCAAAGTAGTTGTACTGCCGGGGAATTTCCCGGTGTACGCTCAGGCTATTTATCATGTCGAGGATCTGCTTGCGGCTAAATAGATCGTAGAACGCCGAAGCGGGCGTAACCACTTGGTGAAAACGACTATTGCGGTATTTCTTGCCATCGGTAGCCAGTTTTTCTAGCAAGGCTGTGTTATGCGGCGTGTTGGCGACGTAAGTTCGGCTTTTCTGCTCGTGCAATTGTAGCTCGAGCTTCCCCTGTTTTGCGGCATCAATCCAGTTATGAACCGTCTTTAAAGAGACATGGTACTGGTTTACGAGCTCGGCATGTTTAAAGTGGTGCATGGTAAATAGTTCTGATTACAGCAAAATGATGGTTGTATGTTACACAAAAAAAGTGTAGCATGACTACTAGGAAGCTCTTTCCTGGTCATTAAACTAAGGTTGCAGGTACGAATCGTACCACTTTCGTTGCTGTTATTCAAGCGTAAAACAGCGCCCTGTAGGGCAGCGGAAAGAAAGGATGCGAAAACCATGTTTAGCCAAGTACACGATAAGCCACTTAAAACCTCTGTTGGCAAGCGTGTAAGACATGTGTCTACCACCGAACGGAGCCAAGTCTTTACTCGTTTTGTGGGCAAGCTAGACCTCTTGCCACAACAGCAATCACGATTGTCGCTCGGCATGTTTAGCAGTGATCGGCCAGCTAAGGGGTTCTCCATTGGGCTTAGCCCAGAACCTGATTATGAAGACTCACTCGTTACCCAAGTACTGTCCATAGGGGGCGAGAAGCGACACGAACTTATTCTACAAATAGCCAATTACGGCAATCGAAAGATTAGCGCCGAAATCTGGCAAATCTAGCCCCTCGCGCGAACGCAGGCGGCGTATCTTTTTATCCGGACTTACAATTGTTTACCATATCTTCCCTCTGCTCACGGGTGCATTGATTACGATCACACCTGCTCAAACACACCTGTGCTAGGCTGCGGGTATAACACGTAAAAGGAAAAACCATGCACCGCAGCACGCTCGACAAACTCATATCATCTACCGGCCTTATAGTGGCGGTTATATTGCTGGCAGCGTTTGGCGGCTTAAGTTACGCGCACCACTTCGTTCACGTGCAGGTACATGACCAGCTGGCAGCGGAGAAAATAATGTTCCCGGCAGCAGATAGCCCGTCGCTGGCGGCGCTGCCGGCGGCCGATGCGGCCGCCATGGGCAAATATGCTGGCGAGCAGCTGGTAACGGGCGCCCAAGCAGAGACCTTTGCTGACCACTTTATAGCCGTACACCTGCAGAAGATCGGTGGTGGTAAAACCTATGCCGAACTGAGCGCCGCTTCACTGGCCGACCCAACCAACGCCGCTTTGGCTGGCCAGGTCCAAACAGTGTTTCGTGGTGAAACCTTGCGCGGCCTGCTCCTAAATGCCTATGCGTTCGATACCATGGCTACAGTTGCTAACGTTGCTGCATACGGCGCGCTAGCCGCCAGCGGCCTGCTATTTGTACTCTCGGCGCTCGGTTTCTACCACGCTGGTCGCGTTAAAAACCGCCACTAGTGCTTTAACGGCTCGCCACTACTGACATGGAAGTGTAGATGCTTAGAATCCTGGTAATCCCCGAGGTTGGTTGAGATTCTGCAGGCGCCCGTCTCGGCTTTTACCAGCGCGGCAATTTCCCGAATGACGGCCAGCAGCTATGCCGGGTGATCGGAGCTGTCGGCGGGTAAGCCCTCAAACTATCGAGTGTATTTTGAAAGTATAACTTAAGACTCGTAATAAAAGCTTAGGCGGCCGTATTTTATAATGGTACGCGCGAAGGGATTCGAACCCCCGACCTTTGGTACCGGAAACCAACGCTCTATCCAGCTGAGCTACGCGCGCGTACGTTTGGCGAAAAGTAAACCACATGTACCTATAAACTATCCAATAGCGTGGATAGAGCGCACGCGCATCATATATCTCTAACCGGCTTCGCCTTTGCCAGCTGAGCTACGCGCGCGTAACCCAGCTAGTATAACAGATTGAACGGGGCAGATTTATTTATGGTGCTTGATGAACCACCACCAGCCAGTGCCGCCTGCGCCTAGTAACAGAACCGCAACTGCCGACCAGATAAGTGTGGTGTGTGAGGTAGCATGGGTAGTTGTTGTAGTGGCGCCCTTACTTATGCTGGGCTTGGCTGAATCGCTGGTAGTAGTGTCGGTAGTAGCTGTGGGAGTGGTAGTCGTCGGGGTGGTTGTGGTATCTGGAGCGGTAGTGGTTGGGGTGGTCTTTTTGGTCGTAGTACCACCGCTGCCGCCCGAGTTATTGTTGTTGCCACCTCCGCCGCCAGCTGGTGGGGCGGGGGCACAGGTGGTGGTTTCGTAGGCGCCAATGTCCACGCCGTCACACTGTGGTCGACTAACACCGCGTTGGTCGGTGCTGGGTGCGCCGGTGCTGTCGCCGGCATCGTAGGCAGGTGAGGTGTAGGTAATGGGCAGCACATACGTGCCGCTTGATGCAGTTAACGAGCCCAGTGCCGCGTCGGTATTGTTGTGGTTGGAAGTGCCCACAAACCCACAAGAGTTGTCGGCGGTGATGTTATGTCCTTGCGAAGTTACCGTGTCACCAGCGCAGGCCGTACTGTCATTCAGAATGGAGTTTTTCAGGTTCACCGTGGGACTGCCGCCGCCAATCTGGTAGAATATGCCAACGCCGTTTCCAGAAGAGGTGATGTTGGTAAGGTTAATGGTACCGCTGCCGTTCGGGTTGATGTACATGCCGTGCTGGTTGTTATAGATGGTGAGGTTTGAGACGTTGTAGGTGCCGTTTGTAAAGCCTAAGCTCAGCGCGTACGCGTTGGCCTGGTTATTTATAACCGCTACATTGCTTATGGTGGCGCTAAAGGCAGCGATTTGTAGGCCACCGTCCACGGTAGAGTCTTTTACCACCACATTGCTGATGGTAAAGGGGTTGGACTCAGCGAAAATAGCTTCGCCTATGCCGCTGCCGCCGTTGCCGGCATGCAGAATGGTCAGGTCTGAGACATTGCTTAAGGCGCCGGTACCATCTAGAAATACTTTGTACAGGTTTGACCCATCAATGATAGTATTGCCCACACCCGCACCAACAATACTTAGAGCATGGGTGCTAATTTGTGGTAGGTTGGCGCTGAGTGTATAGGTACCAGCAGCCAGGTTAATGACACCAGTGCCACTACCACTGCCAGCTGCGCACGAACCACTGGTCGCCGCGGTGTTGCTGGCAGTGATGGCGTCTGCCAGCGTACAGGCTGAACTAGGCGTAACATTCCAGGTGGTGGCGGCGTGCGCCAGCTGAGGGTGTGCTAGCAGCGCGGTTAGTAGTACGGCAACGCCAAATATGGTCTGGAGTAGGGGTGAGGTGCGGCGGGCTACAGCGCGGGGTGAGTTTAACATGCAGTTTGTTTTTTGTATTGGAACGCTACGCCTGAATATATGCCTGAGCCATAAGCTTTGTCAACTATTTAGCAAGTAAACTTTAGCCATACCTAACATTTATTGACAAGGACAAAACTGCCGGATTATCATAATGCTTAAGGTTATCTATAAAATCAGCCAAAATATAAGGTGGGAGGAAATATGAAAACTATAACCACGCTGCGGAAACAAGAGCAGGGTATGGGCCATATACTCATGGTCGTGCTCGTACTGGTCGTGCTAGGGGTAATTGGCTTTGCCGGCTACAAGGTAATGGGTAGTAACAAAAAGGCCAGCACTACCACAACAAGCACCACGGCTAGCACTGAGAGCAAGGCGGCAACCAGCGGCTGTGAGGCTACCTACCATGACGCCAACCTCTGTAAGTTTGCAGCCCAGCCGCAGCTCGACAAAGTGGCGTACAAGGCCACGGTTACCAGCACCGACACTAGCGGTACTACTAGTACGCTGACACTTTTGAGCGATGGCAAGGGCAACACATCCCTTAGCGGCACCAGTAACGGCACTACGCTCAACACTATTCAGCTCAGTGGAGTAGGCTACGTAGAGAACGCTGGCGTATGGTACCAGTACCCCACAGGGGACAGCTCGGCCGCTACCAGTAGCGACCCCACCGCCAACATGAACCTAGTACTGGGTGCCGGCATTACCTACAAGCCACTTGGCAAAGAAGCTTGCGGCAGCATGACCTGCTTTAAATACTCAGTTAGCGAAGCTGCTACGCCAAACGCTACTCAGTACGCTTGGTTTGACACCGATCACTACCTGCTCCGCAAGTGGCAGTACACCGACAGCACCAGCGGCACCATGGCTATGACCATAGACTACCAGTCGGTAAGCATCACCAAGCCCTCGCCGGTCCAAGACTTTTCTAGCCTCGGCCAGTAAGTTTTAAAGCTGCATGTAAAACACCAGGCTTTTGCCTGGTGTTTTTATGCTAATTTGGTACAGCATTGTTGCACAGGTTAGAACTATTCTATTTGAGACTTGCGTACGAGTTTAATTAGTGCCTGGGTATCGCTACTAGGATTTAATGACAAGTCAGGTTTAATATCCTGAGTTGCTTTTTTGTATGCCTCAAGTTGACCTGGTAGTTCGCTCAATATTTGAGTAACATTAATTCCTCTTGCCCTGACGCGCTCTGCTAATTGTTCTTCGGGAGCCTCGAGACCAATGATAAAAACAGGCCTGCGTTTCGCTTTAGCTACGTTTAGATAACTATCATCATGCATGTAGTACTGAATGATATTGTTGTCGAAGATCACAAGTTTGTTAGGAGATCTTGCGAATATCCTCTCAACGGTTTCGGCAACAATCGTTTTAAGTTCAATTCCTTCTTGTGTGGCTTCTGGATATTTTGCTAGTAGTTCACGTACTTCATCGTTGCAAACATATGTTGCTCTTAGGTTATCAACCAGCAATCGACGAGTCGTGGATTTTCCTGATCCCGAGCATGCAAAGAAAAATATACAAAGCGGATCATTGCTTACTGCTAAGTTTGGTCGAGTCGCATAATATTCTTCAACAAGTTTTTTGAGTAAATTGGTCGGCATAGAGTAATCATATCAAAGAAAAACTCCTCAGTTAAAAGGAGTTTAAGCATAAGCATTTTGGTACGCCCGGCAGGATTTGAACCTACGACCCCTTGGTTCGAAGCCAAGTACTCTAATCCACTGAGCTACGGGCGCTTAAAGCCTTGAGACAAACCCTGAAGGGTTTTTCTCAACGCGCCGGGCAAATGGAATACATTTGCTCGGGCTGCTCTTTTCCCTAGGGGACAGGGATGCAACGGCTTCATTCTAACAGATCAAGAGCAAACTCGTAAGAGTGTGATAAATGTCGTGTTGCGTTTGGGCTTATGCTTTGGTAAGGTAGGTCATGATGCATAAACGTAGAAGCGCCGCGGCATGAACTGCCAAAACGGCCTCTTCGTTCCAAAAAACAACCCGAAGGGGTTGTTTTTTTATGCACCAGATTATTACTAACTAAAAGGAGGGAAGAGGATGGTAAACAGCTATAAGGGGGTGGAAGACAGCGCGGGGTTTAGTTTGGTGGTGAACCAAATGCGCCAGTTTTGCCTAGACAAAGGCTTTAGGGAGGTGCACACGCAAGACCGCCTAAGTATACTGGCGGCCTGCGAAGACCCGGACACGGTGGCAACCTACAACTACCTGGGCGAAACCTGGCCGCTACCGCAAACCGGGCAAATGTGGCTGGAGTATGAGCTGCTCAAAAACCCAAAGCTACCCGGAGTGTTTTGTGTAAGTACTAGCTACCGCAACGAGCCGCACCCGGTACCAGGCCGACACAAACTTATCTTCCCCATGTTCGAGTTTGAACTGCCGGGCGGTATAGATGAGCTGCAGGCTTTCGAAACGGAGCTACTGGAGTACCTGGGCTTTGGCAAGCGTGGTGACTTTTTCTACAAAACTTACGATGCGCTGAAAAAGCACTACAAAACGCGCGAGCTGACCCACAAGCAGGAGAACGCCATGGAACGCGACTTTGGCCCGGTGGTATTTTGCCGCGATTTTCCGGTGTACACCTCGCCGTTTTGGAACATGAAGAAAAAGGACGCTACTCATGCCCACAAGATAGATGTAATCATGCATGGCAACGAGACCATTGGCAGCGCCGAACGCAGTACCAATGTAGCCGAGATGAGCAAGGCATTTTACACCATTAGCGGTGGCAAATATGCTCAAAAACTATTCGCCCTGTTTGGGGAAGAACGAGTGGAGAATGAACTGCGAGAGTTCCTAAGCCTCAAGTTCTTCTCGCGAGTAGGCGGCGGCATAGGAGTGACACGCATATTGGCCGCGGCCCAAAAGCACGGCCTGCTTAAACCGGCTGCGGTCTAAGCTCTAAAACTGCCAGTTTTGAAAAGACAGGGCAAAGGCTGTGAGCAGTATGGCCGTACCTATAAGTAGCGGCGTGAGCGCCAGCCAAAACCAATGCCGTCGTTGTTTGCTGGTTGCCTCCGGGTGGTGCCTAAAATGACGTCGGTATAGCAGGACGGTCGCTACGATGTATAAAACTGTGCCGGCAAAGATACGATGCGGCAGATTGAACACGTAAGACGCTGGCCAGAGGTGCATGGCCGAATTATAGCAAATGTTATGCTTGGGCTATAATGCAGGCATAAGCATTTTGTAAAAGCAGAAAGGTTCGACATGGCTGTGTCTACAATTGCAACAAAGTCGCAACGTCCGCTTGCGCTTAAACTGCTTCGTATCGCGGCTGTAGCAGTGGCTGTCATTGTGCTGGCTATGGGCGTGCCGACTCTTCTGGCGGGTTCGCTGGGCGCCTTCCTGTTGTGCTTGCCAGGCATGGTGCTTGGTGCGCTTACTCTCACACTGCTGTTTAAGTGGCCCGCCAAACTCTGGTTGTCTGGTGTGACGCTAGCACTGTTCGCCACCACCACATGGTTTGCGTTCCATGTGCTGTGGAAGTACGTGCAGCCCACCGTGTGGCCCAAGCATGCCGTGGCCATTGGCAACCCCTGGGTAATCGAGGGCAATGTATTTACTAACAACGACTATAACAACGCTGTAGTTATCCGCCTGGATGATGGCAGCTACCGCATGTATTTTCACAACCGCAACGACATGATGATGGCCGCCTCGGCAGACGGCAAAAAGTTCGATGAGCCAATCAAGCTGTTCGAAGGTGAGATGCCTACAGTCATCCAGCTACCAGACGGGCGCCTGCGTATGTATTACTTTGTGAACGTGGCTCAACCCCAGCCCCAGCAGTCGTCCGCAAATCCGGGTGGCCCTGCGCCCATGAACTGTGGCGATAACTGCCCGGCTCCCAAGCACAATTTTGTGAGTGCTGTCAGTACCGACGGCATGCACTGGACCCAGGAGCCGGGCATCCGTCTGGCTGCCAGCTCTACTGGCTACGACCGCGATACCATGATTCACCCCACCGTCATTCGTTTGAGCGATGGAACATACAAGCTCTACTACGACGGCGAGATAGACGACGCGCACTCCTACGCCCTGGCGCACCACTACCGCAAAATCCTCAGCGCCAGTTCAACGGATGGCCTGACCTGGGCGCGGGACCCCGGCTACCGCATAGACGAGAAACCACTCCACACCTGGGAAGCCTATTCTCCGAAAGCCATGTACCAAAATGGCGAAGTTATACTACGCTTTACGACGCCAAACGGTATCTACCAAGCGACCAGTACTGATACGCTACACTTTACCATCAGCAAAAACCCTATTTTCTCGCCCGGCCGCATACCCATGCCGGGTGATGATGGTGCACTGGGCTCATACCAAGATGCTTATGCACTCTCGGTACCTGGTGGTCAACGCATGTATTTCTGGATTGACGGCCAAGGTATATTCTCGGCTTTCCAAAAGTCTTAAGCCCGTTGTTTTAGACGAAAGGCTGCCACTAGCAAAGGGAGGGCAAATAGCGTGCAGGTCAAATTTGCTACTGGCCATAGCATATCACCTGGAGTTGCTAGATCGTTCTGTGCCATCGCAAGTAGGCTGTGTTTGTACATGAACAGTGTGGCCAACCCTATAAACACTAAGAGGGTGCCGAGTTTGTAGCTAGCTTCGAATACCTGACGCCGCTCTTGGACTTGTCGTTCGTCCAACTGGGCGGTGCGGCCGCGCCCCAACCAGTACACGTCGTGCTGTAAGTAGCTCAGAATTACGGTGAGGGCTACGGCGGCAAAGCCGCAGCCATTTGCCAAGTTGTTGTATACAAACTTGCCACCAGTATATGAGGTCCATAAGGTGCGAATGGCGGCATATGTGCCGACTGCCAAAGCTACCACCAGCAGACTCCCCATTAGGCGTAGAACTACCGGACTTACAGAACGGCTGGTGGCGGTTTCGGCCCGTCGTTTGCCAATACCTAGGAAGGCTACAACCAAAGCGGGAAGTGTTAGTAAGCCGGCAATCTCAAATGCCCAAGGAAATGCCCAAAGCAGCCAGCCAGGCAGGGGGAGCACACTACCCCCGCCAATCAAGAGCAGGTACAGACACCAGGCGACTATACAAACGTACATAATCCAGGCGGGGTTGAATCGGGACTTTTCTGCTTTGCCCCGATAAAACAGCACAAAGACCGGTACTGTAAGCAAGGCTCCTATCCAGAACAATGCCTGCGACGCTTGTACTGGCAGGCGCATATGACTGAACGGAGGGACTAACGGCCACAAGAACCACACTGCCCACACCGTCAGCCAGCTGCGTACCAAGTTGCGAGCAGTCAGTATAGTTTGCGTTTTCATTGTTCCTCCTTAGATTTGTTGCCGAACAGCGACTCAAATGGCTGATCGGAAAAGACAACAGTTAGCTCTACCCCAAACACCTGAGCGATCTTGAACGCCAGCTCTAGGCTGGGAAAGTAGTCGCCACGTTCAATAAAACCGATGGTTTGGTAATTTACATCTACCTTGTCGGCCAGTTCTTGGCGCGACAGGCCTGCTTCGGTGCGAAGTAGAGCTATGCGGTTGTATATCATAACGCAATAGATTATTGCGTTAACACAACATAATTGTCAATAGCAACTGCTAAGATTCTTTATAAATTGGCGGGTCTAATGCTAGTCCTGGGACAAAATAAGAGCACAGCGCGCCGGCAATACCAAGTTTGCGCCACCAGCTTTGACCTCTATGTCTGGGACGTCCTGGTCGGTAAAGTCGGGGCTGTAGGCAATGTTGGTGCTGTTGAAGCGAACATGCCAGGTGCCATTGCGCGGGAAGTTCAGGTAATACACCGGGTATTCGTGGTCAGTAAAGTTCACAATAACTACCACGTCGTCTGTGGGACCGCCGTTAGCCCAGCGATGGTAAGCTAGTACTTTGTTGCCCTCGTCCACATGAAATAAGTTAACTGACTGACCCGTAAGCCCGGCAGTTACACCCAGCTTGTTTTGTCGCAAAGCTATCAGCTGACGATAGGCCTGCACAATGCCGTCGTATACTTCGGCACGGTTCCAGTCCAGCCCCTGCCAGTCGTTAAAGCTGCCGCCTTGCATAAACTCTTGACCCTGGCACAACATGGGTATGCCGGGCGCAGTTAGCACCAGTGCGGCCGCAATGAGTGATTGCTGGCGGGCAAACAGGCTGCTGCTCTTGCCGGGCGCCACGGCTTCGTTCAGTCGTGCGGAGCCGTTGGCTGCCGTATCGTGTGAGTCGGCGTAAACAATTCGCTGCAGGGCATCGTCGTTGTACCGGCGCCCCAACTCGCCGCATAAACCAGTCAGATTTACGCCCGCAGGATCGTGGCTACACAATGCTTCACGCAAGCTCTGCGGAAAGCCCAGCTCCCACTGTGCCGAAAAGCCGGCGCCACCCTGATCGATGGGCTTAGTTATGTAGTCGTTGGCAGCCACATCTTCGGCAATGGTAATGGCGGTCGGTTTGAGCTTTTTGCTTAGATCGGTTATGCCTTGCAGCAGCTGCCAGCCTTCGGCTAGGTCGGTACTGGGCGAATCGTTGTGGCCCTTTACGTTGCGTATAAAAATGGTCGAGTCCACTCGCAGGCCGTCTACTCGGCAATCGTGCAGCCACATGCGCACATTGTCCAAGATGTATTGTTGTACCTCGTTTCGCCCAAAGTCCGGCCGAGTCTTGCCCCACGGTGTTTCGGCGCGCCAATCATTGTAGAAGTATATGCCGCCCATGCCGTCTTTTTGCCAGCCGTCGAAGCACCACAGGTCCAATTTCTCGTCTGGCCCGAAGTGGTTGTACACCACGTCCAGTATGATGCCTATCCCACGTTCGTGAGCAGCTTTTACAAACTGCAGAAAGCCGTAGCGACCCCCATAGAGACTCTCTACGGCATAGATGTAGTCAATGGCGTAGCCCCAGCCCCGATCCATAAGCATGCTACAGATAGGCATGAGCTCTATCATGTTAACGCCAAGCGCAGCCAGGTGGTCTAGCTTGGCGATTACATCTTGAAACGTGCCGTTAGTGGCGGCGTCTGGCCGGTTGAACGTGCCCACGTGCAGTTCATAAATGACCTGTTGGTTAAATGGTATGGGGGTAAAATGGTCGTCTCCCCAGTCAAAATCGGTACTGCTTATAACCGAGCTGCCAGCCGAAATGGTGAAATGCAAGGCGCGCGGATCGTTGCGGTAAAACGTATCACCGCCACGGTGAATGACGAACTTGTATTCTTGGCCAGGAACGGCGCTGGCTACTTTGCCCGACCAGTAACCGTCGCGTTCACTGGCTAGTGGCGTTTCGCCCCAGTCGTTAAATGTTCCCGTTACCGCTACGCTGTCGGCAAATGGCGCCCACACGCGGAACTTTACGCCGCTACGTAGTACAGCCACACCTACATCTTTTTTATATGCGCCACCCATACGTTATTTGTATTATGCCCGACTTTTTACCCTAAGTGCAAGCGTTAAGCGGAAGGATGTGAAATTGCTTGGGCTTGCAGTACGCCTGTAAGCTTTTGCAGTTTTGCCTTGAGGCGCTCTATGCGCTGCGCTACAGTTATGTCTTCGTGCAATTGAGTGCGCGACAGGGCCGACTCGGCAGTTTTGTTTCTAATATGTCGGCTACATTGCAGATCGGCGCAGCACAGGAAGCTCAACCTGTGGTCATCGCTAGCTCTATGAAAGGTAATACGGCTAATTTTGCCGCCTTGTTGCCAGGTATAGCAAAAGTCGCAAATGATTGGTTTAGACCGGCCAGTGGCCGTGTCACGGAGGCCTCTAGTAAGCTCGTAGGGCAGTAGGTAAAAGCTGTCTAGCTGTATAAGCAAGAGCCCCTCCGCCTCGCTACGGGTGCGAACGGAGAGCAGCTCCAAATCTTCCCAATCGTTTATTTCTTCGGGAGCAAAGCGTAAATCCTGGACTAGGCGTGGTCGAACGCGCTGCTCTTTTAGCAGCACGGCGAATTCCTCACGACTCAAAGCTTTCATATAGGCATAATACCAGATTGGTCATAGACTGATTTATTGGAAATAGATGTAGGTAAACCGATTGGCGTTTACCCACATTTCGCTGTAATGTCCGTGCAAATCGTAGTTGTACTGGCTAACGTAAATCATGTTGCCCTTAACTGCCTCAACCCACATGGCATGCCCGTAGTAACCGCGCATAGAAATAGCCACAGAATGTACTGCCGGCGTAGAGCCAGTGGGAATGCCAGCGCGTTTAGCGTCGCGTATCCATTCGTTGGCGTTGCCCACACCGCCCCAGTAGGGCATATGGCCGTATGTTTGGTAGACCTTCCAGGCCGCATAGCTGACGCACTCACGGTTGTACATGCCCCAGCTGTCTACGGTGCTATCTTGCCGTATGTTGTCCCATTTTGCTGGGTAACCACCGTGGTTGGGGTCACCCGCCACTATGGTGCCGTCTAGGGCTTGGTTGGCGACTACTTGAGCTGCCTGTAGCTGGGCAATCTCCCGTTGCTGTTCGGCGTTTAGGTGGGCCAAAACTGCGGCAGATGTTTGTGCGTCTATGACTGGCACGGTTTTGTCGTCGGCCGGGCGCAGGATGGCACTTACCGTGTGTCCGCTGCCGCTCCGCACTGTTCCTATAGCTTTGCCGGGCAAGCGCAGCGTAAACATAACACCCCGACCGGTGGTGTGCAGAGTAGCCATGGTAATACTACCAAAGCCGCGGACTATAAACGTCGTACCGTGCCATATGCCGCTCACCATAGCGGCACTGCCGTGGGCAATTGCTTTACCACTCTTGGTGGTAGCAGCTGTTATAGACCGGCACGCACCGTAGAGCCCCGTACCTGTTGCCAGCAAGGCGTGCTTTGCGCCGCCGACTAGGTGTGAGGCGCCAGCGGTCACTAAGTTGGAGCTGTCGTACGTGTCGACGCTTGTCGTGTTCGCCGGCGGGTGGACACGGGCATTCAGTATGGTATCGGAACCAACAGCCGTTACTATGGCCGAGACGAGCAGCAAAAAGGCGATGGTTAGCAACCCTGCGAAAAGAAGGCGGAACTTATAAAGGGATAGACCTGTCTCTGCGTACATCTGCGGCTCACTATGCCCACCATATATAACAGCGATTATACACTCGTTTTGTTAAAAGCGCATTCATTCGGTGTAGTAAGCGGCCCATAACAGCTTAGCCGAGCCAACCGCCGGCTCTTTATCTAAAAACGCCACGAGCTAGTAAGGGAATGCCTTGGCCACGCAACTAGCTCAAGGCCTTTGCAGCTTCCAGGAACCGCAAATCACGTTGGCGAATAAAGTTGCCGGTGTAGTCAGTCGGCTTGTCGTGGCTAAGTAGTGCAATGGCGCTCGCAATATCGTCTGCCCACACCACTGCGAACCCTTCGCGCTGCTCTTTGCTGGTGAAAGAGGGCTCCGTAGCGTCGCCTATTTGCCGAGCTAGCCAACAGTGGGATATCTGCTTTTTACTGGCTTCGTTTTGGAACTCAATAATCTCACCCACCTCTTGTACTATCTCCGCCCGGCAGCCCACCTCTTCTAGCAACTCGCGCTCCAGGGCCAGCTGCATATCCTCGGATGCTTCTACGCCGCCACCCGGCAGCTTGTGGTAGTACCATTTACCTACTTTTAGTAGCGCCACCTGGTCTTTATGGTTCAAGATCACGGCGCGTGCGGCGCGTCTGAGCGAGAAGCCGCTCGGATCGTTGTTTTGGCTGCCCGGGAAGACGTCGGAATCGCGTAGAGTTAGAAGCGTGTGCATGCATTGAT
>CAZHYW010000005.1:0-4727 GCA_964537115.1 uncultured Candidatus Saccharibacteria bacterium | reverse complement strand
CTGCCCGGGAAGACGTCGGAATCGCGTAGAGTTAGAAGCGTGTGCATGCATTGATCATAGCATCGGTAGGCCGAGGCTTGTACGGCAATCTTGAGACTAGCCGTTAGTCTAGCCGAATGAGGCTGTTTTGTTCGAGGTAGTCATGAGCTCTCGCGAGGACCGCCAGCCAGTGCTCTACGCCGCCACCGGTCTGTTCGAGCGCACTCCGCAGCGGTTCGTAGCCTAGCCACTTTACCTTGAACTGCTCGTGTGCCTCTAGCTGCTGTTTGCCCTGTGTGGCGCTATCTAGCAAAAACAGAAACGCAAATGAATACGAGCGTCGGTACACGGCCTTTTTGTCGTTGTAGTAGTGGGAGATTATAGGCCCGCCAAGCTGAATTTGGTCTTCAAACGCTGTATAGCCAGTTTCTTCCCGCAGCTCTCTTAGGGCGGCTTCCTCATATGACTCAGCCGCTTCTTTGCCGCCGCCCACCAGCCAAATCATCCCGTGCTGTTCCCACTCCAGTGCCAGCCACTTATCTATGGCAGGGTCATAGCCAATGATGACCACACCCTCGACGTCCGTTGCTTCAGCGTTGGGTGTGCCGTACTCCTCGATCTTGTCCATGTCGCCAGAAACTTTCATGTCGCAAGTATAGCAAACAAAAACTCCCAGAGGGGGAGCTCTTGCTTTGGAGGGCCATCGTACTTGCTGTCGCCACTAAAGCATGAGACTTATAGTTCAACCTTGCCCATCGTTCTGATAAGGTTGGGATACCATTCCTCTTGTCGCTTATACAGATTGTGGACAATCGGCACCGACCTTATCTGGTGGTGTATATATTTAGCCCAGGCTAGGCGTTCGGGCTTGTTCATAGTATCTTCCATAGACCAGATCATTTCTAAGATGTTCAGGTACATGGAAGCCAGCGCTTTCGCCTTTTGTTCCTGACCCTTTGGCAGCTTGCCGCCTTCTATAAAGTAAGGACGGAGTTCGGGTTGACCAACGAATATCCGGTTTAACTCGATTAAGAGTGAGCTAATTTGGCCGCTCGCACTAATCTTCCTAGCGCGTTTATTAGAGATCCATGCTGCGAAAGCGCCTAAAGCAGAGATTGAAGCGGCTACGATTGCAATCCAGTTTGTTGTGAGCTTCATGACGCTACATAAAACTATAATTCAGGTAGTCCATGCTTTCAACAAATGATGACAGTAGGGCTCACTTGTCGGACCGATATAAGGTCTGTATTGCTAACGCTTGGGAGGCTATCATAGAACTTACTGCAACAAGGATTAAAGATAGCTCGTCTCTGTATATCGCTAGCTTTGCATGATGTGGCGTCCACGTCTGTAGAGTGTAATGTTTGCCAAGGCGGGAACTATTACCACAACTATCCCGATGACAATTAGGGCAGATAGATGGTACGATGCTGCACCGAGTAGAAAGTCCAGACCTACCAGGAGATAGCCGAGCACCGGCAGCAAATATATGGAGTGATTCCGCCGAGGCTTGGCTAATGGCCTGTAGTATTCGAACGTCCGGAATAAGCCAGTCACGATGATGGTAATAATGAACCACCCAACGAAGTTTCCAATCGGTACGCCAAAGTAGGGGCCGCCATCTTGCCAGCTCCAGCTGCCTGCTCTGGTACTTACTGGGTCCATAAGAAGGTCCATTGCGGTTACGGCTAGCCCGTCGGCTATCACAAGTGGCGCTAATAACCTCAGGGAACTGTGGCCCTCGGCGGGCTTCCTTTTATTGAGCCAATAAAGCGATGATGTCACAAGCCAGTAACCGATATAAATAAAGACTGCCCAGTAAACAATGATTGAGAGCGGTACTTTGGCTATTACCATGCCTGCACCGGCGCGGTATGTGTAATTCCCGCCAAACAGCGTCCCATGGTTAAGGCTGATTGCTTCGGCCATAAAGCCTACAAAACCCGCCAGCCCTATGAACATCAAGCCTCGCGCTGCGCCAAGTGTCCAGTAAGCATGAATCGCTACCAAGAGGAGTGGTAAATAGGTGGCAATCAGGCTGAACACAGCACCGTGCGTTAAACCAGTCAATCCGCAGAGCACTAAAAGGACGTCTGTCATGAATAACGTCCACATAAGCCTCTCAACCATTGGAAGTTGGAACGGCGAAGGTCGGCTCATGGCACAATCATACCAACAAAAAACTCCTCACAATAGAGGAGCTTTAAACATATTGGAGAGCCATCGTGCACGCTATTACAACTGAGATTGGGGGTACCGACAGGCTAATAACTGCCAAGTAGGGCAAGCGCCAATGCTACACAATGCTTGCAAAAAATGTCGTGATTTTTGGGGTTACCGCTGCAGTGCCACGCCAGACCTTTTGGGGATGCGTATAGCCGAGTACGGCGACGTGAACCAGCTCCTTCAGTAATTGTCCCGTCCAACCCTCCGACCCAGGCCTCTATTTCAGATGACTCTTTATGTATAAATTCTACCGCTCCGCGACTACATATGGCCTCGCCATAGGTGAAGTTAGAGGGCAACGACAGGCGCTTTATTTCTTCCAGGCTCAAAAGGTCGCTCAAGTTTTGCATGTACTTTAACTATAACAAAAGCTCCCCATGACAGTGGGGTTTAAACATGTCGGAAATGAAGGGCCATCGTGCCCGCTATCGCGACTCCAATCTAGATGCGGTTGGCGCCGGATTTACTGCGGACAAAGCGAGCCGGCTTCTACTGGTGAGGTCTTCAAAATAGCATAGTACTGAGCTTTAATTGAATCCGGGAATAGATCAAACGAACAGATGAAATGGTACTCGCGGCTGTCACCGTGAACTGGATATGAACTAGGCAAAGTATTGGTGTGGTTTTGATCAAAAACACCAAGATCAAAATTATGCGCGTCTTGTGTTCCGGACGTATAGCCGATCAGCTCGCCGGAAGAAAAAGACACAGGCGGGCTAACCTGCATACGATCGGCAGTGGCCGAGCCAGATTTCGGTACATTTGGCGTGCTAGAGAATAGCTTGCGAACTTTGGGCACTGGATCGGTAATGTGGTTGATAAAGAACCAACGCTGGCAACTCAGTTCGAACCAGAGGTCGTAATCATAGGTGCTGGCACCCTCATGGGCGATTTTATATATACCACTGGTTAGCTTTACATCGGCCGGCGCATAGATGGCCACCTTATCAGTCACGCTTGTATTGATGGCTGGCCAGGATCTATCACGGATGTTGCCCCCATCAATTACCGGAGGCTCGATCAGCTTCAGCTTGGAAGGCTCAGTAAAATCGTGAGTGAACATTGCACGGGGGTCGTCTTTACATGTGCCGGCAACAACTGCGCTATCGTCGCCGGCCTCACCCGCAACCAGCTTAGCTTGTGACTTTTGAGGGGTTTGGGAGGTATGCGTACCAGGTGATGATGAATGCTCTTTATGAACTACTTTTACGAGCACAAAGCCCACGGCTGCTAATAAAACAATAACAATGACTAACTCAATAACACTGAAACCAGACTGATTTTTGTTATTAGCCATAGCTCAATAGTAGCATAAGAGATTTGGAGTGACAGGAGGGACTAGCGGCCTGCGGCCTTTTCCACTGCGGCGTGCTCGGAATTAAATTCCTGCGCGCGTCCTCGCTCCACGAACCCACGACATTACGCATCTTTTCCTTGCGGAAAATCTGCTATGTCGCGCGCACAAGTCCCTCCTGGCCCTCCAAGTAAAAAGACCTATCTTGCGACAGGTCTTTTTATTTGGAGGGCCATCGTAGTCGCTATCGCAACCCTTACTAAGGCGCCAGAACCTAACTATTGACTACGTTTTGATGCTACGGGGATATGGCGGAGCCGTTCGCCTCTGTACCATTCGTATACATCATTGTTTGTGGCGACTACTACAGGTGCTGAATCCTGGTCAGCATTCGACGTGAGCCGCACAACGCCAAGAACGCCAACGCTATGCCCTGGATCGTCGGTACCAACTATGGCGTGCGCAGGATAGAGCTCTCCGGGGGCACTAAAAATTGAAGGGGTTTCGATAACATATACGTCGCCGGGCGTGGTTTGAAGCTTAGGAATGGTGTCGTCGCCGAGGTGTACCACATCTAATGCTGCTATTGCCGCTTCATCTTCCCAGACCATGGGTTTATCCAGAAAGAGTTCTGCGAAGTCGTAGCAGTCGTAGCGCGGCCTATCCCCGAATGCGGCAACTCGGCAATTTTTATAGAATTCGGCAACTCGTTGAATGGTTGCAGCTCGGTTGGTGACGGTTGGCCCAGTGACAGTTTCGATGCCGGTGGGTTGGTAGCCGTGCTCAAACATAAACTTCGAGTCATCAACCCGGATGCCTACTATCCGCTCGCAGGCAGGGGAGTTTGCATATGAATAAGGCTGGGGGACGGTTGCAAAAGTCAGCGTAGATAGCTCAAACATATAGCAATTATAGCATATAAGGAAAATAATTGCAAGTTTGGTGTCATCCACCTTAATCCTTGTCATTATTGAAAACGGAATCTTGGAAAACGCCCACCGTCAGCTGTTTGAACTCTTGTAGCGAAATGCAATGCAACAAAAAACGTAACTATACCACACGAGACACGAACTTTTTAACAGATAGGGAATTGTACTTTTGCTGAGTCAATTCGCGAACGTGCAAAATCTCATCCGTTAAATATATTGGAGGGCCAGGAGGGACTTGAACCCTCGACATTCTGCTTAAGAGGCAGACGCTCTAACCAGCTGAGCTACTGGCCCTCGGT
>CAZHYW010000004.1:51044-69326 GCA_964537115.1 uncultured Candidatus Saccharibacteria bacterium | reverse complement strand
GAAGCTGCCGCGACAGTTCGGTGCCGGTGTTTTGCAGCAGCCACTCGGCCATAATCTCGCGGGCCACGGCGTGGGGCAGCAGTATAAAGCTGTGACGATCTAGTACGAACCGCCTGGGCTGTAGATGCAGGTAATTGACTGCCTGGTGCAAGATCTCGTCGTTGAGTTCGTGGGCGCGCCGGATGATCCCGACCAGCGCTTCCCTGTCGGCATCAGCGAAGCGAGGCAATATGTGGTGACGGATGTGGTTGCGCAGATACCGTGTGTCGGCATTGGTGCTATCCTCGCGCCAGCGCAACCCTTCCCTCTCAGCGAAACGGAGCAATTCATTTTTGGGCACGTGCAGCAGCGGCCGCTTGACCACATCCATGCTCTTGAGTGAGCTTAAACCCCGCCGTCCTGTACCGCGCAGCAGATTCAAGATGGCCGTTTCGAGCACATCGTCCTGGTGGTGGGCAGTTACGATCGCCCCCGCCCCGCTAGCTCGCCGCACGTGATGCAAAAAGTCATAGCGCGCCCGTCGTGCCGTCGCTTCACTAGCTTTCGGCCCTAACTTGCCGGCGTGGTAGACAAACGGCAAACCGTATTTCTGGGCCAGTGAGTGTACCAACCGCCGGTCTTCGGTCGAGTCTTCTCGCACGCCGTGATCAAAATGCGCCACCACAAATCTATAGCTGTCATCTCGACCGGAGCGTAGCGAAGCGGAGAGATCCCGCCGTGGAGTTTTAGGAGGGGATCCCTCCACTTCGGTCGGGATGACATCTCGCCTTTGGAGTTGGGCTAATAGGTGAAGTAATACCACAGAGTCCACTCCCCCGCTTACCGCTACTACGTACCTACCCGGTTCCAACTGCAAGTCCATACCGTATAATTGTACCTGATGGAGACACAAGCTGAGCTAAACGCCAATAAGGGGAAGTTACGGAAGCCAGACATCAAACGACTTATTGAATTTCATAAGCTGCTCAATAAGTTTGCTGAAATTGAGCGCATTATCCACATAAAACGCCGTGACCAGGTGATATTAGAAAGCGACGCCGAGCACACGTACAACCTGGCCATGATGGCTTGGTTCTTGGCAGATTATTTTCCGGAGCTAAACAAGAACAAGCTCATTGAGCTGGCCCTGGTACATGATTTGGTAGAAATATATGCCGGCGACACGTATGTATTCGCCAAACAAGAACATCTGGATAGTAAACAAGCACGCGAAGACGCAGCCCGTAGGACACTCATCAAAGAGTGGGCTGACTTTCCAACACTACACACATCTATAGCTGAGTACGAGACACTTAAGACAGCAGAGGCTCGTTTTGTATATGCCCTAGATAAGGTCATACCAAACTTGACTGTTTTGTTAAGCGACGGTCTAACGTGGCACGAGAAACAGGTTAGCTTGAAACAGCTTGACGCGGATAAGCGACGCAAAGTTTCGGTCTCGCCAGAGATTGCGCCATATTGGGACGCCCTGCACCAGCTACTCCTCAAACAGCCGCACCTTTTCCCGGGATCCGCCGTACAGACGCTAGGCGCTAAGAACGATCGGCTAAAGACCAGGCCAGCAAAAAGAACATGAAGTTATCCAGGCCGGAGCCACTACTGTTTGCTCTGCAAGATTTAGTTGTCGATATGGCGCTGATTGAACGCAACCACCACCTGGCTGGACATGAACGGGCCGAAAGCGATGTAGACCACAGCTTTGCCGTGGCCATGCTCTGCTGGTACATTTGTGACAAATACGCCCTGCCCTTAGATCAGGCCAAGGTTTTAAAGTACGCCCTCATTCACGATTTTACCGAGAAATACGTGGGCGACATAAACACCTACGCCGATAAAGCAGCTCGGGACAAAAAAGTTGAGCAGGAGAAAGAAGCGCTCAAACGACTCGAGCAAGATTTTCATGGCTTTGACGATTTAACGCGCAGCCTCCGCGGCTACGACGCACAGACCGATGAAGAAGCCCTGTTTGTCTGGACCGTGGACAAGATGCAGGCAATTATATTGGGCGAGATGGATGACTGGCGACCGTATAAAAAGGTTGGCGTTACTTACGAACAGTTCGTCGCTAAACACTCCGGGCAGCTGGCCAAGAGCTCGCCGTACTGCAAGGAGATCTTTTCGGCCATACTCGAATATTCCAAATCGCTGCTGCAATAGGCCACCCGTCTACACCTTGCTATACTAAAGCTCAGGAAATAAAACAAACATGACCAAAGACATAGTACTGCTGCTGGCGGGGTTTATAGTGGGCGCCATGAACGCCATTGCCGGTGGTGGTATGCTGGTGGGCTTTCCAGTGTTAGTGGGCTTGGGCGTGCCGCCGCTGCTGGCCAATGCCACAGCCTACATTGTGACCCTGCCCGGGCAGGTAGCTTCAGCTTTTGGCTATCGGCGCTACATTCGGCAAGTGCCGCTACGTTACGCACTGCTACTCCTGCCGATTGTGGTTGGCGCCGCTGCCGGTTCGCTTACCCTGCGCCACACGCCTGCAGATGATTTTGCCAACATCGTGCCCATGCTGGTGCTGCTGGGCGTGCTGCTATTTGCCATGCAGCCAGTGCTGCACTTTCACCTGCACAGCCACGTGAAGGGCGAGCGGCGTAACTGGCTGCCCATGGTTTTGCTGGGCTTTGCTATGTTGCCGCTGAGTTTTTACGGCGGGTACTTTGGCGCTGGCTACGGGTTTCTGATGCTGGCTTTTTTGGGCCTGACGAGTTTGCGCGACACCCACATGATGAACGGCATGAAAAACATTGCCGCCACGTTTGTGTCAGCCACATCCATGCTGTGCTTGTTTAGCGCACACCTCATACAATGGCGCACCGGCCTGGTGATGGCCGCTGGCTCTGCCCTCGGCGGCTATCTAGGTGCCCGCGGCGCGCTGAAGGTTTCGGGCCAGTGGCTACGCGTGGGCATCATAGTCATTGGCCTCGCCGCCGCCATCTGCCTCGGCATCCGCCAGTATTAACCCGGCTTTCCAGCGGAAGGCCGGGCTAGATTTCCCCTCCCCAATCTGTTACAATCTCCCCTGTTCTAGACCTTTTCTTCAGCTCCGGAAAAGAGTAGGAGCCGTCGCCTAACCACCGACCGGGAAAAGAGAGCCCGACAAAAAGTCACGTCTTTTTGCCGGCGCGTGGAGAAAAACCCGCGAAGTGGGTTTGTCTCCAGATTTAGGCAGGGTAGCTCAGTTGGTTAGAGCACAGGACTCATAAGCCTGGGGTCGCGAGTTCAAATCTCGCCCCTGCTACCAAGAAATTTATGATTAAGAACGGCTATAGGCCGTTCTTTTTATGCCACCGTCACGGACCGGGCGAAAATTGCCTAATGCTAATCTTGCTGTAATGTACGGGCACAAATGAATCGATCACATGATTCCATTCATCCTGGGAGTGAAGATGCACCGGGTTGCCCTCTAACCTTATCCAGATGTAGGTATTACCCTTTAGCCAAGCAGCTGTTTGTTCGAATGGCTTGCCAGCCAGCGTCTGGTCGTAAACCGTAGTCAATCGATACTGCTGATGGTTGGGCGTCTCGGCAGTTGTACATTTTGCATTCGCCGCTCCGTAGTCACATTGGTACACAAAAGGAGCGCCCTTTGCCCGAGATGCCTCGGAGATGAACGACGAGCGTGATGGGCTCAAACTGAACGTCAGTTGCTTGGTGCGCGAGAGGAAGTTGGTCTTGCCCGACCACACGTCTAGCGACCGACCGGTAATGGCGACACCGGCCGGCAGTGATTTGGGCGCGTACTCCTGGAAATCCACCGATGTGCTGTGCGTCATGTATGCGATATACAATGCGAATCCGGCAATGACGATAGCCACCGAGCCCACAACACTCAGAATGATTTTCTTAGACAGTGATTTTAGTCCGGCCATCGCCACAATTGTACCGCGTCGCGCTACACTTGCACCATCAGGCCCGGTCGGAGCAAGTACCAGAAGCTTGGACTACCCGCCACAGGACTATCCGTTCTCTCTTAATTCCATTCCGTCTCTCCCCAAGCACAGCCAATAGACACGAACACCCTCCCACAGTAAGAAGTTTTTGTTATGATTACATCCATGAGCTTGATATATATAACCGGCATTGCTGGCGCCGGCAAATCTGCCGTTTGCGATGAGCTGGTCCGGAGGGGCTATGAAGCCCACGAGGCCGACAACACACTTAGCAATTTCTACGTGAACGCAACCGGCGAAATAGCCAGTAGTACAACTCCCGCAGAGCGTACGGCTGAATGGCGAGAACACCATAGTTGGCAGATGTCCAAAGACAAATTGCTGGCACTAAAGAAAACCGCCGCCAGCAAACCCGTGTTCGTTTGCGGCGTTGCGGCCAATGAGGAAGAATATCTTGACGTTTTCGATAAGATATTCGCCCTAACTGTGGACACTGAGACTCTGGTACACCGGATTACAACCAGAGACACCGGCGATTTTGGTAAATCGGAACACGAGATGAAATCACTGTTGGAGTGGCAGAACATGACCGAAGACGGCTATAAAAAGATTGGTGCGCAGGTTATTGACGCTACTCGACCCTTGGCCACGGTGGTAGATGAGATAATTGCCAACACCAGCATTGGACGGCTACCGTGACTAGTGACATGAACAACGCCGGTAAACCGCCAATCCGTCGGCTAATTGATTTGTACAAACTGGTGCTAGATCTGCGGGGCGTGGAGCGAGCTATGCGCATTCCGGGCACCGAAGAGTTAGAAAACGACGTCGACCACACCTACGCCCTGGCCATGCTGGCCTGGTTTCTGGCTCCCCACTTCCCCGAGCTCAACCGTGACACAGTCATCCGCATAAGCCTAGCCCATGACTTACTGGAAGTTCACTCCGGCGACACGCCAGTCTTTGGCAGCCGCAAGCATCTGGATACCAAAGCCGAGCGCGAGGCAGCCGCCCTGACACAGCTAGCCGCCGACTGGCCGGACTTTCCAGAGCTCCACGCACTGCTGGAAGACTACGAGGTACGCGGCAGCGACGAAGCCAAGTTTGTATATGCCCTCGACAAAGTTGCCCCGATTATAATGGGCGCCCTTAACGGTGGTCTGGATTACCGTGGCCAAAATGTTACCAAAGCGGCCTCCCACGCCAGCAAACGCGACAAAGTTGCATTATCACCGCCCGTAGACGAGTATTACCACGAGCTTCTGGATCTGTTAGACGCAGAGTACCCCGAATTCTTTGCAAAGTAAGCTGCTCTTTCACGCTATATTAAGAGTACTTAAGAGGAGGCAATGCGTATGCCGAAAAACATTGAGATTGAGCTAAAGTTCCGGCTGCTGAATGTGGACGAGGTACAGAAATTTCTGACGGCCCATGCCAAGTTCGACTACGAAGCCTTCCAGCACGATGTGTACTACAACGCACCGCACCGGGACTTTTTGGCGAACAAAGCTAACATTTCCGAGTGGCTGCGCATACGCGTACAGGCCGACAAAGCCCAAATAAACTACAAAGACTGGCAGCCGCGGGAGAATCCCATTAAAACCCATTGCAAGGAGTACGAAACCGATGTGGCTTCGTACGAGCAACTTGAGCGTATCTTGGACGCACTCGACTTTAAGAAGCTCATAGAGGTCAAGAAACACCGCCGGGCCTGGAGCTACCAAGACGTGGAGGTCAGCATTGACTCGGTTGAAGAGCTGGGCGATTACCTGGAAGTCGAATACAAGGGCAGTAAGCTGGCTGATGTCAACGAGGCGCGAGATTATTTACACCAAATAGTTAAGAAGCTAGGCGCCAAAACCAAAGGCCTAGACCTGAACGGCTACCCCTACGGCCTGCTGGCCAAAAAGAAGCTGATCTAATATCTTATACCTATGGCACGCATTATCATCGTTGACGAACAAGACGAGATAATTGGGCACAAAGAACGCGGCACGCTCGACGCTTCGGACATCTACCGCGTAGCTGCGCTATGGATCACCAATTCCGACGGTAGTATTCTGCTAGCCCAACGCAAGTTCACCAAAAAGCACGACCCGGGCAAATGGGGACCAGCTGTGGCGGGTACCGTAGATGAAGGTGAAACCTACGATAGCAACATCGCAAAAGAGGCAGCCGAAGAGATTGGCCTAACCGATTTAGCCGGCCTGATGACCGGGCCCAAGATCCGTTTCAACAATACTTACCAGTACTTCTGCCAGTGGTACCGCTTGTGTATTGATTGGCCAATCCAAGCGTTTACCATTCAGGAAAGCGAGGTCGAGCAAATCAAATGGTTTACGCCGACCGAACTAACGGCCGACTTTCAGCAACACACCGACCACTACGTTCCCACATTCGAGATCACACTCCAGAGATTTGGGCTAACTAGCGATTAGCTAGGCTACATCTTTGAACGGAGCATGTTGAGCTCCTGCAGACCTTCGTCACTTATCTGCCCGGTTTGCTCTTGGCTGCTCAGTTCTTGCAAGCGGTTCTGCATTTGCTCTTGGCTCATGCCCTTAATCTTGTTCTTCATGTCATCCATATTCCCCATGGCCTTGCCCTCTATTAGCACAGTAACTATACACCCGGCCGGCGCTTAAGCGCTGTGAGCCTGGTAACTTTTTGTTACAAGCTACTCGTAACGCAAAGCTTCAACTGGGTCGAGGTGAGCGGCACGACGAGCCGGGTACAGGCCAGCCAGGATGCCGATAATCGTTGTGAGTGCTATAACGCCCAAAATAAGCCAGATGGGTAGCGTAAAGATGTTGGAGCTGGTGATGTTATTGCCCGACAATTGCCGGTTCACAATGGGGTTAGCCACCAGTACCGCGCCATAGCCCAAGCCCAAGCCAAGTATGCCACCAAAGAGGCCAAGCAATGCTGCCTCAATGGTAAACAACAAGCTAACCGTACCCCTTCGGGCGCCTACGGCGCGCATAACGCCAATTTCTCGGGTTCGTTCCAGTATGCTCATAACCATGGTGTTCACTACGCCCACTGCGGCCACCACTAGAGCGATGCCGCCTATACCGCCGAGCACTAAGCCCAAAATGTTAAAGATGCTCAGCTGCTGCTTAATAGCCGTCTGGGCATCTACCGCGCCCACTTTGTACGTGTTCTTAATAGCCTTGGCCACGCTAGCCGCATTGGACGATTCGTCCACCTTAACAATAAACGAACTGTACCCTTGCTTGGCCAGCTCGTCTTCCACGACCACGTGCGAGGGAACGGGCTGCGTGTTGCAGTTACCCGGCGTCCGTTGATTGCGGCACTTGGCCTGGGCGGCATCTTGGTCGGCCTGGGTGGTTTGGGCTGATTGGTTCTCCTCGAGGCCACGGGCCCAAGCTAGCGGCACCCGAATGCTCAAGTTTTGATTGCTGGCGTCGGTGATACCCACAATCTTGCCAGTAAGCGTAATGGGCGAAGGCTGATAGTCACGCCCGTCAACACCTGGGTGCGATTGGAAGAACGCCTGCTGATCTTTGAACTGCTGGATGGGATCAGCGCCAACACCACTGTAATAGCTTTGGGTTATAAGGCTCACTTGCTTGCCAATCAGTGCCTGGTAGTTATGCTTAAAGCCCAGTTTGTCGGCATAGTCCGAGCTTATGGTGAGCACGCCAGTGGTATCATCGGCTGCAATGTCGCGCCCAGCTAGCATGGTGTTGGTGATGATGCCGTTGGCGTCGTAAGCGGTTATTTGCTGCGTGCGCAGCTTTTGGCTGCCGTACTGGATGGCCTGGAAAGCGTTGACCTGGGTCTGTCGAGCCACACCAGTCACATGTTGCATAGTACCGATCTTGCTGGCCAGGTCGTCGCTCAGCACCACACAGTCTTGGCAATTGTAGCTGCCGTTGTTGTGGTTGTCCCACGTAATGTCTTGCTGCGGCGAGACAGCCACCTGTTGGAAGGTGCCGTTAGCCTCAAACTGTTTGGTCATAAAGCCCTTTAGGCTAAAGACGGCCGCTAGCATGATAGTCACGCTGGTGGCGCCAATTACCACTGCAAAGATGGTAAGAGCGCTGCGTAGCTTGGAGCGCCGAATGTTCCGTAGAGCTATTGCTATGTAGTCAATAAATCGCATACGACTAGCCCCTCGTCACTTTTCCGTCTTTAATATTTATGATGCGGCCGGCCTGTTTGGCAATGGAAGTGTCATGCGTAATTATGATGAGCGTGATCCCCTGCTTGTTTAGGTCCTTGAGTAGTTTCATAATTTCGTCACCACGTGCGCTGTCGAGATTGCCGGTGGGCTCGTCGGCCAAAATAATGCTGGGCTTAACTGCCAGGGCTCGGGCAATGGCCACGCGCTGGCGCTGGCCACCAGACAGCTGACTCGGTTTGTGCTTGAGCCGGTCGCCCAGACCCACCGCTTCCAAGCATTCTTTGGCACGAGCTTTACGCTCTTTGCCCTTCATACGTGCAAACACCAGCGGTAGCATAACGTTCTCGAGAGCCGTCTGCGTGCCCTGCAGGTTGAACGACTGGAACACAAAGCCAACGTGGTGATTGCGGTAGTCTGAAAGCTGCCGATCACGCACATGCGACAAGTCTTGGCCGTCTACAATCACGGTGCCGCTGGTGGGCTTGTCTAGCCCGCCAATGATGTTGGCTAGAGTTGACTTGCCCGAGCCACTCGGCCCGGTTATAGCCACAAACTCACCCGCCTGAATTGTACAATCTATGCCATCGAGCGCATTGAATATCTCATCACCCAGCTTGTAGGTCTTGGTCAGATTCTTTAGCTCGATAACTGCGGCCACTGTTGTTATTTTTAAGTCCTTAAGCTTAAGCTTAAAGCAAGCCGAGGCACATTACAAGCACTCACGTTTACATCATAGCCACCCTAGTAACTGTCAAAATTATTACAAGCCAAGCACAATATGGTACCGTATAGTTGACTAACGGGGGCTAAGCTTCTCCGTTGGTTCTTATATAAACTAGTTATCATTAATTAACTCTTAGCTCGCTAACTCGGCTTGGGAAAAGCGGGGGTCTTACATGAAACTAAAATCAAAGATCTTTTATTGCTACGCTGCGCTTGTGATTGTTTTTACCCTGCTGACGCTACTGCCAACACCCGATAAAGCAACCCTTATAAAATATCATCTGAGTGCTAGTGGTTTGCGTTTCCTCACTCTTACACTGCTCATCCCAGAATTTGCTATTTGGCTCGCCGCCTTTTATGGCTATGCTGCTCTGCAACGCTACAGCCGCCTCATTCACTCGGCTGCCGATGGCCAACAAATTGCCAAGTTGGCTCAGGGTCTTTTCATGCTGGCCATTGGCCTACCCGTGTCGGCCATTGTTTCCAGCGTACTGGCCATAATCGCCAGCCATCACCCCCCATTTCAGGCAACGTCTGTGATTATAAATAACTACTTTGCGGTAGTATTCCCACTACTGGCATTCTGGTTGATTGCAGCCGGAGCACGGGGCTTGACCAACTTCTCAAAGAATCGCCCTCCCTACTGGCTGCAGCAAGCCGTCATTTTGGCTACGCTGGTACTGGGCGTAGGCTTCTGCTGTCTCGTAGTGCTGGATCACGCCCAGCTGCGCAGCACTTACCATATGTCACCCGAGTTGGTTATGCTAACGCTTGGCATACCGTATATGTACATTTGGTGCCTGGGTCTAATGGGAGTAGCCGAGCTTCGCACGTACAGCCAAAAGGTCGGCGGGGTGGTATACCGCAAAGGCTGGCGTCTACTTATTTACGGCATCGGATCAATTGTGCTCCTCTCTATACTCATACAGTATTTATCAACGCTTTCCACCTGGCTTACTTCGCTTAGCTTAGGCCCCGTTTTACTATTGTTATACGTTTTACTGTTACTTCTAACGGCGGCCTATATAGTGGTAGCCTTAGGCACCAAGCAACTACGAAAAATAGAGGAAGCCTAAGCATATATGAAACAACCAGGTCCTACGACTAGCTTATATGACGACGTAGTAAGCATTACTTATGATTACCTCGGCCCCGCGGCTGACCGTTTTGTGGTTCGTCAAATTCGTAACCACCTACAGAAGGACCCGAGTCGCCTGCAGCCAAAAGATTTACGCCAGCTTATTGACTGGATTCGGCTGGCAATGCGACTAATTAGCAACGATACCCGAACGATAGATCAGTACATTGCCGACCTCGAATCTCTGACACAATCTAAGCGGTCATCGGCGCATGCCAAGAAAGCCAATCGCTAAGTCTCCCCCACGCTTGCCGCGTTCAGCGCGGGAAACTTCGGCCCGTGATAGCGCTCGTCTAGAAGCGCTGTTCGCGAGCATTGGCGAGGGTGTGATTGCCACCGATGAAGCCGGAACCGTCACGCGCGTCAACCAAGTAGCTCTCGATTTACTCGGTATGCGCCGTTCGGACGTACTCCACAAACGCTTTTTAAGCGTTGTCGTCGCAGTACACGACAACGGCACGGCACTCGATGTGTTTGAGCGCCCTATTGTACGAGCCTTTCAGACTGGCAAAACGGTGAGCGCCCGTATGCTCTACCAACAAAAAAACGGCAGCCTGCTACCGGTCCAGGTAAACGTATCGCCAATTGTTCTACGCGGGCGGCCCATTGGCGCTATTGAAGTTTTTCGTGATCTGACTGCCGAGATTGAAAATGACAAACTAAAGTCCGACTTTATCTCCATAGCATCGCACCAGCTTCGTACACCGCTGTCGGCTATTAACATGTACACCCGCATGCTCCATGATGGCATGGCCGGCGAACTGCGCCCCGAGCAGCTCCCCTACATAGATATCGTACTGGCTTCAGTAAAGCGCATGAATACACTCATAAACACATTGCTGAACATTACGCGCATTGAAGCGGGTGGCATACTCATAAAGAAAGATCTGTTGCAACTCGATAGCCTTACACAAGAAGTCATGACCGAGTTCATACCCGCAGCTCAGGCCAAATCCATTACCTTAACCGCCAAGCTGCCACCCCGCATGAAACCCACGTACGCCGATAACCTCCTCATAAAAGAAATCTGCGGCAACTTGCTGAGTAACGCCATTAAATACACACCGGATGGCGGGCGCGTAACATTACAGCTGAGCGAAACCCCCAAAGAGGTCCAGTGGACAGTTAGCGATAATGGCTACGGCATACCAGCACACAACCAGAAGAATATCTTCCTAAAGTTCTACCGTGCCGAGAACATTGTAGGCAAAGACGTAAGCGGTACCGGCCTCGGACTATACCTCATTAAAAACATTGCCGAGTCATTGGGCGGCGAGCTATGGTTTGAAAGCACTGAGAATGTGGGCAGCGTCTTCCACTTCGCCCTACCCAAAGACAAGCCCGCACAGCCCGCCCGCTCTTCAAAATAGCAGGTTCAGGGGCTTTTACTGTGCGGTCGTGGCGGCGTCAGTTTTGGGCACCGCAGTTTGGCCCAATATAAGTATGAAGTCGGCATTTGGGTAGGTTGCGGTCAGTGACGTACTAGTGACAATTGTGGCGTGGTACTGGCTCTTTAGATAGGCTAGCGTATTGGGCTTGTCACCGCCCGAGTTGTCGATAATGGTATTGGTAGCCTGGGTGCTCGGTGCGTCGCCAATAGCTATGGTCATGCCCTTGCCAATCAGCTTGTTCTCTTGGCCCAGGGCCAGGCCTGGTGTTTCGGTGCCGTTGAGCACTACGGTAGTAGCGCCTTCTTTGGTGACGGGGTCAGCTGTAAAGATCTTTTGAATTTGCTTCTGAATGTCGCCAAAGTCGTCCAGGCCAGCTGCTGGTATAAGTGCTGACTGGCCATCGGGCGAAGTGTAATTGGCTAACATGGTGCTGTCTTTGCCCTTCAGGCTGTTGATGTTGTACGAATCTATTTTGCTATCATCGACTTTTTTCATATAGGTATAGAGCGTTTCAATCTCATTTAGCTGCAGATTGGTTTTTACGTTGTTGCCAACGGCATCAATGAGGCTACTTACCTTAAAGGGATTGGCTATAACCGATGGCTGGACCGCCTTATCTTTTACAGCAACCATCATTTCACGCTGATACATAGTGCGTGTAAAGTCTGACTGCTCATAGCCGTACGAACCATACGCGTCACCACGAGCACGAGCTAGATCGAGCGCCTGATGACCATTGAGCGTCGCTGCGCCGTTGGGGTACTTGGCGAGCGCACAACAGTTGCGTGTGGTGTAGTCTAGACTAGGATCATAAATGCCTCGTCGATCACTACTTTTTATAGTAATAGTTATGCCGCCCACGGCATTTACCAGGTCGCGGAAAGCACCGTAGTTAACGAGCGCCTGATAATCAATGGTTAGCCCTAGGTTGTCTTGAACCACTTCCTGGAGTAAGTCCATGCCCCCATTTGGATAAGCCGAGTTGATTTTGGCGTGACCCACGCCGGGTATATCGACCCATAAGTCGCGCGGGATGCTCAGTATAAGTGCGGTATTATTTTTGGTATTTAGGCTAAGTACCATTACGGAATCTGTGAGATTGGCACCGTTATGGCCAGGATCGTCAGCTGAGTTAGCTGCCAACAATATATTCACGCGGCCGTTTTGGTTCTGCAGGGCCACCGGATGAAATACCGTGAATAGGCTAAACGGATTGGCGTTACCGGTGAGCTTAGCGATGTCACGGTAAAACTTAAAACCAAACCACAAGCCGCCAAGCAACAAAAGTGCGCCAAAAATAGCCAGACTACGTTTAAAGACACGCCTGCCCGAACGTGGTTTGCGCTCTTTGCGCGTTTTACCGGGTTTCTCGGGCACATCGCGCAAGGAGTCCCCTACCTTACGGCGGCGTGGCACCTCGCTGCCTATGGGGTAAGTGGCCTGAGCTTGCGCAGCTGCTACAGTGCTACTCGACAGAACTGCTTGGGGCTCAGTACGCTGAGGCATGCCTGCTAGATTAGCAGGCGTAGGCTGGGGCTTGGCTGAATGGGTGCGGAATATGGGTTGGCGAGGGCGGTTCTCTACGGGTTTGGCAAAAAAACCGTCGATGTTGGTAGCACGCTTCGGACTGAAGCTATCGTACTTTTTTGGGTGCATAACTTCGGAGTATTGTACGCGAAAACTGGCCTTGAATAAAGCGGAGCGCGAGCGCGACACCCTTGCCTGCCAGCTGGCACCGCGCGCATAATTTAAAACCACCTTGCTCGTAAGGAAGGTGGTTTTAAGGGTCTCGTCTACAGCTTTTCTAAAAGCTTGTCAACGGCCAGGAGGCGTGTATTGCTGGTGGGTACCAGCTCGTACGCCCATTGATTATTTATGGCAAGTCGCATGGGTAACGCAGCCTTTCTGTTTTTAAGTTTTTGTTTTGATCTTTGTTTTAAGATTCTTTGTTTATCTCAAAACTAATTCATAGTATAGCAAGAAGCTTGTGCTTTGTCAATAGGATCGTAACTATCTAGCTGCCTATAAGAATTCTCATGGCAGATTCCGGTGGTCGATATCAGAATGTAGGTTGGTTACCTGTAATAGAGTTAACATTTTGTTACAATATAGGTATTATTGGGTGACGGAATTAGATTATGGCAGCAAACTACATACCCAGAATCAGACAATGGGAAATTAGCACCCTCATCGACGACATTCTTTTAGAGTCAGGGAAGAGTTACCCTGACGACAGTATTATCGACATCATTAAGGGCTATATACCAGATGTAGCAATTGTCGAGCACGACTTTGACGGCGACATAACTACCCGAGGCGCCATATTTAAAAAAAGTAAGTCTTTTAAGCACCCCCTCATAGTTATACAGAAGAGACTGCCCAAGCAGCTAAAGACCTTCACGCTGGCACATGAGTTTGGCCATTATAGCTTGGGCCATATTGGCGCTTCAAATTTCATGATAGATAAAGAAGTTTTTGATGGCAGTGAGCATATGCAGAAAGAAGCGGAGGCCCAGTATTTCGCTGCCGCCCTTCTGATGCCTTCCGACAAGTTCACAAAACTTACCAATTACCTAACAGTACCTCAACTAGCACAAAGATTCGGTGTGTCGGAGTCAGCCGTGCGCGTCCGAAAGGCTTGGCTAGATGGCAGACGAGACCAAACTATATAAGTTCCTGGTAGACAATCTAGATGAAGTAAAGCTCTCCAAGAGCGAGCTCCCGAAGCCCGACGCCACCCTTGAGCAAGAAGTGGCGGATATATTTGTGCAGGCGCGCAAACACCGCAATCGCCTCATTATCTTTTACGTTTGGTATACGATAATCTTTACGGTTTTTGTTTTTGTACTGATCGCTTGCCAGGCACATTATCGCATAGTATGGCATGACTCAAATTTCGAAATAATTCCTCAGTGGGCCCTTAACCTTCTAGTGACTGGGATGTTCGCACAATTTGTAGGCTTGCTAACGATCGTAACGCAGCGTGTGTGGGACTTTAAGCCCTTCTTTGCCTACCACAACCAGGTGAAGGGCCTGCACGGAGCCGACCCCATCCCCGAAGAGGTAAAGGCCAAGGTCAGCTAGGTACACTTTAAAGCTCACTGTAGGCTTCGGTCCGGAAGCGTTTGGGCAGGGCAAAGCGTTTTGCATGTGCTGGCTTAGCGTCGGCTGCGGCCCGCATCCACTTCCGCTCGGCTCAGTTTATGCGTCTCGACTGCCGCTGCAATTAGCATAGGTCCAGTTATAAGCGCGTAGAGCCCCAGTATCCACACAAACGCCACGCCGGCAGCTTTGGGCTGAAACAAAATGAGTATGCCAGCCAGCGCTGCCAGCAGCCCTACCAGTATCATGACAATTCGGTACAAGCTGGGGCCTTCCTCAAACAATCCTTCCACCACCTCGAATACACCGCGAATGATGAGTATGAAGCCAATGAGCAGTATAAACGTGGCAAATGTAACGTGCGGATGCCGCAGCAGGTACACGCCCACACCCATTTGCAGCAGGCCAAGCAAGGGAGTAAGCACGCGAGTAAGTACCGACGTGCCAGCGCTACCTAATCGGCCAATACCGTACACCAACTCAAACACGCCACCAATTAACAGAAATGTAGCAAACAGGTACAGCAGTGTAAGCAGCGTAATGCCCGGCCAAAACACCGCCGCAATCCCAAACAATATTGCCACCACGCCCCGCAGCACTAGTCCACCAGTTAGGTGAGATAACTGAGCATCTGTCGAATCCATAGCGCCCTCCTGTTGTTATAAGCACAAATATGTGCCTTCGCTGTGCTAAAGTCTGTAACCGTTTTGACACGTTAGGACAGATGGGAGCTACTTTGAGCTTAGACTATGCAGATCGCCGTCAATTACCACCGGTTTCATGGCAATAATCTCGGTACCGTAGTAGGGCATTTTCGTGCAGCGGCTGCAGAGCATAGAGTGGCTTGCCCAAAATGTGGGCGTAGGCCATTTCTATAAATGCATTGCCGCCGATATACCCGGAGATGCCATGTTTATCATAATTAGCTATCAGTAGTGCATCCATGTCGGCCACCCACTTGCAGTCTTCGCGGATAGCGTCCTGTTGGTATTTTTGCTCCAGCTTAATCTTCTCTGCCTCACTATCGGTCTTGCCCACAAAACTCGCAGCAAACTTGCTCATGTAGGCGTCGTGGCCAAGTCGACGCAGTTTCTCACATAGCTGCATCATCTGCTCAGTGAACTGCATGCTGCCAACCACGCCAATTTTCATGGCATTACTATACCACTAGAACCACTTTTTGCGCTTGAAATAGACGTACATACCGTAAGCCAGTAGCGTTGAGCCCACAAGCAAAACAACAAGCGTAGTGTAGCGGCCCATAAACATCCATGGCCCTACGACTATACCGCCAGGCAGCGGCACATTCATGCCATACAGCGTACCCACCACCGTAACGGGAATGGTAAAGGTGAACACCAGCGTTAGAATGGCCAAAGTTTTGTTGGTGCGCTCGGTGCTGGTAGTAAAATCGGCATCTTTGTAGATTTCTATGGTTTCTTTGGCCTCTTCTATAACTTCCCATAGCTTGTTCACCGTTTTCACGTTGTTGGAATAATATTTGGACATGTCACGGCCAGTAAAGGAATTTACCTGCTCGGCTAGGTCTTCTAGCAGAATCTTTTTTGGGCCAATTAAACGGCGCAAGCGTACAATGGTTTGCCGCACACGGCCAATGCGTTGTGCGTCTGACGTACTATTACCAAATACTAAGCCCTCTATACCATCCAGCTCGTTTTCCACAATCTCGGTCATGCCAGCAATGCTCTGTAGCAACTTGCTAATGAGCAAATACAAAATGTACGACGAGCCTTGCCTAAAACGACTCGCGGCTCGCTCGGGATTATGCACCGAGTCGTTAAAAAGCTCCTCTATAAATGGACTGTTTTCGGCATGGATGGTCACCAGGTACTCTTTGCCCATGAACACACCTATTTGTCCGGCAAAGATTTTGTCGGTATGCGGCTGGAACACCGGGTAATGAAGCACCAGAAATAAGTAATCCTGTTCGCGCTCCACTTGCGTATGCTGCACCCTTTGGACGCTTTCGGTGAGGTGTATGGGGTGCAGATGGTAGCGTTCGCCTAGGTCGGCAAACGTGTCACTGTCTGGGTTGCGCACATCTACCCAGGTAATATCGCCATGTTTTTGGATGCGTATTTTGCCGTTTTGTATTTCGCCGTCACCCATCGTTAGCTTTCAGCATACCGCAAACGCTTATAAAAAAACAGGTGAACACGCACGCCGAACCATCCGGAAACTCGGCATTCGCCCCAGCCAAACTGCGCCAAAACAGACGACCTAGCAGCGCTGCGGTTTCGGAGCAGAAGAAAACTCTATTATAGAGACCCGATCTCCTTCCAGAATGCATTCTTCTTAGCCTCATACTGTTCGTACGGCAGGCCATCACAGTCATATTTTAGCTGTTTGTAGCGCTCCTGCAGCTCGGGACTGGACTTGAGTATCTCAAAGGTTCTTTTCTGTTTTGGAACATGAGAGCCAGGCAGCGTTGGGTCAGATAAAATGCAATCGATCTCAATGTCGTCGTCCATGTAGCTCCAAACTACCATATTGTCTTTGAACGCCTGTGGCACACCCAAAACTGGTGTTAGTATATCGGCATATCGCTTTAGGTCGCTTTGGTTGCACAAAATATCCAGATCTATATCGTTCTTACCGGGCAGCCCAAGAGCCGCCGCACCTATGAATGACACTTCGAGTTCGGGCACCACCTCGTGAATCCTGGCTACCAGCTCATCCCCGGTTGCCTTAAGCTGTGGAGTCCATTCCTGAACGTGGTAATAATCGTGCGTCATAAGAAAGAATAATAAGGCCAAACTAGGCTACAGCCTAATTTATAGAGCTGGCAGTATAAGAGAAAGCCTGAGCTAACCCCCTTTTCTAGAACCTATTTCTTGGAAGAAATAGAAATTGATATAAGCCCTAAGAGTAGATAGATACATACTGTGGCAATGAGTGTTAGCGCTAACGAAACGAGGAGGTTTGAATCCTCAAGTTGTTCTCTGCTAGTGATGTATAAGTACAGTTTATAAGAGGAAAGACCTAGTACGCCACCGACTAGCGCCGTCATTAACCTTTTTTTGTTGACCCCTTTGAATATGTGCACAGCTTAACTATATCAGGCTAAACAAAAGGGCCCAGATTCCTCTGAGGTCGAAGCGCTTTTGGTCGAAGCGGATATGACTGGCTGGAGTCAGATTAAGGCGGAGTTGCTTGCCGCACACTCTTAGCCAGCCGGCTAAGCAGTGCTCAGGCTACTTCTCAACCGTGAACTCTGTCACCTTACCCTTTGTGTGGTGGCCCGGTTGATGAACCTTTATGGTCGCCTTCAGCGGAATCTGTCCGGCTAGGAGTAGCGGCAACCATTTGCCTGTTGCGGGATGTATTTGTGCATATGGTACGTCATCAGGAGCAAACCAGTGCATTTGCTCCTGTAGCAGCGGTTCTTCTTCAATATCTGCAAAATAGATGGTAATTTTTAGATCAACAAGACCTGTAGGCTTATCCATAAAGTATTGCAGGCGTGCCACCTCAGACAATTGCGCTTTTATTTCAAATTTGCCTAGTTCCTTGGCCGCGGTCTGCTTAGGGTCTTCATTGGCTTGGTAAAAGCTACCGAAGCCGTCTGTCACAGTGCCATCTTCGTTCGTCCATGACTGCAGCAAGAGGCTATCATCTTGGCGACGCGGTAAGATCATAACAGAGTAACGCTTGTCATTCATAGCACTAGTTTAGCAAAGAGAAAGGACGGCCCTAAGCCGTCCTAGTTTGGTTCACTTGGTTGCGGGAGGAGGACAACGCACGCTAATCCGGCCGCCCGCTCCGCTGGGGGCCAAAGACTAACGACCGAACCTTGGGCTCGAATCTACTCCAAAACCAAGAAAAAAGCCCCACAAAGTGGGACTCTTTTCTTGGTTG
>CAZHYW010000004.1:0-50944 GCA_964537115.1 uncultured Candidatus Saccharibacteria bacterium | reverse complement strand
ATCTACTCCAAAACCAAGAAAAAAGCCCCACAAAGTGGGACTCTTTTCTTGGTTGCGGGAGGAGGACTCGAACCTCCGACCTCATGGTTATGAGCCATGCGAGCTGCCGCTGCTCCATCCCGCGGCAAAACAATCATTGGTTTCCCGGCAGGGGAAACATAACTTAATTTATATTGTAACAACAGGGGCGGCTACCGTCAAGCCTAAGCTGCCCTTTGGCTATCCTGATAACTCTCTCGGCTCACCATAAAATCGTATACGTCGCGGGCAATGTGGCTCTTTTCTGTGGCCTGCACGGCAGCCTCAACATCGTCTATTGTATAGGTCGGTAGGATAGCCACAGAGTTCCTCTTGATGACTGCCCCTTCGTCATAGCGTTCTTTAACAACATGCAGCACCTGCGCAGTCCAGGGAGACCCTCCAGGTGCGCGTGCCCGTTGATGAGCAGCCGCATGGACAGCATGACCGTACAGTCCTTTGGTATCGTCTGGATCGCCTGGGTGTGTATTTACCATAGCAGCTTCCTCTATCGCTTCATGCGTATCTAGCGCCCCGTAAGCATCAAAGAGCGTTCCACGCACTCGGCTAAGAAATCCCATCAGCACCAGCAGCCCGGCATCAACCTCCCGGCAAAACTCAAGCATCCTTCGGGACTGTGCATCCGTAAGGTCCCAACGTCTATCGGTAGGACCTGCGGGATAGTGCTGACGATCAATAACTTCTGTCCTGATACCCCAACCATATGTGGCGTTAAGGCCGAGCGCCTTCTGAGCCGCTCCGGCAGGCCGATCGCAGATAAGCCCGACTACCTCAATGCCAAGCTTCTGCGAGACGACGCTGTGCCCAAAAGCCTCAAATGTTGTGCCGGTACCCGATGCGAAGCCAACTACCCTGGGGTTACGCAAGCCGTTCATGTTAGCTACATTGTGCTCGCGGAGCCATTTTTACGCAAGATTCAACATAGCTTACGGTACTCACCCCCCACATCTAGCTACCATCGCCGCGGTGCAGGAAAAAGTCCATCCAGGCACGGAAATTACGCTGCCAGAACGGCTGCTCGGGAACTTCAGATGGAGTGGCCGATCCGCTGGGCTGTTTTACCGTGTGGGCTAGCGCTACATTCTTAGGTACCAGCAGTTCAGTTTCACCCGGAGCGGCCAAGCCCAGGTTTTGGCGCGCTGTTACCTCCAGGTACTGGCTGGTGCCAAAATACTGATTTTGTAAGGCTAGGTTAGTGTTTTCCAGTTTTTGTACCTGGTTCTCCTGCTGCAACTGCGAGATCTGTTTCTGTAAACCATAGTTTGTTTGTATGGATTTAACACCACTCCAGCTTATGAGCAGGACTATGGCCGTAAACACCAGCAGCCCTACATTGCGTACATCGCGCAGGCTCAGTACATAGGTCCTTGCCAAGGCAATATATGGTTCTAACTTAAATAGCATGTTTGTTTTATCGAACATTTTCTACTTTTTAGTATATAACACCGCCCCTAATCTGTTATACTCGTATCTGTTACCACCCCGGCTCCCTGCAGCTTTGCAGCCCGGGAAGAGCAGCCCGACAAAATGTATTCCATTTTGCCGGCGCGTTGAGAAACCCGCTCGCGGGTGTCTCAAGTTCGTTTGGGGGCATAGCTCAGTGGTTAGAGCAGTCGGCTCATAACTGATTGGTCCTTGGTTCAAATCCAAGTGCCCCCACCATATTTTATTTCTGTATACATATCGTAGGAAGTTCCCAACATGGAGTTTTCACCTAGACGCTGGTCACGAAGACAAAGAGTGACTGCTGCTAGTAGTGTAGTGGCTCTCGTTTTGGTGGCAGCAACGGCGGCTGTCGTAACCTCTAGACTCCGCTTTGGGCCAGAGTATTGCTACACGGCTTTAGGCCCAGACGAGGAAAGTGGAGTATTTCCGCCAGCTGCAACAACTGGGGACCGCAATACGTGGAAGGTGGTGCAGGCGAAGGTAACTTTGCCTGTTGGCGCCAATGCGATCCGCGGTGCGTGGCGGCCAAATCCGAACACTTCGTGGACATACAGCTATCCAACACCCATACAACCTCCATCTCTTCCCGGCGATACCATTGATGTACCATTTGAGATAGGCGATGGTACGGCCCAATTTGGGGTAGAGGCGGCAGGGGAGCCCAACGGTCTAGTGTGCGGACAACATTTGACGGTTGAGTTCTCGAATACCCTTCAGCCGGTCGGTACCGCTACAGATCTCTCGTTCCTCCAATGGCCGGGGCAGTAGCAGTCAAATCTTGCTAGCCTAGGTACTGCGTAGGCTACGCAATAGGATTCGGACGAGGGCGCATTTGTTTGATGGGCGGGATGACGGGAGAGCGGTGGCCCAGGCGGGCGACCCATATACGGGTGCCAATGCCGACAACCAGTAGGATAACGGCGATGATGCCAAGGCGCATACCCAGGTCCTTTGAAACATGCGTTAGCAGATCGTGCGCCGTGCTGGCAAAGGCATTTGAAGCGAAGTCGAACTTAACATGTTTGTCCAAAAAGCCGGGGCCAATCCAAAGTATGAAGGCCATGGCGCCAGTAAGGCCGCCGAGTGTAATTGCCACATCTGGCAGTGCGGCATACTTGTGCCGCTCCCACGAGATTGCCAGCAGCGCCACCACCAGCAGGAAGGCTAGCAGAATAGCGCCCAGACGAATGCCCTGGAACCGATGGTTTACATTACGTAGATTGGCCTTCGGGGCGAGGGGGATAGGCTTGGACAGATTGTTGTCGGCCGATATGGGGATGCCAGCAGCCTGCGCTTTGGCGATTAAATCGCTCACGTCTATGGCCGGCACTGGTCCGTTGCCCTTGTAGTACGCCTGTAGCTGATCCAACGTGCTGGTTATCTTTTGCTGCAACACAGCCGGGGTGATGATGGTCTGCACCTGTGCAACCAGCGTCGGCGCATCTGGACCGGCGTCTTTTAGAATCTCTGTGGAGATGGCATTCGACAGTTTGTGGTAGGCGTTGGTAGCAGTTAGTTGGCCTTCCAGATAGTGGCTACTCAGCAGCGTACTGTTGAGGGTGTTGCTCATAATGGCGCCGAACAGCGTGAGCGTGAGCATGCCGGCCAAGGTTTTCGAGAGCAGCGCAGTGAGCATAAGCAGATTGTACCGCAGCGGAGCGGTGCATACTAGTGGATATTAGTTAGCGTCGCGCCGGTTAAACAGCCACGCGGACACAACGAAGCCAAGCACTATATACCCCAGAGCCACCAGCGCCGCGTGGCCATAGCTCAATACATCATTTTTATTTAGTACTGCCTCTAGTGAGCTAAAGGGCAGGTAGACTTGATTTTTCTTTAGCAGTAGCCCCAGCAGTTGCTCTACAGTACCCGGTATCAAGAACAGAGCGGCCAACGCCCCAACCTGTATACGGATGATGAACGCAAATACCAAGCCCAGCATGGCAATGCCCCAGCCGTACATTACTGCCCGCCACAATAACCCCCAGATATCGAATGTCTGTGAGGAAAGCGCTACATGGTGAGCTGCAAAGCCCAATTTAGCGAGTAACGGCGATAGCATGCCAAAAAAGGCTGTAAACAGCACCGTAAACATACTGATCACCGCAAACTTGCTAGCGAGCACGCGCAGCCGCTTTTTGCTACTGGTGAGGCTATACACAATGGTGTTGTAGCGGTACTCGTGAGTTACCAGCAATATACCCACGATGGCGAGTAGCTTGGTCAGGAAATTAACGGCGTCGGTGACTTCACCGGCCAGCAGGCCGTGGTCTCGAGCGTCCATTGGGCTGGCGTGATAGGCAGTCGCGTAGAAGGCAAAGAAAATCTCTAGCGCCAGGCAAATGCCCAAGATAACATAGGTGGAACGCACGCTAAACAGCTTGCGCAGTTCAGCTTTTAGGGCAGCCAGCATTACTTCTTGCCCTCCTTTTTGGTGGCAAACTCTTCGCTATCGGCCGTCAGCTCCAGGAAGGCTTCTTCCAGCGACGCGCTTTGGCGTGCCAGCTCGTACACGGGTATACCGCTTTCGAACGCCAAGCGCCCAATCTGGTCAGTAGTCAGACCCGACACTTTTAGCTCGTTGCCGTTTTTAGTGACGCTAGCTTTTTTATCGCCCCGCAGGATCCGTTCCAACTGTGATAGTTTGGGCGAACGCACAACTACGCCGGAGTGGCCGCTGCGGCCTATGAGGTCGGCAATGGACGTATCGGCAATCAGCTTGCCCTTGCCTATTACCACCACGTTGTCAGCCATTTGCGACATTTCGCTGAGTAGGTGACTCGACACGAACACGGCGTTACCCTGGTCGGCATAGGTTTTTAGGAATTCGCGCAGCCAGGCTATACCCTCAGGGTCAAGGCCATTGGCTGGTTCGTCCAGCATAAGGTACTTGGGCTTGCCTAAAATGGCTGCCGCAATGCCGAGGCGCTGGCTCATGCCCAGGCTAAATTTACCGGGCCGAGCCTTGGCTACGTCGCTCAAGCCCACCTCATCCAACACTTCTTCAACACGCTTTAGGTCAATACCCCCGGCATCTGCCAGCACACGCAGGTGCTGCCGAGCAGTGCGTGTGGGGTGAAACGCCTTGGCTTCCAGCAAAATGCCGACCACTTGCGATGGCCGCTCATAGTCATGCAACGATTTACCGTCGAAGGTGGTCGTACCACCGCCGTTGTCTAATCCGAGCATCAGGCGCATGGTGGTACTTTTACCGGCCCCGTTAGGGCCTAAAAAGCCAGTCACTTTGCCGGTTTCGACCTTAAAGCTTAGGTCGTCTACGGCCACTTTTTTCTTATAACGTTTTTGTAAGTGTTCGGCGGTTATCACCCATCTATCATACCCCGCTTATGCTGTTGGTTTCAATCTTGCCTGCCTAGTCTATAGCAAAGCTGACCAGCCGACTCAGACTAGCTAGATCGTCGGCCAGCAGGTCGGCGCCAGCGCTCAAGAGCTCCTGGGGCGTGCCTAGACCGTGGGCAATACCCACCTTAAGGCCAACACGGGCCCGAGCGGCAGCAATCATGTCGTACGGATGGTCGCCAACCACTACCGCATGCTGGGGCTCCACCCCCACGCGGCGCAGCAATTCCAAAATTGCGTCCGGCTCGGGCTTACGCGCCATGTCGTCATCGGCCGTAACCACCGCGTCAAAGAGCACGCTAGGGTCCGGCATGCCGGCGGCGGCAAAATCCCGTTCTATCATCATCTGGTTCCCGGATGTAAACAGGCACAACTGCACGCCGGCTTCTTTCCATTGGCGCAACATTGTTTCGGCATGCGGGTACGGCTTGATGAGATCGAGCATGCCATTTTGCACTTCATCTAGTTCGGCCGCTAGTTCTTCTACCGACGTCTTTACGTCGTGTCCGACGATAATTTGTTCGAATGTCTCGGGCACTGGTTTGCCCAGTCGCTGACGCACATAATGGTCGTTCGCCAGGTGCTCCAAACCATGCCGCTGCAGCACAGTTTTGTAGCCTTCCAGTATCATGGCGCGCGTATCTAGTAGCGTGCCGTCGGCGTCGAACACTATCGCCCTAATCACTTCCTTCATCGCCCCATCATAATTACTTAGCTGGTACGAGGCAACGGGCCGGGCTTTGTCGCTGTTGTCGAGCAGTTCCAAGATTTCGCGCGTGCTGCCGGCGAACATCAAAGCTGCACGCAAGGCACTGGCACCGTCGAAGCCGTTGATGTAAACCTTACAAAATCGGTTCAGTGTTTTAATGTTCCGCTCACGCTGCTGCCAGGTCTCTGCAAACAGCGTAACGTGCTGTCGGTACAGATCAATCCGACTAGCTTTATCGTGTTTTTCCCATTCTAAAGGACTGTCCTTTAGAAAGGCGTACGGGTTGGCAAAGATGCCGCGCCCGATCATGATGCCGTCGAGGCCATATTGTTGGACAAGCTGTTCACCCTGGTCACGGGTCAGCACGTCGCCGTTACCGACGACGAGCGTGTTTGGCGCCAGTTGGTCGCGCAGCTCGCTCACCCGGCCAATGATGTCCCAGTGGGCTGGCACCTTGCTCATTTCTTTGCGGGTGCGGCCATGCACGGTTAGCATGTCTAAGTTTTGGGCCAACAGGAACTCGAACCAGGTCATGTCAACGGTGGTGAAGCCAATGCGGGTTTTGACGCTCAGCGGCAAACGGCCAGCCAGCCCTTCTTTGGTGGCAACAATGATATCTTCTGCCAGCTGCCGATTCTCTAGTTTTATAAGCGCGCTGCACGCTCCGTTTTGCACCTCGCTCTTGGCCGGGCAGCCCATGTTCAAATCCACACCCACAAAGTTGCAGCCTGCGGGCAGGCCAAGCTCCCGGGCAATCGTGCCATCGGCAATTTGCTCGGCCACGGCCTTGAAGTTTTCGGGTTTAAGTCCCCACAGCTGCGCTACCAGGCGTTTTTCACTTTCAACGAAGCGAAGCTTTTTTAAAAGTTTGCTGCGACCCGGGCTCATTAGACCGTCTACATTCACAAATTCGGTAAAAAACAGATCGGGCGCAGCAGTAGAAGCCACAATTTGGCGGAACACTGTGTCGGTCACATCGTCCATGGGCGCCAACACAAAAAAAGGCCGTGGTAAATCCTGCCGGTAGTTCATTCACCCTTATTATATAATCTTTACGCTTTTAGAACAAACGAGCTATGCCGCGACCTGGCCGGACTCTCCATAGGCCTTCGCCCACTCCGGCGTACCCCGCTTGAACTTCTTAATAACGAGCTCGTGGTTTGCCGTATCTGCCCAGTGTACTTCCACACTAGCCTTTCCATACTTCTGCCTCAAGCTGTGTCTATCGACTATGCCACGCTCCCCACTACTGGCTCGCACAGCCCTTGCACGTCTCAGAAGCTCTGAAGCACCAAAGACTATGCGGAGGGCCTTTAGCTCGAGAGCATACTGCTCGACCCACTCGTCGTCCACTTCTGGATATCGCCCGCTAAGTACATCAGACGTGAGCTGATGCGGCACACGAACAATGCCAGGTCGCCCACCAATTTGTCCACTATAGTTTAGCAGCGCGGCTGCATAGGGGCGTCTGTCTTCCTTCTGCAGTCCGTCAAAGAATTCTGTCGTTACAACCACCAGGCCCAGCCTACGTAGACCCCAGTCAGTGTCCCACTTGCGAGGATCAGCCCTCAGGACCGTGGCAAAGGGCAAATAATCGAGTGGGCCGTCCGGGTCCGGCTCTCCGAGCGGCATGCCACTGTCGGCAATTTGCCTTATTGTATCCTGTGCGTCGCGTAGAGTAATCTGGCGCGCGGGATCCCCCTCAGTCAAGAGTGCGACTTCTGCGGCTATGTCCAGTCGGCCGGGGGCCAGATCCGGGGCAACTTTCATGTTCATAATTATAACACAAAGAGCTTACGGTATCAATGCCTACCAGATATAGAGAACTAGTTTATTCCCAGCGAAATACGCGGAAGGCTATGATGTAGACCACCACTAGCCAACCACCAATAACTGCTAGCTGCGGGCCGAGCTGGAACAAGGAGCTGCCTTCGGTAGCGATTAGCCGAGCGCCATCAATTACAGGTGTAAGCGGCAGATAGTTGGTAATGTGCTGCAGCCACTCCGGCATGAGGAAACGAGGGAAGAACGTGCCACTCAAAAACATCATGGGAAACACAATGATGTTTGCTAGGGGTGCCGCCTGACGCTCATTCTTGGCCCAGCCGCCGATGGCTAGGCCTATACCGAGTATCATGACAATACTGAGAGCCAAAAATGCCGCCAAAGTGATGTAATTGCCCACCACCTTTAGATGGAACACGGCTATGGCGACGATGAACATGACGCCAATGGACATCAGGCCCGAAACGGCGTTGCCCATCATAACGCTCACAAAGTACTGCCAAACGCGCAGCGGCGTAGTGTGCAAGCGCCGCAATATACCCTGCTTTTTTAGCTCCGGGAAAACATTTATGGGTCCAAATATGCCGGCGCCCAGTATGGAGAAGCCTAGTAGGCCAGTGAAGGCGTAGTCGAACGAGGTTAGAGAGCGCTCGTTGGTTTGCTTGGTGGTGACCGTGAACGGTGTGGTGGTTTTTACCAGCTGGGCATTTATGTTCTGGAGCCCGGCTTGTAGCACTGTGGCCAGGGTTATGGCCGCGCTCTGGTTATTCTGCGTGTAGTGCACCAACACTTGGCCGCTGGGCAAGGTATGGCCCGGCTGTGTTTCGCCAAAACTAGCAGGTAGTTCAACGGTGGCATCAAGCACTCCACGACTCATCTTTTCGTTAGCAGCGCTAAATGTAGTGACATCTTTGTCTATTTTGAACGCCTTCTGTTTGTCTAGCTGAGTCACAAACTGCTTGGCATAGGTAGATTTGGAGTCGTTGATGACGGCTACATTGAAAGAAACGCTCTTGTTGCTGCTGTTCAGCCCACCAAAGACGAACAAGAAGATGAGCGGGAACAAGAAGGTGAAGAACAGTGCCAGACGGTCGCGGAACAGACGGCGTAGGTTGGTAACAAAAAATACCCAGATGGTGAAGAACTTTTTCTGAGTGGGACCGAGCGGTCTGAGTGGCTTAGTCGGGGAGCCACTACCAGCAGACCGTTTCGCCTTCCGCGCCCGCATAATGATCCGAGCCGCCGACAGAAGAACGATAAGCGCAACAATCCAAACAATTTTCATACTAGCCCCTCAGTGCCTTTCCAGTCATGTCTATAAACACATCTTCTAGGTTGGCCTGCTCCACCTGCTGCTCCTTTTTGAACCCACGTCCCAGCAGGTCTTTTATAAGCTTTTTGGGCGTATCGAGCGCAATGATTTTACCCTGGTCCATAATGGCCACGCGGTCGCACAGCACCTCGGCTTCGTCCATGTAGTGAGTGGTGAGGATAACGCTAATACCTCGGTCACGCACCCCCTCTATGAGCGCCCAGAGGTTGCGGCGGGCCTGCGGGTCTAGACCAGTGGTCGGCTCATCTAGGAAAAAGACCTTGGGGCTATGCACCAGCGCCGTGACAATGCTGAACCGCTGCTTTTGACCGCCCGATAGCTGTTCTACATAGCTGTCAGCCTTGTCGCCCAAGTCTACATCGTCCAGGAACTTCTTGGGATTCACCCGTTCACCGTAGGCCGCCGCGAACATTTGGATGAGCTCTGTTAGCTTGGTTTTGTCTTGAAAACCGGGAGTTTGGGGCTGCACGCCTATCATGCCGCGAATTTTATAAGGATTGGTGGCCACATCAACACCGTCAATAACGGCTGTGCCGCCGTCAATTTCACGCAACGTTTCGATCATCTCGAGGGTGGTGGTTTTGCCAGCGCCATTGGGCCCCAATATGCCAAAAACCTCGCCTTTTTTAACCTCGAAGCTAATGCCGTCCACGGCCTTCTTACCGTCGTAGGATTTTTGTAGGTTATCTACTTTGAGTATTATTTGATCCGATTTCGTCATACGTTATCCACCCTACCATATTCGCACTGCATAGAAAAACACCCCAGCTTGCACCGGAGTGTTTTTACTACAACAGATGTGTTCTAGCCGCGCTTGACAGTCAGGAAGCCGTTGCGTGGGTTCTCGTTTACAGTAAAGCCAGCTGGCAGGTCGCAACCTTCTGGGCGCATGTCCTTAGAGAAGTAGTAAATAGTCTGTTTCTTGCCACCGCGGAGCGTGACTTCTTTTGAGTTCAAGTAGTACGTAACACCCTTTGAGTTCGTGTGCTGGTATGCCATTGCATATCTCCCCTTATAACTAATGTTAGTACCCCTAACATACTCTGCTACGTTTTTGTTTGTCAACAGGTGCAATCCGAAAATCGCCTCTGAGGAGTTACTTAGCGCTTGCCCAGGGGAAGGGTTTTGTATTACACTTGTGCTTGTTACTAATCTATTCAAAGGTGGCTTAAAACAGATGGATTTTCGTCAAATTACCCAGCCCGAGGGTGGTCGCCCCGTTGCTAGCCCGACGGTTGATGGCCCAGAGCGCAAGGCAGAAAAACTAAAAGGTGTCAGCAAAGGTAAAGAGCGCAATTGGCTTCAGCTTTTTAACGGCTTCATACTGATTGGCATTGCGGTGTTGGTGGCTTGTGTGGCTTTGGCGCTTACTCGTAGCAATGGCAACTTAAATGAAAGACAGTACATAGACAGCACGAAGTATCAGGCTATATTTCTAAACAACGGCCAAGTGTACTTTGGGCATATTAGTGCGCTCAATAGCCAGTATGTGCGCGTGACAAATATTTATTATTTGACTCAGGGTAACGACAGTAGCAGCTACTCATTGATTAAGCTGGGCTGTCAGCAAATTCACGATCCGTACGATGCCATGGTCATCAACCGCGACCAAGTCACATTCTGGGAGAACCTTCAGGACGATGGCAAGGTGGCAAGCAGTATTAAACAGTACGTAGACCAAAGTAAAGGCAAGACTCAGGCCGAGCTGTGCGCTCAGGTAAGCAATCAAACTCAGGCCAGTACCAGCAACACTCAGGGTAACACCACGAATAGCAACAGTACTAACGGCTCTACCACAACCGGCAAATAGATACCAAGCACCAAATAACCAAAACCAGGTTACAGTTATACAATGTAGCCTGGTTTATTATTTGGCCATTAGAAGTTTGAGATTGTTTAGATATTAGCGATTAGGGCTTGGGTATTGCTTGGCTATCGGCGCTTGGGATTTGAAACCTGCAAGCCCCCTACAGATATTTCTTAGCCCACCAGTGGTACGGGGCAGTAATGAGTAAGCCTAAGGTGGCAAGGCCGGTGAGCAGTAGGCTCCACCCAGCTAAGTCAGGCGACCACTTGGCCGAGGTAAAGTCAAACTTGTATAGGCTGTCGGGTATGATGGCCAGCTGAGCGCCGTGGTCCGAGGCGTATTGCTGGATACACGAGATTACCTCGCTGCCAATGGTAGTTTGATTATCACAGTAGGTAACAGCCTGGTTATACAGTGTACTATTGCCCTGGCCTAGGGTTTGTTCCTGAGACTGCTGCAGGCGTTCATAGGTGTACTTAAGCTGAATGGGTGGGTGCACGGCGTTGGGCCCACTGCTGAGGCTGGTATTCATGTGGCCGTAGACGTATTGGCGGAGCCTACGCAAAGCCCCTTCCACGTCGCCGCCATTTTTGTCGGCCGCATATACTCCATCACGCAGACGCACCATTTGTTCATTGTTGTGCCGTAAGCTAACCAGGCAGACTGTGCCAAAAACTGCCATGGCGGCCACAAAATACCAGGGCTTAGCCTGGCGATATAGTCGCCAGACGTGGTGAAGATGGCGCTTATTCATTTCACTTATGATTATACCCCAGCCTACCGCGCCTGAGACCAGCCAACTGTGGATGGTACAATGTGCTCATGCACATCTTTTTTTCAGGCATTGGGGGGGCGGGCATTGGCCCACTCGCACTCGTTGCCAAACAAGCCGGCTATGATGTTTCGGGGTCTGATAAACAAGATTCGTTGTACCTAAACTACCTGCGTAAACATGGTATTACCCACATAAGTGTCGGTCAGACGCTAGGGCAAATTGCTGCCGAACATGAGCGCCTGCCCATTGACTGGTATGTTTACTCCTCTGCTATATCTAAAGAACAGCCAAACGCTCCAGAGTTCCAGTTTTGCCGCGACCAGAACATTCGCATGAGCAAGCGCGACGAAATGCTCAATCAAATCTTGCAAGATAACCATTTAAAACTCATCGCCATTGCCGGCACTCACGGCAAAACCACCACGACTGCTATGTGTGTGTGGCTATTCCAGCAGGTCGGCGTACCCATTAGCTACCTGCTACCGGCCAAGAGTAGCTTTGCCGAGATGGGTACTTATATACCCGACTCCGAATATTTTGTGTATGAGTGCGACGAGTACGACCGTAACTTCCTGAGCTATGAGCCTACCCTAAGCCTAATTGCCGGTATTGACTGGGACCACCCCGATGTTTTCCCCACCAGAGAGAGCTACAACGCGACATTCCGTGAGTTCCTGGAACAGTCCAGAGAGAGCGTACTCTGGCAAGGTGACATCGACCGGCTCAGCCTGGCGACAGACGACAGCCTGCGCGTATTAGATGATGCTGACCCAGCGATAAACTCCAGTCTTACCCTGCCCGGCCTAGTAAACCGGCAGAATGCCTGGCTGGTGGCGCAGTCATTGCAGCCTATTTTGAACAAGCCACTAGAAGAGCTGATTGAACACTTAAACCGTTTTCCCGGCGTGTCGCGCCGCTTTGAGCAAATTGCGCCTGGGCTGTACACCGATTACGCCCATACCCCACCCAAAATCCGTGGCGCATTGCAGCTCGCCCACGAAGTAGCTGGGGACAATGTGGTGGTCGTTTACGAGGGCCTACATAATACTCGCCAGCATTTCATAAAAGATGACCTCCGTAACTTGTTTGACGGCGTAAAAAGGCTGTACATAGTCCCCAGCTATCTTGCCCGCGAGAATACCTCGCTTAAACTGCTTACTCCTGCCGACCTAAAGCTGCTGCTAAGCGCCGAGACCCAAACTATTACCGACGCTGCCAATCTGAGCGACAAACTGCGCGATACTATAATTACCCACCTAGAGGCGGGAGATACGGTACTGTGTATCTCGGCCGGTGGCGGTGGCAGCCTGGACGAATGGCTGCGCAGGGAATTTGCCGGCCGTGGCTAGCCCACCTATTCCGGTTGTCACCTGTACTATCTACTACAAAAACAAATTCCTAGTTATTCGTCGCCACGATGCGGCGAAAAAGTTCGGTGGCTTATGGGGCTTTCCTGGCGGTAAAATAGAGCAGGGCGAAACCGTTGCGGGAGCCCTGGCACGCGAAGTGGCCGAAGAAACCGGCCTGGTCCTTACAGACCAGGTGTTGTTTGTAGATTCCTATTTTTACGGCGACTCGCTGGGACTCCATTTCACTGCTTTTGCCACTTCAGCAAGGGTCACTACTGAGCCAGGAGTTGAGCACCGCTGGCTCTCAAGCCTGGCGGAGCTACAGGCCTTACCGCGTATTCCGGGCATAGACTTTCACATTGCACATACCGAAGCGCTTCTAAAACAAAGTGGACCACAGTTATCGCTGCGGGGTGTCAACTATACGCCAGATATTTACATTAACTAACCGCTACTATTAGACAAACGGCCACTACTACCAGCGCCACCAGCCATGGCCACAGGCGTGGGCTCGAATCATAAGATTGCCCGTCATTTTGGGACCGGTTGTTTGTGCTATTCTGCGGGACAGCTGAGGGCGGGCCCTGCGTGGTTGCACTGGGAATGTTAACAGGCGGTAGCGACCCATTATTAGCCGGGGTGGTAGTCGGCTGCGATGTCGCTGATTGTGCGGCTACCGTGGCAGCAACTACGGCCGGGGCAACCTCTTGCGCCCGCTCGCGGTGGTACTCTTCGCCGTACGAGAAGCTGGTGGGCGCCTCGGCGGCACGACCGGTTTTTGCGTCTTGTTCTATTGTGAGCCACTCACTTCGGGTATAGCGACGGCCTTGGGGAGCAACTAGTTGCTCCCCCGCTTGGTTCTTCCGGGCTGCCTCTAAACCGCTCTCGGCAACGCTCAGGCGGCGCTCAACTTCACCTTTCTGCTGTCGGTACGCTTCAGTGCTGGCATCATTTGCTTGACGAGCTTCATTGAGCTTTTTAGCTAAACGCTCTTCGCGTCTGGTATTTTTGCGCTCGCGCCATTTGTACCGCTCGCGCTCCGCTTCGGCCGCGAGCTCCGCCTGACGCGCCCTCTGACTAACACGGCGGACGGCTCTTTTTACTTCGTGCCGGGTAACTGGTTGCTCTCCCGCTGGGACAGGTACCGCGGCCTCAGCTTGGCGTTCCATATACTGCCGGTATGCTTCGGCTGGCTCAGGGCGTTCATAGGCAGTAGCGGGCTCACTCTCGACCGATTGCGGTCGACCAGGCTCGGGTGCTTCGCCGGCCTGGGGGGCGGCATTGTGAGTATTTGTAGGTGGCACCTCTCCTCCGCCGCCAGCCGCCGCTACAGGCATAGGCTCTGGTTCAGCTTCCTGCGTTGAACCTGATAGTTCTGCGGGCTGGGCAGCGCCTACGGGTTCGCTCGTGGGCTCACCCAATCCAACCCCAACCACAGCAGCTCGCCGTACCTGGTGTTGCGCCCTGGAACGCCGGTAGCTAAGGTCGAGTATGGTCTCTCCACGGCTCAGCAGGTCGACGGAATGTAGCTCTTGTGGGGGTAGCTCTGGGTAACTACCACCAGCTTCGGCTAACAGCGCTTCTAACTCTGTCGACTCGGGCACGCCAATTGGCTCACCTGTCTCAGTAACTACGACGGCTCTAGGAAGTGATTCTGCAGTACTAGGTTTTTGAGCTTCGCCCACCGTAACCGGCCCAGCAGCATCACTCTTTTCTATTAGTAAGCTGCCCAGGGCCTGCTCCGGACGGGCAGGCTTCTTGCCGGCTGATTCACCGCGCTCTCTATCGGGCGTTAGCCACGACAACAAAGGCACACGCTTGGTGCCCCTTTTCTTTTCGTCGCCAGTAGCCGAACCGTCCGATTCAGACTTTGGCGCAATACCGCGATCACGCTCCATAACAGTTCATATTTTATAACTTTTACTTATTTTTTCAATGGCGTGTCATACGCTCTGTTTACGGGCTAATCTTACCACTTTCATCTATTTTTACTGCTCCTTTCCGCAAGATCTCAATGGCATCATCCACTACACGAATGACCGTGGAAGGAAGACGACCTGTCATACTCCCCCCATCTACATAAAAATCTACCGCTTCAGCAAAATAAGTGCGAGCTTCAGCAACGCTGCGAGCCGGAGATTCGCCCGAGCGAGCTGCGCTAGTGGTCAGCAACGGCCCGGTTTGAGCTAAGAGCTTCACGATAGCGGAATCTGCCGGCACCCGTACCGCCAGCGAGTTCTTACCTAGGTGCAAATAGCTCAGCTCGTACCCGCACGGAATAACAACGCTAAGCGGGCCAGGCCAATACTGCTCAACTGCTTTGAGATATCGAGCTCGTAGCCCTAGCTCAACCAGCTGCTGGGTGTTAGCGGCAATAATAGTGCCCGGCATGCTACGACCACTCAAACCGTAGAGTCGCGAGGCCGCTTGCTGGTTACTAGCACTACACACTAAGCCATATATGGTATCGGTCGGTAACGCGCCCACTGCGCCCGTTTTTAGGGCCAGCACCAGCTTTGGATCGACGAGTGAATAGGCTTGCATTTATTTCGATTTGACGTAAGCGTAGTAGGCGATCGCAACTAAAGCTACAAAGATTGTTAGTGCCAAGGTAACAGCGAGTACGGGCTTTTGGGCAGCCGGCACCGGCCGGGCGGGAAGGTTGGTGGGCGTAGCAGTGGGGGTATTGCCGGCCACAGCACGAGTAAGCGATGATGGTACCGGTACATCACTCTTTGTGCTAGGCATGGCCTGTTCAGGTACTTTGGTTGATGCTTGGGACGGCGTAACATCCACGATAGTGGTCGGCGGTTGTACAACTTGAGGCGGGGTAGTCTTTGGTTCCATGAGCCTATTGTACATCGCTACAGATGGTAGCTGCTACCACCCAAACGTATGAGCCCCTCGGCAAGTAGCTCCGACAAGACTGGCTCAAGCCGATCGTCGACGACAGATACGCGCAGTTCGCCAAGAGTATGTGGTTGCTGACCAAGTAACCGAATAATCTGTCCGCGAATTTGCCGACGTGAGCCATCGAACCTTGACTGCTTAGTGTAGTGCCGGCTGGCTTTATTGGCATTGCCGGCTGTGAGCTTTAGGTGACTACCATAATCCATGAGTGCCCAGTAAAACTCCCGAGGGCTGTCATTATCCAGCGTCTGCCCGAGTAGCGAGACAACCTCTTTATCGCTAACGCTGGTACACCCGGCCAAGAAATGGTGAATATACACCGTACGAATGTTGGTCTCTACGAACAACACCGGCCGGTTATAGGCATAAGCCAAAATGGCGCCGGCGGTGTTTGGGCCAATACCAGGAAGCTTTGTTAATGCTTCCAGGGTGGCAGGGAACTGATCCAACTTGGAGACCACTTGTGCTGCCTGCCACAAAAACTTGGCCCGACGGTTGTAGCCCAACCCTTGCCAAGCACGCAGTACATCGCCTAGGCTAGCGACTGCCAGCGCCTGGGCAGTTGGGAATTGCTCCAGAAATGCGAGGTATTTGGGGACCACCCGCGTTACCTGCGTCTGCTGCAGCATGAGCTCACTTACCATGATTTTATAGGGGTTGAACTCGCCGGCTGGTTCGGACAATCGCCACGGCAAGTCAGATCGGCCATGGGCCGCAAAGTACGCCCACAGCGTTTCCAAAAACCGTTCACGGGCATGGTGGCTCAGCTCCATGACTGTTATCATAACAAAATGACATACCACGGGACCTGCACATGGGTCCGCTACTAGCACGCTTAACGAAGCGCCTGATTGTCCTAGCCGTCGGCGCCTTTTTTATTTACCTAGCATTCTGGCATGTGCTGCCGTTTTTTGATAACCGCACGCCCATAGCGCTCGCCTTACTCATAACCTATGTGGTCATGGCGTATGTCATTATTCCTCTGTTGTTCCGCGTGTACCGGTTTTTTTACCATCCGGTGCACTTGCCGCTGTACTGCACTACTCCGGATGGTTTTGCCAGCGACCCCATAAATATTGCGCTGGTAGGCACAAGACAGCAGGTGCTAAAAGCTATGCAGATGGCTGGTTGGCAGTTGGCCGACAAACACACACCACTCAACGTATTGCGCGAGATTATGGCCGCCATAACTGGTCATCCGTACTCGAACGCGCCTATGAGTCGCCTGTACTTGTTTGGTAGAAAACAAGACTTTGGCTTTCAGGTGCCCATAGCCGGGCGGCGAGCGGCCCGACACCATGTGCGGTTTTGGGCAGCCGACTTACAGCTAACCGACGAGCTAAAGCACCATGTGCGGTTTTGGCACCGCTTTTACCGTCCTACTCATCCTGATCCGACAGCTCAATTGTGGGTGGGGGCAGCGAGCAAGGATGTGGGATTAGCCCCTATCCGCCACAACGCCCAGCTGACACACATGATAGACCCCAACACCAACCGCGAGCGCCGCAAGATTGTGCGTGACCTAAAGCACGCCAACAAACTAGCCAGCACCCGTACTATAACGGTTAACCGACCGTTTGCCCTCAGGAACCGCGCACTGCGTGGCTATCTGCACAGCGATGGCAAAATTGCCATTTGCGAGCTCCGCTAGCAGCTCGTTATGTGCAATTTTGTGAGAAGGGTCCCCTAAGGCGCGGAGCTATAGCCCACCGTAGCCACCGCCATAGCCGTTGTAGTTAATGGCCGGCTTGTAGTAGTCGGTAATCTTGAACGGCGTACCACCCTGGGTCGGCATGACATACAGCTCACTGCTGTTTTTTGAGACTAGTAAGTAGTCATCGGTAAACCATCCGTACGGCCTGTAGTCGCTCAGCGAAGCCACCTGCTTTTGGTGCTGGCCATTGCTATCGCCCGTAAACAGCGTGTTTTTACCATCGCGCTCCTCGGTCCAGAACGTACTGTTGCCAGAAGGGGACAACAGGTAGCTACCGTAGACTGTTTGGTAGAATTTATCTGGAGTTAACGAAGTGTCACTACTAATTTTGCCGGCAGCGTAGTCGAAGAAATCATCTTGACCGTCGTGAAAGAAGTCTATATAGATCTCGCCCGGCTCATATAGTCGTGCATCGAGGCCTATACTGTGATAGCTGTCATCGCTCGGGTAGACAGTGGGCGCAAAGCTTTTAACAACCTTGTGGCCAGAGCCATCGGAACCGATAGAATCAAACTCAGCCTGCTTGCTGTCTAACACATTCGCCCCCATCCCTTGCCAGTTCTTGGCATAGACCACTTGGTCACCAACAAGATAAGACACGGAGAAAGTTTGGTTGGCGTAATCGATATTACTACTACCAGAGCCTTGCGTTTGGTCGAGCAACAGCGTGTGCCCCGTGGTTGGGTCAAACGATTTGAGCGCCTCACCGCCTGACTGCCAGGCAGCAACGTTTGTGCGATCCGCTTCGTAAACAAATCTGTCACCGCTCCAGCCCACAAGAATAAAGTTGGCACTACCTTTATCGACAGTGGTTAGGGCATCGTTGTTGGTCGTGTCTATAAGGTAAACGCTGGCAGTGTTATCGCTTGATCGCTTAGATAGCAGTACTAGATATTTCCAGTCTCTGGAAGCAAGGAGCGATGTAGTAGCCGGATCCTCGTGTCCTGTGCCCGCTAGCACGGTTTGGCGGTCACTACCATCTAGATTGGTCTTTACCACATCTATATTACCGCTCAGGTTCGACAGAAAGTACAACTTGCCAGCTGGGGCGATGCTAAACGTGTTTTTAGCCAAGTCGCCAGTGGCATAGACGTTCACTTTGCTGGTATTGTAGCCGGCCAGAGACACATTTGCCTCCTGCAGGCTAGCCCCAGAGGGTATAACTACCGTGGCGAGACCATTGGTATCGGTTTTGGTGTTGGTGTTTTGCACAGTTATCGCGGCGCTGGCTAGCGGCTTACCGGTCAGTTTATTCACCACTTTTACCTGCACCTGGTGGCCCAGAGCTACCAGTGTGGCCTTAAAGCTATTGCCAGACAGAGCCACTAGCTCGCCCCTGGAGAACCCGGTGTAGTACTGTTTACTGACGGTTAGGTGTTTGCTGCCGGCACGTACGTGGAGCGTGACTTTGCCGGCCGCATCGGTTTCGCCCTTCATACCACCCAGCACTACCGTAGCTCCGCTTACTGGAGCACCGCTTTTGCTGTCTACCACCGTTACGGTGGCGTTAGTCTTTAGTACCAAGCCGGCAACATTGTAACGAGTAAACGGCACAGCGCCCAGCGCCGCCAACACCAACAGAATGCCACCCAGCAGACTGTAACGGGCTCGCGGACTAGCCCACCAGAAAGACAGTTTGTTTTTAAACCGCTCCCAGAAGCCCTGCTGCATTACTATGGCCTTTTCTGCGGCCTCGTCTTGGGCGGCTAGACCATCATCACCTTCTTGCTTGACTATGTCGTCAACGGCAGCAGCGGTTTTAGGATCGTCCTGTTCAGCTGAGCCATCCGCATTTGGTTTGTTTTGCTGGGTTTCGCTGCCGTCGTGAACGGCAATAGTTCTACGGGGTTTAGAGTCGTCTTTATCGGCCATCTCGCTTATCCTTTTAACGGTACTATAGCAAAACCAATCATAAATATATACTGGTAGTATGAAACGTATGAGCGAGGCGGTAGCACAGGAAGCCGCCAACCATTTAGCCCAGCACGATCCCGTGCTAAAGCCCCTTGTTGAACGCCATGGTCTATGTACTATTCGGCCGCACGAAAACTACTACCAGGAGCTGGTCGATAGCATAATTAGCCAGCAACTGAGTGTGCACGCCGCTCGTAGCATAGAGACACGCTTTCGGGATTTATTCGGTGGCCATTTCCCTTCCCCCGAAGAGATCCTGACAACCGATGTGGAGACATTGCGCGGCCTCGGTTTTTCGCGAGCCAAAGGCGCCTACGTACTAGACCTGGCGCAGCATGTAGTGGACGGCAAGGTGCGGTTCGACCACTTGGACGGCCTAAGTAACGACGAAGTGATTGCCGAGCTTACACCCGTTAAAGGCATTGGTACTTGGACGGCCCACATGTTTCTTATGTTTTGCATGGGGCGCACCGATGTGCTGCCAGTGGGCGATTTGGGCATAAAAAACGGCCTGCGTAGGCTCTATGGTTTTGCTGACGTGCCCACGCCAGACCAAATTACCGAACTAGCAGCCAAGAACCATTGGCATCCGTACGAAAGTGTGGCCAGCTGGTACGTCTGGCAGTCACTCGACAACAAGCCAGCGCTTTAGTTCAGCGTTAGCGAGCGTAGCAGGTCGATTACCGGCGTATTAAAAGCCGCCTTGCCCCAGCTGCGCGCCAGCAGCGTGGTGGCCTGGGTTTTGCTGCAATCAGTACTCACACAGCGCGTAAAAGTAACGCTTACGAGCGGGTTACCCTTGGTGACATTGCTAAGCGGCACGTGTTGGCCCGCTTGGTAGGCGGTGTCACCCGTTAGAAACAGCGCGTCTAGGCCGTTCGGGCTTTTGTAGCCAATGTAGCTTACATAGGTTTGCGCACGCTGCACGCTCGACGGCTGGGCGTAGGTAAGTTGTTGCGACGCCAAGTTTGCCATAGCCCCATCGGCCGGATAGCCAGCTACGCTAGTTTGCTGATTTTGTATGGTCACCACCACACGCCCCACGGTGGGGCCTCGTAAGTCGGTCAGTTTTATGGGCGGCGAAGTAACGGTAAGCTTGGCGGCCGTGTCCGAAACTACCCAGTTACCTGGATGGTTAAAACTGAGCGTATAGAGCGTGGACGTGTACCGCTGCACCGCCGTAGCCACTTGCTGCGGTTGGGGCTGGGCGGCCGCCGTCTTGGACGGCACGGCCGGCGCCGTATGGCGCGTGCCAAGCCAGTAGGCCGCGGCCATACCTGCAGCTACCAGCAACAGACTCACAATCACTACCGGCCAGCGACGCCGGAACACTCTGGGCCGGGGAAGCGCCGCCACTGCCGTTCGGGCAGACTGCTCCCGTCGCCGCTGTTCCGCAGCAAACACACCGTCCGGATCGCCGGGGTTGTGCCAAAGCTGGTTTAGCTCGTCCGGCGCTTCGTCTTCAAACTGGTTGCCTAGCGGGTCCATATGGTACACATACCATTATATGCTCCCCGGGAGCCTAGGAAGCTGTAACCGTGCCTACGTCTGGCGCAGCGCATAGCTAAGCATGGCGACACCTAGCGTGGCCGGTAGACCAACTTGTAGCAATGCTAGCCAGTCCAGGCGAAACAACTCAGGCCGTTCGCCACTTGCTTTTGGGAGGGACCGGTCGAAATTCGACGGCCGCCCTACTACCAGTGATTCTCCTAGCACATTTGCCGTTGAGGCAGTCGTTGAGCTCGCAGGCAGTTCAACAATACTCGTTGAGACACCCCTGTCTACGGTGGCGTCAGGAGTCGTGTTTACGGGTGACGCTGTGATTATAGCGTCGCAAGCATCGTCCGCACCGTCTTGATCTATATCTTGTCCGCTGGGTGCCACTACGCCGCACATACTTGTAGTGTCTTCACTACTCCCTGCTACATAAACAACCTTTTGAATGTCGATACTTTCACCCGCCAGGTTTGTGCCATATACATGGATTGTATGATAGCCGGGCTCAACATCGGCTGGCACATGCACTGTGGTAACAATGCTACCATCTGCACTCACTCCACCCTCTGCAAGTAGCACCGGCGTGGAATGAAGCACCACTTGGTATTTGCTGCCTGGCTGTAACTGCGAATCACTACCTTCAACGCTTATTTGTTGCGCGCTCCCGCTTGCTACAACATTGCCTGTAAGTGCACCGTCGTGCACCACAGAGCTTACCTGGCGGCCAGTGCTAGGGACATGCTGCAGGATAGGCAGCGCGGGATCGAGAACGGGTGCATTGTAAGCTTGTGGAATTGGCATTGGAGTAGCAAGATTGGCAGTTTGGGTAGCAACCGTACTTGCCAATAGCCTGTAGCCAAGCTGTGTAGGGTGGTAGCTCTCGGCGCCCAGCACGTTTATCGTGTGGCCGCGAATAGTTACGCCAGCATCGTTGCCAGCCGTCAGACCATTCACCGCTTTATCACCAGGCTCACATAACCGGTGGCCGTCAAATGCGTGCTGTGTATCCACGTAAGCTACACCAGCGGTTTGCGCAGCCCGTTGTATCACACTATCGAGATATGAGATTAGTTGGCCGGCAAACCCAAGCTCATCGGCATTCAAGTGTACGTTAAGGCCACAGTTACCATCCACGGAGGCAATTTGTGGGTAGCCCACTACATATAGTCGTGCACCACCAGACTGCTGCCGTAACGTGGTGTATCTAGCCACCAGCTTTGAATACGTATTGTCAATTTCGTTTACCAGTTCTACTCGGTCTTCGTAAGTGCCGTAACAGGTGCCATCAAGCCCGCCCGCCACACAGGCTTTCACAATATCGGCAAAGCCAATGTCGTCACCGCCCACCGAGAGCACGATTGCCTCGGGAGTATAAGCACTGGCGAACTCCTGCTGGTAGATATAGCCGGGCAGGAAGTTGGATAGGATGGATTGTCCATCTCGCTCACTGGCAGGTATTCCATCTCTTACCTGCCCGGCATAGCCCGTATCCTTACCCATAATATCGCCCGTGGTAGCCCCCGAACAGGCAATGGAGTTATAGGAGTCGAAGTTTGATTTTCCCAATATAAACGGATACGACAGCTCCGACAAGTGACAGAAGTCATTGGGGGTATCTGTCCCTTTACGATACTCAAACGCCCCCTGCCCCGATATATATGAGTCGCCCATGCCAAGCAGGCCAAGTTTATGCTCAGCTTCGCCCGGTGCCGTAGCTACAAAAGTTGCTGCCTTAAATTTGGTAGGCGACCCCAGCGCGTAGCGCGCGTTAAAGCTCAGGCTATCGTCATTTATAAACCGCAGATGTGTCGGTAGCTCTAAGTCTGGCTGAAGGCTGAGCAACCCCTGCCCCATCGGTTGCTGAGTGAGTGTTTGGCCCTGCCAAATATTTTTACCCGCACAGTAAACTCTGGCGCTCGGATCGACGCTCAGCTGATCGGTACATGTAGACAGATCGTACACATTCAGATTGCCGGTTCCAAAAAAATCGGTATTGGCGGCTGCATAGCGTCCGTCATTACTAATGGCCAAGGCTGGGCGTACGAGTGCGAGGTACCAGCCGGGTTCAATCTGATCGGCAAATAGTAAAGTACTTAGATCGGTCATATGTACCCGCAACAAACCTTCGTGTGGCACATTCATGAGCAACCATTCACCATTGGCCGAGAACGCAACGTCAAGTGTATCGACCGGCAAGGGTTCTCCAGTTGCTGGATTGCGCAGTGTAGCGTCAGGCGCAACCGCAACATTGTAATGGCCCCTCAAGCCTTGAGTAAGGTCTAGCTGAAGCGCCGCTTTAGTTAGGTGCCGGTAAACACCTAGGTAGTTCCCTATGGCCGGCGCGGTTACGGACAGCAAGGCTATAGATGAATCGTCGGTGGGAACAAACGCCGAACGATGGTCCGGACCAAATAACCCCGCATACTGGTTGATACCAGTTTGTATACGACCATCCGTGGTAAGCGCACCCAGCGGTGACATGAACGTGCAGATGTTTTGCTCGGGAGTGCCGTCACCTGGGAGGTAGCTCTGCGTTGTGCAATCGACGTTGGTATGGTCGGGCGGAAGGTTTGCTGGCAAATCTACCACCTTATTTAGCGAGGGGGCAGCCTTCACAAGCCAGGGCGAGCCATCTTGCGCCGCAGCATTACGAATAGCGCCACCAAAAGCGGCAAGGAGCAGGATAAGGCCAGTAAGGGTCAGTGGCGCCTGCCTACGGCGTAACCACACAGCAAATCTCCAGCTAAGTTAATGCTACCTTAGCCCAAGTTTGTACTAACGTCAATCTACAATTGGAAAATACGCTACTTTTGCAGGACCGCTGCAATCTATTGCGATAAATAGAGCAAGACCAGTATTTGGCGCACCGCTATACCTCTGCGCGGTACTAACACTATCGTCGTAATAAGTTGAGGTGAAGGCGCAGTTTATGTCGTTGAGCTTGAAACCGTAGGTTGCGATAGCATATTGATTGATGGTTCGATTGTTCTCATTTAGCTTCACGCCGTCTCGCGCTACCATCATCTTTGCCTCATCCGTAAGTCTTTCTGCTTTTACTCTAGAGACATCTTTATAGGTTACCTTGAGGCTTGTAACACAACCCAAGCTCTTTATGGCGAACACTGCTCCATTATCAGTATAGCTGCACTCATGAGAGATGCTGGTGGCTGGTGAGCTAAGCTTAACAATCTGATCCCTAAAGCTGGTGAGCTTGTGGTCAGTACTCATGAATCGTTCGCGTTCAAAATGGACTTGCACGTCCCATACAATCCACGAGCCAAAGAACCAAAGCAGAAAGGCTAGGACAAGCACGGTAAAAACAGCTGTAATCTTGTGCCGGCCAAACCAGCCGAAGAGTCGGCGGGTGCGGCTGGGTCTGGCAGGAGCGGCAACCATGGTTAGTGCTTATAGTAACAAATTCGCAGCATATACGCAGTTAGCCGCTTACTTACTGAGTGGTAGAGAAGCTTCTTTTGGCCTAAAGATGTTAGGAGTTGTGACAAATCACACATTTGTGACAAAAAGGGAATTGCTATACTAGAATGTGCGAGCCGTTATATGCCAAACTACCCATGGCCGCTTAAACACTTGCAACCGCAGACCACCAAACGTAAAGAGGCTAGACTGCATGAAGCGAAAGCAACACCCCGTCACGCCCGCCAAAGATACGCCGGCAATTCGTAAGCGGCGCCTACAGCAGCGCCTACAAGAGATTAGCGAAAAGAGTGAGCGCGAGCTGGCTGCACTTATGAAATCTATAAACAAAGTAAAATCTAGCTTTAGGCCCAAAAAGTCTTAGGTACTTCTGCTAGGGTTGGGGCGGCGACTGGCCGGGCACTTGCCCCACCGGAGCGCCCTGCTTTTGGCCGGCAGAGCCGGGGCTACCAGACTGAGCTTGCAAACCAGGCGGGGTTATGGCCGTGCCGCGGAAGCAGCTAACTGAGTACGGGAAATCCTGGGTCATAACATAGTGGTACATGGTGGTAGTTTTGCCGTCTAGCATAATAGTGCTGACCAAGCCGTGGCACTCGTCTAAATCTGCCGTGGTCAGGATGTTGCCGGAGCCAATTTGCGGTCCGGTTATAGGAAAGCCGTCTAGCGCAAAGCCAATAACAGTGTGCACGCTAATGTCTTTTATGCAGCTGCTAAGCGTGTGGTAGTGGTACTCGCCCTGGCTTTCCGGGTGGCCACTGCAGCTGTCTTGGATTTCCCAGGCACCAGCGTCGCGGCCACCAGCGTCAAAGGCATTAAACAAAGCTATGCCCGTAAGCATAATGCCTGCTTCGCCACCCATACAGTTCGGTGTAGCGCCGTAGGTAGGGTTCGCGGCAAGAGCGTAGGTGAGTGTTTGGCCTTTTATGCTGTTGGGGTTGCGGTCGTAGGTGTAAGCCGGGTCGCTGGACTGAATGGGAAAGATGCCTGTGGTATGGCTCGGCAGGTCGTTGGTAACTATGGTGCGCGTACCGCCGCTAACGGTGTTCGTAAAGTCGGCTTTCCACGTTACACTACCCAAAACATGTAGCTTTTTGTTTATGTTGTACTGCGTATTGCTGTTGGTAAACCAAGGGCCGCGCGTCTCGGCGCCGCCTTTGTCGCTAGCAAGGTTTTGGGCGTACTGACTACAGGCATATACGTAGCCGGTTTTGGCGCTAGTGGTAGTGTATTTGCCATCGCCTACGGGCAGCAAACCATCGGCGTATTTATCTCCGTATTCTTTCGCGGTGTTTAGCTGCAGACCCTCCGTTTGCGCGCTCTGCGGTGTTGAGCCTGATTTAGTGATAACCGCTGCTTTTGTACCGGATGAGGCCGATTTGGAATGATGTACGCCCAGCCAGAGGCCAACTACCACCAGGAGAAGCACGAGCACAGTAGCGAGTACCAACCAAAGAACCTTATGCGACTTTGGCGTGGGTAACGCAGCCATAGCTGGTGGTACAGTCGAAACATCTGGCATGTTCACCGGTCCTAGGTCGGTAGGATCGGCAGAAGAAGTGTCGTCTGTTTGCGTCGGTTCCACCTCGCCCTTTAAGCCATCTTGCATATGCTTATTGTAGCAAAGGCTTAGGCGATCTCTTTGTGCTGTTCGGGGTACCAGGCTGGCGTACAGGGCATGAGTATAGTCAGCGCCTCGCCTTCAAAATAGTACGCTTCACCGTTTGGAATGAGCGCACAGTCACCCGGTTCGAGCGCCTGGTGCTGGCTGCGGGTATGCAGCGAACCCTTACCAGACACAACATACACCAGCTCTTTGCACACCTCGTTCATGACCCAGCCCGTTTCGGGGTAGCGACCGTTTACTATGCCCAAGGCACTGTTTATGTCGGGGTCGGCCAGGTCGTACTCCAAGCCAGTGCAGGTAGGGCTATTGGCAAATTTTTTCGCCTGAGATTTGGCAATATGCTTCATGCGGTCATTGTAGCAAAGGCTTAGGTTATATCTACGATTTCGGGCCGCGCCAAGCGCACATAGTCGGCGTAGCGAAGTTTTATAGAAACATCGTGGCGGCCGGGGTTAAACGCTATGGTTTCATTCCGGCCCACGCAAAGATCGCACAGCGTACGCAAACCCGCTACTTTGCCGAGCGGGTAACAAGCGCCTATCTCGCATCCCAGCTGCGCCTGCACCTCTTCGGGCCGCGCAAAACGTGCGTCCTTCACTCGCAGCAGCTTTTTAAGCTTCCTCGAGTCTACTCGTTTGTCGCCGGGCACCACCACAAGCACAAAGTCGCCACTACCAACCTTAAACAGCAACGACTTAGCGCCCTGTTGCAGCGTAAAACCGCGTACGGCTGCCGCTTGCTCGCTGGTATACACTGGCTCGTGCTCTACGCGCTCGTAGTCAATGTGCGATTCTTCTAGCAATTTCAATATAGCAGTATATGGATCGATCATATGTAGTCTCCAGATGTGGCAAAGCCACATACATCGTTATGTGATATATCATTATTAGGAGCTTGCACTTCTACCATGACGTAGGCTACGACAGTACAAATCGGTGCATGGCTTCAGCCCAGCCATCCTCGTCTACCGAGCCCACCACGTAATCGGCCATGGCCTTTAGTTCTGGTATGGCATTACCCATAGCCAGCTTCAGCCCAGCATTTTTGAATAGCGGGATATCATTGTCGCCATCACCAATCGCTAGTGTTTCCTGGCGCGAAATATGCAGCAACTCACGCAACGCGTTCACCGCGTGGAATTTGTCGGAGTTCTCGTCGGTGATCTGTATGTCCATTTGGTCTGGCTTTTCCGGCCAACCCACTCCAGGATGCACGTTCAGGTTCGGCAGCTTTGCCAGCTCAGCCGTAATCTGCGCAAGTGAGTCTTTTGGTACTAGAGCCCACCCATACGGTGCAGCTTCGGTAAGATCCTCGGGCTTAATCTCGGTGGCTGACACATACTGGAAGTACGGGAAGAAATCAACAAGCTCAGCACGGGGGAAGACCAGTCGTGCAATGGCCTGCAGCCGTGGCAGCTCGAGCCAGTTTTGCCACAACAATTCACTAGTTGTGACGTCGCGAATGGACGCACCACCGTCAAAGATACTGGGGCCGGTAAAGCCCAGTTTTAAGAACAGGTCGCGCGCCATTTCATAGGGACGCGAGGTGGCAGCCACCACCAGGATACCTTTCGCCTGCACGGCGCGCATGGCCGCGTGTACCGCAGGTGTAGCATCTGGGGCACGTTCCGCCACCAGCGTGCAGTCGATGTCGGTTATGACCAGCCTGACGTCACCCATATTAAGGTGTCAGCCGGTTGATGTCACGCGGGAACAAAGTGGCTTCTTTGATGTTGGCCAGACCAACCGTTTTTTCGGCTAGGCGGTCGACGCCGAAGCCACAGCCACCGTGCACTGGCAAGCCATATTTAAAGGCCTGTAGGTAGTATTTATAGCCCGGATGGTCTACGTCCAGCCCGGCCTTTTTCATTTGCGCAATCATCGTTTCATAGTCGTTCTCACGCAGGGGACAGGTAGCAATTTCTATGCCACGGAACAGCAGATCGCCCCAAAACACCACGCCCTTTTCGGCGTCTACTTTGTGGTAGAACTTGGCCGCTTCTATGGGGAACTCGGTGGCAAAGACCAAGTCGGAGCCCATTTCCTTGCGTGCGTAGTCGCAAATCCAGCGCTCTTCGTCCGGTACGAGGTCTTTCTCATCTGTAGTGTCCGTACCAGTCGCTTTGGTGTATAGTTCGTGGATTTGGGCCACCGTAAAGCGCGGCACCTTACCATCTGATGGCAGTTTGAGCTCAGGCGCGTTCAGAGCCTCCAGGTCTTCAGCATGCTTTTCGTAGGTTTGCTTGAGCGCGTACTGCGTCATGTCGCCCACGGTGTCGAGCACCTCTTCGTGCCCGTTCACAAAACCCATTTCTATGTCGAGCATGTAGACCTCGCTCATGTGGCGAGTCGTGGCACTGGGCTCCGCTCGGAAGGCCGGGGCAATTTCGAACACACGCTCAAATGCGCCAACCATTATCTGTTTGTAGAGCTGTGGGCTTTGGGCTAGCGTGGCTTCTTTGCCAAAGTAGTCCAGCTTGAAGACTTCCGCTCCGCCTTCAGTCGCCGCGCCGAGCAGTTTAGGCGTGTTAATTTCGACAAACTCGTGGTCGGTCAGGAACTCCCGTAAATAGCGCAGTAGGCTAGCACGGACCTTAAAGATCTTCTGCTCTTGCAGGTTGCGTATGTTTAGCACACGGTATTCGAACAGCGTGTCTAGGTTGTCGGCTTTGTGCGGGATGGGTTTGTCGATTTCAATTGGCGGCTCGTCGGTAACCGGCACCAATACTTCCAATGTGGCGTCGTGCAACTCGGCACCACCAGGCGCGCGCGGTTCTTCCACCGCTGTGCCGTCCACAGCGAGCACGGTGCCTATTTGCAAACCGCGCAGTTTTTCCACCTGGTCTTTGTCTTGCAGCACCACCTGTACCAGACCACGGCGGTCACGGACGTTTATAAACGTCAGTCCGCCCAGCATGCGTTTTTTGTGCAGCCAGCCTTCGACGTGCACGGACTGGCCAATGTGTGTTGCTATGTCGGAACTAAGAGTTCTCATGTAGTAATTCCTAAGGTTTGGTTAGTAGGAGAGGCTAGGCGTGGGTCGGGTACACAGGTAGCAGCGCCGGCTGTTACTTGCCGACCCGGGAATTCGTATTTGCGTTCAACCTAGCTGTCATCTGAAGGCTATTCTACCACCTCTGTGAGCTCTAGGGTAGTACCTGGCTCCGGTTTGGGCTCGTCGTGGGCCTTGTGCTCTTTGCGTGCGTCGGCTGCGGCCACAGCCCGCAGGTCGTCATAACGGTCAAATTCGTCCACAATGGGTTTGCCTATCATCTGTTCCAGCACATCCTCTATGGTAATGACGCCCACCAGCTCTTCAAAACTGTCGACCACCAAAAATAGGTGCTGCTTAGTCTTTAAGAACGCTTGCAGTGTTTGGTACAGTGTAAAGTTCTCATGCACGTAGGTTAGTTTGTGGCTCATTACATTGGCTACAGTACCGGTTTGGCGAGCACCCACCAAATCGTGTAAGTACAGTATGCCCACAATGTTGTCCCGTTTACCGTCGTACACCGGAAAACGGCTGTGTCCGCTACGCGCTAGCTCGTCCATAAGCACTGGTCCAATATGGTCGCTAGCGGCCACCAGCTTTAGTACACGTTTGGGGACCAGCGTATCGGCCACCAGTTTGTCGCCGAACGACAAATTGTGCAGTAGTAGATCGATTTCGCCAATACCAATGCGGCTGTCGGGTTGGTCCTTTTGCTGTTCGAGTAGCGCAGCCAGGTCGGCTTTTTCGTAAAGCCCGGTGTGTATATGTACACGGCGGTGTTTTCGCACGAAACGTACTCCTACATCAATGAGTGGGTGCAGGCGTTCTAACAACCAAGCGAGCGCCGGTGCACCCCGCTTGGCCAACCACAAGCTGCTACGGGTTAGCTCGCCCCCTGGCACAAATACTAGCGCGCCCACGGCTAGTACTGCCAGCGCCAAGAGCAGGCCGAGCAGCGTGCCGAGTGCGCTCACTAGCAGCACTAGTGCCAGGGCCGCTAGCAGCAGCGCACCCCCACCCAACAGGACGCTCAGGCTGGTACCATATGCCCCAGCCCGATACAGTAGCTGCGCCACAGCATCACCCGTTCGCGCTAAGCGTTTCAGTTCATGGGCCGGCACATGCTGGTACGACTGTTGGAGCGTCCACAAAACTACAGCGCACAGTACCAGCAGTAGGCCAAGCAAAAAGTTGTACATGTACCTATTTTACGGTGTGCCTGGCATAAGCGCAAAAAGGTTACGGGCGCATTATCTTCAGCAGACAACCAGGCTATTTTGTGTTACTATAGTACAGAAATAATTAGGGAACATCTGGAGGAGTATGGACAAGCGTTTTTGGGCGATCATAGGGGTGATTGTGGTTATTTTCGGCGGTATTTTGATCTTCCACGATAACAAGTCAAACACCGGCGGTGCGTCGGGCGGCGGTACGCCCACCAACCACGTAGAGGGTAACTTGAGTAGTAAAGTTACGCTAGTAGAATATGGCGATTACCAGTGCCCTGTCTGCGAAGGCTACTTCACCACCGTGCAGCAAGTCCAGCAGAAATACAACGATCGCATAAAGTTCCAGTTCCGTAACCTCCCCCTCATCTCAGCCCACCCGAACGCTTTAGCTGGTGCCCGGGCCGCCGAAGCTGCCGACATGCAAGGCAAATTCTGGCAGATGCACGACCTGCTCTACGATTCACAAAACTACAACGAATGGGCCTACGACCCGGCAGCTAACGGGATCCGCTCAACTGACCCCACACCGTTCTTCAAGCAGTACGCAGCCCAACTTGGTTTGAACGTCGCTAAGTTCCAAAGTGATTTCGCTAGTAGTGCCGCTAACAACCGTGTGCAAGCCGACATAGCAGCTTTTGCCAAGACCGGTCAGGAAGAAGCCACGCCCTCGTTCTTTATAAACGGCACATATATTTCCAACACCAAACTAGTAGACAGCACCGGTAGCCCCAGCCTTGACGCCTTCAGTAAAGTAATCGACACCGCCCTTAAAAATAACCAGTAAACTACGGAGGGGTGGGCTATAAAGACCGTCCTGTTCATTCATCGTTCCGTCGGCCGCAATCTAATAGTGGATGGCGCCCTGTATAAACGAGCCGCTACTACCTCACCCACTTTTTCTCTGAACGACTACGACCAGAACCTCGACATACTCCACGACAGCACAGCCACCCCGCGCAAAATGGAGTTTACCTTTCCGGGCGGCGACACTACACCAGCAGACTATGCCGCCATATTTACTGGCAGCGTAGTTAAAACCTACCAACCAATCCAAGATTTTGCGCTCGGCTACGATGTAGTCGTTATAAAATCTTGCTACCCAAACGCCAATATCGCCAGCGATGCTGCGCTTGAGGACGTAAAAGGGCAGTACTTGTCTATTGCCCGATTCTTTGCATCACGACTAGATAAACAGCTTATTATTCTTACCACCCCACCCTTACGGCGTTTACGCACTAGCAGGGCAGCCGCAATCCGGGCTCGACAGCTTGCCACTTGGCTGGCCACACAAACGCTTGCGCCGAATATAGCAGTTTTTAACTTCTTTGACCTGCTAGCTAACCCTGAGGGCGCCAAACACGCCAACACCCTATACGATAAATACCGCCGGACGTGGCCATTTGATTCCCATCCAAATGCCGAGGCTTCGCGGGTTATCGCACCGCTGCTTATAGAGTTTATAGCGGGCAAGATTAACCACTAGCCGTCTGTTATGATGAGCGCATGTTTCGCTATCTTGGCCTAGCGCTGGTGCTGCTGAGTTGGGCGGCAGGTGGCTACTTGCTTAGCAGGTGGCACAACAAAGACCTTCCAACCTTGAGTAAACACGGCGCCAGCTCCACGCAGGCCTACGCGCTCTTTGCTGGGTCGCTCGCCGTGCTTGGCACATTGTTTTACTGGTGGCTGGTGGCTTGGTTTGCGCCCCACCTGCACCTCGGCACGCTTTTTGTTGCCACAACCACCTTGGCCATGAGTTGTCAGGTCATTACCGGCCTCGTCCCGGACACCACCGGCTGGCTGCGCAGGGTCCACCGCACTACCGCATACACCATGGCGGTGTCGTACTTGCCCATGGCGATCCTGATTATTAGCGCTCCGGCGTCTGCTGCGGTACGAATATTGTGCACATTGCTAGCCTGCTATATGGCTATTACCTTTACGGCGGTAGTCTTGTTTGGGCGTTCTCGTCAACGATTTTTACAGTTTCAGATTGCATACATTGGCGCTTTTCAGGTGGTCATTTTGCTGGCAGCGTACGCATAGTGGCAAGTACGTTATAAAGCAGATAGTGCCGATAAGTTTTAAAGCCGAAGTTATGGCGTTTGTGGGCTGTGTACCACTCAAATACAAGCGTACCGTAGGGCGGAACACCAAAGCCAAGCGCAAATACCGCTCGCCAGCGCGACCAGCCCAGGCTCGGATACAAACCCAGCGACGCTGCCATGTAGGCCAAAAACAGCATGCCGTGAGTCTGGCCCGCCAGAAGTACTGCGGTGTTGTTGCCGGGCGTGAGGTATTTGCTGATGAGTATGCCACTGATGAGGAGGGTCCAGCCGCAGGCTTCGCCAAAGGCCGCTAGTCGGTACAACAACCATGCCTCCGACTCGGTAAATGGCCGCGCGGATTCAAATCGCTCTAGTGGGTTTCTAGCCATACAAAAATGGTAGCGCATAACCGCTACCATTTCATCTGTGAATTACGCTGCCTAGCCCGCTGCGCCGCCAGACATGGCAGCTTCCATCTCCGTGGCAGAGACTTTCTGCTGCTTCATGAGCACTGTTGCCAGCACCGAAGCTCCCAGCATGAAGGCGGTGGCCACATAAAAGGCATCATGAAAGCCATGCACCTGCGCCGCCAGCGGCGTGAACTTATTTGGGGCAGCTGTAAGGTGTTTCACGTAGCTGCTAGCTGCCGAGGTAGCAACACCGGTCAATACCGCCAGTCCAACCGCACCGCCGATCTGCTGCGACGTGTTCAGTAGTCCCGAAGCCAGGCCTGACTCTTTGCCATGCACGCCAGTGGTAGCGGCAATAGTAATCGTTACAAAAGTCGCACCCATGCCCAGGCCCATCAGCACAAACCCGGGTAGTAGGTCGTGCGCATAGCTACCGCCTACCCGCACGTGCGCCAGATAAAACAGTGCTGAAGCTGTAATGAGCGGCGCCACCATTAGGATGGGCTTAAAGCCAACTTTCTTGAGTAGCCGAGGCACATTGGTGGCAGATATGGCAATACAGATAGGTATGACCAAAAAGCCCAAGCCCGCCTTCACTGGTGTATAGCCGAGTACCTTTTGTGCGTACAAAGAGGTAAAGAAGAACGTGCTGAACATAGCGGCCATAATCGGCATCATGGTAAGGTCGGCCGCGGTAACATTACGAATCCGAAAGATCTTGAATGGTACCAGCGGGTGCTTGGCGCGCTGCTCGTTCATTACAAAGTAAACAAATAGCGCCGCACTCATAATAAAGTAGGCGAGCGTACTGTGCGCCGTCCAGCCATGGCTCGGAGCTTCTACTAGACCATACACCAGTAGCATCAGCGCGCCGGTAATTGAAACAGCGCCAGGTAGATCAAGCTCGTTATGCGTTTCTTCTGATTCGTGTGTTGGCACCAGACGCCAAGCCGCGAACACCACGGCGAGCGCTACTGGTACGTTAATAAAGAAATTCCAGCGCCAGCCTAGATACTGCGTAATCACCCCGCCCAGTAGTACACCGGCGGCCGCGCCACCAGATGCTACCGCACCCCACACACTGAGGGCCGTGTTACGCTCATGCCCCTCCCGGTAGGTAACCAGCACAATGGAAAGCGCGGCTGGCGACATCAGCGCCGCCGCCAAGCCCTGCGCCGCGCGCAGAGCTATGAGCATGCCACCGGACTGCGCCAGACCATCCAGCAAAGAAGCCAGGCCGAACACCACCGTACCGATCATAAAAAGCTTGCGGCGGCCATACAGGTCGGCCGCCCTACCACCCAGCAGCAAAAAGCCACCAAACGTCAGCGTGTAGGCGGTAATGAGCCACTGCAAGTTCGACTCGGTCATGTGGAAGGCTTTTTGAATAGCCGGCAGCGCCACATTCACAATCGACGTATCGAGCACCACCATAAACTGGGCGAGCGCCAGAACAATCAGTATCAACCAGTGATTTTTAGCCTTGTCTGTCATACGGTGTGGCTCCTTTGGTCCCTTTTTGCGTTTTGGTCGCCTTTGGGCTAGTATTAGTAGATGGAATCATTGTAGATCTCAATGATTGACTATGTCAACTAATTCTCTGCAGATTTTATGAAGCGCGCAACTATAAGCACTAAGTTTTACCTGTCGCTCGTCGAATTCCTCATGAGCGCCAAACAACACCTGGTAGCGATTGGTGCTGAATCGGGCCTCAGCAGTATTCAAGCTGTTACCCTTTTGCTGCTTGATGAACACACGCCACGACCCATGAAGAACCTCGGCCAGCTCTTTCACTGCGACGCTAGTAACATTACGGGCATCATAGATGGGCTCGAGCAGAAGGGTTTAGTAGCCCGTCAGAATGACCCTAGCGACCGACGCATAAAAACCATCTGCATTTGCCCGGCTGGCAAGAAACTGCAACAGCACATCTTAAACCAATTGGCTCAGGGCAGTGGTTTTCTGTTTGACCCGCTTACACCGACCGAAGCGGAGCAATTTGTACGCATCGTTGAGAAACTCACGCCACCGAGAAAGTCGGCTCTGTAGGAGCAGCTGAGCCTAACGAGGTGAGCCCAGGCAAGAACACAATCTAGTGACCGCTTCACTGCTCAGTGTGTAGTACGAAGCTGACAGCCGGCAGCTACAAACCTCCTGGCGAAAAAACCGGCGCAAGAGAACGCCGGTTTTTATATCTGGCTTGGGAGATCTAGTAGGCCAGATAATGTTGCCAAGACGGGCGCCTCACGCGCACCGGCACGACTGTTGGCTTGTCGTGCGCAAGTTTGACAGATATAGACACTGTGTTTGTCTCCCGCCGGAAGCTCTGCCACTCGCTACAACATAGCCATCCGTCGATTATTTTAAGTTGTTTTTGTCTCTTTGATGCTCTCGCTGCACCTAGATTAGTTCTCAGTATAATGAACCGCTTGTGCTCCGTCAACAAGATTCTTCGGCAGCCCGAGACTTTGGCTTTGCCAAAGCCCGGCGCGATGATAGATGAGTCGAAGATAAATCTATATGCAGAGCCGGAGTATTTGTCTGTGCGAAGCTATATAAAAACTGCACGGGTGTCTCATGGCTTTAGCGATGGATAGGGGGCAGGTACAGCCATTGTTTGCGGGCGTACCGCCACACGCTTGGCAATATGCCACGCACCGGCTGACCAGCCCGCAGGCCTTTACGAATGTCGGCCGAGCTAATATGATCGGTCCCAATGTCTACAAATGTTAAGTTACCAAGCGGTCGGTTACTAGCACTCAGCCGCGCCAGCACCTCAGCCATTTGAGCGTGCGAGGTCACGGCAATCACCAGGTGAAGCTTACGGTACAGTGCGGGCAACTCGCGTTCATACCACAGTAGCTCGCTGGCCGTTGCCAGCAGGCTGTATTCTGCCTTTGGCAGAGCGTGAGCTATACGCGCAAAGCTACGCGAGGTTAACCGTGCGTCAGGCAGCTCAAATATGCTGAACTGCTTATAAGGTTGGAGCGCTCGCTGCAGCATAACGCTACGGTGTACATAGTGTTCAGGCTCCGAACCGTGCTGTGGTTTGCGCTCAGGTACAAAATACACCCGTTCCAGCCCCGCAATCTTTTGGCTCTTAAGGGCAAACACGATGTGCCCGGCGTGCACCGGGTCAAACCCGCCACTGTAGATACCTATGCGCGGGAGCTTTTCGGGCTCAACAATCACTAGCTCTTTGCCGGCTTTGAAGTTATAGCGGATCTCATCTTGTGGTTTGTTCATACTAGCTCTCCACCGGCATGCCTTCGCAACACTTGGTTACAGCGCGGCAGGCCGGGCACATAAAATGCCCATGGACTGGTTCAATTGGGTAATGCATGCAGACGTCGCAAAACAAGAGCGGAGAACGTTCTTGGACAAGCTCGGCATATGGGTCATAGTCGCTTATTTCCACAACTATTAATTATAGCTCGATCCGTCCAGCGGCGGGCAGTGAAAATTTCCGCCTAAGGGGACAGTTTGCCAAGAATCATGCTCTTAAGAAGTAAGCGCGGCCAGTGCTAGCCGGCGACCGGCGTGTACCCTTGGCCCTGTTTGTCCTGGGCGTGTACCCGCTCTGCCTAGCGCCCTGTTGACCCGTCTGGCCCGTGCGGCCTCCAGGCTCTTTCGACGTTCTGCTGCGCGCACCCTTTCTTCAGCCCAGTGTTTTGCCAGCCGAGCTTTTGTTCCACCATTACCCGTTGAGGTCACCTGGCCGTCTTTTACCTTCGCCCGACAGTCTCCACACCGTAAAAAGCGGGCGCACGGATCGTCAAAAAGCAGAGTATTACAAAAGGGACAAGACATAAACTTTTTGACGGACGGACCCTCATCTGCGTTACTGGCCGCCTGTTCTCCGGCGGCAGATTGGGGGCCGTCGTTTTTCTGCTTACGGCCCGGATCGAGCGCCGTGCCACAGGCGGAATAGATACGGTTATTTCTGGCACCGTCGCCACCGAAGTCACCCAGCATAGTTTGGAAGATAGCAGAGTTCGCCGTTTGCAGCTCTACAGCCAAGAAGTGGCCGTCGTTGCGAGCCTTGCGGTTAGGGCCGGGCCGTGGCATCGTTGCTTCTACGTGCAGTGCGCGCATCATTTCAACTGTTGAATACACCAGCAAGTCGTGCATGATCATCCAGTCATCATGCGTAAACAGCTCTCTGTTTGCTTGCAGTCTACGAAGCGGTCCCGCATACCGCTCATCAAAATAATGCGCGTTTCTGGCCAGTTGGTCGACAACCTGTATGGTTTCCGCCGTCTGGCGCCGCCGAACGAGCGACTCGCACACCGGGGCGTATGATTCGTTTACGACCCGCCGTATGGTTGGTTCGTTCTGGTCCGTTAGGGTAGCCGTGTTGGCAGTTTTCTGGTACCTGGGATCATTAGCCTTGTCTCGAACGCGTATGGCCAGCTCCTTGGCTGCGTCTTCCGACAGCGTGCCGGTGTAGGCGTATTGAATCCACCCATCCGTCCGTAGTTCTTCAGGTACGTTTATGCCAAGTTCTTCAGCAAACACTTCCCTGAGCCGCGCCTTACTGCTACCATCGAATGACAGCGTACCAGCCAGGGGCGTACCGTCCTCGTTGACGTGCCAAAACCACACAAAGCCACGCCTGGAACGTGGCACATAACCGACTTTTTGCCAGAAGGCGTCACCACTCTCTTCGACTGCTTCTTCTACGAATGGGCTAACAGCAATAATGGTGTCAAATGGCGTCTTCCTGCCCATCATGGCATTTGCTAGAAGCGACAACGCATGTTCCCACTCACAGCGGGTCAACTGAGGAGAAAATCGCTCGTCTGCTTCGGCCGTTTTCTGCGCGCACACCAGACCATTCTCTGTCATGTCGGCAATTGGCGTCTTGCCGTCTTTCGCCATCAGCTGCTCGTCGACTATCAACGGTACATAAAACTCGGTAGCCTCGAGCTCATCTCCATACTGCTCATCGGTAGCCAGGGCTTCATTCACCCCAGTACGGACCTCATCCATAACTTGATCGGCCTCCGGACTGGTAATGGCCTCTTGGAGTGAGAGCGCCACTGCTATGACGCCAAGCCCGTACGCCATGCTCGAAGCTCGTCCGAACTTCTGTTCTGCAGGCGGAGGCAGGTATTTCATCAACTCCGCAATCTTTTCTTCAACCGACATGGACGCGAGCCGTGCTTCGATTTGCTCCCAATCGAACGGCTCTGCTGCTTGCCCCAATCTTTCGCCCGGCCCGAGCATGTACTATAAAAACCCTCTGCTGTCTTGGGCGAGCAGAGGGGGTCTCAAAAAGAGAACGCTTCTGCTCGGAAGACTTTTATCCCCGTATCTGGCTTACTCTTTACATAGAGCTTACAGTTGCGGCACAGCTCGGGACTTACACCCGATTCCGGTTATTTATTTGTTAACTTTTAGTAGTGTAGCAACGCTTTGCTACGCTAGATATAGTATTTTTGTATACACCGCCTGCTGCAGGCCTTACGACGGTGTCGGCGGGGCCACAAGCCTGCGACGAATGGCTATGTTCGCCAGCCCGAACAGGCTAAAGAGCCCCGCAGTATACAACACATCACTAAGCGCGGTATTTCGGAAGAATGGAAGGGCCATTTCATAGCAGCGGGCCAAGCCGACCCCGCTATGAGCGTACATGCCGCTGGTGAGCCAAACGGCAAAATTGGTTACCACAAAGAAGAAAAGCGACGACCCCAGCGTGAGCGCGGTGCCCTTGACCACGTTGGGTCGGCGGAGCCAATGGCTGCTGGCCAGCGCAATTAGAGCGTAGCACCCCCAAGTAACTGGCATCATGCTATAAAAACCTATAAATAGGTCCGATACCATCATGGCGACTACCGGCACTACTACCGCCAAGCGCCGCGGCAAGACCGCGCCGCCAAATAAAGCAATAGCCGCAATCGGCGCAAAGTTGGCAGGGTGGGGGAGTAAGCGCAGGCCCACGCCGATTGCAATCAGGCAGAGCGCCAAGCCCAACTGCACTCGTTCAACTCTCATTACTGCAACTTCCACATTATATGATCACCTGCCTTGGTGGTGTATGCACCGGCACCCACCTGTGCCATTTTGCCATTTATGTAGAATGTCCAGTATTTGGGGCCGCTGCCGACCGTGTTGTCAATGGAAGTCACCAGGTCACCAAATGAATAATGCTTTGTCTGTACTGCCGCATGCTTTTTCAGGAGCGTCAGCGCATTCTGCCCGGCTTGGCCTTGGTAGGCCACCTGCGTAATTTGGTGTTGGGCGTTGGTCACCACCGACACTTTGTGGCTGGGCGAGTTGGCCACATGCGCCCACACCCCTCCACCGACCCCCGCAATCACGACCACGGCAGTGATAATGCTTGTTTTTATAATGGCTGCTCGGCTCATATTGTCCCTTTCGCTTCGAGCAGCAGACGACCCGCTTAAGGTCGGAGATCCCCTGCTCGGAAGACTCTCTTTAAGAACCGGGTCTGACTCGCTTAAGCCTGGAGGCGTAAGCACACAGTTGCGGCACAGCTCGGGATTCGCACCCGATTCCGGTTACGGTTTGTTAATGCCTATGCAGTGTAGCAAGCTAGAAAGGCGCTAGATATAGTATTTTTGTATACAACCTAAACACTAGCAGACTGGTTGGAAAGCTTGGCTTTTAGAGCGCTCAGTCGGTCCATGAAGCTCTGGGCAGCTCCATCTAGGCCTAAAACCCGCAGTGCGCCAAGCAGAATGTACAAGTTGTCGAGATCTGCTCGATTTAGCATCACAGCCGTCTCGGCCTCAGCCATTAGCTGCTCCACCTTGCCGACTAACCATTTCTCTTCGCCTTCCTTTACCTCGTTGGTTTTGAGGGGTTGGGGGAGGGTCGTATCGCCGTGTGTTACAACTTCTAAAGAGCGGGCGCTGTGGTCGCGTTTGCGTAAGTGACCGCGCTTTATGAGGTTACCGACATGCAGGGCTACGGTTGCAACCGAAGTGTACTGCAGGCCATTCATAATCTCACGGTAGCTGGGGCTGTAACCGTGCTCGGCTATAAAGGCCTCAATATAAGCCAGCAGCTCCTTTTGCTTTTTGGTGGGCCGCACGACCGGCTCGGCCAGTGGCGTGGTTGCTTGGGCTTTGGGTGTTTGCTTTTCGTTCATGCTCCTATTATGCCACGCCCCGCAAGCCCTAGGTCATGCTATACTCGCGACATGATTAACGGCATTATTTTTGACGCCGACGGCGTACTAGTAAACGGCGACAAGTTCTCAGCCGCGTTGGCGCGCGATTATGATGTGGATCACGACAAGGAAAAAGAGTTCTTTACCGGCAAGTTCCAGGAATGCCTGATTGGCAAAGCCGACCTCAAAGAGTCAATCGCGCCCTATTTGCCGGCGCTGGGCTGGCGGGGGACTGTCGACGAATTGCTAGACTACTGGTTCAAAACTGAGCATAGCCTTAACGAAGAGCTAGTGGCTTACATCCAGAAACTACGTGCAAACGGCACGCCTGTAGTACTGGCGACAAACCAGGAGCAATACCGCACCGACTATATGCTGGAGCACATGGGATTCAAGGACGTTTTCGATGTCATCTACTCCTCCGCACACCTGGGCCTAAAAAAGCCAGCCATCGAATTCTTTGCCAAGATAGTTGACGAGATGGGCCTACCCAAGGACCAAGTGCTATTTTGGGACGATGACCAAGCCAACATCGACGGCGCCACTACCTACGGCATTCACGCTGAATTCTACCATGATTATCCATCGTTTTTAGAGACGATGAAATCTAAATATAATCTCCCCGCCTAACTTCTTAGCGGAAGCTGCTTACATGTATCTAAAGGACAGTCCTCACATTTTTACAACGCTCGTTTTTGGCCGCCAGTCTCGGGGAAAACCCAGTACTTGTACCACAGGAAGCTCCAGAAGGTAAAGAAGACTCCCGAGATAAAGAACCCAATGTAGGGTGTGACGCCAATGGCGTACAGGCCGCCAATTAGCAGGTAGTCCATCACAAAACCTATGCTCTCTATAAACACATAGCGGCCAGCATGCTGCATCTCGCCCAGTGAGATATGATCGCTAAAGGCCCACAAACGCTGTACCAAGTAGTTTAGTGTCCAGCCTATGCTGTCGCTTAGCACCTTCGCTGGGAACCAGTGCCAGTGGAAGCCTGAATAGCAAAGGGCAAATACTCCGTATCCCACCCAAAAATATATAGAGCCGCCCACCAGGTACTTAAAGAATCGGGCCGAATCACTCCGGCTAATCTTATACCTCATGTTTGCTCGGCTCCGGTCCGGCCAGCGCCACACCGGCCAGCCCCCACCAGACAAACGCTAGGGTGTCGTCCGTCCAGGCGTGGCTAAGAAAGTTTACAAACGATATGCCAATGAGTGCCGCCAACAAAGTAAGTGCTAAGCGCGAGTCATCAATCTGCTTGTAGAGCTCCACAGCCACCAACACCACAATGCTCACAAACAAAGCCAGCCCCAGCCAACCAGTTTCCTGGGCGATTTGCACGTAGTAGTTCTCGGCTATGCGTGGACCGCCGTGCGCGGCATTGTATTGGCTAGCAGGGCCGGCGCTGCCTGGCCCATCACCAAACGGTTGATGTAAAACATCACTGAGGCCGGTGCGAAGAGCACTAGCATGTGCCGCGTTGGAGGTGGCGTGGACAGCCGAATGTTGTTGCGTATGGAGGAGCTCATTTTGCAGGCCCACATTACCCCGAAACACCACGGCAGTACTAGCGGCAGCCGCTAGTACTAGCAGGCTAGCCGCCCCCGTAATTAGACGAGCGCGGCGGGTCTTTAACGCCAGCCACACCACCACCCCCAAGCTCAGTAAGGAGCCAATCCAAGCACTCCGGGAACCACTGGCATACAGCGCGCCTAACACTACAGCGCCGAATGTGGCCCAAACAACCTTACGCCGTCCACGCACAAATAGCACAGCCAACGCCGTCACCACGAGCACCAAATAAGCCCCGAGTGGGTTTGCTCCCCGTAGCGTTGACTGAACGCGAATATAGTGTGGATCGTGGTTAATAGTCTCAATGGGTGTGATAGTCGTATGAACGTTGTAGCCAAAGTGCGCCAGAAAATTGTGCGGTAAAACGGTATATTGTAGTGTTGCGAAAAACGCAACGATAGCAGCAGGGCAGAGCAGCAGCACCAGCCAGTGTCGGCGCAAGAAGGCCGAGCGCTGCGCGGCAAGCAGTACCGCCGAGAACCAAACCAAGAACCGCAGATTGACCAACAGGCCGTAGCCTAGTGCTTTAGTCGTAACATCACCTTTTAGCCAAGAAATGCCACCCAACAGCAGCGTTAACCCACCATAAGCAACAATGAGCCGCATGAGTAAACTGCCGCTCAGCCACCTGCGCAAGGCGGCATCTCCTATAAGCCACCAGGCTGCCAGCCCTAGCAGGATAGCTACGGCAATATCATCCCATAATCGCAGTAGTGTATAGTGCCCTACCAGCGTCGATCCCCATACCGTTAGAAAGGCATGAAACGGCATTAGGACCAGTACGGCCCCTGCTACGTAATCCGCCAGCTTAGACGTACGGGTGAAGACATGTTTCATATATTCTACGTAATATAGCCTGCGATGCTCGGGAACGACAAGCGCGCTCGTCTCCCTGCGCTTCTTCGCTATCAGGTGCTACAATTTAGTATATAGCTTATGAAGTCGAATGCCTCGCTCGTCTACAACTTATGCCTAGTGGTGGGCGATTTTTTGGCACTGGTAGCAGCTTTTGTAGGCGCGTTTTTCATCCGCTCCCAAAGCGCCGCGCCAGTTCCTCACCCCATTAGTATTCACACCTATTTTTATGTTTTTTTGGGGGTGCTTCCCTTCTGGTTGTTAATCTTTGCGCTACTAGGACTATACAACAGCAATATTTACGAGCGTCGGTTCAGCGAATTTGGCCGCTTACTACTCGGCTCGTTTATAGGTATGCTGTTTGTGGTGTTTTGGAACTTTGTAAGCGTTACACCCATCTTCCCCGCCAAGCTGGTGCCCGTTTATGGTTTTCTACTCAGTTTTTTATTTTTGGTCATGTTCCGCAACATTGCTCGGCTTGTTCGTACTGAGCTCTTCGGCTTTAATATTGGCCTGACGCACGTGGCCCTGGTGGGCACCAATATCATGACCCGCGAGCTTGTAGAGTCGTTGGCAAACAGTCGACATTCTGGCTACAAAGTAGTGGCGATAGTGGGCGACAAACGCCAGGCAGGAAATCATCCAATCGCTACCTACCCAACATTTCGACATTTTCTAGAAGGCAACACACAAGACGTTCACGGCATTATTCAAACCGAATTGTATGCCGACGAGAAGCGTAATGAAGAAATTTTAAACTACGCCCAGGAAAACCACGTAGGTTATAGGTTTGTGCCTGGCAATACTGAGCTATTCGTCGGAAATATAGATGTGGAGTTGTTTCGTAATGCCGTGCCGGTGATTGCAGTGCACCAAACTGCACTGTTCGGCTGGGGCCGAGTGGCAAAACGCTTGTTTGATTTAGTGGCTGGCATTGCCGGGCTAGCAATCGTTTCCCCGCTACTACTGCTGATTGCGATTGCCCAAAAAATTGCCGATCCTAAGGCGCCTGTGTTTTATAAGCCCCAACGTCTTAGTCGGTTTGGAAATAGCTTTGCATTTTACAAGTTCCGTAGCATGTACTGGGAGTACTGCACTACGCCCGAAGAAGGTTTTGCCAAAATGGGACGACCAGACTTACTAAAAGCCTTCCGCGAGAATGGCGACCAGCTACCCAACGACCCGCGTATTACACCCATTGGCCGCTTGCTACGCAAAACCAGCCTAGACGAACTACCTCAGCTTATAAATGTAGTGAAGGGCGATTTAAGCTTGGTGGGACCACGTGCGCTCGACATTGTAGATATAGAAAAGTACGACAAAAAGAATTTGATACTCTCGGTTAAGACCGGCTTAACCGGTCTAGCGCAGGTGTCCGGTCGGCGCGACATAAGCTTTGAGGAGCGCCGTAAACTCGACCTCTACTACGTGCAGAACTGGACCTTCTGGCTCGACATAGTAATTCTGGTAAAAACCATTCGCGTGGTGCTGGGCGGACGAGGCACCAATGCCTAAACGACCGCTTAAAGTCGCCATTGTACACGACTGGTTGTACGGAGGCGGTGCCGAGCTGGTGGTGGAGCAGTTGCACAAGTTATACCCAGACGCTCCTATTTACGCCTCGTTCACGACCAAAGAGTGGCGTCAACGGTTGGACGGCAAAGTTAAGACTGGCTTTTTGCAGTTCTGGCCACTGCGCAAGCTTTATAAAGTTCTCTTCCCTTTGCGTATTTGGTGGTTTACACACCTAAAATTTGACGGCTACAACCTGGTTATTAGTAGTTCCGGACATGAAGCCAAAGGCATTAGGGTACCAAAAGGTACCATTCACATTAACTACTGCCATGCTCCCACGCACCACTACTGGAGCCGAGTGGACGAATACAAGCAGCAGCCGGGATTTGGCAAGTTTGACTGGTTAGCTCGGACACTCGGGCTGCGCATAGTGGTGCCCATCATGCGCAAATGGGACTTTAAAGCCGCGCAACGCCCCGACTATATAATCGCCAACTCACGTCATATCCAGCGCGAAATCAAGAAGTATTATGGCCGAGACAGCGTGGTTATACACCCGCCCGTGTACATGGAACGCTTCCAAAAACCCGAGAACCAAAGACGAAAGCGCCAGGGCTTCGTTATTGCTGGACGCCAGACAACGTATAAGCGTTTCGATTTGGCCGTTGAAGCTTGTAACCAAATTGAGGAGCTATTGACCGTGATTGGAGACGGGCCGGACAACAAACGCCTGCGCAAGCTGGCCGGCCACGACGTTACGTTTCTGGGCCGGACCTCAGATGCGGTGACCGAGCAGGAATTTGCGAGCGCCGAGGCATTCATCTTCCCTGGCTTGGACGACTTTGGTGTTGTGGCGGTAGAGGCTCTTGCTTCTGGTACACCAGTAATCGCTTACAAAGCCGGTGGCGCGTTTGACTACATTGTACCCGGCAAGACCGGTGAGTTCTTTGACGAACAAACACCTGAGTCGCTGGCAGCGGCGCTTAAGAGGTTTCGCCCCGAGCGCTATAGCCACCCGGCTATAGCTGTATTTGCGCAGCGCTTTTCTAGGGAGCGTTTCCAGCAACGAATGACACAATATATACTAGAGGTATTAAGGGAAAAGTAGGGTGAAGGCAACCAAAGTTATGTTCGTGGGCGGCTACGGCCGCAGTGGCAGCACCATTATAGATGTGTTACTAAATCGGGTGCCAGGCGTGGTGGCAGTCGGCGAATTCCGCCATTTGTTTGGGCGCGCTTTGGGTGACAACGAGCTATGCAGCTGCACTAAACCATTTCGCGAATGCGATTTCTGGAGCAAGGTGTTGGCCGAGGCGTTTCCAGACGGCGTAGATCGGACGCAGACACAGCGCGCCATGAAGCGCTTTAACCGGCTGGTGATGGTACCATTCTTACGATTTCCTAGCCTGATGACTCCCGGCATGCGTGCTGAGGCACGTATTTACCGCCAGGCATTTGCCGCTGCCTATGCCGCCGTTGCTAAAGTATCGGGCGCCAAAGTTGTAGTAGATTCCACCAAGTACCCGATGCATGGCTGGTTCATTGGCACCATGCCCGAGATCGAGCTTAAGACCATGCTACTTGTACGCGACCCGCGCGCTGTAGCGTTTTCGTGGGAACGTCGCCGCTTGCGACCAGAAGTCTGGTGGGAGCCGCGCGAAATGCCTCGCCACCTAGCCTTTATGAGCGCTGCCGCCTGGGACATCTTTAACGCCTTGACCGCTCATATGCGTTTTTTTAGTAAATCGTACCGCGTAGAGCGTTATGAAGACTTTGTAGCCGATCCAGCCGGTGAGCTAACCGACATTGCCTCATTCGCACTCGGTACGACCATCAAGCTACCTGCCAAATTGTTTGAGAAGCAGCCCCATGTGCCACACACAATTGCCGGTAACCCCGTACGAATTGGCAGCCAACAGGTGAAGGTCAAGGATGATGACGAGTGGCGTGCTATGCCTACGTACAAGAAGCTCACGGTGAATGCCATATGCTTACCCGCTATGATTCACTATGGCTACCCACTGCGTAGCAGGCAGCCGCCAGCTCACTTACCCGAACCAGCTCACCAGCCAGTGGCCTAAAAAATTACTTGCCTGTAACCAATTGCTGCATGATCGCTTCGTAGTCGTGCGCTCGCTTGGTCCAGGCATAGTTAGCAAGTGTGTAGGTGCGCACAGCTCCGGCAGCAATGCTGCGGTGTTTAAGCTCACGAGTGAGTGTTGCCACGTAGCCTGCAGCGTCGCCCGGCTTCACTAGCACGCCATTCTTTCCGTTTTGGATAGCGTCCGGGATGCCTTCGAGGTCCGACGCCACCACCATGGCCCCACAAGTAGCCGCCTCCAGCGCCACTAGGCCCATGCCCTCCATATCACCAGACACAGGGATGTTGGGCATAACAAAAATTTCGGCCAGGTTGTAGAGCGCATCACGGACGTCGTCGGGTACGCGGCCTAGGAGGCGCACATAATCACCCATTGCTTTGTCGGAAATAGCCGCTTGAATTACCTCACGGTCTTTACCACCGCCAGACACCAAGTACAACACCCGCGGGTTATCTGCCACTAGCTTGGGCAGCACATTATCTATAAACCATAGCACGCCCTTGCGCCGCACCAATCGGCCGTTGGTGAGCAACAACTGGCGACCACTCAGTTCCGCAGCGCTCATGCCGGCCGCGGCAGCTACCGTGGTAAGTTGTTCGTCACGTTTGCCGGGGGCGTAGAAGCTGTCACTTACACCGTTAAAGATTAGCAGTGGTTTGGTAGTGGGGAATACCTGCTCCACAACTCGTTTTGTGTCATTGCTAACCGTCACCAGCCTGGTTTGAAGCTTTACGAAAGGCGGTACCAGGATTTTGTAGATAGGATTTCCGTAGGTGGCCTCTAAACCATGGATAGTAATGAGCGTAGGCCGACGCAGCAGCAGTTTGAGCATCCAGCCTAACGGCGCCATTATGCCGTCCTGTAGGTAAATAACGTCCGGTCGGTGTTGCAGGCCGGCAACCAGTGCCCTTACGAAAAGCCATGGGTAGACCACCGGCAACAACTTGTTACCCGCGCCCGATTTTACCAGCATAACCTCATTGTGCTTGTTGGCGACCAGCGTCGTATACAACTCGTAGGCAGCCGTCTGCATGCCACCTTTACTTGGTGGGTACTTGCGACTCACAAACAATATGCGCATAAAACAAGTTCCTTAGTTTTGCCCTATTGTAACAGACTTCGACATACTTCTATTCAGCCGCAGTGTAGAATAAGACCATGACACTTATGTTGCAGTCACCCCACGTCCGCAAATGGGCCAATCGTTTGGTGCCGCTGGTATTTTACGCACTGCTCATCGTGTTTTTAGCGTTGTACCTGCGTAGTGTAGATTTTAGTAAGCTAGCGCACCTTACGCTCAACTGGTGGTATTTGGGGTTAGCAAGTGTACTAGCGCTCATAACGCGCTACATAGGAACATTTACTTGGTTTGCCATATTACGAACCCTAGGCGCTCGTGATTTGCGTCTGCAAAAACAACTTGTGTACGTCTACGCCAAGGCTTGGATGGGCCGTTACATACCCGGCACGGCGCCATGGATTCTGGGTAAGATTTATTTTGCGTCACAGCACGGTATTTCCAAGCAGAAGCTAGCAGTTAGCTCGCTCCTAGAAGGTGGCCTGCAGATTGTTACCATGCTAGTATTCTCGCTGTGCTTGCTGCTATTTGACCGGCGGTTAGATGTAATGGGTGGTGGCTTTAAGCTGCTCATGGTACTAGTGGCCATAGCCGGCATCGTTATTTTGACGCCGCGCGTGTTTAATCGGCTGTTCGGCTTTGCCTACAAGTTGCTGCGCCGCAAGACGCTCGAGCCCGAGCACACAGCTAGCGTACGAACCATGGTGTGGGGCACATCCCTCTACCTGGTAAACGCGGTCATAAATGGCCTGTCGCTCTTTTTTATAGCCAAGGGCGTCGACCCGTCGTTAGCCTACAGCAACATACTGTTTGCTATGGGCGCAGCTAGTTTGGCCGGCGCAGCTAGTATGTTGGCAATTTTTGCACCCAGCGGCCTGGGCGTGCGCGAAGGCATCCAGCTAGTGCTATTTAGTTTGATCATGCCTAAAGAGCTTGCGTTAGCCGTTACTCTCGCCACTCGTTTGTGGAGCGTGGGTATAGACTTTGTGTTTCTGGGTCTTAGCCGATTGTTGGCCGGACGTTCAAAAGCCACGCCGGCCGATCAGGCTCATCCCGCACCCGCCAGATAGACAAAGCAGCATTATGCTGGTATTATAATATAGCTAGGAGTGCCATAGGGCAGTTATGTGTGGAATCGTTGGATTTATTGGTGAGCAATCTAAAGCGGTCAAGGTAGTGCTGGACGGATTAACCGCCCTAGAATACCGCGGCTACGACTCGGCTGGTATTGCGTTTGCGCAGGACGGCCACCTAGTCGTGGATAAGCAAGTGGGGCGAGTGCAGGCGCTACGCGACTCACTCGGTGGCGACAAACAGTCGGATGCCGCCATTGGCCATACTCGCTGGGCAACTCATGGTGGCGTAACTGCGCAAAACGCCCACCCTCACACCAACGCTGCTAAAACGATTGCGGTGGTGCACAACGGCATCATAGAAAACTACGTAGAACTGCGCGAGCATTTACAGAAACAGGGTTACGAGTTGGCCAGTCAAACCGACACCGAGGTGGTGCCGCACCTAATTGATTTTTACCGTCGTACGAGCGCTAATTTTGAGGAAGCGTTTGAACAAGCTCTGGACCAGCTACGCGGCGCCTACGCACTGGGGGTCATGACCAGCGAGGAACCCGATGTATTGTACGCCGCTCGTTTAAGTAGCCCATTGGTGCTGGGGGTAGAGAGCGGCCTATGCGTAATTGCCAGCGACCCGTCGGCCATTATGGAACACACTCGCCAAGTTGTGTTTCTAAACGACTATGAATATGTGCGCGCTGAACGCAATGGCAACTACTCGATTAAGGACTTCAAGAACGCTGTGCCCGTGAACCGCGAAGCTGAAGTACTCGACTACGACGCCGACGTGGCCAGCAAGGGCGATTACCCGCACTTTATGCTCAAGGAGATGTTTGAGATCCCCGCAGCGGTTCGTTCGGCCGTCTTGGGCCGCGTAAAGGTAGGGTCAAACACCGTTAAACTTGGTGGCCTGGAAAGCGTAGCGGAGCAATTAAAATACATCGACCGTATTGTGGTTGTGGCTTGTGGCACGGCCAGCTATGCGGGTCTGTACGGTGAGTACGCGATTGAGGAATTGGCCGACATTCCGGTGGAGGTCCAACAAGCCAGCGAATTTAAGTACCGGAGCGAACCCTTTAGCCGCAGCACTGCGCTAATTGCCGTGAGTCAATCAGGCGAGACAGCCGACACTATTGCCGCCCTGAAGAAGGTGGAGAACTATGGTGTATTGCGCCTGGGTGTCGTGAACGCCATCGGCAGCACCATTGCCCGCATGACCGATGCTGGCGTCTACTGCCATGCCGGGCCAGAACAAGCGGTAGCCAGCACCAAGGCCTTTTTCTCGCAGGCTATTATCCTCATGCTGATTGGCTTGTATCTCAGCAACGGTCGCTCACCGCTGTACAAGCCACTTCTGAAAGAGCTCGATACCCTGCCCGACAAAATTAAGCAGGTACTGGATAACTCCGAGCAAATTAAAGCGCTCGCCGAGAAGTATAAAGATTACCGCGACTACTTCTTCCTGGGCCGCGGTTACGGTTTCCCGGCCGCGTTGGAAGGTACGCTCAAGCTGAAGGAATGTGCACTGGTGCACGCCGAGGCCTACCCTGCCGGCGAGATGAAGCACGGGCCGCTGGCGCTCATTGACGAAACCTTTCCCATTTTTGTGGTTGCTACCGACTCGGTACTGCTTGAAAAAACCATGTCGAACATTCAGGAAGCTCGCGCCCGTGGCGGCCCTGTGATTGCGGTTGCCACCGAGGGTAACGAAGCCATCAAAGCCCTGGCAGATGACGTAATCTTTGTGCCTAAGTCTATGGAACAAACCGCCCCGCTGCTAGCTGTGGCAGCCATGCAGCTGTTTGCCTATTACGTAGCCATTGCCAAGGGCTACGACGTGGACAGGCCCCGTAATCTGGCAAAGTCGGTAACAGTAGAGTAGAGGCGGTTCCCTCGTGCCTACAGAAACAGCCCACCGGGCTGCTCTGCCCGCAACCTGGCCAAGTCAGTAACCGTCGAGCAGTCAAACTCGCGTTACTATTTTGTAGACGCAGCCAGCACACCTAAAGGCACCCGTGCTAAAATGGGTGGACATGAAACTGATCATTTTTTGCGGGGGTAGTGGCACCCGTTTGTGGCCCTTGTCTCGGCACGGTTTTCCCAAACAATTCATAAAGATGTTCGACGGTAAGTCGACGTTTCAGCTTGCCATTGAGCGGGTAGCGCCAGCTTTTGGAATTGAAAATATCATCATCAGTACATCAAAGGCGTACCGAAAGTACATTACCGAGCAGGTGCCCGAGCTACCGCTTACCAATATCGTTGAGGAGCCTGAGAAGCGCGATCTGGGCCCGGCTGTTGGCTTAAACCTCATTCACCTTAAGAAACAGGGCTACTCCGGACCAGTGGCCCTATTGTGGTCAGACCACTTAATGGGTGATGTGCCAGAGTTCATCAACAGCCTTAAAATAGGCGAAAAGATTTGTACCGATGACCCTAAAAAGATCGTGCTTATATCGGAGAAACCGCGCTTCCCCAATAATAACCTGGGCTGGATTCACTTTGGTAAAAAGAACCCCGACAATAGCTACGAATTTGTGGGCTTTAAGTACAAGCCCGAATTTGCCGCTTGCGAGGAGATGTTCGAGTCCGGCGAATGGGACTGGAACCCAGGCTACATGATAGAAGACGTCGACAACGCTTTAAACCTCTTCAAGGCTTTTGCGCCAGACATCTACAAGCCTTTAATGAAGGTTTACGACGCTATCGGTACCGTGCGCGAAGTTAAGGTAATGGCCGATGTCTACCCTACTATACCCAAACTGCATTATGATCACGTCATAGCCGAAAACGTTAGCCCAGAAGATGCGGTGGTGGTGCGCAGCAATATGGGCTGGTCCGACCCCGGTACACTCTACGCACTTAAAGAGGCGCTGGTGAAAGCCGAGGCTGACAACTTGGAAATGGGCACCGTGGAGACACTTGATACGTCGGACACTATGATCATTAATGAGCAGCCTGGTAAGTTAGTGGCAGCCGTTGGCCTGTCCGGCATGGTCGTCGTAAACACGCGTGACGTGCTCATAGTCGTGCCTAAGACAGAGATCTTAAGGGTTACCGACATGGTAAACCGACTGGCCGAAAACCCCGACACCAAGAAGTTTACTTAAGCCACTGATTCGGCCTTTCCCTTAAGTAGTGTACGGTATACTGTAGAGGTTAAATGGGAAAGAATATGAATATATTGGTAATCGGTGGGGCTGGATACATAGGTTCGCACACAACGGTGGAACTGT
>CAZHYW010000003.1:0-92065 GCA_964537115.1 uncultured Candidatus Saccharibacteria bacterium | reverse complement strand
AGACATCGGGTTTTCATCCCGGCAACCGGAGTTCGACTCTCCGCGGGGTCACCATAAGAGATTTTTCACCTTTCAACAGTTGAAAGAACGGATTCACCCCTGTAAAGAGGGGTGTTTTTGTGTTTCGACATTCCAAATCTGTGTAATTTGGCTTTCGGTCAAAAATTGCAGCAAAAAGACGTGCCTTTTTGATTGGGTCAATCTGTTTAATGACTAACTGATCAAGGTTTTCGACGAAATGTCTAGCCCTAGCCAGAATACGCTGCAAATCGGCTGGCCGGGCGGCCTCTTTACGCTCTTTCTCTTGGGTCAAGGCTTCAATTTGTTTTTCTAGTCTCATCAGATCATCCTCCATGAATTTAATTGTTGTTGGCGACGATAGAACGCGAATCTTGTCTAGGGTATTAGCGATATCCTTCTGTAGCTCTGTAATGCGATCAGCAAGGCCTTGGATCTCTTGAAGCTGGCTTTGGTTGCGCAGATTCCATTCGGCGCTTATGGCATCTAAAACAGCGTCCAGCCGTTCTTGCGGTACTTTAAGGTTTTGTACGAATGTTGCCACGGTGGCCTCCAATTTCTCTTTAGGAATGCGGTAATAGTGTCCATGATGGTGGCAATGGTATGCCGGGTAGTATTTGCCATTGCGGCCGCGCGAGGAGCTGCCAGACAGTGGATTGCTGCACTCGGGGCAAAGGATATGCTTGCGGAACGGAAAGTCGGGATTGCGACGGCCTTTATCTACTAGGTGTTCCGGGGGCCGTTTTGTGTGAATCTGCAAGTCACCCTCGTCGTTTTCTATGATCATCTTCTTGCCTTTATGGGCGTGGTTGAAGGTCTCGATGGAAACAAGCCCGTTAAAAGCGCAATGCACCGGCCTGCCGCCTGTCCATTTCTCGACATTAACGCCAGCATAGATTGGATTGAGTAGCAGCTTTTGCATGGCCTTGACCGTCAGGGGTTCTCCGCCGAGCTTTTTAATAACTTTCGAACGATTCTTCGGATCACGCTTATATTGCACCCTCGTTGTAAAGCCTAAGCTATTAACCTTTTCGACGATTTGCTTGTCGGTAAAATGCTGCATTCGCATGTCGAATATCATAATCATGTACTTGGATTCGGTCGGGTGCGGTTTTAAGACGCAGCGCTTGCCATGCTTCGTTTCAATCTTCTCGCTCACGAAGCCATAAGGCGGGCGGCGCATCCAGTAGCCCATTTGGGTATAGCGGATTTCTGCACCAATCACGCGGCTCATAATATCGCGTAACTCGTCCTTAGCCCGCTCAGCTTCAAGGATTTCAGACTTCTTGCTCGGCGAGTATTTGCTCCAGCCATATTCAAAGCCGAGGTGGTCAAGTGTATTCACTTCCTCGGCACTAATTACGCCGTAGATGTCTATAAGTTTGACGCTGCATTGCTCAAGCTGCCCCTTTAAGGGCGTGTATACGTCCGAACCGCCCCGAGTAAAGCGATCAATGGATTTAATAATGAAGAGCTGAATGTCGTTCTTTTGATTTTTGCAGTAATCAATAGCTGGCTGAACAGGCTGTTGCTCTTTAGACGCTGACTCTAAAAAAATGAAGAATTGCTTAATCGTTATGCCGTGCGTAGCCGCGTAGCGCTCGATCTGCTCTTTTTGGGCCTCCGGGGAGTCGCCATCCCTGCCTTGCTTTTCAGTCGATACTCGTATTGCTGCAACTGCATTTTTGCCAGTGATCTTTGGCGACATTTACCCCTCCGCTTCTGCGCCTTGAGTCTGCTCCGAACTAATAGCTTCCAGAATGATGTCCGCCAAAATCGCTACGCGTTCCTCATCGGACATAACTGAAGCACTGTATAATCCCGATTCGTTATCGCCCATTTTGCACCCTCTGGTATACTGAAAACTATTAGTGTTAGTAACACCTATATACTATTACTAACGCTAATAGTAAGCAATGCTTTTGGCGTTGTATTATGTACATTTTTTATTCAACACCGCCGTTGAACTTTCTACTCTCCTCCTACCTCTCTTACTCTCTCTTTATATTTCTCCCTTACTAATATATAAATATATAGAAGATAAGACTCATAATTGTGTAGTGTTTAATTTTTAGAAGATTGAAAAAGTTTATATGTGAATGAATAGATATGGATAAGTCAGAACAGAAGCATAGAAAAAAATTAAACACGGAACAGCTAGAAGTCTTGGAGCTGTTATATAAGTTTAGGTTTGGTAGTAATGATTTGATCGCGCAGTATTTTGGTAAGAAGGATCGGTCGTTCGTCTTTAAACGACTTTCGATACTGCAAGACCAAGGGCTTATCGGCAAACGCTTTGATAGTAGCTATCGTATACAGGGCAAACCAGCAGCTTATTATTTGCTACCTGCCGGTGCTCGTGTATTGCAAGAAAGCCGCCCGGATAAAGCGGTGAACATCAAAGCGATCTACAAGGATAAGACCACCTCCGAGGAGTTTATCCAATACTGCCTAGACATGTTCGGTTTATATTGCAAGCTCAAGGCCCAATACGGAGACAGCCTAAAGTTCCTCACCAAGAGCCAGTTAGCCAAATACGACTACTTCGAGGATTTTGTGCCGAGCGTTTATATGCATCTCGACATCGATGGCAGCGAAAAGGACTTCTTTCTGGAGTATCTACAGAACAGTAAGCCATTCTTTACGGTTGTGCGCAGATTAAAGCAGTACGTGGACTACGCGGATAGCGGCGAGTGGGAGGCTGGAACCGAGAGTGATTTTCCAAAGGTATTACTTGTTTGTGACAATGCCAGTTTGCAGAAGCGCTTAGTGAAGAAAGCATCTCGAATTCTCGAGGATGCGGATGATGGGCTGCGGGCTTTCATCACAACTCAAGATAAGCTTGATACGTGGCAGGATTTGACGGACTCTGATGGGTCGCTTTCATTGAGCCAACTATAGAACTTCTCATTTGTAATCAAATGGGAAGTCCCTATTTGCCGCAGGCGAATAGGTTTGAGCCTGCTGTTTTACTGCTTAGCGACAAAAGCTAATTGATAGCCATCAGGGTCTAAAATAACGAATCTATACGAGCCCCAGGGTGTAGGTGCTAGCTTCTCAACAACCTTAACCTTGTCTTTTACCTTAGCCCACAAGCTGTCTACGTCATCTAGCTCAAAGTTAGTGATGTCAAACGACTCCGCTCGCTTGAAACCAGGCTTCTCTCTAATTCCGAAAAGCTGATCGTTAAACTTGTATGACTGCCAGTTTGTGGGTGCCCAATAATCTCCAAGCGTGAAGCCAAGCAAGTTTTCATAAAACTCTTTTGATTTCTTTAGATCAGATACGGTGATGGTTACAGTCTGTATGTTCATGAACCTATAATATCAAAAGATATTTCAGATGCAGATAAGCCTACCGTATAATAGTCCGTGATGCGATGACCGAGAATAGGTGTTAGCTTGCAAAGCTATCCACGGTAGGTTCATGTCTACCTCGCATCTCCAAAATACTATGACAGCACAAGAATACATTGAATCCACACTTAAATCGCTCGCCGAACCGATACAGCCGCAAGACATCGGTACCACTCCGCTTGAAGATGCCATTTTTGCCAAAGTGATGTCTAAAAAATTCCGCAAATGGAAGGCGGATGAGCAGACTATTTCGGTGGTCAGGGATGCGATTAAATACGCCGTGGAGAATGACCAGCCCTTGCAAATCGGCCAGCTATTCGGCGGCAATAAGCTGTGGAGGTTTGCCGAAGCGCCAGAGGCAGATTGGGCCGAACTGTTCGGGCTTATCTATCGGGCGAAATGGGCAAAGACCATTACTAGTGTATACCCCAGGGGTGTTGATTTTGAGTTTTATGGCCAGGACGTATCAGTAGAGTATTTGAACAATCTCAAGCGCTCCGAGACCGATCGGTACGCTGAATCCTTTAAAAGCGCGATCCAGCTCGTCAACAGCCTTCTCCCGCAAAACCTACGTTTTACCTACAAACGGCATTCCGAAGTAGTTGACGGCGCAGCCTACGAGGCCGAGCTTGATGCGGCCAAGGAAGCCGCACTGGCGGCCAGTGGGGGTAGTTTGCCGGTAATGGGCGACGCAGAAAAGAAAACTACGGAGTTAAATGTGCGACTCCTTCCAGGTCAGGATAAAGACCCCGATTGGCGCGAAAAAGTAGAGCTACAGCACGGAGCCATATTCGCCACCAAAAGCCTAGTGCCTTACTTAGCAAATCGACAAAGCATAGCCTGCTCGGCTGCGCCTTTCCCTGGCTATCTGGCCATCGGTGCCAACAAACGATCCATCGCTAAATTCTGGGCAAGTGTCGGCGTACTAGAGCAGTCTAGTGACGGCTACGATATGCTGGTTCTCTCGCCAAAACAGGTAGAGGCCGCTAAGTTCGATTGGCAAGATGTTAAGATGGCTGGCCTGATGGGCAAAAACTTCTCGAAGATTCGAGTAGTACAGGGCTAAACGACCTTGGGCATGCCAGATAGGGTATCATAGCTGTATGACGAAAATAGTTGTTACCCAACCCATGTACTTTTTGCCAAGGCATAAAGAGCGCCTAAAGACGCTCGGCGACGTTACGTTTTACGAGGAGATGGCAAAAACGCCAGAAGAGTGGCTAGAACGCTGTCAGGGTTTTGACATAGTCTGTACGAGCATTTTTGGTCTGCGCGATAAATGGCAGGAGCTGCACGATGTCTTTATTTCGTTACCATTTGTTGGCGTTGGGTTTTTTGATCCTGAAAAGCTTCGTGCTAATAACCTGATAGTATCGAATGCTCCGGGTTGCAACCGCCACGCGGTTGCCGAGTGGGTCATTGGTATGATGATTATGATGTCGCGTCAATTGGACAAGTTTCTCAATATCCCAGAACTACCAACCGGCCAAGCGCCGGTACCTATGATGGGTTTGGCCGACAAACGGGTGACAATACTCGGCAAGGGCAATATTGGTACGCGAGTAGGCATCGTGTGCAATGCTCTAGAAATGAATGTTACCTATTTTAGGCGCGGTGATGATCTACACAACGCCGTCAAAGATGCGGATATAGTCATTGATACACTCAGTACTAATCCAGAAACTCAGAGTCTATTGGATAAAGATTTTTTCGCCACACTCAAAGAGGGCGTGATATTCATTTCGGTTGCCGTCGGCACAGTAGATATCGAAGCTATGTTGGCCGCACTTGATAGCGGCAAGCTAGCCTATGCAGCACATGATGCAGTCAATATTCAGATATACGACACATCCGACCCACTCTACCAAAAGTTAGCTCGTCACCCCAAAGCCTATGCCATGCCGCACATTGCGTTTAACACTGACGTAACGCGCCGCATTGCCAACGACATGATGATCGATCATGTCGAAGCTTGGTTAAAGGGCGAGCCCAAGAATGTGCTTTAGTTTGCGAGGAGCTTGATGACTCAGGTACATATGTTGCACGTTTTCGTAGATGCCAATGACGACTTTGGCGATGCGGCCAGCGTGATACTCGATGAGGGCAAGCACGTCTCTGATACAGAACGCCAAGAGGCTGCCCGCAAACTAAACACAGGCGAAACGGCATTTATCAATGAGCTTGAAACTGCAAACGTCAGTATCGTACACCCACAGGGTGAAATAGGCTTTGCGGGCGTGGTTGTATTGGCTACGGCCTGGTTACTTGGCAAGCTCCGAGGCGCGCCGATTGAGGCTTTATATACCCGTGACGGCAAAGTTACGGTTTGGCAGGAGGGTGAAATTACCTGGGCGCGGGCAAGCCTGACCATAATGCCGCCGTGGAACTTTAAGCAACTAGAAAGTCTCGAAGCAGTCGAAAAGATTAAGCTCGAAGAAACAAAATCGATGGAGCACACAATGGTCTGGGCTTGGATAGATGAAACAAAAGGCTTGATTCGCGCTCGCACATTCGCAAGCGACTGGGAGATTCCCGAAGCGCAAGGTAATGGTTCTGGCTCTATGGTGTTAGCCGCCCAACTTAAACGTGATATCGAGATAAGGCACGGTGAAGGAGCGATAATCTTTGCAAAGTCTGCGCCAGATAACTGCGCTGACATTGGTGGACGTGTGGTTGAGGACAAGGCTTAGTCTGACGGCTTACCGCTACTCTTTGTCTTTTGTCCAGTCGTTGGCTTAGCTGTTTTGGGCTTTTCGTGGTGTTGCACCTCATGCTTCTTGGCGTAGTTAGTCCGCGACGCGGCGATAACGCTTTGGGCTATGGTTTCGCTGCCACCATTGGCAAGCACAATAGTCTCCCCCGAAAATGGCTCCTGCGGCTTGATACCCATGATCCGCATGTAGAAGTTAAACGATGCCAGGTTAGCAACCTCACCTTCGCTAATATACGGTTTGAAGAGCGGCAACAAGAATTTTTCATCGGCTGGGTTGCCGGAACGGAAAGCTATAAGCGTGCCGACGTTGGCTAAGATTGTCTCGACCATCTGCCGTTCTTCTTGTTGAGAGGTAGACTGCTCGGCCATGGTCAGGAACATCTTGTACTTGCGGGATTCGGATAACATCTGCATGAATAGGGGTGAAGCGAAGTTCTGGAACTCGTCCACGTATAGGTAAAAAGGTTTGCGATCCGCTTCTTTAACGTGTATACGTCGGTACGCCGCCAGCTGTAGCTTGGCCAGTATGCCAATGCCGAACATTTCTGATGTGTCCTCGCCGACTAAACCTTTCGACAAGTTGCAGATTAGGATTTTACCATTTAGGATGTCGTCAAAATCGACAGTAGATTTAACTTGCCCTAGGATGCGCCTGGCCGCCACCGAACGCTGGAAACGGCTAATTTTAGCCGTGACACCGCTAATCATCTTCACTTTTTGGTAGTTGCCAGCCTTACCGAACTCGTTTTGCCAGAAGTCTTTGAGGTCTTCGTCTTTTAACTTGGCGACGATAGGTTTTCGGTAGTCGGCATTGGTTAAAAGTTTCTGTACCGTGAATAGAGTCGCGCCTTCCACGGTAAAAGCCGTGTGGATAGCATTCCGTAGTATGAACTCAATACGATGGCCGCCGCTGTCGTCGTCGGAGAAGATCTTACGAAAGATCGACACCACGGCTTCGGTGGCAAAGTCTTGGGCGAGCAATAGGTCGTCGCCAGAAAGATTACTTGGCAACTCTAGTAAGTTTAACCCTATAGGGTGACCCACATCTGACGGATTGAAATAAACGACATCTTTTATACGGTCTTTAGGAATGTGGCGTAAGATTGTTTCGGCTAGGTCGCCGTGCGGATCGACTACCGCCACACCCTTACCGTTTTTAATATCCTGCACAATGGCGTATTGCAACATCGTTGTCTTACCGTTACCCGTGCCTCCAATAATGTAGGTGTGGCGCTCACGCTCTTTGGCGGTAAGTCCGATAACGTTCGTCGTACCATGATGGTTATTGTGACCAAGCACGACGTCGAACTCACCATTCTTAATCGCAAGTGGCGCAGCAAGTGTGCGGCCATGAGAGCGTACCATGCCCTCGGTCGTAATAGTGCCATATGGGAAATGGTAGAGGCTCGCTAATTCTGACGCAGAAAGAACATTAGAACTTGGAATCCAAAATGACGGTAATCGGTGATGGAACTTTCTGAACCCTATTTTCTGGCCAAGTTGCTTCGGATAAGTCTGTGATACTTGCAGCCCCTGAAAGGGCGTGGACAAGGTTGCAAGCGAGCTTGTAATGCCAAGTGACAATTCATTAAGTCGCTCGCTTTTACCTGTGGCAAGCATCACTCGTATGTCCGTTCTAAAGAGCGGTTGTCCAAGTTTGCCGAGAACGCTCGCGAATAGTTCCTGTTCGGCTGGTGTGATGGTTGGCTCTTCCACCTTGAATGTAAGGAATATCCAATAGGCTAGGAGTAAGAAGAGCATCCACGAAAGTGCCATCTTTAAATCATGTGAGTAATAGCCAATAAGCGCCGTGACTACCCAAACCGGCCAGTAGCGACGCAAGAAATACCGAAGTTTGTGGTCAATTACTGCGTAGCCTTTATTAAGAATCTTGTTATACAGTCGAGTTGTCCACCGAGCATTGTGTGGCGCAAGCACTATTTGTAGGGCGACTGCTTCGCCCGGTTTCAACTTAGTCATCGAGCCTGCGATAAAAGTCACTAGGTCACTTTGGCTGAGGTCGTCGTGCGCCTGTAGCGGATAAGCAGCGCCTCTGGCCTGTTTGATTTCGTGTACCCACGTAAATGCCTTGCCAATGTTTGTGTCCGGCAGTGGCATGTCGCTTTCAAGTACCCGAAAGCGAGCCTCTGGCAAGTATGAGGCAACCTGACGCTGGAGTGAGCCTATGTCGTCACGGGGTACGCGGGTTAGGTAACGGATACCTTCTCCATGAGTGCCTAACATCTCTAGCGACACGATGCCCTGATCGCTGATAAGTTGTCGCAAGATCGTAATTAACTGCTGTGTAGCTAGCGGCGACTTCTCGGAACGCCCCGGTGGAGTGATCTCTAAAAAGGCCGTCTTGACCTTGCGAAGTCTCCAGAAATTGATCATGCCCCTGACTATTCGACCGAGAGGCTGCAATGCCCAGCGGTACATGAAGTACGCAAATACTATAGGCAGCGTGGCATTAACAAATATCTCTGTTGGCGTATTACCAAAGACTTCTCGAAAGGTGGCGACTGAAGCGAGCATTGTAAGCATAACCAGAACATCATTTTAGGTAATATACAATTAAAGGGTAACGTAAAAACTACCACTGTACAACTTCTTAAAAGACGATTAACTAATCTATAGACCCTTGAATAGCTCGGCGACCGATACGCTTAGGCATTTTGCCAAGCTTTGCAAAGTTGAGATTCGTGGCCACTGCCGCCCTTGTTCGATATAGCTTACCGTCAAGGCAGTAACATTAGCCTTCTCCGCTAGTGATTCTTGCGTAAACCCCTTAGCGCGACGAACTTCAGCAAGTCTCTTGCCGAACGCCTTTAGATATTTGGTTTCCGATGCATCTCTGCTCATTGATTCCAGAGTAAACAATTATGACTATTACTAACACTTAGTAGTACTAATAGTTTTTGATTTATGATACTGTAATTTACAGATGTAACTATTAGAGTTAGTAATACATATGGCAATCGTACAAATACCAAAAGAAATATCAGTAAAAGATCATTTGGCCTGCTCAATCTGCCGCGTAAGTCTCTTACTCAACAAAGCCACTGCCGGGCTATTTGACGCCGACAATCACCAGGCATTCGCCTGTGTTTCTCATTTTTCGGAGGTCGAGCTACTGATAATAGGCTGGGCTGACTTCATGGCTGATGAGCGAAGAAAGTATCAACGCCAAAAGGCACTAGGGGTGAGCAATGCATGGCTTGATACGTGAAGAGGGTTCCTTTGGTGCAAACCCTGGCACAAAAGACCTAGCCAGGCACTTATATACCAGAATGTACTACGGCAAGGTTGTGATCGTCGCTAATAAGCCGCTGTCGGTCATCAGCCCACTCCGCAAACAGTGGTTAAAGCTCGCGCGCAAAGTGCAAAAGGAACGCGCCAGCACCCTTAACGCTGCTCGCATAAAAGAACTCAGCGGTATTGTCGGCCACATGCATGGTTTGGAGTTTACGGTTCATTATCCGCCAGATGACTACCTGGGTGACGTTTATATAGCGACAGTAGGTCAAATACTGCGATGGCCGCCGCAGTGCCGAACGATGTACATTACATGTGATGTAGCACCAGAGAAATTACATATGATTACCGCCTGGATGCCGCCTGGCTCGTTGGTGGTGACATGTCGGCTTGCACAAAATTAACACCGTAATCCGTACTAGTAGTTTATTCTCATTCTGCTTGCGGGAGTGTTGAATTAGCACAGTCCTACATTTGTACGTGGTGTTTAGCCGCGCAAAGCGGGACGATAACACAAGGCGGTGGACATGAGTACATATTCAAAAGCTATCATTCTTGCTAGGGTTTCAAGCAAGGCACAAGAGGATGAGGGGTATTCGCTCGACGCCCAGCTAAAGCTGATGCGGGAATACTGTAAGAGCAAGACGCTCGTCCCTATAAAGGAGTTTAGGGTTGCGGAAACGGCATCCAAACAGGAGCGGCGCAAAGTTTTTCAGGAACTGCTCATATACATCATAAGACACAGAATCTATCACCTCATTGTCGAGAAGACAGACCGCCTCACTCGCAACTACAAAGATGCCGTCAGTGTTGATGAGTGGCTGGAAGGCGACGAAAAGCGCGTCTTACACCTAGTAAAAGAGAATATCCAGCTCCACAAAAATTCGCGCTCCGACACCAAGTTTATGCTAAACATTTATCTGGCGTTCGCAAAGAAATATATCGACAACCTCCGCGAAGAAGCAATGAAAGGATGGGCTGAAAAGTTGGCGCAAGGTTGGTTACCTGCGCCGCCTCCGCCGGGCTATATGACAGTGACCGAAAGCGGCAAAAAGATCCACGTCCCGAATCTGCCGAACGTCCCTTTAATGCAAAGAGCTTTCCAGCTGTACGCAACGCCTAACCATAACGTTACATCTATAAATAATGAGATGACTGATATGGGCTTGGTTACTAGTAAGGGCAGACCTTTTTCAAGAAGCTACACCAGTAAGATTCTTGGCAACCCGTTTTATATAGGCATCAATCGTTTTGACGGCAAAGATTATCCTGGCGCGCAGGAGCCAATCATTAGTAAGGCGCTTTTTAAGGCCGTTCAGGAGAAGCTCCACAGAAGAGACCTTCGTGCGAGTAGGACGAAGCACGATCCGATATTTAAGGCCATGATACGCTGTAGCACCTGTGGCAAGGGCGTTACATGGTCGAAACATAAAGGCAGATATTATGGTAGTTGTAGCCGCTGGGAATTAGCATGTAAGGGTAAAAGGATGCTAAGAGAAGACCGGGTGGAAAGAGGCGTCATTAGTTCACTAGAAGAACTAGACGCTCAATCTGGAAAATCACTTAGAAAAGCTCGGTCAGCTTTACAGGTAATTCGTCAGCAAGATGTTGGTATGTATCGAGAGAAGACTATCGAGTCTCTAAATAAACAGCTCTCTAGGATTGGTCACATGGATGATATGCTCTACGACGATAAGTTGGCGGGCGAAATACCAAAAGACGTATATGAAAGCAAACATAAGCAATTTGCAGGGCAAACAGCCGAAATATATGAGCGGCTTTGCAGGCTACGCGAGGCACAGGATCAGCCGCAGTTGGTGGCATCTCCAGATGTAAAGTCAGACAGTCAACTCGTGCATCTGTATATTACGAGTTCACCGAGTCAGAAGCGTATCATTCTAGCAAATTTGTTTAAAAAAATGACAGCAAACGGCGACAGTGTGTCATTTGAGTTAAGGGACGAGCCGCATAAAGCGCTTTAGCATTTGACAAATATATTGACATATGTTGGTGCAGTTGCTAATATGAGTGTATCAAACCTTGGTTTGAACAGTCACGGAAGTAAAGAACCCCCAACCATTACGGAAGGGGGTTCTTTGTTGTTTGTGGGGAGTTGGTTTTTGCCAGCCAACTACTGGCGGAGGCGGTGGGATTCGAACCCACGATTCCAGTCACGGAATGACGGTTTAGAAGACCGCTGCCATAAGCCGCTCGAGCCACGCCTCCAAAATCTAGTATACATGATACCTTTCACATTACAAGCTTTACCTTTCATATAATAGTGTGGTATGATCCGTACTATGAATAAGCCCAGCAATTATATGTCGAAGGACGCTGCTATCGAGAACTTGAAGCGGTTTTTCTCCGAAGTTCCCACCGCAAACGCGGTCTCAGTTAAAGATATATTTATTGCCACCGGCCGTGATCTGGCGAAGAGCAAGCAGAATAAGTCGTGGCTGGCAAACAAGCTGACTGCCATGCGCGATTATGACCTAGTGGTCAGGCACTACTCATCTGACGGTAAGAAGAAGCTCGAGAAGCTATCCCTCACACCCGAAGGCAAAAAGGCACTCGGCAGGGCGGAGGATGATACTGCGAGCGCAGCTACCCCAGTCCCTGCTAATGCTACTAATAGCCTGGCCGATGAGGTGACTCCTGAAACGGTCTATCGCGCCATTAAGGTATTGCGCGAAAAGATGCCTAGCTTCGAGATCGTTTTTGAGATCAAGCCGAAAGACTAACCCCTCTAGCTCTTTGAGTCGCTGAAGGCTTCGTATAACTCTTCAAGCATGTCTGGATCGGTAAGCGCAATTCTGTGATAGGCTGCCTTCATATAGAGCAGTATTTCTACGGCAAAATCTCTGTTCGCATTTTCGGGGTGAAAGACTTTCAGGTATTTCAACATCCCTTCAACGTCTTTTTCGGTTATCTTGTAGCCGCTCATTTGTAAACTCATAATAGCATTATCTCCCATTGGTGCTTGCTTCGTATATCCACTTTGATAATTCTTCTCGGCCAATGAGTATGCTATTAGTGTCTTGGGCTAGCAACTTGGCCGGTCTGCTGTAGGTACTATTTGATATGACTATTGCCCGGTTGCACTTGTAGCGAGTCAACGCGGTATAGGCTTGTCGTATAGCGGCGGCTTTCACGAGCCCGCCGTAACGTTTAGCCTGTATGCCCCAGGTAATCCCGTCTTTGCGCGCGATTATATCTATGCCCAAGTCATATCTTTCGGTCAACCGGATATTAGTATAGCCTCGATGTCGCAGTAGGTTGGCGAGGTACTTCTCGAACTCTAGGCCGTCCATTGAATCAATATTGGCAATGGTGTAAGCATTGTAAATGCGGCGAGCACGCTCTCGTCTGTACCACCAAAGCCCTGCCGGGATCGCTAGGAGCAACAGGGCAAGAGCGATCAACAGCGGAACAGCGTAAGGGTGGGTATTTATAAAATCTTTGCCAGAGGTGTAAAAATAGGCGATAAGTATAAGGCCAAGGATGATCCCCGCATCCTGAAAGCCGTTGCTCCTGCGGTACTTGCGTCTTCGATAATATCTTGCCATGATTATTCCTCTCGGAGTATAACATCGTCACCGATGCCTAACTCTTCAAGTTGCTGACTCATTCGCTCTAGGCTGTCCCACAAAGTTTTCCAATTGCGGGTCGGTAGGGTCACCAAATAAAGAACGTCACCAAAGGTGGCGTTTTTTATTTGGTAGGATTTTCGCAGAAAATCCGAACTCCGGAGGAGTTCGTTCGCGAGGACCCACGCGCAGGAATTGATTCCGAGCATGGGTTGAAGCGGCCAGCCAGCGTAGCTGGCTGTGAACCGCGGACGACGTTTACCGGAGCTCGCGCCGAGCATGCGACGACGGTATACAAAGTACTCTCCGCGGGCTCACCAATAAGCTTGGCAAAGACATCAAATCCACTCCGTCCTCAACGAGCTACCATTTCTAGCATTGCTAGGGTATGATTGAAAGCAGTGGACACCCAAAATCAACCTGGTCAACAACCTGCTACGCAACAAACTCCAGTGGAACCTGTGGCTGGTCAACCCGTAGGGGTAATCGTGGCCAAAGCCTCGGCCTCTTGGATAGCCATGTATGTCTTAGCCGTTTTAACACTTTTGTTTATGGTGGTCATTACAATCGGGGTAGCTGTATATGCTATTAATCATCGGGCATTATCGGACCTGTGGTTCGTCGCCATCTTTAGTCTCATAATTATTGGCTTGGCAATTCGTCCCAACCGTTTCCCGTTTAAAACGGTCCTAGACGGCGATACACTCACGACGTACGGCATACAGGGCCGGCGTGGTATTCAGTTATCGGCCTTGGCTAAGGTTAAAGAAGTTATGCTGGTGGCGTATACGTATGATAATATCTGCTCTCTACGGCTTACGGATACCTCTGGCAAAACGGTGTTCATCCATTTAGCCGGCGTGTCTGAAGCAAACCGTGAACTACTGTATGAGCCACTTCTAAAAGCCCTGCAAAACCCACAGATAACCGGTGATAAACTTGAAGTCTGTACGGACACCTGGGATAAGTGGTATCGCTTTCGCTCCAACAGAAAAACTACGGCTTGAAGTTCTGCTCATTGGGTGCAATGCCGGACAGCCCTACTCCGGATGGGTTAGTTTATTCGCAAAGTTTATGCCGTGTTTACGTCGTAACAGGTCTTCTGCGATCTCGGATACTTCTTGTTGAAATGCGGGATTCAAAGGTGTGCGCTGACTCTCGAGTGAGTAAGTATTGTGTTGGTAGTCTATGCGCAGTACTGCCTCGTCGCCGTTCGTGCCACTTACCACATAATGAGCGGCGCCAACCATAAACGCCTGAATTGTTTTTGCCTGTTTCATACCATTTTCCTCCTAGTATTGTTTAGAGGCGGCGACTGGAGTCGAACCAGCTTTTAAACCAATGCCTAACCGCTAGGCTTTCACCGCCATTGGTTTGCAAGCTGGAGATTTAGTTTGAATTCAGAGAAAAATGTAAAGGCTGCAACCAATTAGCATGGTTGACACGGACAACAAGAGTAATTGCTAACATAGTAATTAGACATAACTGCCCGCAAGTATAGAGTGTTCAATAACCTGGCGCAAGTTAGAGCGTTCTAGCTGAAGCCCTCCGACATGATGACTGTATCGGGGAAACCCATTTCCAGCAAAATGTCTACCGTATCGGCAGCAAAACTATTGGGGCCGCAGACATAACAATGTGTTTTCGAGTTGGTTACGTACTGGCCGATTAGGCTGGTTAAAAAGTCTTTGTCGACTCGACCCTCAGTAGCCGTAAAACGTGTGCTGATGTGCTGTTTTAACTGCTCATAATGCATGACGCGGCCGGCGTGTTTGGCGCTGACTATAAAAACTATCTCGCCACTGGGGCGCACCGAGCGGATGTAGTGGTACATGCTAATAAGCGGGGTGATGCCTGAGCCGCCGCCAATCAGAATAACTGGGCCGTCCATGGACGTGTCCCACGTAAAGGTGCCAAAAGGTCCGCGGATATCGAGCGAGTCGCCGGCTTTCAATTTCCACATCTGGGGAGACACGGCGCCATACGGCAATAGCTGTACGCCAAATTCCAACTTGTTTTTATGATGGGGAGACGACACCACGGAGTATTTACGCATGAGCCTGAGACCCGGGATGCGAGTCTCATAACATTGTCCCGCTTTGTAGGGCACCCATTGTTCTGGCTGCACTGTTAGCGACAGCATGTCCTCTGATGCTTGGGTGACGTCTGTAATGACAGCTTTTTGCCACTGGTTTTTCATGAGACTGCTACTCCAACACCTCGAGCGCATCGCCTACGCGGATGACGCCCGTCGTTTCTTGCACGAGGTTCTGTCCAAACCATATGCCCTTGGCGTGCCGGCGGTAGCCGCCCAGTGCGTCGAGTGGCTGCACGTCGCGTTCGCCGGTTTGCTGGTCGACGTTTATCATTTCGCACCGGCTACATGGTTTAACGACTCGGAAGGTAACCTGGCCAATTTTAATTCTGCGCCAAGAGTCCTCCTGAAACGCCTCGCCGCCTGCCACCACAATGTTTGGCCGAAAACGGGTGATGGGCACGGATGCATCCATGTGCGCATTTAGGTCATCCAGTGAGGCCAGCGAGGCAAGCAAAAAGGGGTAGCTATCGGCGAACCCCACTAGTTCACTGCCCGTAACCTGGTATTTTTGACCGATCTTGCGCATGGATGGTGTTTTCCGAACCAGCCGGCACTCCCGACCGAGCAGCTTGCTAAACCATTCGGCAGCGGTATCACCTTGGTCGTAAGCTTCGAGGTCACTAGTCCAAACGGTTACCGGGCGCTTATACGCCGATGTAATCGGCACTTCTAGAGCCTTGACTCCCGGTGCTTCCAGCCGGAGTATATTGCCACCGACGGTAGGTCGAATGGTCGCCATAAATGGGTACTGGCGCTGGGTAATAAACCATCCGTCTTCGTTCACTACCATCCACTCGCGGTCGTGGTCAAAACCGGTGTCAACAATGCTGGCTTCGTCTAAAGCCAGTCCGCCACACGATTTAACAGGGTAGACAAATATATTGGAAATGGTTAGGCTGCGCGCTGCGCTCATAGTAGCCCTAGTATACTCATTTTCTTTCGCGGATCGTATCTATATCGGCCGACTTTTTATGCTTCACGTTTAGTAAGTCTTCGTACAGCCAGCGGGCGCAGCCAACCTGTATGCTGGCCGTAGATTGTAAACGGAGGCAGGTAACATGGCGCAAAAACTAATTGGTAAGCTAGTGCGTTTTCGCCAGGCGGGGTTCTTGAGTCTTAGTGTACTGACAGTTGGATTGGCGCCGGCCTTAAGTATTTGGTCTGGCCACGCGGCAGCCAACGGTACGTCATACTTACAAAGTGGTGTGCAGCGGGTAGTAAACGGCGGCTTTCCGGGTGCGTGGGCCACGGACTCGTTCGGCAATACCGGGGCAGCTGGTGTGGCGAACCTACAAACCGGGCAGCATACTCAGGCGAACATGAAACTGCGAGCGGCCAGTGTTACGAAGTCGTTTACCGGTGCGGTAGCGCTGCAGTTGGTGGCCGAGCACAAACTTAGCCTGAGTGACACGCTTGGACATTGGGTGCCCGGCATACTGCCGTACGCCAACCACGTTACGGTCAAGCAGCTCCTCAATCATACCTCCGGGGTTCCTGACTATTTGGAAGCGGACAGTAATTCGCTCATTTACCAGATTGCCCGTGGCCAGGTCAGTCGTTTCAAAACCTGGACACCCAATCAGCTTGTGGCCATGATAGCTAACCAGCCGCGCCATCAGCTACCTCCGAACCAAGCCGAGTACTCCGACACTAACTTTATACTGGTTGGCATGGTGGTGGAGGCGGTAACGCATGACAGTATTCAGCACCAGATTCAGACGCGTCTCATTACGCCGCTGCACCTTGCCAACACCAGTTTTCCGGTAACCGACCCCAGCCTAACGGCGCCCTTTGCTCACGGCTATTCATACCGCGTAGAAGCCGATGGCACCATTATTGTAGGCATGCCGTTTAGCCAATTCACCGATGACTGGACCAACTACAACCCCAGCTTCTTGTGGGCCACCGGTGCGGTAGTGAGCAACCCGGCCGACCTAAACACGTTCATGAAAGCGCTAGTGGGCGGACACCTGCTACCGGCGAACCTGACCACGCAAATGAAAACCACAGTACCGATCACGCTACCCGAAGGTCTGTTCCCTCCCGGATTCGGTGCCGGTTTGGGAATTTGGAGCTGGGACTTGAGCCAAGTGACGCCAGTGGCCGATAGCTGCAACCAAACCATCTATGGCCACGAAGGCGAAACCTTAGGATATGACACCTGGGCCTTCGCTAACCCCAGCGGCTCCAAAGCTATTACCATGGGCGTGAACCTAATGTTCCCCGACTTTGTCAGCGACTCCAACAGCGGCCAAGGCTATTACGGCGCTGAGCTGCCTGCCTACTCCTCAATGTGGTGTCAGAGCTATTAACCGGCGCGTTCGTTAGGTCTTAAAACCATAACCGTCTGATGGCCAGCCCTAACCTTACCTTGGCCAGCCTAGAATTTCCTGCATCAAACTTGGTACAATCCCTAACTATATGGGTACCCCAGAACTTAGCGGTCAGCCGGAGCAAATACTGCCCGAATTGCGTCAGGTCATCAACCAGCTTGACATCTCTCGGGCCACAACGGATGGTGGTTTGTTGGTTGATTTGCAGCTACGCTATGCCGACGCAGACGTCCGAATAGCGGCGGAAGGGGCTCTGGCCGATAATCTTGAAGCAATAGGTCAGGTCTATATTGAGGAAATTGGGCAGTTTCTGGGCTCCGACCTAGAGCATGGAACCCCAATGGCGCTTGACAGGCACGAAAGGGGTGGTGACGACACCTTGGATATATACTTCGATGTCGGAGATGAGTCACATATACAAGAATCTCATGAGAAAACCCACGAAACGCTGGCTAACTGGCTGGTGGCGGCAAGCCGCCACGGTTCTCCAGACGCTCTAACCAAATTCGTAGATCAACTGCTCAAGACTGTTAGCGAAAAGTTTAACCCCGAGGACTTCAGGCTGGCACCCATGCACCTGGAGCGCGAAAGGCAAGCTGAACGTTTTGTGCGGGATACGCGTAAGCTAGCACTGGCCATTGCCCGGGATGTAGCCAGCTATGCGGGTGACATCAGTGTGGTTGAAGCGTATCTCGATAGCCCTCTCATGGAGGAATACGGCAACCAGGAAGCAATCGCCGTTTTGGAAGGTGGCCGAGCCAGGCTGGCCACACTCAACGATCCTACCGAAGCAGGCGCATACTACGAAGTGGCAGCCGATGCGGTTTACGACGCTTTTCTGGCAGGGGTGGACGTCAGCAAGCTGGAGTCCCTTATGCAAGAAATCGCAAAACATGCCCCCGACGCCCTAGCCGGCGTAGCGGAGCAGTACCCCCGGGCTCAAGACACAATCTATGGCCTGCTACGGGGAAAATACGACCTGCCGGACGATTGGCCAAAATCACCCACTGACAGACTCATGATGGAGATTGGCGAAAAGGCACCGAGTGCAGATCAGCTGACCGAACTGCTAAGCCTTCTTCGTGCTCGAAAGTTTGGCTCACAGCCAGAGGAGGCAACCACACTGTTGGGCACGTATCTTTCAGACGCTGAACTGCTCGCCACAGCACACAGTAATCCTATACTGCTGCGCCCGTCTGATCCATATGGCTTTGTGCTGCAGCGTCTGGTTGGGCTGGGGGAGGTTACTCTGGCGTGCGATGTCGCTGACGCCCTCGCCGGAGAAGCCTATCCGCCCTTTGAGGCTACGGCCGCCGAGGCGCTTCTGGCTATCTACGCTGCCACTGGCGATGAAGCTGCCTGGCAACGGGCTATGCAGAAAGACCTCACCAGCGATCTCGAACTGGAATACCGTCGAGCAGTGGCCGGTGTAGCTGCCGCCACCCAACAAGGAGATGAGGGCCGCGCTGCTACGGCCGCGGCTCAACTGAGCACTGTCGAAGCGGGGCTGTCTGAGTACGGGCTGCGTGCTGCCTTGCGGGGCGCATTAGACACATTCAGTTACTACCACCGATTGCCAGATGCTGAGCAGCGAGCAGCCCAACTGCTTACTATGACTCAAACGGTGTCTGTGTCACATGTGGAGGTGCACAATATAATGTATAGGATCATTGAGGCATACTCTCAGGCTGGCGATCAGCTGGCGGCCATTAATGCCATTAGCAACCACCTGTGCAGTGAGCGTTTGTACCCGGCAACACTCGTCAAGGCTCTAGAAACTGTTCTACCCAAGACTGCGGGTCAGTCGCCGCGTGCTGCAGTATAACTACACCCGGTGCGCATACACAGAAAGAGCTGAATAATTGCTGGCTATACCATGTTGATGACATGCTATACTGCTGCTTAAGGATAAGCACGACAAAAAGTTAAAGCGGGGAACTATGGAGCCTACCAATCATCAATCTACCAACACGTCTGATTCAGACAAACCACTGAGCATGCCTCAGGGAGCATCCTTTGAGCCGCAGCGCGTGGCTACGCCTGGACCAGTTCAAATATCGCCAGACATTAAGCCCGCAGTCGATCCTGTAGCGGCTGCTATGCATTCTGGCTCTGCGGCCGCGCCCCCGGAACAAGCCTCCACCACACCACCGCAGCCCCTCACGCCTTCGTGGGGTCCATCATCGAGCATGCCGGTGGCGCCGGAGGAAAGTCTGACGGGTACACCCGTGGTAGTAGGCAGCGTCGGTGGTTCGGCCGTTAGGCGCAGCCGGGGAAGCAAGAAGATCTGGTTGGCGGCTGGCGTAGCGCTGATAGCGCTACTTATAGGGGGCGGCGCTGTCTTTGCCTGGTACCTGCCAAATACTCCGAGCCATGTTTGGAACACCGGCATCAATCGGTCGGGCAAAGCACTGAACAGTCTGGTTCAGTCTGCCACTACAGCCGACAAGCTAGAAACGTATAAAACCTCAGCCATTACGGGCACACTCGATGCCGAACTGGCAGGTGCATCATACAAAGGCTCGTTTAACACCACGTTCGACAAAACTAGCCTGAATGGTGGGCTCGACGTAACACTCAAGGGCGATAGCGGCAGCAAAACCCTGAGTGCCAAAGTGCTTAGCCAGATTCCGGCTGGCAGCGTTTACCCAAACATCTACTTCCAGCTGAGCGGCTTTAAAGATTTGGGGCTCGACGAGTTTGTGCCTGGTATTTCGTCCTATGACGGCAAGTGGATTGAGGTAAGTGGCGACTATCTGCAATCCATCAACGATCTCTACCTGAGTGGTGGTAGCCACACATCCACTCAGCTGTCGGCTCAAGATATTGCTGGGTTGGCTCGTGCGACCATGGGCGTAACGCAACAATATGTATTTAGCACGACACCAGATAAGGCTGTCTTTGTCCGTCAGAGCTATGTAGGCAAAGAAACAGTAGATGGCGTCTTGGCGTACCACTACAAAGTTGGTGTAAACACTCCACATCTGCGAGCTTACTGTAGCGCTCTGGCTGATGCCTTTTTTGCCACCGACGCCTACAAGCATCTGTCTGGCGACACAGCAAGTGAGATAGCCAGTGCTCGGGACTCCGCCAAGCACAATTGCCAAACCGACGACAGCCTAAAATCTACTAACACTTTTGACATGTGGATTGATGGCCACTACAAACTGATTCACAAAATTCGCGTGAGCGACAAAGCCGACCCCGGCAGTTACACCGAGCTGGGCCAAACGTACCAAGGTGGCGACAAATTGTCATTGTTTGTAAACGGCCACGACGCATCTGGCAAGGTGGACACCAAAATGACCGCCGATGTAGATCTTAAGACCAACAGTACCAAAGCTACCTTCTCGGTAAAAAGTACCGACTCGGGCGATCCATATAGCGTAACTGCTACCCTGAATGCCGCAGTTTCCAACAAACCAGTAGAGATCACTGTGCCTACTGGCGCCATACCCATCCAACAGGTACTAAATACCTTTGGCTTGGGCGGTAGTGTTGACTCTAGCACTACACTGCTAGGCGGCGAGCAGGCGAAGGCTAAGGATAGTGAGCGTGAGGCCGACATCAACAGTCTCGATGCCCACATAGAAGCCTACTTTGCCAGTAACGGTTTTTACCCTACGCTGGCGCAAATGAACGACGCCAGCTGGCTGGCAACCAATATGAAAGGTCTTGACCCGGAAGCGCTCAAAGACCCTGATGGTACTAAAAGTCAGCTTGGCTCCACGCCCACGGCTACCCAGTACGCCTATGTGCCTGCTGGCTGTTCAGGTGCGGATGGCTGCCAAAGTTTTACTGTCTCAGCACTGCTGTCGGACGGCACTACTTACGAGAAATCCAGCCTTAACTAGGGTTGTAGCGCTTGAACGGCTAAGCATTAGCGGTTACACTAAGCCTAACTATGGGTGAGCTCTCCCCAAAACAACCAGTGGCTTTGCATGACTATAAACGGACGAAGATTATCGTCACGATTGGTCCGGCAACGCACAGCTATGAGACCATTCATAAGCTCATTGCCATGGGCGCCAATGGGCTGCGCCTTAACTTCAGCCACGGTACACATGACGAGAAGCTGGAGGAGATTGTCTGGATACGCAAAGCCAGCAAAGAGCTACATAAACCAGTAGCGATCATACAAGACTTGCAAGGTCCTAAGATTCGCCTCGGAGATTTTGACGACATTATACAAGTGCACAAGGGCTACGGCCTACGCTTTGGCTATAAAACTGACTGGACGACCACTGGCATCATACCCACCCAGTACGATTTGAGCACTAAAGTACAGCGCGGTGAACGCTTGTATTTGTACGATGGCAAGGTGCGCACTCGGGTTACGAGTGTAAAGGATGGGGTGGTGTATGTTGAGGCTGAGAACGATGGCATATTGATTGCACGCAAAGGCATTAATTTGCCAGACACCGACTTTTCAGGCGACGTAATTACCGAGAAGGATCGGGTTGATCTGGCTTTTGGTAGCCAACAGGACATCGACTATGTGGGTATGAGCTTTGTACAGTCGGCGCACGATATTGAGCATATGCGTCGCCTTATAAAAAATTTGGGCAGCCCCAGGCGGCTCATAGCCAAGGTAGAGACTAAACTTGCAGTAGACAATATTGAGGCCATTGTGCAGTCTGCCGACGCGGTCATGGTAGCTCGTGGTGACTTAGCCGTGGAGACTCCAGCAGAGAGCGTACCAATGGTACAGCGACAAATTATAGGTCTGGGCCTAAAATATGGTCGGCCGACCATTGTAGCCACCCAAATGCTGGCCAGTATGACCGAGATGCCGGAGCCCACGCGAGCCGAGGTAAGTGATGTGGCCACTGCTGTGCTGGTAGGTGCTGACTGTGTAATGTTAAGCGACGAAACCGCTAACGGCCAATACCCCCTGGAGGCCGTAGAAATTATGAAACGGGTTATTCTGTACACCCAAAGCCACGCGCCGGTAAAGGCCGTCTTTCCAGGTGACGAAGAGCGCACCGTTTCGCGCCAGCTGGCCATTAGTCGCGGCATTATATCTTTGAGTGAAAGCATTAGCGCGGCGGCAATAGTGGCCGAAACGAAATCTGGCGCCACGGCACTCACTATTGCTGCTGAGCGTCCCGAGATTCCGCTGCTGGCCGTCACCGATGATGCACGTACGGCCCAACAGCTGGCGATTGTGTACGGTGTAAAAAGCTACGTACGACCGGTCAGCCGCCAAGCGGCGGAAAAGCTCACCGATTTTCTGCGCGAAACTCGCGTGTTTAAAAAGGGTGATATAGTCGTGACGGCCAGCGGTAAATACCCTGGGGTGGTGGGCACTACCGATACCATCAAAGTTCGTCAGCTAGACTAACGCCTCTTTAGCTGGTAACACCAAATGAATGCAACAGCTTTAGGTTGTCGACCGTCAGCTTGCCGCTCCATGCCCACTTAGCCTTGGCCCAGTCGGCCTCAAACTGTCCCCACTCCCAATTTGGTTCCCAGTGGTCACCGTCCAACAGCTGGCCACGTATGTAATGGGCGTTTTCTAGTAGTAAGTCTTTGCTAAATAGATCTGCAAAGGGGTCATCCGGCGCATCAATAAAGGTTAAGGGTGTGGCGATGTAGCCTTGCCAGTCCTTTGGGCTTGTCTTGGCCGCTTGGCGAATACACCTCGCTAACTGGTCATATAGCCGAGCCTGTAAGGGTGGGTTTGCTTGTTTGTATAGCCGTGCATAACATTTGATTTCGTGCGGCTCGGGCTCATCGATGGCGTGCAATCGGTTTATGGCCTGCTCGGTAATCTCTGCCAGTAAGTCATGATTGCTGGCCTCATCGGCGTAGCGCAGCAGGTAGCCTAGTATCTCAGCGGAAGGATTGCCCCAATCCGCCCACGATAATACTTCCGGATAGTTCCACCATGGTGCGCGGGGATAATCGTTGGCAGCTGGCGGTATGTTTACCCATCCATGACGACTTTTATCGTACGCCTGCAGTAAATATGCAATCGCCTTGCTAGTCGTCTCTTTGGTGTCTACGCCAATCTGCAATATGTACTGAAAGGCGATGGTCGTCGCCAGAACTGACGAATCGGGCAGCCCCAAGTCCAGCTCCAGGCTATGCCCAAAGCCACCGTCGGCATTTTGGTATGTAACTAACTCGTCTAAGACTGGTTGCGCACTGGCTTTCTCGAACAAATGCTCATACAGACGGAGGTCAAGTTTGCGGGCGTGGGCGACCAAGAACGGCTTGCAATTCATGTCGCCATTATACCAAGTCGCAGCCAGTGTAGCTTCGCTCCACTAGATGTGCTACTGTATGGTTAAACATAAGCGGGTGGGAGTTGATGAGCTTTACCAAAAAAACAATTCGCGATATTGACCTGAACGGCAGGCGCGTGCTTCTTAGAGCTGATTACAACGTACCTATTAACGACAAGGGCGAGGTTGCCGACGACTACCGTATTGAGCAAAGTCTGCCTACCGTGCGGTATTTGCTTGGGCATGGGGCCTCTGTCATCGTTTGCTCTCACTTGGGTCGGCCCGAGGGTAAGGTTGACCCCAAATTTAGCTTATTCCCAGTAGCAAAGCGGCTGCAGGAGCTACTCGGTCAGGACGTGCAATTTGTACCTGACTGTGTGGGTGACCGTGTAAAAAAGGCGGCGGAACAATTACAACCGGGCCAGGTGCTGCTACTAGAAAACGTGCGTTTTCACCCGGAAGAAGAAGACAACGATGAAGGCTTTGCACGTGAGCTAGCCTCGTTGGCGGACATATTTGTCCAGGATGCTTTTGGCGTGGTACACCACGGTGCTGTCTCCGTTTCGGAGCTTCCGAAGTACATGCCTAGCGCTGCCGGTCTGTTACTGGAAAAAGAAGTCGATACGATTACTAAGGTCATGGAGCATCCGGTTAAACCGCTGGTGGCAGTAGTCGGTGGCGCCAAGATTGCCGACAAGATTGAAGTTATAAAGCGCTTTATAGATATAGCTGACGTGGTAGCTATTGGCGGCGCCATGGCCAATACATTTTTGCAGGCCACGGGACTCAAAATTGGCAAAAGCATGACCGAGGCCGATGATGTGCCACTTGCCAAGCAAATTTTGGAGCTAGCCAAAGACAAGGCCAAAAACGGCAAATTTGTGTTCTACTTGCCGCAAGACGGCGTAGTAGCGCACAAAGTCGACAAAGCGGCCAAGACACGTATTGTGGACTGGAGCGCGCACGTCATTGCCGACATAGAGAACTACCCAAAACGACCGCTCAAAGCTAGCGGCATGGTAGACGAAAATGAGATGATACTCGACATAGGGCCCTTTAGTGGCGCTTTTATAGCCGGGTCGTTGCAGCTGGCGGGTACGGTAGTGTGGAACGGCGCTCTAGGTGTGACCGAAACAGTTGGCCTGCAGGGGCCGGTGGGACCATTTGCGCATGGTACCGAGCTACTAGTGGAGGCTATGACCGGCCAATTTGGCAATCGACCCTTTAGTCTGGTGGGTGGGGGCGACACGGTCGGGTACATAGAAAGTCGTGGTTTGTTGCAGGCCTTCAACCACGTATCTACTGGCGGCGGGGCTTCGTTGGAGCTCATGAGTGGTCGTAAGCTCCCAGGCGTCGAAGCACTCGAAGATAAATGATGTACAATAAACTATAAGCACTATGCATTTAGATAAAAAAACTCTTATCGTTGGCAACTGGAAAATGCACCTTAACGTACACCAGTCGAGCCTACTCGCGCACCGTTTGAACGAACGCATAAAGGTTCACCGCGAAATTGAGGTGGTGCTAGCGCCCAGCATGCTCAGCCTGCAGCCCTTGGCGCTCGAGCTGGACCACCGCAAATTTAAACTCTGCGCGCAAAACGCATACCCCAAGGATGAAGGCGCTTACACTGGTGAAGTTAGCTTCGCTATGCTGGGGCATGTTGTGCAGTATGCCATTGTGGGGCATTCAGCCCGGCGAATTTATTTTGGCGAAACCTACGACATGGTACGCGACAAAGTGGAAGCGGCTGTGCGCAACGACATAGTGCCTATTGTGTGTATTGGCGAAACCAAGCAGGAACGCGATGCTGGCGAGGGCCGGCGAGTAGTGCATGACCAGCTCACTACAGCACTTATGAATATAACCAGCCGCGACCTCGACAATGTTGTGTTAGTGTATGAGCCAGTCTGGGCCATAAGTACATTCGATGGCATTATAGCTAGGCCCGACGCTGTAGAGAAAGAAATAACCCATATGCGCATGCAAATTCGCGAGTTGTACGGTGAACGAGCGGCCGAAAACGTACGTATTCTGTATGGAGGTAGTGTCAATGAACATGATGTGCGTAGCTACCTAGAGGTACCGGGCGTAGATGGGGCGTTGGTGGGCGCTGCGAGTCTAAATTACCACCAGTTTGCCGCTATAGTTGATGCGGCATACCAAGTGCATTTGAAGGTTGGATAGCATATGCCCCAAAAAGAAAAATCAGCTGCCAGTAAAATCGATGATGTAAAGCGCCCTGGCAAAGCGACACCCTCTGCCAGCAGTCGGCCCATAGTAGTTAGTAACCGTCCTGTGTTGGCTAGCGACCCTATGATGGTAGCAACCGACGCGACGGGATCTAAGGAGTCTGCTTTGCAGCCAATGACACGCACCGCCAAAACGATTCAGCCCCTCGATACCGCTCTTACGGCTGCGGCTGCCAGAAAGGCTGCGGAGCAACCACTGACGCCATCTGACCTAGCGTCTGCCAATGACAAATCAGCCGGTGACACATCAACAGCTATTAAAATCATCGATAACTCCGGGACAGATCAGCCTTTAGTAGATACTTCAGCTGCAGTTGCCGAGACTGCGCCGCCCGAGACTCCAGAGCTGACTGCCAAACCGGCAGCCGAGCCGGTGGCGATAATAGAAGAGCCAAAAGCTAAGCCTAACCCTGATGCAACCCCGCCTGAGCCTACTACTGCACAAAACGCCGAGACGACCGACCCCTCGGAGACTACGCCACTGCCTGCCACCACCGCGCCGAGTGCAGCAATAGAATCTAGTGACCAAGTCAAACGTGACCAAGAAGCCGAGCTAACTGCTGAGCAAATTGCTGCTGCCGAAGCCGAAACAGCGCGCAACCAGGAGCTGGAGGCGCTGGTTGCTAGCCGTAAGTACAACGCGCCTATTAACGCTCGGCAGCGCAAGCGCTCACGCCTTCACGTTCTGCTCCTGTGTTTACTGGCGCTAGCCCTGGCGGCTGTACTACTAGACGCGGCGCTCGACGCTGGTTTGGTCAGCTTGCCGGTCAGTGTCCCACACACCCATTTCCTGTCTACTCCTGCTACCAATTAGAGCACCCCGGCTTAGCAATATGGTCCGCTACAGTCGGTCGTGCCGTTCGCATTCTCTCTCATCGTAAAGCGCGGTTTTGTCCTAAGAGCTTGAGCTGGCCCCTGGGTTGCGGCCATAAAGGTAACCGAGTATACTGCGCTTAAGCTTATAAACGAGAGAGGAAAAATGGAAACACCCAACGAGCCCGGAATAGACAATTCGAGCGTCACTTCGCCTGCCCCACGCTCTGTGCCTACTGCGCACCATACGGCTCAGGACCCAGCGCGCGTGGTAGTGGGCGATGGCCTGCATTCCCGTGGTCCAAGGATTGTCCTAAATAAATGGCTGGCCTCATTGGCGGTCGTGGTGTTTGGTGGCATTGGCACCTACTTGCTGTTCGTTAGCCAGGCCGATACATTGCCGACCAACGGTAAGATTTTTTATCAGGGCAGTCTCAGTATCAATGCTGATGGGACAGGCAAAGGGCCTATCAGCAGCGCGCTGCAGCCGTTAGTCGGTGACGACTGGGCGTTCTCCCGAAGCGGCAGCCAGGTCGCTGCGCTCCAGGCTGTAGTGTCAAACGGTCTGATTACCAGCCACAATGTGGTAGTGGCCGATAGCGACGGTTCCAACCAGAAAACTATCCTATCCAGCGTGGCAACATTTGATAACGGCAGCCGAATCGCTTGGTCACCGGATGGTCAGTGGTTGGCCTTTGGTGTGGCTACCGATCCGAACAGTACCAATCCAGGTTACCCTACAGCCATAGCCGTGGTGCACCCAGATGGTTCGAATTACCACCAGATTCCTAACGTGTCGTTGTCGGTGTACGATGGTTTTGGTGGCGTGTCGTGGCTGTCGGACTCGCAGCATCTGGTTTACACCGACCAGGCAGGCTTATGTATCGTTAGTTTGGCCGGAGACACGAACAATTGTGTGGCGCTTACAGAGCCGGTGAACGGTTATTTCTTTAGAGATCCGCAGGTTTCTCCCGATGGCAGTAAAGTGTTGCTGACGGGCATTAGCAGTCAGTCTGCCAGCGGCGGTCAGGCTTTGGATGTCTATGAGGTGAACGTAGACGGTAGCCAGCTGAAAAACCTAACCAATGTGCCAAATGCCGCTACTGCTACAAATATTGAACAAGCCTCAGATGCCACTTGGTCGCCCGATGGTTCGCTGATTGCCTACGGTATTGGTGTGAACGCGCCAACTGTAGCTGGACTGTATATCATGGCGGCAGACGGTACCAGTCAGCATCGTATCGATGCCGCTCAAGGCTTTGCCATTGGCTGGCAGGCGAAGCAGCCCACCGATGCTCGCCCAAGCGCTTACTTTAACGGCAATATCTATTATGGAAACTACGTTCTTACTAGTGATGGTGTGGGAACTGGCTATAGCAATATAGAGCCTCTGGACTCGCTGTCTTGGACGGGGAAGCAGTATGTTAACCTGGCCAACTTCGCTACTGGTGGGATTGCCGTGGGCGGGCTCAGTGATCCCGGTACGCAACCTCACCAATACACACTGGCTGGCACGACTTACATTGCCCATACGGCATGGTCACGTACACCGGCAGCCGATGGGTCGGGCCAAAAGGTTCTGTTTGTGGATAGTGGCAGTAGCTATAACGTCAGCACCTCCCAGCTAGGTTCTCTAAATGTCACCACTGGCGCCAGCACTCTATATACGGTTTCTAATGCCACGGGGCTGACCAACCCATCGTTGTACAGCCAGTCTGCTCAGGTGGTTGGTGTGGATTGGTCACAAGATAACAGTGCGGCTTACTATGCCGTATACGACGGTGCTGCCGGCTCCAACAAAGCACCCACGCTCACGCTGTGTACCTATACTATTAGCTCCAAAGCGACGACCTGCAGCAGCAATCAGATTACGCTTGGACCGGTGGTAACCAGCAGCAGCTCGGCCGATATGTCGCAGGTTGTCTGGTCGCCCGACGATGGACGCGTTGCCTACGCATATAAAGGATCGGTGTTTGTGGCCAACAGCGACGGTAGCGCCCCAATCCAAGTTTCTGCCTATGGCTACAGCAGCTCATATAACACCAAAGTTGTTTGGTCGGCCGATGGGCTCAGCCTGCTCTACACCTTTAACGTGGCCGGCCATTACCAGATCAACAGTGTAGATGTGGCTAGCAAAAGGACTACGTTGTTTAACGACCTGACCGGCGACCCCAACACCGGGGGTGAATGGCTGCTAGCACAGCCCGTACCACTTATGCCCGCCGACACCAAAGCTCCAACGGTTAGTGGCCTAACGCTCAACTGGGCGCAACAGGGCGCTGCGAAATCTGACCTAGTTGTAACGCTACATGCCACAGATGACTTCAGCGTCGCTCGAGTGGCTGTGTACGACAACGGTAGCTTAGTAAAGACTGTTTCTGGCTCATCGAACTCCCAAGATTTCTCAATTACCGTGCCAGTTGGATCGCTCGGTTATGGTCAAAATGCCATTAGCGTGAATGTCTCCGACTTTGCCGGCAATACCGCTACTGCTACCGGCACAGTTACCAGGGCGTATGCCTTTACACCGGTAGCTCCAGCTCGGTTGGCCGACACGACTGCCGGATCGGGCCAGCCATATGCTGGTAAAACGCTTGCCGCCGGCGGTACTCTAAAGATCCAGGTCGCCGGTGTGGGCGGCGTACCTAGCAGCGGCGTTGGGGCGGTGGTGGTGAACCTGACCGAGCTAACGGCCACTGTAAAGGGCTTTGAGACCATCTATCCCACCGGTCAAGCACGTCCGGCTGGCTCTACGGTAAACACGCTGGCAGGTAAGGCTGCCAACAGCCAAACGACTGTCGCCTTAGGCACAAATGGTCAAGTAACGGTCTACAACTCGGCCGGTAGTACGAACGTTGCACTTGACGTAGTGGGCTACTACTCTAGCACGGGCAATACATACACCCCACTCACCCCTGCTCGCATTACCGATACACGAGCTAACTCTGGCAAACCGAACGCAGGCAAAACTGTGGCCGCCAAAGGCAGCCTAAATGTTCAGGTGACCGGTGTAGGTGGCGTACCCACCACAGCTACGGCTGCGGTCGTACAAATTAGCGCTGTCAACATTAAAGCTACTGGCTCCGTGAATGCCTACGCTGCGGGCTCTACCAAGCCATTGTTTACGGTGATGAATCACGCGACGGCAGCCACTACTCGCGAAGCTACAGTTCAGTTGGGCACAAACCCGGCCGGCGCGATTACGCTCTACAACAATAGCAGTAGCACCATAGACTTTGTGGTTGATGTGGTGGGCTATTACTCCTCCAGTGCCACGGGCTTCGCCTATGTGCCGCTTACACCCCAAATGGTAGTAGATACACGGGCTAACTCCGGGCTCATTGACGCCGGTAAGCACATTGTCGCAGCTGGCACATTGGCGGTACCACTTGCTAGTCTGTCACAGCTCCCCACTGGGGTTCAGGCAATTGTTGGCGGGCTGAACGCTCCATCTAGCACGGCTGCCTCACTACTTACTGCTTACCCCGATGGCATTACGAGGCCCACTGCTACCTCGTTGTCTACCGCGTCTGGAGTGATTACCTTTAACGAACTTACTGAGGGTCTGAGTAGCGCCAAGCAGTTTGACGTTTACAACAGCGCTGGCACGACGGACGTCACGCTTAACCTGCTCGGCTACTTCTACTAGGTGCGGTAAGAACGCTAGCGAAGCACAAATTACCACAACCTTTGCGGGCGTAATTTGTTAAGATAACAGGGTGCAACTCGATCTACTTACAGGTCTCAATCCGGAGCAGCAGCGGGCCGTCGAAACCACTGACGGTCCGTTGCTCATTCAGGCTGGCGCCGGCAGTGGCAAAACCAAGACGCTCACACATCGCATTGCCTACCTAATCGCCACTCATCGTGCCACGGCTTACAACATTTTGGCCGTAACCTTCACCAACAAGGCGGCTCGTGAAATGCGCGAGCGAGTGGCGCATCTGCTGGGCCAGAGCGCTGACAACCGGGGGTTCATGCCCTACATGGGTACGTTCCACAGTATTTGCGTACGCATACTGCGTATGGATGGCGAGCACATTGGTATACCGCGTTCCTACGTCATTTTTGATGAAGCCGATCGTCTGAGCGCCGTTAAACAAGCTAGCAAGCAGCTCATGCTGGATGACAAAGCCTTTCCGCCACGGGTTATTGCAGGACTAATTAGCAGCGCGAAAAACGAGTTGCTTACGCCGGAAGATTATGACAGGGCAGGCGGCAGTCCGGCTACCCGCGCGGCTGCTGAAGTCTACCCGCTGTACCAAAGGATTCTCAAGGATAGTGGCGCGCTAGACTTCGACGACCTGATTGCTCGTACGGTGCATCTGCTGCAAACCGTGCCAGACGTACGAGCCAAATGGCAACAGCAATTTGTGTACATCATGATTGATGAATACCAAGACACCAACGCAGCACAGTATAAGCTTGTAAAACTGCTCACCAACTCATCCAACAACATTGCAGTAGTGGGCGATGACTGGCAGTCCATTTACAGCTGGCGTGGGGCAGATTTCCGCAACATTTTAAACTTTGAACGTGACTACCCGGACTGTACGGTTATAAAACTGGAGCAAAACTACCGTAGCACCTCGCATATTCTGAACGCGGCGCACGGCGTGGTTACACGCAATCAACAGCGTAGTGACAAAAAACTATGGACCGCTGCTGGCGAAGGCCTGCCGGTGCAAATTCTGCAGGTGGGTAGTGAGCGGGCCGAAGCTGAAGCGATTGTTCGCCGTATAAAATTGGGCGTCGATACCTCACGCCAGTTTCATGACTACGCCGTGTTGTACCGCACCAACGCCCAAAGCCGTAGCGTGGAAGAAACGTTTATACAGTACGGCATACCGTACCGGATAGTCGGCGGCGTGCGCTTTTATGACCGCAAGGAAATTAAAGACCTGGTAGCGTACTTACGACTCATCTACCAGCCCGAAGATCGCATAAGCTTTGAGCGAATTGTAAATGTGCCGGCTCGCGGTATTGGTCCTAAGAGCTTGCAAAACTTTTATGAGTGGTACGAAGGCCTGGGGCTTGCCTTAAGTGAAGGGCTACAGCAAGCCGCCAACTGTGGCAGCGTGACCGGTAAAGCTAAAAAAGGTTTGAGTGAGCTTGGCGAAATGTTCACGGTGCTGCGCGGACTGGCCGACGATGTGCCGCCAGCGGCGCTGATTGATTCGTTGGTACGCCGCGTAGGTTACCTAAGCTATCTGGACGATGATACACCGCAAGCCGAGAGCCGCCAGGAGAACGTGCGTGAACTGATGGGCGTGGCGCAGAGCTATCAAGATCTGGGGTTGGCCGGCTTCCTGGAAGAAATTGCGCTCATAACCGATCTAGACACGGCCGATCTAAACGGAAATGCCGTCACGCTCATGACGCTGCACGCGGCTAAGGGTCTGGAGTTCCCGGTGGTGTTTATGACTGGCATGGAAGAAACCATTTTCCCGCACACCCGGGCGCTGTACGACCAGAGCGAAATGGAGGAGGAGCGCCGGCTGTGCTATGTGGGTATGACTCGCGCCCGCGAAGAACTCTACATGATCTATGCTACCGCCCGCATGCTTTACGGCGGCGTGCAGCACAATATACCCAGCCGGTTCCTAGCCGAAATTGACGCCGCCTATTCGCAGGAAACGAGCAGTGGCATGAGCTTTGCCGCTCGCCAGCCGTCGTATGGCGCACGGTATGATGACGGCCAATATGTAGCGCCGGCCCCTCCTAAAGATGACGGCGAGCTGCGCTATGTACCCGATTTCGAAATTGGCGACGGTGTGAAACACCAGCTGTTCGGCCAAGGCACGATTGTGGAGCTAGACGGCGAAACCGCCACCATCTATTTCCAAGGTAAAGGCCCCAAAAAGCTGAACATTGCATTCGCTCCCCTGGAGAAACTATGAATCCGTGGGCGCTTACTGGTCGTGCTTTATTCTGGCTGGCTTGGCCGGTTTTGTGGGTGTATATGCGCGTTGGTTATCGTACGCGCGTGCTTGTCCGGGCAGAAGACCGCGTATTGCTCGTCCAAACATGGATGGGTAATGGTCGCTGGGGCCTTCCCGGCGGCGGCTTGCATAGCCGAGAGCTGCCGGTTGTGGGCGCGGTACGCGAAACGCGCGAAGAAACAGGCGTACCACTCCTGCCAGAACAATGTAAGCAACTGTCTAGCGAAATCTGTAGTAACAGCGGTCTAACATTTTCCTGTCATTTCTTTATCGCTTGGCTGCCGATGGCTATGGAGCCACACAAACAACGCATAGAGATCCTAGAGGCGCATTGGTTCTCAGTAAACGAGCTCCAACACATAGCCTGCAAACCGGAGGTGAGACGAGCCCTTGAGCTGTCCGCTGCCCGGTGATTTTGCTATAATACGCACCATTGTCCTATAGGTGCGCTTAACCACTGCACAGCGTATCGTCCGGGCTTCCGCCTATGCAAAAAATCCATAGCAAAATACAGCCCTCTGCCAAAGCGCACGTTCGGCGGTTTCATCGCCTACGTCGGCACCCCCTCGGTTTGCCGATTGCCGCATTTCTGGGCCTGCTAGCGGTAAGCGGTGGCTTGCTTTACTTGCTGTTTGCGACCCACCATACGGCTACTTTTCGGCCCGATACCAGCTATATTGTTATTATTTCGCATGACCATGCCGTTCAAACGGTGCCTACCAATGAGCCCACAGTTGGCGCGCTGCTCCACAAGCTAAACATTCACATCGGCGTACGTGACCGCGTAGAACCCAGCCTAACTACAGCTATTGTGCAGGACAATTTTCGTGTAAACGTTTACCGAGCAGTGCCAGTTACTATTAGTGATGGCACCACTACAACCACCGCCTACAGTGCGGCTGCCACGCCGCGCAGTATGGTAACCGACGCGGGTATAGCGCTGTATGCCGAAGACTTTGTAACGGCCGCGCCAGCCGAGAACCTAGCCTCCGAGCAGTCGGTCGGTGAGCACATAAACATCGAACGGTCGGTACCGGTAAATTTGAACGATTACGGCACACTGCTGTCCCTGCGTACCCACGCTACAACTGTCAAAGACCTGCTGGGCAGCGAGCGTATTAAACTGACTGCGGCCGATACTGTTACGCCGGCACTGAGCACGCCCATTACCCCAGGCCTGCAAGTATTCGTGAGCCGCAAAGGTACGCGCATAGAAACCGTCACACAAACCATCCCCGCGCCCATCCAGGCCGTGCTCGATACGTCGCTTACCTTTGGTACCACGGCCGTCCGCCAGCAGGGTAGTGCCGGCGCACAGGTACTGACGTACCAAGTGAACACGGTAAACGGTGTCGAGACAAGCCGTACCTTGCTGCAAACAGTGGTTACGGTGCAGCCGGTGGCGGAAGTGGTCGCACGGGGTCAGGCGGTGAGCATACCAGCCGACAAACAGGCGGTAATGCGTCAGGCCGGTATCGCCGAGAGTGATTACAAGTACGTTGACTACATTGCCAGCCACGAAGGCGGCTGGTGCCCCACTAAGATCCAGGGGACTCATGCCTGCCCAGGGTATATGAGCCCGAGCGATGTCCCGGCACACGGTGGCTACGGCATCTTCCAAGCAACGCCAGGCAGTAAAATGGCATCGGCAGGTAGCGACTGGGCGACCAGCGCCGTAACACAAATTCGTTGGGCTACGGGCTATGCAAATGCACGCTACGGTAGCTGGGCGGGCGCCTACAATTACTGGACGGTACACCATAACTGGTAGGGGTAATGAGAGAACCTAGGTTCTCTCATATAGCTTCGCGCGGACAAATACTCCGGCTCTGCATATATCTCTCGCTTCGCTCGAGCTAACGCGCGGGGCCAACGGAATGAATCCGCCGACTCGGGCTGCTCTTTCCAGGCCAGTAGTAAAGTAGCGCCGGACTTGGTAGTATCAGGGGAATGAGTGATATTGTTCCGAAGAAGGCCTTAGGGCAGCATTGGCTGCACGATGAAAAGACGCTGCAGGCTATTTGCGACAGCGTCGCAGTTGGCGCTAGCGACAACGTACTCGAAATTGGTCCAGGCCTAGGCACACTCACACGCCAACTGCTAGCTCGCGGTGCTCATGTAACGGCCGTAGAGTTCGATGTACGTCTTGCCGAAGACTTATCAAACTTGAGCCTAAAGGACAGTCCTTTAGGCGGCAACCTAACAGTGGTGCAGCAAGACATCTTGCAGTTCGACCTTACCGCATTGCCAACCGGTTACAAAGTGGTGGCGAACATCCCGTATTACCTCACGAGCAACCTCATCCGCGTACTCTGTGAAAGCTCCAACCCGTTTAGCCAAGCCGCCATCCTCATCCAGAAAGAAGTGGCACAGCGGGTGGCGGCCCGCCCCGGTGACATGTCCATTTTGAGTGTGAGCGCGCAGTATTACTGCGAGGTGTCACTGGGCCTAGAGGTACCGGCCAAATTGTTTACACCACCGCCCAAAGTCGACAGCCAGGTGCTGGTTCTTACGTACCGCGCCAAGCCGCTGTTCGAGGGTGTCGACACCAAACAGTTCTTCCGCCTGGTAAAGGCCGGCTTTAGCCAAAAACGCAAAACGCTCGTCAATTCGCTCAGCGGTGGCCTGGCCATCCCCAAGGATGAAGCCCGCACTTTGCTCACCACCGCCAACATACCCGAATCCACCCGCGCCCAAGCCCTCTCACTTGATGACTGGTACGCTTTGTATCGGGCTGCCGGCAAGAGCTAGACAAAGTGCTTGTAGTTATGCTATAATAGGCGATTGTAGGGGTATTGTACCCTTATGCACATCTGTACCAGGTAGCTCTAATTTTCAAATGGTTTGCGGTTTGCCGCGGGCGAAGGGAAAAGAGCAGCCGGAGACGGCGAATTCATTTCGCCGCCCCGCGCGATGGGAAAAACCGTAGGTTTGTCCCATTACCGACGACAAGGGGCTGAATTTTAAGCTCGACGTTGGTACGTTACCGCTAGATCAGCAGGTCGCTTGTCAGCGATATAGGCAAAATCCAATAACTGCAAAAGTTTGGAACCGCGTAGCTAGTGTCTTTAAGGCACCTCAGCTCGCATTCTCCGTAGCCTAGTTGCCACGGAAACGCCTTTGCGACATCAGATAGCGAATAAGCGTTCTATATTTCTGATTGCTCGGACGGACCTATTCAATCCGACCGCTAAGACCAGGATTGCTCGCATGGACTGTTTGTATGTTTCGATACCCATGCGCTAAGACTTTTAAAACAGACTAAGCCTGTAGACGACTAGCGAAAACGCCGACGGACCCGGGGGCAGTACCCGGCAGCTCCACCAAATGAGCATTATCCATTCCGGATAGTGCTTTTTTGTTTTGCTAATCCTTGTTGGGAGTATTCTTATTGTCTGGGCCCTGATTCATATGCCAGGTGGAAGCTTTTCCGTCTTCATGTTCGTTCTGTGTATGTGCTTTTGTGAGGGTGTCAAGCTCGCTGTACCTACTACGCGTCTTGTCTTTTGCTATATCGTAATAAACCACGATAAAGCCAACTCCACTAACTAAGATTCCGCCTATTGCGTACAACACAGCCCTATTTGTGTCCCCAGAGGTAGTCATCTTCCCTAGTATGGCCAGCCCAATGAGTGCGAGTATTCCTCCGGTAATCTTCCTTACGTTTAAATTCCTGAAGTAGTCTACGAGGAAATCAATAAGGTGTAACAGCATGTCACTATTGTATATTCTAGGACCTAACCGCTCAACCAAGACATCCTTACTCGATATAATCCTCCATAATAAACTTTTCCATCCATGTATTTCTTCAATAATGTGCAGAGAGCTTTTTTAGAGGTGCTGCTCCAAAATAAGCACCCGAACACATGGTTTGGGTGCTTATTAGGCCAAGACAGGCCTTTTATTGCTGCATGAAAGCACTAGCTGTACGATGTATACAGAGTAAATAACTGAGGACACTATGGCCAAAGCAAAAATCGATAAGAATAGTCCGGCATACCTAAAGCATAGCCACAAGCTTATGGTGCTCCTGGGTCTAGTAATTGTGCTGCTCGCTTATAACGACCGGTCAGACTTGGTGGTGATATTTGGAGCTATGATTATGGGTGTGGGAGTCGCTCGCATCAAAGACTTTAAGTAAGGCCCTCGTATGTCCAGAGCGCCTATAATGCACCAAATGGCGTCAAGCCTAGCTGTTCTGTACGCACGCCCACGTTTGGTGCCAGTTGGCTAGTTCCCGAAGTGGGTTGCCTGCTACGCAGTGTACGCTGTCGTGCCCAAGCACTAGTCCTAAAATGCCCAGACCCACTAGGACCACGGCCAGCACGGGCCAGTTATGACGAAGGTCAACCAGTACGCGCCATGCGCTGCTCCGTCCTGACGCGCCACCTTGTCGTATGTAGTGCAGGAGCGAGAGTAGGTTTAGTGCTATGGCTGTAGTGGGTAGTGCAATGAGCCATATAAATAACAGGCTGGGGTGCCACGCTACGGAGTTATAAAGTCGCTCATGGAGTAGGGCATTCAAACTTACTAGTACAAAAAAAGGGGCAATAAAGCTGGCGCCAATAAGCGCATTATGCTTTATGTAAGTTGGCATGGTCTTCATAGTGCCTCCGGCGTACATTAGTTGTTGTCTAGCCAGGCTTAAGGGAAAATCAACGACTATGCGGGCCCATACGGCCGGCTTGGCTTGCTCGGGATCGTCTAGCATGTCAGCTAGCATTTGTAGCATTTGTTCGCCATATTGACGGCGATAGGCACTGGGATAGAGCCGGGTGAGTCGACTATAACGAGGGAAACGATTGTTTAGGCTCATATGGTCATCCCGCTGGTGTCGCCAAAAGCCCGACGTTCTTTGGCCAAGCGCACAGTATTTTCGTAATATTCTAAGTCGGCACCTAGGCGATTCCAGCCCTTGCGAGTTAAACGGTAGTAGCGACGACGTTCACGTTCGTCTTCAAACGGTATTTCTTCTATCAGGTTATCATCCACCAAACGTTTAATAGCGCCGTACAAAGCACCAGGGCCGAGTTTTAATTTGCCAACGCTGTCGTGTTCAATCTGTTGCATGAGTTCGTAGCCGTGACGTGGCTTAAGACTTAAAGCGAACAAAATGCTAAATGTTACTTGCGGTAGAAGGCCTGAGGCTGGTCTGCTCATGTATATATAGTATTACGTTGCGCGATATATCATCAATAGAAATAGCCACTTTTAAATTAACCCCCTTCGTGACCGAGCTTACAGCCGCCACGTCGGCCTTGCAGTAATCTGGACGATGGATAGATAGGAGGTATGGTATGGCAAAGTATGGCCCGCAGGCGCAAAAGAAGGTAGAGAAGGTGATGCACAAATTGAAAGAAAGCAAGCTAAAAAGTGGCCAAAGTGGCCAAAAAGTTACCAATCCCAGGCAGGCAGTCGCAATCGGACTAAGTAAAGCGCGTAAAGCTGGTGTCAAAGTGCCGAAGCAGTAAGGGGTTAAGCAACTTTCCATACCTGAGCGTAAGCGCTATACTACAAGACAGATATGCTGAGGAGGCAACACCATCCTGGTACAGGACACCGGCAGTCAGTAGTGAGTGTTGAAAATAAAGCTGAGAAGCCGGCGAGCTACACCTTCGAAATGAAGGTGCTGCCGAGTGTTGCTTTGTTTTTGATCTTGGTGGTTGTGGTAGTGGCCGGGTACAGGCTGGGCAATACACCAACGCGGCACGCTGCTGCGACCGCCACAGCTCAGGCCCCACCCAAGCAGCCGGTGATCTCTGAGCCAACAGTACCTGCTCCCGACCCCTTGGCTAGCTTAGCGTCTGACATGACTGCTGCCATGACCAGCCAATCCGGGCTGTCTGCCTCGGCCAGTGTTATCAACTTGGCCACCGGCAAAGAGTACGACGCTGGTAACTACACAAGCACTTACGAAGCGGCCAGCACGAGCAAACTAGTGGCGGTGTTTGACTATATACACCAGGTAGAGCAGGGCAAGGCTAGCCTTAGCCAAAGCATCCAGGGCCAAAACGCGCAGGACATAATTATGCGTATGATTGTCTACAGCGATAACGACGCTTGGGCCAAGCTGAACACCTACTTGCACTACCCGAGTGGCGAGCAAGCGTATCTAGACAGCATTGGTGTAGACGGCCGCATGGTGCCAAATAACATTCAATTTTCTACGCCAGCCATGGCCAAAATGTTGCAACTGCTGTATGACGGTAAACTTATGAACGCCGAACATCAGGCCATGATTTACGGTTATATGTCGCACACAACAGTCACCAACCTGGTTCAGGCGGTACTGCCAGCCGAGACTGTGGTGTACCACAAATATGGCCAAATTGACGGTGTGCTGCACGACGCTTCGATTGTGGAGTACCGAGGGCGGAACTTTGTGCTTGTGGTGTACACCAACAATCCAGCCGGTACCGCTGGCTTGTACGACCAGCAGGTAGCACTCATACACGCTGTTGCCACAGCTGCCTTCAACGACCTGACCGCTCCTTAGGAGTAGCCTAGTTCAGATGAGGCCGATTTCCCGTCTTAGATTGTCCATAGCTTTAGGGTCGGAGCTGCAGCCAGGATGCTTGGCGAGCATGACGGCATAGGCCCCCGCAGCGTATACTACCAGGCATATGCAGGGGAGGCCGCTAGTATTTGTCGATGTAGAGACCACCGGGGGTATGGCTTGGAACAGCCGTATACTCGAAATTGGGGCGCTTCGAGTAGAAGATGGCCAAATTGTAGCTAGCCTGGATCAAGTGCTAGACCCCGAAGAGCCAGTGCCGGGGTGGATTACCAACCTAACCGGCATACAGCAGCCAGAGACTACCAGTCAGCCGGTCTTTGTGGAACTGCTGCCACGCTTAGGCGAGATGTTTAAAGATGCGATTTTTGTGGCCCATAACGTAGGCTTCGACTACAGTTTCTTTGCGGCAGAATACCGTCGGGCAGGCCATACATTTGCCATGGACAAACTATGCACCGTACGGCTCAGCCGAGCCTTATACCCACACGAGCATGGCCACAAACTGGATGACGTCATTCGTCGAGCTGGCTACCGGGTAGACCGCCGCCACCGAGCGTACGATGACGCCGAAGTCATTTACCGCTTTTACCACGACAACTTAGCGCGCCTAGGTTCTCAAACGTTTTATACACAGGTGGAACGGCTTATTTGGCCCAACCAGCGCCTATTTATGTAAAAAAGCTTATAGCAAATCTTAAGGCTTGTTCGGCATAGTGGTAGCTGTAAGGAGGACCTTGCCATGAACTATCATGAACTTATCCGCCGTATAAAGACGGCCGCCAATGCCGATGACGATGCGTCGCAGGACGCTCTGGAGCTGGTAGTGGAAAACGTAGCAGCACACCTTACCGACCACACTCGGCGGGAGTTTGCTGCCGCCCTGCCAGATGAGCTGCAGAGCGCCGCTCAAATGGTCCCCACCGCGAACCATATAGACGAGGACATCATAGAGCAGCTCATGGATCTAGAAGATGTCGATGAAACCAGCGCCCGAGCCCGCATACGCGCAGCCTGGCAAGCCCTGTGCGACATTTTTGACAGCCGGGAAGTAGACGACATAACCGCCGAGTTACCACGCCACATGGTTGCGGCCCTGGAGTAAAATAAAAGCATAAGGAGGGTTCACACAACTATGTCAATGGCAGAGAAAAATCGACACTTGAACCGTAAAGGGGAGAGCAAGGCGCACAGCCTGGCGCACAAATACGAGGCGCGCAAACTAGCCGCCGTGGTCAACCACAACCATTTCGAGCGTCACCACGGGTTTGAAAGCACGAAACACAAAGAGAAGCGAGCTGAGTAAGCGTTTGGGCACACGAGACGCGCAGGCAAAGCGGTAGCGTTTATTGTTTGCATATCTAAGGGTTTTGTGGGACAATACATATGTTTAAGGCCTTGGTCTTAAGCACGGGTAAGTAGCTACACACGTACCACCGCGGACGCCTCCAGCGTTCCGTGTTACACCTCGTGCGTTTCGGCGCACGTTAGGCGAGTGGGAGAGGCCCATGTACATTATCGTCAGTGCTCTCTGCTTCCTCTTTGGAAGTCGGAGGAACGACCGTCTCGCCTACAGCGAGGGGGACGACCAGTTTACCGGGGAGTTGGTCGCTCGGTGACGAGTGCCAAGAACCGGACGCACGATTGGTGGGCGCGGCAGCGATATGCAACATGCAGCCGCGTCCACCGCGCGTCCCACCTCGAACCCCACCCACCTCATCCACCACCGACGCCCGCTACTTACCCACCCCACTGATCTTTTATCCAAACACCAAAGAAAATACCGGTCGCATAGTGTGACCGGTATTTTCTTTGGTGGAGACGACGGGATTCAAACCCACGACCTCCTGCATGCCATGCAGGCGCTCTAATCAACTGAGCTACGTCCCCGCGTCGGGTAATGAGACAAACCTACGGTTTTTATATAGCTTCGCACAGACAAATACTCCGGCTCTGCATATAGATTTACCTTCGGTTCATCTATCATCGCGCGGGCAAAATCGAATAGATTTTGTCCGGCTGCTCTTTTCCCAGGGCTTCAAGTCGCTTTGCGGCTGGGAGCCCCAAATTAAATGCGAACAGGACGAGTATAACAGATGAGTACAGCAATTTCCAGGGGGTTAAATGCGGTGGGTGCGGTGGGACCACACTGTTAGCCTGCCTAGTGCATATAGTACGTATGTGCCGGCAAACAGGGCCATAGCGCCTAGGCAAAGCGAGCCAAAATGGCTTAGGCTAGGGTCTAGTAGTAAGAACCGTCGAATATGCACAAAACTACTTGGCATAACATAATGCAGATACAGGGCTGTGCCGGCCAAAAAGAGCACCAGAGTGGTAAACGACAACAGTGCGCCGGTAATAGCCGTTCGCATAAAGCTGGCACGGTTAAAAGCGGCGGGATGAATGTATTCGTTAGAGCTGAGAGCTTTGCGGTACTCTATGCGCTCCGACGTACGCAGCACAGCGTACACAAAGCTAAAGGCTACTAGCCCAATACCGGCCCACACTAGAAACGTTGCGGCCGTTTGGGTAATGGTGAACGAGTCGAGCTTAGTCAGGCCGCTCGTAACACCATGTCCTAATCTGGCTTGCACCAGTTCGGAAGACTGTACTAACCCAAAGCGTGCCAATATAATCTGGGCGTTCCCCAGTGCCACGATGGCGAGCGACACAAACAGTACGCACCACGTTTCGAACGAAGTAGGCACAAAAGACCAAAGCCGCGACGACAGACGAGACATCTTAGAGCACATTTAACCATAAGCGTAAGGCGAGCGCCATAGGCGCCAATCCTTGTTACGACATAAGGATTTTGGCATAAGCGAATTGCAGCCGTGCCTCAAAAATGAAACAATACTAGGCATATGAGCCCTCGTAACCTCGGCCATCTGTTTAGCCCGGTGTTTGCAGTCGCAGTGCTAGCCGAGCTGCGTAAACGGCGCTACTCCGGCTGGCGACTATTCAGGTGGATCTGGACTACCAAAACGTTTCGCACTCAGGCGGAACTGTCTGACCTGCAGCGGCCGCTAGCGGTCTTTTTGGGCGCGGCCATGCTGACCCAATTAGGCGTCGGCATAGGTTTTTTGGTGGAATGGGCGCGCTTTGGTACGACCGGCGCCTGGGAGTTCGGTATGGCGCTCATTCTTTCCTATCCGCTCGTGTGGGCGCATGTGGTTGTAATGCTTGCTTGGGGGTGGAACCTGCTGTGGCTGGCTGCACATCCTAAGAAAGCTGGCCGCAGCCTGGTGTGCACGGTACTGGAATGGCAGGTCCGGCAACTCCGCGCTCGACACCGTTTTAAGGTGGTGGCCGTGGTGGGTTCGGTGGGCAAAACCAGCACTAAACTGGCCATAGCCAATCTGCTAGGGCAAACTTTGCGGGTACGCTACCAGACCGGTAACTATAACGACCGAGTTACGGTGCCACTGGTGTTTTTTGGCCTAGAAGAGCCGAGCCTGTTCAATGTGTTTGCTTGGCTAAAAGCTTTTGGAGTTAGTCAGTCAGAGATTGCCCTGCCGTATCCTTACGACGTAGTAGTGGTGGAATTGGGCACCGATGCACCGGGCCAGATGGAGCAGTTTGCCTACCTAAAGCCAGACATTACGGTCGTGACAGCCGTAGCGGCAGAGCACTTAGGTGAGTTTGGTACCGTCGACCAGGTGGCACTAGAAGAACTGCAGGTGTTTAGCTACAGCAAGCATGTGCTAGTAAACGGGGACGATATAGCCGGCGAATATCTGGCGGGCTGTGAGTTTACCGAATACAGCCTTGCGAGCAGTCAAGCACAGTACGGAGCTCGGATAACGCGTAGTGGCTTGGAAGGCCAAACACTGGAACTGCGACTACCGAAAGGCCAGGCGGTGGCTAAAGTACAGTACATGGGCCACCAAGGCGCTAAGATTGCGCTAGCCGCTGCCGCTGTGGCCGATATGCTGGGTGTCCAAAAAACGGCTATCGCTAAGGGTTTGCCGCAGCTCAAGCCATTTGCCGGTCGCCTGCAACTACTCAATGGCGTAAAGGACAGCCGGCTGTTAGATGACACATACAACGCCAGTCCTACGTCGGTAAAAGCGGCGCTGGATGTGCTCTACGCGGCTCGTACCAAACAGCGTATAGCCATTTTGGGTAGCATGAACGAACTGGGCGATTATAGTCAGCAAGCTCACGAAGAAGTTGGTGAGTATTGCGACCCCAAAAAGCTAGCGGTTGTAGTTACGGTAGGCGCCATGGCTAAAAAATGGTTGGCTCCGATGGCCCGTGAACGCGGCTGTCTGGTGCACTGTTTTACAAGCCCCTACGATGCGGGAGCATATGTGTCTGGTAAGCTGCAAAAGGGTGGTGTGGTGCTGGCCAAAGGCTCGCAAAACGGTGTCTTTACGGAGGAGGCGCTCAAAATGCTGCTAGCCAATCCTGAAGATGCTGCTATGTTGGTTCGCCAAAGCCCTGGCTGGCTAAAGGTAAAAGCCCGCCAATTTCCTGGGTGACGGTATGCGCTATATGTGGTATGGTATGGACACTATGAGCAAACAATTCCTCTGGCTCAACCTCTTTCTCGCCCGTTAGGGTGAATTATTCTTTACATACCAATCTTACTTCAACCAACTTTTACCGACAGGCGGAAGGAAACCTATGGCAACGAAATTACTATATTTGGAGGGGTTCGGCATTACCACAGCCGATGCTCAGGTGGTGAATGTGTACGCGGCCGAAGACGACCAAATGGTGGTGGAACTAGACCAAACCTGTTTTTACCCGCGTGGCGGCGGCCAGGACTGGGACACGGGCGCCATTAGTTCTGACGATGCACAGTTTACCGTAGCCACGGTGCGGTTGGATGAGAACGGAGTGGTGCAGCATTATGGGACATTCACTAACGGTGCGTTTACGATAGGTCAAGACGTGCACTGCGCTGTGGACGAAGACCGCCGACAAGCCAACACGCGTTTGCACTCGGCAGGCCATCTTGTAGACATGGCGGTAGATGCTCTTGGCTTACCGTGGGTGCCGGGCAAGGGTGCACACTACCCACACATGGCGTTTGTGGAGTATGACACGGGCGATTTTGAGGCCGACGATGCCACACAGCAGGCCATCCAGGCCAAGGTAGACGAACTAAGTACTAGTGACTACCAAAATCAGGTTATGTTTATGCCGGCTGGCGAAATGGGCAAGTACTGCCGCCATGTTCCTGCCAATCTGCCCACCAACAAGCCGTCGCGCATAGTCCTCTACGCCGATAACTTTGGCGTCCCGTGTGGCGGTACGCACGTCCAGGCGGTAACAGAGATCGGCAAGGTGGAGATTGCAAAAGTAAAATCTAAGAAGGGTGTTACCAAAGTAAGCTACCGAGTGGAGGGAATTAACTAATGGCCTACATCCCTGTTACGCACAAATTCGTAGCTGTATTAAACAAGAAGATTCCGGCCGGGCAAGTTATGAACGCCCTGGCGCATGCCACAGCGGGACTGGCTGGGTCCTACCCCGTGCCGGCAGAAATGCGTTTAGATGACTACACCGACAAAGATGGCAATGCACATGCCAACATCTCTGATAATCCATTTATAATCTTGCAGGCAGATAACAGCAACCAGCTGCGCACACTGCGGAACAATTTGGTGGAGCAGAGTGTATATTTCACCGATTTTACGAGCACTATGACAGTGGGAACCTATGCCGAGCAGCAGGAACGTACTGCCGCTACTCCTGAGATCGAATTGGAATATTGGGCGGTAGTGATGTTTGGCGAAATAGACAAGCTAAACGCGCTAACCAAGAAATTCTCGCTGCTTAAGGGGTAGGACTGGTAAGATAGAGACTATGCAACGATACAATCCGAAGGAAATAGAGCCTAAGTGGCAGGCAATTTGGGACGAGACAGGGGTGTATACCACCGACCTGCAAACCAAAAAGCCCAAGTACTTGGCAATGAGCATGTTCAACTACCCCAGTGGCGCTGGGATCCACATTGGCCATGCCATGAACTACACCATTAGCGATGTAAAAGCTCGTTTTAAGCGGCAACAGGGCTTCGAAAGCTACCACCCAGTGGGCTGGGACGCTTTTGGCTTGCCGGCCGAAAACTACGCCATTAAAGCCGGCGTGAGCCCGCAGGAGTCCATGGCTACCATCATCCCCGGCTACCACAAACAGTACAAGGCTATGGGCTGGAGCAACGACTGGGAAAAAGAAATCGCCACACACTTGCCTGAATACTACAAATGGACACAGTGGATTTTTAGCGAGATGTTTAGGAACGGCCTGGCCTACCAAGACAGCCGCATGCAATGGTGGTGCGAAAAGGATGCTACGGTGCTGGCCAACGAACAGGTAATTGACGGTAAATGCTGGCGCCACGATGGGCCCGATGACCCCCTGGTCGAGAAAAAGGAAATTAAGCAGTGGTTCTTCAAAATCACCGACTACGCCGACGAGCTGCTAGAGGCCACCGACGCCCTGGATTGGACCGAAAGCGTAAAGCTGGCCCAGAAAAACTGGATAGGGCGTAAGACTGGCGTAGAGATCACCTACCAGATCGACAATGTCGCCGAGCCTCATGACGTCACGGTATTTACTACCCGGCCCGACACCAACTTTGGTGCTACGTTCATAGTTATTTCCCCCGAGCACGAGTTAGCGGTGGCGATCGCTAATGGGTCGCTTAAGGCCAAGGACAATGTGGATCGCTCTCAGGAAGCCGCGACGTACGCTAAAGCTACAGCTGCAAAAACTGAGGTTGAGCGCCAGCAAGAGGGCCGCAAGAAAACGGGAGCATTTACGGGCCTATACGCCGTCAATACCTTAAATAATAGACGCTTACCTATCTGGGTCGCCGACTTTGTACTAGCCGGTTTTGGGACTGGCGCGGTGGTCGGTGTTCCTGGGCATGACATTCGTGACTTTGAGTTTGCCAAGGCATTTGATCTACCGGTTGAACGGGTAGTGGTCAGTGCTGACGGTGATACCTCCCCCATCACCGACGCATCACAGGTGCAAGAGGAAGACGGCAAGATGGTTAATTCGGAATTCCTGAATGGCTTGGATATTCACGAAGCTACCGAAAAGATGATGGATCACATGGAAGCGCATGGTATGGGCAAGCGGGTGGTGAACTACCGCATGCGGGACTGGAGCGTCAGCCGGCAGCGGTACTGGGGCGCGCCCATTCCGATTATCCACTGTGAGAAGTGTGGCAACGTGCTCGTAACAGATGAGCAACTGCCGGTTGTATTGCCGGAGCTAGACGATTTCCAACCCAGCGGCGATGGCCGCAGCGCCCTGGCCCGCGCCAAAGACTGGCTGAGTGTAGACTGTCCGCAATGTGGCGGCCCGGCTGAGCGCGAAACCGACACGCTGGACACCTACATCTGCAGCAGCTGGTATATGTACCGCTACATGGACCCACACAACCAGCAGCGGGCCTTCGACCCGGAAATGGCTAAGCACTGGGAACCCGTGGACTTCTACAACGGTGCTGACCACGCCACGGCGCACCTGTTGTACGCCCGCTTCATAGGTCACTTCTTCAAGAAGCTGGGACTGGTGAATGAAGCTGAGCCGTTCAAGCAATTTGTCTTTAACGGCAAGGTTGTGAACACCGATGGCTCCATGTTCTCAAAATCCAAAGGAGTAGTTATTGATCCGCTGGATATCATCAACCAGGGCTATGGTGCTGATGCGCTGCGTACCTACCTGATGTTTGCTGCGCCGCTTGAACTTTGGACAAAATGGGACCCGCAGGGTGTGCCAGGCACGCACCGGTTCTTAAGCCGTATGTGGACACTGGTGGGTGAGTACAATGAGGCTGGAGCCATTGAGCTGACAGACGAGCAACAGAGGGCCATCCGCCGCTCGGTACATGCCATGATCCGTAAAATGACGGAAGACATAGAGGCTAATCGCTACAACACCGCCATTGCTGCCAGCATGACGTGTGTGAACGAACTGTATAAGCTCAAAACCAGCGCGTTTGGCCAGCACGAAGTCTGGCACGAAGCGTTAGCTGGCCTAGTGGCTTGTATTGCGCCGTTCGCGCCCTACATTGCTGAAGAGCTTTGGCACCAGCTGGGCCACTCCACTTCCGTTCACCGCGACAGTTGGCCCACCTACGACCAGCAATACCTGGCCACCGACACCATAAACATCGCCGTGCAGGTAAACGGCAAGCTTCGTGCCGAGGTGCAGGTGCCGGCCGATGCTACTCAGGAGCATGTGGAGCGGGCCGCCAAGCACAGTGAGCGTGTCGCGACCTATCTGGCTGACAAAGAAGTTAAAAAGACCATCTACGTCCCCGGCAGGCTGCTCAATTTTGTAATTGTGTAGAGGGTCCCGTAAGTAACTGAATTCCCGGCTTCTTATACGGCCTGGGAACTGGGTGTGTTGTTCAGAGGGTGGGCTTCCACGAGGGCAGCGGTTGCCAGCAGCTCGCTGACCGGATGAGCTGGACCTCTAGCCCCTGCAATCGCCTCAGCATGAATCCCCTCTGGCTGCACCGGCGCGGTTGACCCCTCTAGACTGAGTCCGGCAAACACTAAACTAAACCCGGCGAGGACGACTCGCAATCGAGGGTTCATGGGTCTAGGGTCACGGTCCCGTACCTTCGGAGGTTCCTCTGGCGACATGCCCCCCAATGGCCATGCTGAGCGCCGTACATCGCAGCGGTTGCAGCAATTATCATGACATCATTAATACCACCATATATAGGTGAACGCAAGTCTGCTTCCTCTCAATTAGCTCGCCGCTAGTAAATGGGAAATGATTTCGATTAAGGCCGGAACCTACGAAGGCCACGACTTGAGGCATATGGAACTACACGGATAGCTCAAAGCAGGCTTTGATTTCCCCTCGTTCCTAAGGTATAATAGAGAGTAATTACAAACTAAACACCGAACTCAAAGTAAGGAGTTAGCACACCACAATGGGTAAACCAAAAAAGCGAACCAGCCCACGCGCAACCGGCGCCCGCCGCAGTCACTTGATAGTTAAACTGGCCCGCGCGGTTAACAAAAAATCACCGGTCAAAGCTTTCACCACTCGGCGTGAGAGCGGTAAAAAGCTGGCTGCTACCAAGTAAGCCTTACTTAGGGTAAGTCTATGGCAAGCAACCGCCACCTCGGTCGTATAGTCGCCCTGCAGACGCTGTACGAGCAGGATTTTCGCCGCGAAGCCGGCGATGATTCGTTTGACCTCGGCACCGTGCTCAAGCGCAATATAGCGCGCTACGAATCGACTGTTGACGACGTTTTCTTTATAGAAGAGTTGGTCAAGGGCGTTGCCAAGCACGAGAAAGAGCTCGATGACGAGCTTCGGCCCCTGGCACCCGAATGGCCCATAGAACAAATTGCCCGTATGGACCGCGTGGTGCTGCGTATGGGCTTGTATGAGCTTAAATTTACCAAGGACGTTCCGCCAAAGGTGGTTATAAACGAAGCGGTAGAGCTGGCCAAAGCTTTTGGCGGCGACAACTCCAGCAAGTTTGTAAACGGCGTATTGGGCACGGCGCTCAAAAAACTGAACGGCACTGAATCCGCCGAAGCGGCCAGTGCAGAAAGTGCAGGAGCGGCGTAAGGGGCTATGGCAGCTATGAAACGCCGGCCACGACCAAGCAATGTTCCGAACGAGGGCACCCCTAAAAACCATTTGAGCAACATTCGGAAGCCCATTGAGGGTATCCGCAAATTTGTAACCCGCCGGCCGGCCATAGAGGAAGTGGTGCACGAAACCACATCTGGTGGCATTGTCTTTCGTCGCAGCCCTAAAAACAATGAGCTCGAGATTCTGCTCATAAAGGATGCTAAAAACCGCTGGACCATTCCAAAGGGGCATGTCGAGGAAGGGGAAGAGCCCAAAGACACGGCCGCTCGCGAAATTACCGAAGAGACCGGCCTACAAAGCATGCAAGTACGCGATTGGTTAGGCAAGGTAAACTTCCGCTACCGCCGCAACCATACGCTAGTACTCATGACCATGCACATTTACCTGGTCCAAGCTTTGGGGAATACCGAGCGGTTGCACCCTGAAGATTGGCTGAGCGACATTCAGTGGCTACCGGCAACTACCGCGGTAGACAGCATTGCCTATGAAGACATCGGTAAGCTCATGCTGGCCGGTATGAAGAAAATAAGGGACCAGAAGCTATAAGGAGGCTTCAAACGTTACAGTAAACGTTTATCGTGCATCGTTTGTCGTTTGGGGAAAAGCTCTTACGATAAACGAAAAACGGTAAATGGCATAAACGAACATTATGGACACAACAGCCTATCAACAACTTGCCAAAGACAAACTAGGTGGGGCATTTGCCAACCTGGACCTGCTTATTACGGCCCTAACCCACCGTAGCTACCTAAACGAACATCGCAGTACGGTCAGCGAGCACAATGAACGCCTGGAATTCCTAGGTGATGCCGTGCTGGAGCTGGTAGTAACCGAATTTTTGTACGCTAACTACACGGAGCCGGAGGGCATACTTACCAACTGGCGCAGTAGCTTAGTGCGCACCGAATCGATTGGCGCGGCAGCGTCCCGACTGGGCTTTGAGTCACTTTTGCGCCTGAGCCGCGGCGAAAAGCGCGGTACTGAACGTGCCCGGGCGCAGATTTTGGCCAACAGCTTTGAGGCTGTGGTGGGCGCACTGTACCTCGACAAGGGCTACGAAGCGGCCAAACAGTTTATTACGGCCAACATTTTAAGCACTTTCGACGACATACTCAAAAGCGGTTCCTGGATGGACCCAAAAAGTCATTTACAAGAGGTAGTACAGGCTCAGGGCGGCAGTACGCCGCAGTACAAAGTGCTCAGCGAAGAAGGCCCCGACCACGACAAAACCTTTACGGTCGGCATATATGTAGACGGTGAACTAAAGGGTCAAGGTACAGGTCCCAGCAAGCAGGCGGCTCAAGTCGCTGCCGCTACTGCGGCGCTCCAGAAGTACCGGTAAGCTTGCATGCAGTCAAGCTAATCTGGCCGGCCAAGTGGCGAGAAGTCCACTCCTTCAAATATTGTGTCCGCGCGCTCGGCAACTGCCCAAAAGTCGATCTCACCTGCCAGTGCTCCGCACAGGTCTGGCTCTAGCTTGTTGGTGTCGTGGTAGCGTTCAGCCCTCCACAGCTCGGTGGGGTCGCCGCCCGACATGAGATGTACATGCGGCTCGATAACACTGCGCCCAGACATAACGGTGGTTACTACGTCTGGTGGGGCGACCATTTCGTACAGGCGTTCTTGCGCCAAATCGACCAAGAGATGACCGGCTTGGCGAATAGCTGCGGGCAAGTGGTGCCACGGCATTCGCACCTGGCTGCGAGCAGCGTCCGGGGTACGAATGACGACCAAAAGGTGGTGGTGTGTTGCCGGGTGGACGTCTAAGGCAACCGCGGCGTAGCGTCTAGGGTCTCGCCACAAGACGTCTGGCGTATCGGTCGTAAATAAGCTTTCAATCGAACGGTAGACTTGCATCAGCTCATACCATACAATGCATATGTGCATAACGCAAGCCTGTCATGATATGCGGAGGGTTTGACAATAGAGGTCGGTATCTGTAAAATGTAGATCAGTACCATATTATTAAATGCTGCCGTTTATGGGCAGAAGACAAGAAGAGAGTTTTAGGACAATATGTTAGCTATTCGTCTGCAACGTACCGGCCGCAAGGGTCACGCCATGTTCCGAGTGGTGGTTCAAGACAGTCGTCGTACGCCCACCAGCGGTAAGATAGTTGCTCAGCTGGGCACTTACGATCCGCACAGCAAGGCTGTTACGCTGGATAACGAAAAAGCTAGTTTTTACCTCACTAATGGCGCGCAACCTAGCCCGCGCGCTGTTACTCTTCTAAAAAGCGAAGGTGTGCAGCTACCAGCTTGGGTAGCGCCGCTCGACAAGAAGTCGGGTACTGTTCGCAAGCCCGAGAAACTCCGCCGTAACCGTCCAAAGGAAGAGGTAACGGTGGAAGCGGCTCCGGCTGAGGCTGAAACCCCAGCGAGCGAGCCAGAGGTAGAGGCGGCCGAGGCTATAGCCCCTGCAGAGGAACCTGCACAAGAAGCGTAAGACAAGGCGCCTACCCGTTTATAATAAATGTAATATTTCAGGCTAAAGTGCTTATAGCTCTCTGCTATAATGCACTCTTAGCAACCTGAAAAAGGAGCACCTACTGTTATGGCTACCAGCATTGATCAGCAGTTTGTAGAATTTATCGTTAAATCTCTTGTCAATAACCCCGAAGCCGTAAGCATAGAACGCCGTATTGACGAAAAGGGTGTACTACTAGAGCTTACCGTGGACGCTGAAGATCTAGGCCGCGTTATTGGCAAACGTGGCGCTACGGCGCAGAGTTTGCGTACCTTACTGCGAGCCCTTGGCACTAAAAATGAGGCTCGCTATAACCTTAAGATTGTAGATGTAGACCGCCCGGAGAGTGAGCGGGGCGTAAGCGCTGCTGCCCTGAGCAGCCAAGACGATACTACTGATGACGCTGACGATAGCGTTGCTCCCGCTACCAGCGACGACGATGACGAAGAACAAACTAAGACGGCTACGCGCGAGAGCGACACGGTAAGCCGTACCCGCAAAGAGCTGGCCGATTTGGACGACCTTGACATCTAGTCTCCAGGCGGGCTTCTAAGCTTCGTACTTGCCAAACTAAACAGCTTACGCTATAGTACTCTATAAGCTTCCTCTGGAAGTGATCTTTCAAATACAAACACCGTAAACAAGCTCAACTGCGAGCCACGCAAGAACTAACGTGGGAGCTTTATATGTGGCAAAAAGACCCCTAATTATATAGGGGTCTTTTTGTGTGGCGCTACAAATGTACTAGTGCTATGCGCGGGTTTTGCGAAACAAGCTTACGCCGTAGCCAATCATTGCCGCCACGCTGCTGGCTATGAAAATGCCCAGTCCGCTACCAGTCTTGGGCAGCACGGGAGGGGTAGGCGGTGTGCAGGTTTGGGTTCCACCATGCAGGGAGCCCATCAGGCTGCCTTTGGTGTAAACGGCGCTGCCGTCAGGGCCAGTTGTGTTGCTGCCGCGAATAAGGTCTACTTGGTAGAAACAGCCGGGCAGGGCAACGCTAATAGTATGTGTGCCAGTGGTGAAAGTATCGGTGGTGTGGGCGAATAGCTTTTGCTCGCTATAGGGCTGGCCTTTCATGTTGTCGGGGGCCTGCCAGGAAGCAATCGTTACGGCTTCATTGCAGTCGGTGCCTGTTACGGTAAAAGTTGCGCTCACAGTGCCGTCGTTGTTTAGTACAAAGCGGCTGTCAGCATTGCCGGCAGTGTTCTTTTTGCCAGTCGACATAACTGTACAAGCCGTGGTGCTGTCGGCCTGAGCCGTCAAAGATAGGGCGCCAGCAGTTATACCGGCCAAAACACCAGCAGTTGCTAAAATAAGGGGTTTGCTAATACGCATCTCCATGCCTCCTTACGGTAATTCTTGTGCTAATTATATACGACTAAGGCGCTTATGTCAATACCGTGCTGTTGTAATATAGTGCTGTAATAGCTCGCCTCCGTTTCGACGGTGTTTGCCGTATAATTGCTAGTAATGAAAATCCAAGTCATTACTTTGTTCCCGGAAATGTTTACCGGGGTGCTGGGCAGTAGCATGCTGTGGAAGGCGAGCGACCGCGGTATTGTAGAATATAGCTTTATAAATCTGCGCGACTATGGGCTGGGCCCACGCAAACAGGTCGATGATACACCTTACGGCGGCGGCGACGGCATGCTACTCCGGGTCGACACCTTAGCGGCCGCTGTAGAAGCCGCTAAAGCCAACGATCCAACGGCAGCAGTCATTCTGCCTACCCCCAGGGGTAAAACCTTTCTGCAGTCTCATGCGAAGGCCACAGCGGCCAGTGGCCGGGGGATCATCCTAATTTGTCCGAGGTATGAGGGCTACGACGAACGGATTACGGCTTACGTGGACCAGCAGTATTCCATCGGTAACTACGTGCTAACCGGGGGTGAGCTACCGGCTATGGTCATCATAGATAGCGTAGTACGGCTGCTTCCCGGTGTACTCGGCGGTGAGACCAGCGTGGAGATTGAATCGTTCCAAACCGACGATGAAACGGTTGAGTTCCCCCAATACACCCGCCCCGAAGATTTCCGCGGCCAGCGTGTGCCGGAGGTGCTCCTCACCGGCCACCACGCCGAAATCGCCAAATGGCGAAAATCGCACGGCCACAAAGCCTAAATGCGTTCAGCTAAGTTTTTGCCCAGCCTAATCGAATAGGGTTATGGCACTGAATCCGAGTAACGAAAGAGCGCCCGCTGTAATGGGCAGAGAGCGTAGAGTGTCCAAGGCGTAGGGCACGTAAAAGTGGTGGGGCTCATCGGGGACTGGCACAAGATCTTTCTTGTTATGGGGTCTTACTATATCCGCCCACCCTATAATTTCATCGGGATTAGCTTCGCAGCGTCTTCTCACGGCGGCTACCACATCTCTCTGCCCAAGTAATTCATAGCCATCTCCCCGCCAGACATACCCGTGTGTGCCCCGCCGGTGGGGCCCAGGGGCTAGACCAATCCTGTTTATGCGGCGCTGCTGAGGCACATTGGCATCTCCGAGCGCGCACCATATGACTGTGCGGGCTGTATTGGCAATCTTTACCGTTGGCTCCGTGCCGCCTTCGGTGTCCAGATTGACTACGCGCCAACTAGAAAGGTGGCCGTCGGCGAAAGAGGAACGCTGATCAGTTGGCGTATGGACAGGAGCCGATATAGCCGTTCCAATGCCATAGTTGCCCAGAGCGAATGCAAGCTCCAGGGCTCTATGGGTATCTTGCCCGCACGCTGCGATCACGCTATCTAGCTCTTGTAAGTCTTCGGCAGAGTGTGCCAAGTTAGGTATCTCCTAAATGTATCCGTCTAATTATAAGCAGACTACCCGGCGATGCAATTGTATAAAATCTGCACGACCGAGCGAGGACTTATGGGCTATACTACAACGCTAGGAGGAGGCGTAACTATGAAATTATCGTTTATAAAACCCGTGTATGCGCACTGCGATTTGCCGTGCGGTGTGTATGACCCGGCGCAGGCGCGCATTGAAGCCCAAAGCGTGGCTGCCATTATGGCCAAAATGGAAGGCATGGAAGGCGATGACCGGCTTCGAGCACTTATGCTCAAAGAAGAGCGGGTGGAGCTAGTAAAACACCACCTGTGGGTGTTGTGGACTGACTATTTCAAACCAGAGCACCTAGAAAAACATCCTGATTTGCACGACAAATTTTGGAAGGCCACCAAGCAAGCCGGCGAATGCAAGCACCACGCCAACCCGGCTGAAGGCCAAAAACTGCTGGATATGATAGATGAAATCGCCGAAATATTTTGGGCGACAAAGAAAGCCTAATAAACACTTCCTGATTCGCCAGGTGGAAGGTGACAGCATGGCGCCTAGTTTGCGTGCCGGCCAGCTGGTTATTGGACGCCAAACTCGCCAGTTACGGCCCGGTGATGTGGTAATTGTAAGTCACCACGGACTCGAAAAGATTAAACGGATTGAAAAGCAGCAGGGTGACCTTATTTACCTGCTGGGTGATAACGCTTCGGCTAGTACGGACAGTCGAAGCTTTGGCTGGGTGCAGGCCAAATCTATCATCGCCAAAGTAGTCTGGCCTAAGCTCTAGCCGGCGTGAGAGACCTCTAGGCCTTCGCCTTCGGCCTCTCCTTTGGCGGAGCTGCGTAGGGGTGACTCCTTTAGGAACAGAGCTACCACGAACGCCAGCAGCGCAAAAGGTACGCCTATTAGAAATACGTCATGGAACGAATTGGCGAAGGCCGTCAGAATTTTTTCTACTACGCTCGGTGGGAACTGGTGCAGGCTAGCAGCACTACTACTGAGACTCTTGGCGGCTTTGGCGGCAGCACTCCCCGGTAGAGCTTGGCCCAGATGTGCTGTTAACCGGTTAATGAGTATGGCACCAAACACGGCTGCACCCAGGGAGCTGCCAATGCTACGGAAAAAGGTAACCGAAGAAGTGGCGGTTCCTAAGTGTTTACGCTCCACGGCGTTCTGCACGGCCAGGGTGAGTACGGGCATGACCATACCTATACCCAGGCCCAGGATGACCATCCATACGGCGAGCCAGAGTCGATTGGTACCTACGGCAATATGACTGAATAGCCAAAAGGCCAAAGTTACTGCCGCAGTCCCCATGATGGGGAATTTGCGGTAGCGACCGGTTTTTGAAATTAGTCGGCCGGAGGTTACCGAAGCACTCATCATGCCGGCTACGAGCGGTAGTAGCATTAAGCCCGATTTAGTGGCCGAATCACCACGAATGATTTGCTGGTACTCGGGCAGAAATATGAGCGCCCCAAACATGGCGACGCCAATAATGAAGCTGAGCAGGCTGGCAACACTAAATACGTTGTTACGGAACAGTGTAAGAGATATGATTGGTTCTTTTGCGTAGCGCTCTCGCCACACAAACAACAACGCACTTGCTAGGCTACCGGCGAATAAACCAATAATCTCCAGTGAAGCCCAAGGGTAATTTACTCCGCCCCATACTGTGCCAAGTAGCAGCGTTACGACACTTACGGCGAGTAGCACGGCGCCAGCATAGTCTATTTTGTGAGGAGAGCGGTGGACTGGCAGATGTAGCCGGGCCGCGATGGCGCTCAGTGCTAGTAGGCCAATGGGCAGATTTATGTAAAATACCCACCGCCAGCTTAGGTGGTCGGTAAACAGGCCGCCCAGCAACGGGCCAATAACGCTCGATACCGCGAACACCGCACCAAAGTAACCCTGGTAGCGTCCTCGTTGCCGAGGCGATACCACGTCGCCAATAATGGCAAAAACTAGCGTCATAAGTCCGCCCGCACCAATACCTTGCAGCCCGCGGAAAATAATCAGTTGGTTCATGCTCTGGGCAGCACCACACAGCGCTGATCCTACTAGAAAAATAATAATAGCCGACTGAAAAATCTTTTTGCGACCAAACATGTCGCTAATCTTGCCATAGAGCGGTGTGGCTACAGCACTGGTCAGCAAGTAAGAAGTGGCCACCCACGAGTATTTGCTAAGCCCATGTAGATCGCTAGCAATCTTGGGCAGAGCAGTGGACACAATGGTCTGGTCGAGTGCAGCCAGCAGCATGGCTAGCATGAGGGCCACAATTATAACCATGATTTCAGTGTGGCTACGTTCTTCGAAGTGGTCCGCTTCGCCCAAGGTAACGGCGGGCGCAGCATCGGCGGCTAGTGCTCTTGCTTCGTTGGTCTGGCGGCGTAGTTTTGAGAATATCATGTCTGCTCCTGTTTATTTGTTGTATCTGTCTCCGTCTGAAGGCGCCGGAGGAGCTTTTGCTGTACGCGCAGCCACACAGCCAGTTCCTCGTCTGTCAGGTCTGCAATTATGAGCTCAAGCAGGCTGCGACGTCGTTTTTCAACGGCATCGAGCAGTTTGTGGCCTTTTTTGTTGACTTGTAGCCACTGTACTCGACGGTCCTGCGGGTCGGCGCGGCGGCTTATAAAGCCGTGCTGTTCTAGCCCTTCGGCCAGCTGTGAAATTGCGCCAGGTGTTAAGTACAGCAGTTGGGCCAGTTGTTTAAAGCTGACTGGCTGGGCGTGACGAATTGCAAAGAGCAGCTCTAGTTGCGCTGGCGACAGGGGGCAGTCATGTGCTGATAGATGCAGCTGGCCAGCCATGCCCCGTTTAACGGCGGTCATGCTTTCAAACAAACTTTGAATAATGTGGTCGCGGTCGCCCATGCTTTATATAGATTAGTTTAGCTACTAAACAGTATAGATACTAATGGAGCTCAGGTCAATACGCCCGTTCGGCCTCAGTGAAATATCTTATAGATGCTTCGCTTCGACTCGTCGTACCATGAAAGGGCTTTAGTAACATAAGGAGACACGCGTATGACACAACACAGTGGCAAAGGCTGGCACGGCGACCCTGGCGGACATGCACGCGCCGGTCGTAAGGGCGGCATGATGAGTTCTGGTAATTTTCGTAATGACCCCAAACGAGCGGCAGCAGCTGGCAGAATTGGTGGGCGCATGAGCCCTGGTAATTTTAAAAACGACCCAGAGCGGGCCCGTGCCGCCGGTCGTAAAGGGGGTAGCAGGTAACTACCGCCTGGGAAGGAGCTAGCAATGCTCTTAAACATCGTACTCTGGATACTCTTTGGAGGCTTGGCTGGGTGGATTGCGTCTATGCTGGTAGGCACTAACGCCAATCAAGGGGCTATTGGAAATATTGTGGTTGGTATAGTCGGCGCAGTTATTGGCGGGTGGATTATGGGGGCGCTTGGTGGCAGTGGTATTACCGGTTTTAACATTGGCAGCCTGCTTGTGGCCATACTAGGTGCCGTTATTCTGCTCCTCATAGTTAAACTATTTAGCGGGCGAGGTGCTCACCACAACGTGTAAACAGGACCAATAAATAATGTCGCAGGATGATCCCCACTACACCTACAACCCTTTAAGTAACGAAGACAAAGAGCTGTTACTTCGGCACGGTTATCGTCCGGGCGAGCTTAGCCCGGACGAAGCCCGTGATTTGCTGAACGACTTACGGTTGGATAACGGTGACAACGACGGCGATCGTTTAAGCACCGACATCCCGGCCGACGAACGCTAATTAAGCCGCCAAGAAACTCCGCCTTTTGTAATGAATCTTACGGAGCTTCCCAGGACATGCCGGTAAACTTACAGAGTAAGTAGGAGAATGCACATGGATCGAATCACTACCAGCAAACTCAACTTAGCTCCACGCTCTGACGAAGAACTTCATAGTGTGCTTACCGGTTTTGAGCTGAAATGGCAGAACAAGGCCCGTCGCTTACAAGGCGACAGTGGTCGGATCTCTCGGTTCTAGCTGCTCTAGCTGGCGAAAGTAAGAGCCCCTCGTTTTATGAGGGGCTCTTTGTTGTGGGCGCGTATATGCTTATGCAGCTTGGTCTGAGTGACCCACTATGCGGTTATTCGTATGCAACCATCGATTGTAGCATTTCTAGCTTTATAAATTTGGTGAACTGGCAGCTTTCCAATAACTCTCAAAAATTGACTTCATGAAGGCCGCGTAAGTGGGGCTATGGATCTCTATGCCAATCTTTATTTCTTCGTTGTCGATATTCCAGTTGTAGATTGATACTACGTCATCGTGGATAGTGAGTTCTTGCTGAATATCCATAATGGTTTTGGGCAAATAGCGTACCGTATAGTAGTCTTTGTAGTCGCTTACTTTGGTCTCTTCCAGGACATGGCGCGCAGTGGCGTTTTCGAGCGCCCTTTGATGAATGCGGCGCTCTGCTATAAACGAACGATATTTCTCGGCCCAGCGCACGCCGGCCGCGGAAGCCAGTGTATCGTCGGCGCAGAACATGCAAATCTCGCCCTTGGTCTTCAGTTCATTCCACAGCATTTGTTTTAACCCGGCCGTGCCTTCGAATGTCATAACCTTAAAGCTGTTCTTGGGGTCTGATTTGCGCAGAGCACTTAGTAATAACATAGTTTCGTCGTAAGCTTGTCTTTTGCGTTCCAGCGCCATCTCTTGGTCGACCAGGAGTGACTCCAATAGCTCGGGTGCCGCGGCCGCAATACGCTTGCCGCCTCGATCATCTACCGAAATATGCACCAAGCCCTTGGCCCGCAGGTCTTCTATAACGCGGTAAGTGCTGGTCCTGCTAATACCCGTCAAACGGTGCACGGTCAAATGAGTCTTAGGACCATCTTGGAGCGCCATAAAAACTAGCGCTTCCTCGTCGGTTAAGCCCAGCTGCCCAAGCAGTACTTGTATGCGATTGTTTTCCGAATTGGAGGACATTTTTACAACTTTAACACGTAAGTATACAGTCTGCAAGCATGAGTAGACAGACAGCCAAGGGCACGATCTTGGTAACCGATACGCTATTTATTTTCCCCGAGCACGAAGCTGCATTACGTGCGGCTGGCTTCAAGGTGGAACGACTTACCAAAGCCCATCCCTCGGAAGCCGAGCTCATAGCGGCTCTTAAAGGGAAAGCGGGGTATATTATTGGTGGCGAAGAAGCCGTTACTACCACCGTGGCAAATAGCCTTGACCCAGCTATGAAGGCCATCGCTTTTACGGGCGCCGACTGGGCGCATTTTATACCCGGCCATACGGCTATTACGCAGCGGGGCATTGCCATTACCAATACACCGGGTACAACCACTTTTGCAGTTGCCGAATTCACGCTTACGCTCATCCTCATTATGCAGCGCCATATCTTTGAACTGGGCGGCCTAGGCCACGCCAAGTTTATGACCGTACCGAGTTTGGCCGATGTACGTGTAGGCATAGTGGGCATAGGGCGAATCGGTGAGCGCGTTACGCGGCTACTGCTGGGGCTCGGTGTGGGCGAGGTAGTCTACTGGAACCGTACCCGTAAACCACAGCTGGAAACCGAGCTCGGTATTGCATATGTGAGTCTAGAAGAGCTCTGCAAAACCTGCGATATTATCTCCAACCATACCTCCACTCAAGCCGGTACCGTCATCACGCGGGAGCTGCTAAATGTCACTAAAAACAGTGTACTTTGCATAAACACGGGCGGCCGGGACGGTTTTGACCTGGATGCGTTGTACGAGCGTATTGCGAACCAACAGGCCCGTGCGGCTTATGACGTAGGCGGCGGGATGCATGAGAAACGGTTTGAGCAGTTGCCGCTTGCCAGCTGGTACTCCACCAACACTAACGCTGGCTTCAACACCCGTACTATGCTGGAGTCAACGAGCGACATGGCGGTGCAGAGCGTCATAAATGTGCTAACGACCGGTTCCGACCAGTTCGTGGTTAACGGCGTGACGCCTACGGTTTAGCTAAATTTGCCCGGATCTCGGTCGAGCGCTTCGGCGAACCCGCGGATGTGGATGCGATACGGGGGTTGTTCCTCGGCTGGTGCATGAATAGCGGTAATCCCCTCGGTGCAGATGAGCTCCCCGTTGTCCGGCTGGCACCATTCTAGTTGCCCGAACTCGGGCATAGTAGCGTAGTTATCCAAAAAGCCCGCGTACGGGTAGCGACCCCTAAATAGTACCGTCGTGGCATCGTTACTAGCATGGTACACGAGCACGCGGTGCCGGGGGCCTAGCTGGCCCACGAAATCTACGTGTGCATCTCGGTCAAACTGGGTCAGTGCCGGTGGGTATAAACCGGTGTTTTTAATTTCTATCATTAGCCGCAAGCGTTCGCTGCCTAGCCTGGTCATAGCATCAGCTACGATGGCAGCGCGAATTGGCGCATAGCTCGCCAGAAAGGCCCGGTCGGCGGGCAGCATGTCCCATCTTTGCCGCTGCTTGTACTCCAATACTTCTTGGTTGGGTACCCATCCGCTTGCGGGATCAGTCGAAAACGCATCGCATATTCCCCAAGGCCGACCGGGATTATGAAATCTAATCGGATCAAACAGGGCTGGGTCGAAGCGAGCCACCGTAAAGTAGTCTGAGATGACCGTTTCTCCAAGATCGGGGTGTCGGTAGGCTGCTATTTCGTGAGCCATTTAGCGTGTCCTTTCCGAGCCGTGTCTTGCAGCTACTCACTAACCATTGCATAGTATTCCGGATGTGATAAGCTGTTCACCAATATGAACAAACGCGACACCTTGTTTGAACAATTGCAAGTTTTGGGGCTTCGGCGTGATGAGGCTAAACTTTACCTGGAATTATTGCGTGGTCCGAGTACTCATCTAAAGCTAGCGCAGGCCACGGGTATTAATCGGACCAAAGTCTACCGTTTGGCGGGCGAACTGGAGAAGCGCAGTCTAATTACCAAACGAGTAGACGACCGCGGCGCTTTTTTGGTGGCGGCCGATCCGGCTACGCTCGAGGTAGCTCTGGTAACACAAGAAGAAAACTTGAAGGGTCAGCGGCTAGCGTTGGATGGCTTACTGCCGGTGCTCGATTCTATGCGGCAGGGTGACCGCAGCTCATTCATAGTCCAGACTTATGATGGTACGGAAGGGTTTAAACAGATGCTATGGCATGAGCTCAAAACCGAGGGTGAGGCATTGGTCCTGGGTAGCGGGACCATAGAAGACTTAGTGGGCGATCGCCGCTGGGCTGAGAAACATCGAGCCAAAACGGTGCAAGCAGGCTACCGAGTGCGGGAACTGCTTAACCCGGGTGGCAAGCCTGAGCACTTTACCGAAAACACTGCGTTTTTAGAGCAATCATTTGCCAAGCGGCTTATCTCACCCAAGCTATTAGCGCTTTCTCATGGAGTGGTTATTTATAACGATACTGTCGCGCTATATCACTGGCGCGCAAACCAGAAGGTAGGGGTAGAGATAATCGACAAAAGCTTTGCGAACTTGCAGCGTCAGGTGTTTGAGCATTACTGGCAACTGGCAGAAGGCTAGGTTTTGCGAGCGCGGTAGAATAGGCGCTTGACAACTAGTTTCGGTTATAATAACATTCAACTACATGGTTGAACGTGCAGTACAACTTGATGTGGTGTTCGGGTCGCTGGCAGACACTACACGGCGGGATATATTGGCACGCCTGCAAGGTGTGGAGCTAAATGTCGGCGAGGTAGCGGCACCATACAACATGTCGCTGGCAGCCATTTCCAAACATTTGAAAATACTGGAACAGGCTCGGCTAATTCGTAAACGTAAGGCCGGCAAGGAGCGCCTGGTTACACTGCGGCCGGAGGCCATGGAGCAAGCAGCCAAATACATCCAGCAATATGAGCGCATGTGGAGCGAGCGCCTAGACCGTCTAGAAATAATTTTGAAGGAGGAATCATGAGCGAAACAAAACCACTAGTTATTACTCGCGTGCTCGACGCGCCGGTTGAGAAGGTGTGGGCCGCTTGGACCGAACCAGAACAGATTAAAAAATGGTGGGGGCCCAAAGATTTTACCGCGCCGACTATAAGGGTGGATCTGCAAGTAGGGGGAAAATATTTGTTTTGCATGCATGGCCAACCTGGTCCAGGCATGCCCGCCATGGATTTTTGGAGCGGCGGTACCTACGACGAAATTGTGCCCCTGAAGCGACTGGTGTGTTTAGATAGTTTTGCTGACGCCGATGGCAACATGGTGCCGGCTAGCACCTACGGCATGACAGACCTACCGGATGTTATGCGTGTGCAGGTTGATTTTGAGCCGCTACCAGACGGCAAAACCAAGCTGACGCTAACCCATGATGGCGCTCCGGCTGGAGAGCAGATGAGCAACATGGAAACTGGCTGGAACCAGTCACTCGACAAACTAGCAGAAAGTGTGCGGTAGCAGCAGGACCTATAGGTCCGTCCTAAAGGTTGGCGGGGGACTAAGAGGGATAGGAACCCCCCGAAAATACTCGGTGGCTTGTTGGTTGCGTAGCATGAACGGTATGAACACGCTGACTACAATGGCGGCGATGGCGGCCGGGCGCTCACCGCTGCTCAGAAAAAGCAGCCCTGCCATGCCACAAACAAAACTTACGAACGCAAAGCAGCCAGCGTGCAAGCGTGTGAATGCCGTGCGCTCATTGATGGCGCGCATTAAACCAAAACAGCCAATCGCCAGTAATAAGCTGGCGACGCCAACGGCTAGAATTTGCAGTGGAGTGAACATTTGTGTAGTCAGAAAATGAGGGCTGTTGTGGCCAAAAACTAAAATCATGCCGGTTGCAGTCTGGATCACTCCGGTTATGGCCAGGGCTATATGCACCACCAAAACGCTCGCTGGCTTTCTCATGGCAGGCCCTCCTTGTTACGGAGCCTTCACATAGTACCGCAATACGTTCCCGGAGCTTGTAAAGGCAATTACATGGTGTTTTTGTAGCGCCTTGCCACACAAAACGGACGCCGATTATGGCGTCCGTAATACTCGCTGACTGGCTGACTGCTTTATAGTGCCGTGCGACGTCGGGTAGTCCTGCGAGCGGTGCGACGAGCAACTCGTCTAGATGGTCCTAGCATGCTGCTTCCTCCTTTACTGATCTAAAGTATAGGGCTTGGCATGTGCCATAGCAGTGAGCTGCGGCACATAAAATGCGTGGCTGGAAAGTGGCCGTTACTTTACAGCGGCCGACAGAAGTTGTAACATACACCTATAAAGCATTGAAGGGGCCTAAGCCACCCTGGAGCTGCCTGCGACCAAGCAGTGACGGAAATCTCGACCGTAAAATGGAGAGACTGGTAGAAGAGCCAGTCGCCGAGGTCGGCCATAGCGATATGGCGACGAAAGCAAGATGGTAACACGAGAAAGCCTCGTTCTTGCTAAACACTAATTTTAAAGTGTTTGGTACGAACGAGTTTTTTAGTACCAACGGAAAGGGCAAGAAGCAAACCATGAATGCACAAGACATTCGTAATGCTTACCTAAAGTTTTTTGAAGAGCGGGGCCACAAGCGCATCCCGCGGGCGCTGCTGGTGCCGCAAAACGACCCCACTACGTTGTTTACGGGCAGTGGCATGCAGCCGCTCATTCCGTATCTGCTGGGTGAGCCACACCAAGACGGTGTGCGGCTGGTGGATAGCCAAACATGTCTGCGTGCGCAAGACATCGAGGAGGTCGGCGACAACCGTCACGACACGTTCTTTGAGATGCTGGGTAACTGGAGCCTGGGTGACTACTTTAAAGCCGAGCAGCTGCCGTGGATTTTCGAGTTTTACACTGATGTGGTGGGGCTCGACCCCAGCAAGTTGTATATAACTTGTTTTATGGGTGACGACGATAGGCACATCCCCAAGGACAACGAGAGCGCTGACATTTGGGCCAAGCTGTTTGCCGGTAAAGGCATAGAGACCAAGCGCGCTGATCTGGGCAGTGAAAAACAGGCGACAGAACGCGGCATGCAGCCGGGTGAGCGCATATTTTTCTACACCGGCAAGCCAAACTGGTGGTGCCGGAACGGCAAGATTGAAGACATGCCCGTTGGCGAGCCGGGCGGGCCCTCGACTGAGTTGTTTTATAAGTTTGATGGTGTACCACACGATACGGCTTACGGGCCAAAGTGTCACCCTAACTGCGATTGCGGCCAGTTTGTAGAAATTGGTAACAATGTGCTCATGCAATACGTACGGCGGGAAGCAGGTTTTGAGCCGCTGCCAAAGAATAACATCGACTTTGGAGGTGGGCTGGAGCGGATCGCTATGGCGGCTATCGACACGCCCGATCTGTTCAAAATTAGCATCATGTGGCCTATCGTGGAGAAGCTGGAGCAAATCTCTGGTAAACGCTACGACGCTAACACCAACTCTATGCGCGTGATTGCCGACCACCTGCGCAGCGCAGCCTTTTTGGCGGTGGACGGTGTGGTGCCGAGTAACAAAGAGCAGGGGTATGTCATGCGCCGGCTGATGCGCCGGGCGATTCGGTTTGCCTTTGACCTGGGTGTGGAGCAGAACTTTGTGGAGCAGGTGGTACCCGTGATTGCTGACATGTATGAAGCCGACTATCCTGAAGTGAAAGCTAACCGTGACAAGGTCGTGGAAGTACTCGTGAAGGAAGAAAAGGTCTTCCGTCAGACACTTCGTAAGGGCTTGAAAGAGTTTGACAGACTTTTTGGCAGTAGTGTCATTCCGAGTGAAGCCGAGGAATCTCGTCAGCCCGAAGTGAACATGGCGGGATCTTTCGACTCCGCTAGCGCTCCGCTCAAGATGACGACTCACGGTGAGGACTTGTTTACGCTGTACGACACCTATGGGTTCCCGGTGGAACTGAGCGTGGAAGAGGCTTTCAGGCGTGGCATTGAGCTAAGCGCCGATTGGCAAGCACAGTTCGATGCCAAAATGGCTGAGCAGCGGGCACGGAGCCAGACGGCGGCGAAGGGTACGTTTAAGGGTGGTTTGGGTGGCCAGACTTTGCAGCACAAAAAGTACCACACGGCTACACACCTGATGTACCAGGCGCTGCGCGAGGTGTTGGGCGACCACGTGGTTCAGCATGGGTCGAACATCACCGAGGAGCGGTTGCGGTTCGACTTTAGCCATCCAGATAAGCTGACGCCTGAGCAGATTAAGCGGGTGGAAGACATTGTGAACGAGCAGATTCAAAAAGACCTCAAGGTGAGTTTTCAAGAGTACCCCACCAAAGTGGCCCGCGAAGAAATGGGTGCCCTGGGTGCCTTTGGCGACCGTTACGGCGACACCGTGAAGGTGTACAAAATGATTGCCGACGGCGCGACCAAGCCATTTAGCTTTGAGATTTGTGGTGGCCCGCACGTGGACCACACCATGCGGCTGGCCGAAGACGGCAAACGCTTCAAGATTACCAAAGAGGAATCGTCCAGCGCTGGCATTCGGAGAATTAAGGCCGCTCTGTTGTAGGGTTGGGAAGAGCAGCCGGAGACGGCGAATTCATTTCGCCGCCCCGCGCGATGAGAAACCTGCTTGCAGGTGTCTCATAAGGCGAAGCCGCAAAGAAGAATCCAGTAGCTCAGGCATCCGCCGTATCAAAGCGGTGTTGGCTTGAGACAAAACGCCGTTTTGCACTCAGAACAATGGAGATTGTGCGGCGATCTAGCGCTGAACCAGAGGCATGCGGCTTACGCAGTGCGTATTAGGAGCCAGTACTGAAGGCTTCGACGGAAAAGCCGGGGCAGTTAGCCTTTGCTAGGCTAGCGTCCAGGTAAGACGTGGTACCTGGCAGGTACAGTCGCAGTGTCTTCGAGGCAGCCGTGCACTGGCCATCGGTGAAGTTGCCCGCATCTGGGAACCCCACAACGGTGTGTGCCTTGGCGCCGGCGGCCAAGGTGATAGTGGTGGGTGTGATGGTAGTCACAGGCTGAGCCCCGTCACCCAAAACAGCGCTGGCGCTATCAAGCAAGAAGACAGCCGGGTAACCGGCCAGTTTGCAACTGGCAGTGCCAGTGTTGGTGACGACCAAGTGTTGGTACTGAGTGCCGGCAGTGTTATCAGTCGTGCCAAGGGCCATGCTCATAGTGCTCGACGCACACACATCAACCATTGCGGTGGTTGTGGTGGTGCTGCCGGATCCGCTGCTGCTCGTACTCTGATGTGTCGTATTGGTCGTGGTGGTTGCTGGCGTGCTCTTGGTATTGCTGTGCCAATACCATACGGCGCCAACTACAGCCGCGCCTAGCAGCAGACCCACTACGAGCATAGGCCAAGTTTTGGACTTGGCTGGTGCCGTCGCTGGCTTCTCTGGCATGGGCTGCGGCTCCGGTGCTGTGTTGGTTTCGGTTGATTTGTTCTCGTCGTCCATAGTGGTACATCCCCTTTATGGTTTCAAGTATAAACCTCGCGCACGTAGAATGCAGCCATCTGCAATTACAAAGAAGGAGCCCTCGTGAGGGAGGACTCCTTCCACTAAAGGATTTTTGTATTGGTTTTAGTTTGACACCAGCACCATGTCGTCGACCTCAAACGAGTCGCCGGCGTTCATGCCACTGCCTTGGACAACGAACGAGAGCTGGTGCCCGTTACCAGCAGGCGTGAGGCTGTTGGTTATTTGGTGCCAGTCGTTCCAGTTGGCGCCACTGGCCGTCCAAGTTACATTGTTGTCGGTGACGAGCGTGCTGCCGTTCCACTCACGCAGCCGGAAGTGAATGACCTGGCCGCTAAAGCTGGCCCGCACCCATACGGAGCCACTGTAGGTTTTGGCGGTGTCGGTGTTGGTAACCCAGCGCGGGTTGTCATTGAAACCAAGGGAACTGTTACTGGCGCCGGTCAGAGCGGTGACCAGAATATCGCATGAGCCAGCGTGGCCGCCGTAGCAGTTCTGTGTATTGCTAACCAACGAGCTACTACCGTATGTACCAGTCCAACCAGTCATGTTGCTTTCGACAGACGAGTTAGTAATGATCTGGTCGACTGTAGTGTTGGCGCTGCTCGTGCACGAGCTGCCGGTGTTGGTGCAGGAACTGTCAGTGGTAGTGGTGGTGGCCGAAACCGTGGCAGTGTCTCCACCGTTGCCGGTGTCTAGCTGGGCAACTACGGTGTTGGTAGCTGAGCTGCCGCCGCTCATGTCGCCATTGGACCATGTCGCAGTGTTCCCGCTAATGGTAGCACCGGTGGCCGTCACAATTGACATGTTGCTCGGCACGGTAACACTGGTGGAAACACCAGTGGCAGTAGTGCCGCTAGCGGTGTTCTGGGTGGTGGCAGTGTAAGTGCCTTGTTGACCAGGCTGCAGGCTAGATGGACCGCTGAGGCTGGTGGTAACTACTGGGTTGCTGGCCGCCGCCACGGTGGTGTTGACGCTAGTGCTGCAGGTGCTGCCCGACAAACTACAGGCGTCATCTGATGTGGTGACAGCCGCCGAAACGGTTGCCGTGTCGCCCGGCGTGCCGCTATTCAGCTGGACGTCAACTGGGAGAGATGAAGTCCCAGGAGCGAGGCTACCAAGGCTTAGAGTGGCAGTTTGACCGCTTACAGTGGCGCCGTGGCCGTTTACAATTGACATGTTGCTGGGCACGGTAACAACCAGTGTGGTACCCATAGCAATCTCATTGGTGCCAGTGTTTTGTACGCTAGTTGTGTAGGTACCCTGGCTGCCGACTTGCAAACTGCTTGGGCCGCTCATGCTGGTGGTGAGGGGTGCGTTGCTACTGTTTGCAACTGTGGTAGAGCTGGTGCTAACGCTACAAGCACTGCCCGTATCGGTACATGTACCGTCGGTAGTGGTCGCGGCGAAGCTTACCGGGATGGTGCTACCTACAGTGCCGCTGTCTAGGCGCAAGGTTACGTTATCCACGTAGTGCACAGGACTAATGTTGCCACGGCTCCAGGTGGCAGTTTGGCCGCTGATGGTGGCGCCGGTGGCATGCACAATGGTCATGTTGGAAGGTACCGTCACGACAGTCGTTACGCCGGTTGCCGATGCCTGGGTAAGCAGGGTGTCAAGCTGGTAGGTACCTTCTTGACCGGCTTCCAGCGTCACCGGGACTTGGTTAAAGGCTAGTTGCAAGACAGGCGCGCTGCCAGCGGCAATGGTGGTACCGTAGCTAGCGCTACAGGTGCTGCCACTGGTGCTACAAGCGCCGTTGGTGGTCGTGGTGGCCGCCGACACAGTAGCGGTGCCGCCTACCGTACCGCTGTCTAGGCTAACGGTGGCCGTTTTGTTTACAGTAGTGCCAATGCCTAAGTTACCAAGGCTCCAGGTAGCGGTTTGACCGCTAATGGTAGCCCCTGCGGCGCTCACAATGGTCATGTTCGAAGGAACGGTTAGCACCGAGCTTACGCCATTTGATCCGGGTGTACTGCTGCTAGTGCTAGTAGTTACAGTGTAAGTACCTTGGCTGCCGATCTGCAGGCTGCTAGGGCCACTCACACTGGTGTTAATGACAGATGGATCCAAGCCCGGTTCGGCTATTTCTGTGTCTAGGCAGGTACTGACGGCCGTAGTAGTTGTGGCCTGGCAGTATGAGACTTTCTTTATGTCACCTACGAACTGGTCGGTGTTATCGGCTTGTGCTGGAAAGGCTAGCTTGTTCGCCACGCTGAGGTAGGCGGTTGATGTGATGGCACCTGTTGGTGCAACCGAGAAGGTGTCGTTTTCTACCGTGTTGCCGTTGAGTGTGTCGACCTTAACAACTCGGAGTGTTACTGTGGCGTTACCGCTGCCGGGGTCTGGTGTTTTGTAACACTTGGCAATGTAGTCGCCGTTGTTCGCAAGACTTAGCGAGTTCATAACGGGCAGTACCGTGGAAGGCGTGCTGGCACCGGCCAGGCGACACATAACGTGCACGTGGCTGCTATCGTCACCACAGTTGCTTAACTGAATCTTAAGCTGTCCGGTATTGGCGGCAAAGCGACCAATTTGCGTAATATTTGGTGAGTCACTAAAGCAGTTGCCACTGCCTGGTGCTTGATATTGGAAGCGCACCGCCGCACCAAGGGAGCTGGTGGCTGGTGTGTTGACGGTGTTACCAGTGCTCGGCTTGTAACCAGCGCCTGTCTGTTGGTTGGTTAGGTTGCCAGTGAAGTGTATGCCATATGATGAGTGGCTCCAGTACTGCGTGCCGCTTGGGCTACCACCACTGTAATTCAAGATACTGAGCGTGGCGCCGCTGTTGCTGGCGGCGTTGTTGCTAAAACTACTGCCTGAGCCGGTTAAGTCGTAGCTGTAGATGCTATTGGTCGTCGAGGCGTGCGCAATGCCTCCGTTCATGAGCGTAAGGAACGGTACGAGCATGGCTGCAGCTAGTATCCGGGCTCCCCGAGCCGCTACGTCTTTAATATTCTGCATTCCCCCTCCTTAAACCTCACGGTTAATAACTGTACGTCCATAATAGCATCGCTTCGCTTACTGAAACGATGTAATTTTGCCTTGAGAAAACCCAGAGGGGCGTTGTCTCTTATCTGTTAGCTATGGCGTTGTGCATTACACATATTTGTGTGCTAAAAACCGCGAAGAACTAGTCCAAGGTTGTTGTGTGAGCGAGCCTTAAGGCGGCCAAACTGGCTACAGAGCTTTAGCCGAGACAGTGGGGCCTGCCACGCTGGCATTACCGGCGGCATCAATGGCCACAATGTGATAGCTGTAGGTGGTGCCGGAGGTTAAGCCGGTGTCGGTGTAGGTGAGCGTGCTGCCGGAGACGGTAGTGATGAGCGTGCTGCCGCGGTAGACCCGGTAGCCAGTAACCGCCACATTGTCGGTACTAGCGGTCCACACCAGTTTCATGCTTTTCGTGCCCGGGGTGAGCGTGAGGCTGGCCGGCTGGCTGGGCGGCGTGGTGTCGGCCGGGGTAGTAATGAAAGCTGAGGTGGCTTGGGCGCTTACATTGCCAGCCGCGTCGAAGGCCTCAATTTTGTAGGTGTAACCGGTGTTGGGGGCTACGGTGGTGTCCTGATAGCTGGTAACAACACCAACGGTTGTTAGTAGTACGCCTTTGCGGTAAATGTTGTAGCCGGTGACTCCGACGTTGTCGGTAGCGGCCGTCCAGCTCAGGTTAATCTGTGTAGCGCTGGCCGCTGTGCCCTTGAAGTTGGTCGGTTTGGTAGGAGCGGTGGTATCGGGTGGTGCCAGGGTAGTGGCGCTGGCGGTGGTACTCTTGGCGCTTTCGTTATGAGCCGCGTCTATAGCACTGACAGTGTACTGGTAGGTGGTTGAGCTAGTCAGGCCGGTGTCACTGTAGCTAGTAGTGGTAACGGTGGTTACGAAGGCGTTGTTACGGTAAATGTTATAGCCAGCCACTCCTACGTTGTCGGTGGAAGCCGTCCAGGCGAGGTTAATCTGCGTGGCACTAACAGCGCCGGCGCTTAACCCGGTTGGTGTGTTGGGCGCGGTAACATCCGGCGTACTAGCGCTGACCACGGCACTCGGCGTACTGCTGTTGCCGGCAGCGTCTACGGCGGTAACGGTGTAGCTGTAGGTAGTTGCGTCGGTTAGGCCGCTGTCGGTGTAGCTGGTTCCTGTTACAGTAGTACTAAAGCCGTCGCCGCGCTGAATACGGTAGCCGGTAACGCCCACATTGTCGGTACTGCCGGTCCAGCTCAGGTTAATTTGGTGGCCGTTGCTGGCCGGAGTAGCGACGACACTACCTGGGACGGTTGGGGCAATAACATCAGGTGTGGTGACGGTTGCCGTAGTGCTAGCGGCACCATTGCCGGCGGCATCAATAGCCATAACATAGTATTGGTACGTAGTGGCGCTAGTCAGGCCGGTATCTTGGTACGTAGTACCGGTGACCGTAGTAAGTAGCGTGCTGCCGCGGTAGACCCGGTAGCCAGTAACCGCCACATTGTCGGTGCTGCCCGTCCAACTTAAGTTAACGGCTGTGCCACTGGCCGGCGTAGCTGTCAAGTTAGTTGGCGTGCTGGGCGGCGTAACGTCTGGAGTGGTCACGTTGACCACGGGGGTCTTGGCGCTTTCGTTGCTGGCAGCATCGAGGGCACTGACGGTGTAGCTGTAGGTGGTAGCATCGGTAAGACCCATGTCGCTGTAGCTGGTGCCAGTGACCGTCGCTTGCCAAATGTTATTGCGGTAAATGTTGTAGCCAGTCACGCTCACGTTGTCGGTCGAAGCCGTCCAGCTGAGGTTAATTTGGTGACCGCTGCTGGCTACGCCAAGCAGGCCAATAGGAGTGCTCGGTGGGGTGCTGTCTGGAACGGCAATGCTGAGGGTCGCGGTAGGTGTGCTGCTATTGCCGGCCGCGTCCAAGGCGATCACGGCGTAGCTGTAACTGACAGCGTCGGCTAGGCCGTCGTCTACGAGGCTGGTGACGTTGCCGATGGTGGCGTACACGGCGTTGTTGCGGTAGATGACGTAACCGCTTACGGTGCCGGAATTGTCGGTGGAAGCGTCCCAGCTCAGCGTAACTTGATGAGCACCGGTGAGTGTAACTGCGAAGTTGCCGGGGGTGCTGGGCGGTGTACCATCGGGTGTGGTAGCGCTGGCGCTGGCACTTGGCATGCTGTTATTGCCAGCAGCATCAAGGGCACTAACGGTATAGCTGTAGGTGGTAAGGTCGTGCAGGCCGGTATCAACATAGCTGGTGCCAGTCACGGTAGTGCTATAGCCGTCGCCCCGCTGAATCAGGTAGCTGGTAACACCTAGATTATCAGTCGAAGCAGTCCAGCTGAGTTGAATTGAGGTAGTACCTAGAGCGGTGGCGGTTACACCAGTCGGCTGGCTGGGCGGGGTAACGTCTGGATCGTTTACCGTAACTAGATTGCTGGGCGCACTTTCGTTATTGGCAGCGTCCACAGCGGTAACAGTGTAAGCATAGCTGTTGCCTTGGGTGACGGCTGTGTCTGGATAGCTAGTGCCGGTGACTGTCGTCAGCAGCTGCGCATTGGCGCCGTTCACACTACGGTATACGCGGTAGCCAGTCACGCCAGTATCATCAGTAGCCGCCGTCCAACTCAAATCGATTTCGTTGGAGCCGAGGCTAGCAGTTAGCTCGGTGGGGTTAGTTGGCGGTGTGGTGTCTGGGCCTGGTAGTGTGGTAACGGTGGCCGGATCGCTCGGCACGCTGTTGTTGCCAGCAGCATCCGCGGCAGTGACTGTGTAACTGTAGGTGGTGAGCGGAGCAACCGTAGCATCGCTGTAGCTGGTGATCGTGCCGGGAACGGTGATGGTAAGACCATCGCCCCGCGCAATAGTGTAGCTAGCAACGGTGCCGCTGTCGTCGGTGGAAGCGTCCCAGTTCAGGTCAACTTGGCCAACTGTGTTCGCGGTCGCACTTAGGTCCATAGGCTGAGCGGGCGGTGTGGTGTCTGGCAACGCTGGTGTGGTGACGGTTGCAGCCGGGCTCTGGGCGCTGGTGTTACCAATCGCGTCCACGGCGGCTACATTGTAGCTGTATGGTGTTTGCGGCGTAACATAGGGGTCTTGGTAGCTGGTGGTGGTGCCACTAACTGTGGCTACTGGCACCGGCGAGTTGTTCTTAAAGATTTGGTAACTAGCCACAGTGCCGGAATTGTCCGTGGAAGCAGTCCAGGTCAGGTCAACCTCGTTACTATTAGGGGCAGTAGCGATCACACCAGTTGGCGTACTAGGCGCCGTTCCATCTGGCGTTGTGACGCTGCCGGTGCTGGGAGTGCTGAAATTACCCGCGGCATCGTAGGCTACCACTGAGTATTGGTAGGTGGTGAGGTCGGTAGGCACCGTATCGGTGTAGGTCACCGGAACAGGCGTAACGGCATTAATAGGCTGGGTAGGGTTGCTTACCGTGGTTACGTAATTACCATCACGATAAATTTTGTAGTTGGTAACGCCGCCGTAATCGATGGCTGGCTGCCAGCTGAGGTTAATGGTGTGCGCATCGGTCGCCGTAGCCGTTAAACTAGCCGGGGCGCTCGGTGCCACGGTGTCCGCCAGTGAGCCGTAGGTGGCATTATTAAACGCCGGGTCATTGGCGAACGCGTAGTAATGGGCGCCTTTGGCAGGATCTTTGGTGCCGTTGTCGTCATAGCCGACGCGGAAATTGGTGCCGGTGGCCAGGCCCTGATCTTGCTCGTCGAAGTGCATGTAGGCTTTTAGATAATGGTACGCGGGGTTCTCCACCATGGCCTTGGCCTGGTCGTAATAAGTCATTTCGCGGCTAGTGGTGGTTGAAGACGTGGTCGGGCCGGTGATGCCCCACTCCACAATGCCCTCGGCGGGCTGACCAGGCTGACCAACGATGTTCTTGCTTTGTAGCAGGCCGTGGAAATGGTCCACCAGGCTATTTAAGTTCGGCTGGCTGGTGGCGGTCAACGTCGTGTAGGCATTGTACATAACCCAGTCGATCTCGGTCTGGTTGCCGGGGTACAAATCGGGCACCAAGCAGTCCCACGGCGAGTAGTTCATGTAGTCCATCACCCACACCACGTTGTTGACGCCATCAACGTTCCTAAAACGGTTTTCTACATAGCTCCACATATCCTTGTACTGCTGCACGGTGCCAGAAGTGCCTTTGTAGGTCAGCGTGGTGCAGTTAGGGTCACCACCAGGCGAAACGTCGTTTTCTGGTTCGTGCCAGAGGGTCAGGAAGACTTTGGCGTTGCCAAGCTGATTAATACTGGCGGCCATGCTGTCGATGGCGGCGTTTTGGGTGGCAATGTCGCCCCAGTTGGTTACCGGGTTCCAGTCGGTAAACAGCATGGTGCCGGCACGCCGGGCAAAGTACAGATCGACATTGCTGAGCTGGTTGTCACCCACACCGTGGTAGGTGTGCACAATGTCGTTCTGGCGTGGGGCGCCTGGGCTACCCATCCGAGTTTCCTGCCACAGCACTTGGTCGAGAGGGCCAATACCAGTAGGCTTAGGGGCGTCAGTATAGTTGCGGACGGTGCTGCCGAGCCAAGGACGGCAGGAATTAACCAGAGTGGGTGATATAGTACAAGCCGGAGCGTCGGCGTGCGCAGCTAGAGGTGCAGCCAGGGGTGATAAGCCAAGCGCGGCAATTAAGACTAGTATAACTCCGGCTTTAAGCCGTTTGGTAATGGCTCGTAAACTCATCGCAACCCTTCATACATTAAAGATAAGCTAATGCTAATAATACATCGGTATTGTGCAAATGTCAAGGTGATGTCGACTCAAATTACCCGCTTCATAGCGCCCAGTAAATCCGTTGGAGTTAACTTGGACATTTGTGAGTGACGGCGTTAGAATGGTGGATAGCTATGGATACCTCTGCACCGGCCGGCAAAATAGTAATTATAGAAGACGATGCGGCGCTCGCCGAAATCTATAAAACACGGCTCGAGCTACAAGGCTATACGTGTTTTATTGGCTACAATGGCATTACCGGCCTGTATTTCACACAAAAAGAGATTCCGGACCTGGTGTTGCTCGATTTAATGATTCCCGATATCCCCGGTGATCAGGTGCTAGAAACGATGCGTCGGAGCGATTGGGGGAAAGACATAAAGGTGCTGGTTATATCGAACTTGAACGAGAGCGAGGCCTCGCCAAATTTGCGCAAGCTTGGTATAGAGGACTACATCGTTAAGGCCAATATGGCCGGCGACGATATTGATCAACTAGTCAATAACATCTTGCGCCCAAGCGTACACCCGCAGCCGCGTGCTTAGCTCAGGGCCGCTCTGCCTCTAGCAGGATGTCGGCACCGCCAAAAACGCGGGGCCTGAGCAGTATCAGCCGCACAAACACAATGTGTAGGTGTAGCGCGGTTAGTAGTATGGCGTAGCTTAGGACGATGTGGCGAGCTTGCCCTGCGTGGCCAATAGTCGCAATACCCACTCGTGACTGAGTAATACAAAACGGCAGTATACGTCCCACAAATATAACGATGTAAATAGTCCATAACACGGCTACGGCCATGCGTACGGTAGCTCGTAACCAAAGCTCCGGGGCCAGAAATCGTAAATGACGCATTTTAGCATCACGGAGCATACCCGCTTCATCGGATAGCTCCGTAGCCACTCGTCCACCGCCTTCTAGGGCGCTAAAGATTGCTACCGCTATAAGCAGTATAAATAGATAGCTAAGAGCGTCGCGGATAACTGTATGCGATGTAAGACTATGCCAAAGACTGGTGAGCGTCGTAGCGGGATGGACCTCGCCCACCAGCCCAGACGGACCAAAGTAGTATTTATATAGTAAGACGTTGTTGGTAATGAAAGCCCAGTTAGGCGCTGCTAGACAGACCATGCTTACCACACTGCACGCGGTGGCGCTTAGTAGTGAGGGGTTTGCTAGCTGGCTCCATAGACGTAATCGCCGTGTAAGATCTCGGGTGGAACGTGTAACGGCCATAGGGCTTATTACGACGATTTGGACTGTGTCTCGGCCGAAAGAGCTAGGTTAGCGTAGTGCCGGCGCAAACGGAACAGGATGAAGCTAATGGCCAGTAGAGCAGCGGTTAGAACGGCTACTAGTGTACCGGTTGCCAAGCTGGCGGCTCTTGGTGTGGCACTAGAGGCTAAGTTGACGAGTTCTGAGCTTTCGGCGCTGCTACCGTCGGTGTAGTAGTCGCGCTCAGTTATTTGGTGTACGCCATTGGTTTTGAGTGCGTTTGTGTTCAAGGCGAACGGTGCCTGAGTAACTGTCTCGGCCAGCGTTTGGCCATCGTAGAATTCAACCCGGCTTATAGAGGTTATTTGGGTTGCGTCGGTAATGAGGGCGGGGTTTAGGGTAAGCAGACTTCCTGTCGGTACTTCGCCAACACTTTGAGCATCTACCACCCGTTGCCCGGTAGTGGCAGTCAACATACCATCTGAGGTTGAAGTAGTTGTGGCAGCTAGTCGGATAGAATCGCTAAAGTTCCCGGTCGGTGCAGTGAGGGGGAGTGCCGCAGTGCCACCAACTGTCACGGTGGCTTGTTTGCTGGTCTTGCCGACGCTGTTCCTACAGGTAAGTGTGTAGGTGGTAGTAGTGTAGAGCTTTGGAGTAGTCCACCTACCGTTAGCGTACGTACTCGTAACAGGTGATGGGCTAATGGAGCAATGGCCCGCTGTGACGTTATTGGTTGCCCAGTACAGAATAGTCTGCGTGCTTCTGGCGATAGTGGCGGGGTAGGCGTAGAAGCTTAGAATGATCGGACCGTTGGTGCCTGGCGCGCTAGTTACCGTTATCTTTACTACATTAGACAGTGTGCTACCACCATTGTTCTTGCAGGTTACTTGGTAGGCGGTAGTTTGCCTGATGTTTTTAATGCTTACCGAGCTACTCGTACCGCTAGCGGTGTAATTACCCGGGTTTAGAGTACAGCTGCTAGATCCAGTGGAGGTCCACGAGAAGGTCACGCGGCCACCTTTTACTACCGACTGTGAACTAGAACTGAGCACTACATTACTGGGTGGGTTAAGGGGGTTGGTGACAACTACATTGACGGTGGCAGTTGTAGTGCTGCTAGCAGCGTTTTGGCAGGTAAGGGTGTATGTCTGCGTGCCCACATTAGTGAGGGACAATGTCTGCCATGAGGTGTCTGTGGTGTTGGTGGCGCCACCTGGGGTTACCGAGCAGCTAACTGCATTGGTCGTTGACCATGAAAGGGTGGAGCTGTTGCCTACAACTACAGAGGCAGGACTAGCAGTGAAGGCGGTGATCTTGGGTAGTGGCACCACGGCAACCGTCGTGCTAGCAGTGGTAGTTCCACCAGTGCCTGTACAGCTCAGAGTAAAGCTAGTGGTACTAGTGAGTGTGCCCGTAGTCCAGCTGGTTTGGGTAGTTCCGGTAGGGCCGCCTGGCGTGACACTACACTTAGTAGTATTTTGGTCGCTCCAGGACAGAGTCGACGTATTGCCGGCCACAATAGTGGTGGGGTTGGCAGTGAACGAGGTGATTACCGGCGGAGCGTTGTTATTCACTACTACGTTTACGCTACTCGTGGCAGAGTTTCCGGCGGCGTCGTAAGCGACAGCTTTTAGGGTATAAGTGCCATTGGGTACGCTGGCCGACAGCCAGCTAGTGTTCCAGCCGTCAGAGCCTTGAGCGTCATTAGCGATCAGGGTACTGCCAGCATAGAATTGCACGTTGGTTACACCCACATTGTCATTGGCACTAGCAGTTAGGGCCACTGAACCACTAACGGTTGTGCCAGTCTTAGGAGCGGTCAGCGAAACCGTTGGCGGGGTAGCGTCGGGTGGCGTACTGTCCACAAAGGCCGGACTGTTCACGAACGCATTAAACGCATCCGTCTTTGGTTGGTCATACACGCCCCCAACAACGTAGTCCCCACGATCCTCGGTACCCCCGGTGCCTATGCTGTCAAAGGTCATGTATAGCTTGAGCATGGGGAAGGAGTTTTGCTCTACGACAGTCCTAGCTTGATTATAGTAGGCCACGCCCTGTGCCGAGGTGGTATTGACAGCACTAAACTCGGCAATACCAAACTGCTTGGTCGGGTGGGCTTGGGTAAGCATGTTGTAGTAGCCCCGCACGTTCTGACTGAACGTCTGGCCATTGTTGCCCCCGTAGGCGTTGAAGACTATCCAATCCACATATTGGTCACCCGGGTACATATCTGGTACTAGGCAGTCCCAGGTCGGATAGTTCATGTAGTCCATGGCAAAGACTATATTGTTCGTGTTGTAGCCACTGTTATTGGCGGTGAGGTCGGCCAGCAGTTGATCGTGAACATATGCCCACATGGCTTTGTACTGGTCTACGGTACCCATGGTACCTTTGTAGTTCACATTCGGACAATTAGGGTCGCCGCCAGGTGAAACGTCGTTTTCGCCCTCGTGCCAAATGGTGAGCATAATTTTGGCGTTTGGTATGCTCTTAATACTGTTTGCCATAGCTAGGACGTTGGCGTTAACGGTGGTAGGATCGGTGGTAATCTGGTCCCAGCCACCGCTAACGGGCTTCCAGTTCAACATAAGAAACTTGTTGTGGGTAGCCAAATACTTGTCGTCGGAAGACAGAACATCACCCGCTCGTTTGTACAGTTTGAAGGCATCTGGCGTTTTGCCAGTGCGGGCTATAAAAGCGGTATCTTGTCCGAGGGTATTATCGGGTGAGACATTGGGATATTTATTGGCAGTTGCAGCCAGCCACGGCCGACAGGGGTCGACTAGCTTAACCGTCATGGCACAGTCAGCGGCCAGGCTGTTCGATTGCTTTGCTCGGTCTACATGTATTGCCCACACCGAATACAAAATCGCCGCCGCAATTACGGCGACAATAGCAAATATATATCTGTGGGCATAATTCTTTGGTTTGGCTGTAACGACCACCATTTAACATCCTTTTTATGCTTAAATTCTACTGATTACTATATACAAACTTTCTGTTTCGGCAAGAGCAAAACGAGCCAGTTAATGACGTGGCAAGCTACCGTGAGGGCTGCCGCCTTTTAACTAGCTGCCGGCGCGAAGCATTTTATTTTTGGTGGGGCTCTGGGTCTAACTACTAGAGATGGAAGAACTGTATAATTAAAACTATGGAACTACAGAACGTGGCGGGTGTCATTTGTTTGGTTACAGACCTACAGAGGGCAACTGAGTTCTATGAAGCACTTGGGTTTCAGCGTACTCAGCACATGCCGGATGTATTTGTGGTTGTTTCCCTAGGTGGTTTTTGGATTGAGCTGCTACTGGAAGACAAAGTGGTAACCGAGAGTTTCAAGCCAGACATTGGAGCGTCCCGCAAGGGCGCCGGCCACTATCTGCACATACAGGTAGAAGATGTCGATAAGTTTTACCAGGGTTTGTTAGCTAAAGGCTTCACGCCCCTTAGCAAACCACAAGATTTCTCGTGGGGCCGCCGCGAGTTTACGGTGTGTGATCCCGAAGGCTATACGCTGGTATTCTTTCGTAAAGTTGCATAGGACCTCAATGTGTCTGTCTGGGGAGTGAGATGGTACCAGCTATGACACGCCAGATAGTGGTGTAGCTGCGACCCAGCTGCGACACTACCAAAGAGCAAGCCACGCCACAGGCGGTTATCTACGCTGACAACCTAGCGGCTAGTCAACGGGCCGTTCGGTCTTATACATAAACTTTAGTGTGTAGCGGTACGACGAGTAAAGAGCTTGGGGCTTCGTAGTTTCATCAACCGCTTCAGCCGGTCGGCAGTAGACGCAAGTACCAAGCTCCGTACCTCTCTAAAGAGCGCCTCTTCGTTTACCTGGGCAAAATGGGTGGTGTCTACCTGGTAAACTTGTCCTGCCAGCGGTAGCGGCGTTACTTTACCCGCGTTCTTCATGCTTGCTTTAAAATCTTCTAGAGCAGCTTTGTCGTTGTGGCCGGGGTGTCGGTCGGCTGAGCCTATTCGTTCAATAAATCGTTGCAGCAATATTTCTGGGTCGGCGTAGCACAATACCTGCACGCAGGTGAAGCCGTACTTTGCCTGCATTTCAATATACTTTTCTACGCGGAAATCCTGGTCGTAGGGAGTTTCAACAATTAGTGAGCCGCGGGACCGTAGTTGTTGCTCGACTATATAATCGAGTATGTCGTAGGTTGGCGTGTTCAGCTTTTCGCCCCAGGCTCTGTCGCCATGACCTACGCCGTCAAACAGCATTTCTTTTACAGCATCTTTACTAAACAGTGGCAGCTGAGCATACTGGGCGAGCTTTTTGCTTAGCACGGTTTTGCCAGTAGCTGGTAGCCCAGACACAATAACTAAGGTGCATTTGTACATGTTACTACTATAACAAAGGGCTTTCGTGCTTGTTCGACTAGGCCTTGATGCGTTCAATATACGAGAGGACCCGGCGTGGAAAAAGCACAGTCTCTTCTAGGATGGTGCCAGTGTGGCCAAAAGGGCGTCGAGTCACGAGCAGTAAGTGGTTGCCGGTTTTATTTTGTAAGCTAACTTCGCGGTAGACGTCAGATGTATCGACCACACGGTCATGGGCAGGCAGCACAAATAGCAACCGTTTGCCTCGTAGTTGCTTCGGGGGTGTATACATATTAATCGACAACCATTGTTCGGCCAGTTTGTCGTAGGACTGAGGCCATACATGGTTCCCATAAATACGCAGCGCAACTTTAGCAATATCGCCCCCGGTTATCAGCACTCCTTCGTTGAAGTGTTTGGACCGTCTTAGAATGTTCAAGGAAATGAGCGCTCCCAAGCTTACGCCTACGAGCAGGATTGGCTCGCTAGCACCTTTTGCTTTTGTCTCAGCAAATGCCACAACTTCATCAATAAGCTCCGGCAGGAGTTTGGGGTCGCCCTTACTCAAAACCTCCGTAGAGAAATCGAGCGCTGTCACGTGGTAGCCGTTGCGGCGTAGTACGTTAATGAGTCGCTTGCCTTGCCAAATCCTGCCGCCGAAGCCGCATAAGAACAAAGCTTCACGGGTGCTTGGTTGTTTGGCCGGATAGGTTTTGACGTTTTTTACGAGAGACATGCGGGCCTATTTTAACAGGCACACACCGGGAGCGCCAATTACTCAAAACTGCGCTGCTTGGGCCAGGGCGGGGCTAGCCCTTGCAAGCCTTAAACTGCGTGACCTTCCAGCCGCCCGTAAAGGTATTGCCAGTCTGGGCGGCAATTTTTTTAATGACGAAGTTGTAGTTACCGTATTTGCCACCATACACGGCCGTGCCGGTTGCGTTCTTGCCGTCATACGTTTTTAAATAGACGTCTACATTGGTACCCGCCAGTGCGTCACTTATGCTTGTGGCAACCGTATTGCCAATGGTGGTGTTGTCTGTTGCGCTAACCTTCAGTGCTGTGTTCTCGTGGGGTTGCAAACAAACCGGCCGATTGGTGGGGCGTTGCAGGGCGGCGTAGGTGGTTGCCCCATAGTCTTTGCCGCTGTGTAGCACCAAGACGACCGCAACACCTATACTAACAACGGTTACCGCACTCGCGCCAATTAGTGTGCGTTTTCCAAAAATAATTTTTGACACGTTTTTACCCTCCCAGTTATTAATATGTTCTTGGACGATGTTTAGTGGTAGCTCGCGGCCCACACGCAGCCACATGGCAATCGCATGGTGCTTGGTCGGGCTCTCGTTTAGAAGATCATTAAATGTTTGTGCCATCTGCTCCCCGTATTCTTCGCGGTGAGCTTTTGGGTACAAACGTAGCAGCGCGCGGTAGGCGCTGTACGACTTAGGCTTCTTGGGCATGAGGGGTAACGTGGTTTAGTGCTTGCCGCCTTTTGGCAAGTAGTACGGCGTTCTCGTAGTATTCGAGCTCCGCTGCTAGTACTTTGGAGCCGGCAGCGGAGAGCTTGTAGTAACGCCTGCGAGCATCGTGGTTTTGTTTTACCTCGAGTATAAGCCCGTGGGCCAGTAACTGTTTGATGCTAGTGTAGAGCGCACCTGGCCCGAGCTTAATCTTGCCGTTGCTATCATCTTCGACTTGTTTAATAATTTCGTAGCCGTGGCGTTCCCGTAGGCTGAGCGCCAGCAATATACTGAACGCTACCTGCGGTAGTTGGTTGTAGTCTTTGCTCATACTTTCAATATATATCTAACTACGATATATATCAAGCTTCGATATACACCCAAAGGCTTACAGCGCAGCGCGAGGATCCAGTACGAAAGCGCGTAGCAGGAGCGTCAGCGCTGAACTGCGTTCTTGTCCTCGCCTCAAAACCCTTTACTCATATTCGAATCATACGTTAACACGTAAGTAAACAGGTACTGTTACGGGATAAGGGCGCTGATGACTATGGTGCGCTGGGCGTAGGTGTGGCTGACGGCGTCGTAGGTGCCACCGCAAGTTATGAGGTTTAGCTGGCTGGGGATGGCGGGGTCGTGGGCGAACAGCACGTTTGGAACGTTAGCTGTAGCTACCAGCTGTACGCTTTTAACCTGGAACGATTTGCTGCTGTCGTTGCCAAACGTAATCGTAAACGTCGCGCCAGCCTTCAACTGATCTAGGTGGCCGAAAATGCCCTGGTTGTGCTGGTAGCCGTCGATGTGCCCGTCTATGATGCTCAGGCCAGCCTGGCCGGGCAACAGGCTGTTTATGTACCAACCTGCCAAGTTGACGTTGGTTGGCGCCGCCATTTGGCCGTACTGGTCGATGCCGACTTTTTCTATGTAGCCCTTGACTCCAATGGATGGCAAAGAAATGTAGCTGGGTTCATTCGGTGCGGCCGTGGAGTGGTAATTGTTGGTAGTCAGCTTGGTTTGGCTGGGGTGGTCCAGCGTTTTGATAACCACATCTTTGGCTGTAGTAGTTGGCACGGGTGACGGTTGAGCGTGTCGCACCAGCAGCCAGCCTCCGCCGGCTGCCAGAACGGCCACTAGCAAACTGCTTGCCATAATAATGTTGCGGCGGGTCATAGTGTACATACATCTTACCGTACACTCGTGCCTGCTACACTAAGTAAGACATGAATCTGCGGGGACGGCTGAAGAATTGGTATGCTTGGGGTGCGGCCGGGGTGCTGGGGGTATCGACACTGGCGTGGTCGTTGGTGATTGCCCGGCAGCAACTGGGCAATGCCGACCAGCTGGCCGACGGCTTTCTGTTTACCGACTGGCGGACGTTCCACCAGGCTCAATTCCCGGCGGCCCATACGCAGCTTTTCAAATGGCCACTGTTTTGGCTGCTGGGGGCTTTGCACAACGCGACGTCCGCCTATATGGCGAGCACTGTGGTGCTGAGCTTGGTAACGGTTGGCGGACTGGCGTATGGGCTATATAAAATTGTGCGCCGGCCAGCCTTGCTCGCCACGCTCTATTTAGGCTTGGCCTGCGTGCTGACGCTGGTTCCGGCGCAGGTGCTAGGCAATGTGTCGTCGCCGCTCAGCCTGGCCATGGTTACGGGGCGCAACCTGGAGTATCTACTGTATATTGGTGTTCTGTTGCTGCTACTACCATCTGCGCGGAAGTATGAATGGCAGCGTTGGAGTCTCGCTGCGCTACTGCTGGGTCTGCTAGTGGCCAGCGACCAGCTGTTTCTGGTGCTGAGCCTGGGCGGTGCCGCTGCACTACTGCTGTGTGCCTACAGTTGGTCTCGCCGCGCACTAGTGAACCTCGGCTGGGTCTGGCTTGCAGTGTCTAGTGCGGGCTGGGTACTGTCCCGGCTGCTGTTCTGGGGCTTTGAGCAGATTACAACCATTGCAGATGGGGCTACAAACTTCGCCGTACTGCACCTAGCAGCCGTGCACAGCGCGACTACTTACGGCGTGAAGGGTGTGTTACTTAATTTTGGCATCACTGCGCGAGCAGGGCACCTCGCCATTGTGCCAGCCATACTAAACACGTTGCTACTCGGCCTGGCCGTGTGCGCGGCTTACGTGGTGAGCCGCCGGGCGCTGCACTCGGCAGCATTGCCGAATAGGGCAACGACACTCGTGTTGCTACTCGGCCTGTCGACCATCGCGGCCTTCGTGGCCTTTGTCGCAACCAATCATCCGGCCGCGGCCGATGCCCGCTATCTAACCATTTCGTTGTTCGTCGGTTTTGTGGCCTTGGCCGCTCATGGCCGCACCCTTCGTCTTAACCAAGAGTTGCTTTACGGCTGCAGCGGCTTGCTACTGCTGGGCGCGCTACTAGGGCTGATTGCCACCGTCCACCACACCAACCAAACCATGGCGAGCGATCCGCTGCGCGTTCGCAACCAGCAAGTGGCGCAAGCCTTGGCCAAACACAACGTTGAAGTTCTAGTGGGTGACTTTTGGCGCATCCTGCCCATCCGGGAAGACACCAAGCAGGCTGCTCAACCCATTTTGCCGCTGACGGGTTGCCTGCAGCCGCGACTATCACTAGCCAGCCTGGCCTGGCAGCACGATCTGTACAACCACAGTTTTGCCTATCTGTTGCCATTGCAGTCGGGCGCCATACCGTTTGGCCGCTGCAGTGTCCAGACCATGGTGTTTACTTACGGCCGTCCCACATCAGTTGTCCGTATTTCTGGTAGCGCACACAACCCAACCGAGTTACTACTGTTTTATAACGATGGGGCTTCCAGGCGCCACGGCATTGACACGGCACCATTTACACCGGTGTTCGGTGTACCCACCGAGGGCACTGCCAAGCCAACTGGGTCAACAATGGTGCCGTTAGCCGACCCATCCTGATCAAATGTTCCACCGTCGGTAATCTGGTAAGTAATCTTAGTAGCCGTGTGTCCGCCAATGGTAACGGCCGTAACCGTACTGCCCGGAATGGTGGTGTAGGTGTGCGCAGTACTGTTATATTTGCGCAGCACCATGGTATTGCCGGCCGACACGCCGTATATGTACAGGTTTACGGTGGCAGTAGTGCCCGGTGTGCCGCAGTCGAGCGTAAAGCCTATGAGCCCCGCTGGGTAATGGAAGCCAGAGTCGCCGTAATTGACGGGTAAGGCTTGGGTGGTAACGGCCGAATTGGCCGTACAGTTCGACTGTACTGCCACGTAAGCACTGGTCACTGGATCAACCAGGCTGGTAACTCGGTCCTGAAATTTATCGGCAATGCCATCGCCGTTGGCGTCACCACCATTCGGGCCGGCGGCCTCGACACTATTTAATATGCCGTCGCCATCCATATCGCTGGCTGGCACTGGTTGCCAGGCTGGCATTACGGAGTACTGGCTGTTCGGTGAGAGGGCGGTTTCGTTGCTACCGTCTGGGCTTATGGTATAAATGTGCTGTATAAAGTTTGTGCTGTCGTAGCTGTCGTACAGCAACTTGGTACCATCGGGCGACCAACTAGCGTCCGCTACCTGGCTGTGGTCGGCGGTGTTGATTATGTGTGAGTTGCTGCCATCCGTGTTCATGGTACCCAGCTCGTCGATGTTAATAATGTCGTTGTTCGACGTGTCGTAAGTGGAGTAGGCAAACTCGCTGCCGGAGGGCGAATAGGCCACGCTGGTGTAGTCAATGGCCGTACCACTGGTAATCTGCTGCTGGTTGCTGCCATCCGTGTTCATGGTGCAAATTTGCTCTACAGCCTGCGAGTCAGTACAGACGAAGGCAAGCGTACTGCCATCCGGGTTCCAGGCTGGGTAGAGGTCTTGGTTCGATCCATCGGTTAACGCGGTCTTGCTACTGCCATCGACATTCATAACGTTGACGGTAGTAGGGTTTGAATAATTGGCATCGGTGCTGATGTAAGCAATTTTGCTGCCATCCGGCGACCAAGCCGGCATGGCGTTCTGGGTGTTGTCATCGTTCGTTACATCGACTAGGCCGGAGCCGTCGCCATTCATAACAAATACCTGGGCAGTATCGTCACCAAAATCTTCGCCCGTGAACGCAATCTTAGTGCCATCGGGTGACCAGGCTGGCATCATGTGGTTGCTGGCATCACTGGTTAGTTGCACTACGTCGCTACCATCGGCGTTCATAGTGTATATCTGATAGTTTGAGTCAATATCTTGGCCGGCAAAGGCAATCCGGCCGTTACCGGCGGCCCCAGCCGCGAAGTGCGGTTTTACCGCTCCACCTAACATATATAGCCCTACCATGGCTACTACGAGGCAAGTCACGGGTATACGTTTGCGGGCTAAACGACTCATGCTTATGGTTAGTATACAGCCCGCCACCGGCTGCCACCAAGCGTTTGCTGGGCGGTGTATACTTGAGGTTAGCAATAAGGAGGCAGTTACTATGGCTACAAAAATGAATCCGGTAGTGCACTTTGAAATGGGGTACCTTGACCGGGAGCGGATGAAGCAGTTCTATAGCAGCGCTTTTGGCTGGAACCTGAAACAATTCGGCGAAGACATGGGCAACTACGTGGTTGCCCAGACTACCGAGACCGACGAGCAGGGCATGGTGAAGACGCCTGGTGCCATCAATGGTGGTTTCTACGCCAAAACTGACGACCCAAGTTCGCAGGCACCGTCCATTGTCGTGTCAGTCGATGACATAAACGAGGCTATTGAAGCGGTAAAGAAAGTCGGCGGCAAAATCTTGGGTGGCAAGCAGCCGGACGGTACCCACACCATGGAGCCCACCATGATCCCTGGTGTGGGCCTCTGGATCTCCGCCGAAGACACCGAAGGCAACCGCTTTAGTCTTTTGCAACCCAAAAGTTAGCGCCTGCCAGCGTAGGGACATGGGCTTACAAGCTCTTGTTGTATGCCAGCGCTAGCTCCACCCAGTACTCTAAATCTTGCTGGGTAGCGACGGCCGAGCTAAGCAAAAATACATAGCCGGGACGCTCTCGTCCCCGCATAATGGCCGGCGCGGCGCCCGGACGCTGCAAGGCCTCTTGGTACTTTTCTGGTCCGACGCGTACCATCATGTTGTGGTCGGCGTGGTCGCCCACGCCCAAACATAGCTTGCCGTTTACCATAAAGCCTATGCTGCCGAACATTTTTCGTTCTTGCACATCTGGCAAGTGGGCCAGTAACTTTCGCACCCGTTCAGTCAGTTGTTCGTTATATGCCATAACGTTACATGCCCATCCAACCAACAATCAGTGCAGTTAATAGAAACAGCACCAGTTGGTAACCATTATTGATGAGCGTTAGCTTCTGCGGCTTTTGTTCAAAAGCATTGTGCGTTAGAAGCGTGGTGGCCGAAAATGCCAACCAAGCCACAAAACCAGTCAGCAGCGCACACCAAATTGAGCTGTTATTAAAAAACTCAGCGCTAATGTTGATCATGGCTGCCAGCGCCAGCACGGTCGCAACGTTGGCAAACAGTGTTATGACGATTGGTTTTTTACCAGCTTTCTTGGAGTCCGCTGGCGTAATACCAGTCAGCTCCCGCCAAGCATGCCCAAACGTTTTCTCGCGAAACCACGTTTTAGCCAGAACCATGCTAACAATTGTGGCTACCAGTACTGCCCACCAGTTAATTGCTATGCTCATGTATGTTCCCTCCATTAGTGCATCCCTCAAGTATAAACCGGCTTCGGCGTTCTATACACCCTAGGCCCAGCCATACAAAAAGTCGGGTCAAAAGACCCGACTTTTTGTATGGCTGAAGCCCCATAGTCTATTTCAGACTTTCCAGGCCGAATCTCACCCGTAAGGACCTGGGGCCAGAGGAACGGCAGGCCCTTCAGTAGGCAGTTGCATATGCCTAGTTGTTGATGATGATCCAGTTCTGGCTGTCGTAACGATCGAGATTACTGCGACAGTTGTTCTGTACTGGCCAGCGCCAAGACGGTTCCAGGTCGAGGCATTGTCCGTCATGTGACACGCGTAGCTGGTAGTATCCTGCAGGACTGGTACTCCAGTGTTGAAAATAAAACTGTTGATTAAGGCCGCCAGTACATGTCCATTGCTCAACTCTGGTGAAGGTTATATGGCTGCTCCCGATTATGTCCATACACAAACCGGTGTTATTCGCGGGGTTGATGGAGTAACGGCCGTTGCCAACGCTATAGGAATACCATTCTTCAAAAGTGTCGGCCGGTGACGTTCTGCAGTGACTCATCTCCAGCTTGGTGCCACTGAGGTTTGAATTATTTGGTACATAGATACAATCACCGGAATCGGCGTTTTTAAGAAAACCATGGGTGATGGTTATAGGATCTGCCGCCGCAGGCTTTGCTACGCCTGCTGCTAGCGCGACGCCGCTCATTAGACTTATGACACTAACTACCCGTACTAGCTGCCAAAATCTGTTAGCAGTTACTCGCATGTGATTACCCTCCACATAACTTAATAATATCTTAATAATTACGCCACAAATTTGCCAAAGTCAAGCATAGCATTGTGCGATTCGCCACAGCACGGGAGAGGGATGTTTACGGAGTGGTTTTATTCTTGCGCTAGAAGAGGAGCGCTAACAAAAAGAGCACTATGCCGAGGCCAGTAAATAGGAACATATAGTTTGTTGACTTTGACTTTACAGTGCTATCAGAGCTTGTTGTAAGCTTTGTAGTGTCCTGGCTGAGTCTGCTTGACGAGGCTAGAGCGTTAATGTGGGAGCTCAATCCAAACCGTCGGCTCGTCGCCTAGGCCCCAGCCATCATGCCCAGGTGGGATGGCAGCGATGTCCCCGGGACCATATTCGAGTTCTTGTCCGTCGTTCATGCGCACGCCCATACTGCCCGACAGCATGTATAGCAAATGGTCCATCTGGCAGCTGTCAGTTTTGAGTACTGGCTTTAAGTCTACTGTCCAGCGCCAGCCTGGCTGGGCGGTTACGCGGTACAATGTCTTCCCATTTAGCTCTACGACTTCGGAGGTAACTTTCCCGGCCGGGTGCATGGTGTCATCGGGCTGATCGAAATTCTTTTTAGATAAACTGCTCATATGTATATAGTAGCAAATAACAACTACGCACAGCTATCTTTGTAAGTTTCTAGCGTGCTGGCCATCATCGCCGATGTTAAAACATTGCTACTGCAAGATCATTCGAATAGAGCTCTGTTGTTTTCCGACCATTGAGCTTGTTTCTCAGTAGTCTCAAGAGCGCCTTCTTCGACCCAGTCTATTTGCGGGTGAAGGCCGCGGTCGGCCAAATGTTTTACGTGGGTGATTCCCGCACGCTGTACTTGGGCCACCCCATCTACAATATCCGACAATTGCACACCGTAAGCCTCAAGAAAGACTTGGATCCGTCGTTTTCGGTCGGGCGCTTCTGGAAAATGGTGCCATTTTAGGGTTGTCTCATCGTCTCTGAATGGCGCCGAATATTCCAGCGCATAGAAAATATCGTAGCTTGGCTTCGCGGGTAGCACAAAGTCCCAATCCAGGATGCCAACTGGCCTGTCACCGTCCCACGCAATATTCCAAGGCCCGAAGTCACCGTGGCACATAATCTCGCCGGGTTTTAGAATATTCGGGCTGTATGCCCACCGAGCATCTTTGGGTGGCTTATAATCTGCGATCGCTTCGTGGTAGCTTTTAAGCAACTTGGCAAAGCTCGCAAGGCCTTCGTCTGATATAATTTTGAACCAGCCTTCTTTTCCTGATTCACCCTCAATATAACTGAGCACCTCACGTCCCTGGTCATCGAAGCCCAGTACGCGCGGAGAGTGGGGGAAGCCAACTTTTTCTAGGTAGTTGAGCAAATCATGAACGCTCGGTGTCCACCAATGGGTGGGACGATGCACCGTATCGCCGATACGAGCGATCGGTCGGTGCTCGTTATTCTCGAGTGTAGTTTCTTCCATTAGCTAATCATACCAAAACAAAAAGACCTCGAACGAGGTCTTAGTGCTAACTTGCACAATGGCCGGTTAAAGTTAAGAGATACGAAATTGCTTGGCTGGGGATAATGGGTTCGAGCCTACCCGTTAACCGCGTCGAGGGTGAAACAGCCTGGCTCGGCGCTGTGGGCGTCGTCGTACAGATTGGGCATGCCAATGTACTGCATCCAAGCCTGGTGAACGTTTAGAATCTTTTTCTGAATGTCGGTTTTGATGCTGGGAGCTAGGTAGTGGAAGGGGCAGATGTGCTGGGCTACGCCGTTGGGCTCCGGATGTAAAATGCCAATTTCGACAATGCCAAACCCCGGGTGATATTGTGAGTCGTGATCGCTCACCTCACCAATGATTTGGCCACCGTGTACCCGGGCGCCGACTTTGACGAGCGGATTATCGACATGCTCGGTTTCGTAAATATAGTTGCTGCCTTTGTGGCTCGACACCCAAATAGTGTAGTCGCCGCTATATAGGCTTTCGACATTAACCACCTCACCATCGACTAGCGAATGCACCCTGGTGCCTAAGGGCAGAACAAAGGTTGGCTGGGGGTTACGCTTGGTTGGGTCGTTCGGCGAGCGTGCATCCTGAACCCCAAAGTCGGCAAAGATCATGTGGGTGAGACCCAAATCATGATCTTCGTGCGTGAAGACCATGTCGCCGGCGTGGTTCGTCGCTGCATTGTAGTAGTCCAGGTTGAAACCAATACTTTTCAGTAGCAGCGGTTGGTCAGCTTGGGTTTTAGCCGTATGGCTGGCCGGAGTGGGTTTGTGTGTAGAGTGGACGATTTTAAGGCCCACTACACCCAGAACTACTACAACCACCAAAGCAATCATTAGTTCCAGCAGCGCAAAGCCGAAGCCCTTTTTAATCATTAGCTTCATTGTACTCTTTTGGCTGGGCACAAGGCTTGAATAATGCTTATGGTTGAGTGCATACTGCTAAGCAATGTACAAACTCAGGTCAAAATGGCGGTTTACCACCCTCATCCTGCTTGTCTGGGGTGTGTATTGCGTCATTTCATTGTTAACCCCTCAAGACGCATCCATAAGTAAGTACCACATCTCACCGCTCGTCTTCGGGCTTCTAATCGTAAGCGTACTGCTGCCATACCTTGTCTGCTGGTTATATGCCATCTCTGGCTGGCTGCACCTGCGGGAGTTTACCCAAAGGTTGTCGCCGGGCACGGATCGTAATGGCTTTGCAAAAATAACTTCCGGACTACTGGTTCTAGTTATTAGCATAATTGTTCCCACGGTAGTCCAGGCGCTGTATCTTTACCTTGGTAACAGTCCCGATAGTCCGGGCTGGAACATATTTAGCAACTACATAGGCATACTCTTTCCGCTGCTCAGCTCCTTACTCATGTTCTTGGGTTCACTACAGATCACCAGCCATATCCAGCCCAAGATTACGCAGCTAGCCAAAGTGACGACCGTGCTATTTCCAGTGGCCCTATTCGGCATTTTCTATTTATTTATGATTTTCACCAATCCAACTCGTCAAGTATCGGCCGACCCCATGGTGCGACCAACCTACTTTTTGCCCGATAGCATGATTATTGCCACCATAGTTTTGCCGGTTATTGCCAACTGGCTGCTGGGGCTGCTGTTTGTACTCAATCTAGAACACTATTCGCATTATTCTAAAACCATCAACCGTCCGGCGCTGGTTAGTTTTTATAACGGCATAATTATTCTGGTAGGTATCACCATCTTGTCCCAAGTATTGGCCTCACTGGGAAGCAACCGGTTTGACAACCTAAGCCTGGGCTTCGTGCTGGTACTGGTCTATATTTTGCTCGGCATATTGACGCTCGGTTTTGGTTTGATTGCGCACGGAGCCAAGAAGCTGCAGCCGCCAGACGAGCACGCTAAATCAGGGCAGCCGCTGTAAGCCATGTCGATAGTCCAAAAAATTATACTGTGGTTTCTGGGGTTGATCTTGGTCCCCACCCTACTAGTGGGTGGCATACTGTTTCTTGGTTTTCGCCACTACATGATTGACCAGGCTGTGAGTGGCTTGGCATATCAGGCAGACGTGCAGCAGCAGCGCATAGAAGATGTGGTTAGCCAAAATGCCACCCAGCTGGCAGGCTTTACCAGTAGAGTGCTCTTACCCATGGCGCTTGATCGTTACAACCACTCGCACAGCGCAGCGGATTTGTCACTGCTATATTCCACAATCAGCACCGCCAAATCGCAGACCCCAAAATACCAGGACATCTCAATCTTAAATCTTGACGGTAGGGTTATTGTCTCTACTCTCGCATCTGCAGCCGGTCAGGACTATTCTACAAAAAATTACTTTGCGGAGGCTAAGGTCAAAAATGATGCCACGAACTATCTGTTTATTGATAGCGACGGAGGGTTGAGTATTGATCTGGTCGGCCCCATCATGTTTCAGAACAAGCCGGTTGGCATTGTGGTGATTGATGCCAGTGCCGCCAACCTTTCATCCATCGTCACCGATTATTCAGGCTTAGGTACCACTGGCGAAACTGACCTTGCCCAACGCCAGACCAATGGCGCCGCTCTCTATTTGGCACCGCTCAGGTTCGATAAGATTGCCGCGCTCAAGCGAGTTGAGCGTAACCAGGCAAGCCCCATCATACAGGCAGTCAATGGACGCGCCGAGACACTGTCGGACGCGATTAACTATAGGAATAAGTCTGTGATAGCAATCACTCGGCCGATTAAGGGAACCAACTGGGGGATAACTGTTGAGACCGAACGGAGCGAAATCTACCAGCCACTCTACAATTTGCGCGATACATTGCTGCTACTCATGTTTGTGGTGCTAGTGTTTGGGGTGTTTGTTGCGCTGTTTGCAGCCCGCCTCATTACCGACCCAATCATTACGTTGTCGATTGCCGCTAAGGCCTTAAGTAAAGGTGACCTGAGCCAACGGGTCGATCACCAGAGCAAGGTTAACGATAACAACGAGTTTGGCATTTTAACGCACGCCTTTAACTCCATGGCCAATCACCTGGAAAAACTCGACAAGATGAAGACGGAGTTCATACTACTAACCTCGCACCAGCTACGTACGCCGGCCAGCGCAGTCAAAGGCTTTTTGTCTTTGCTGCTGGAGAATTCCGATAAGCCGCTGAGCGCCAAACAGAAGGAGCTACTAGAGTCGGCCTACAAAGAAAACGAGCAACAGCTCCGCCTCGTGAATCAAATCTTGTCCATAG
>CAZHYW010000002.1:0-93589 GCA_964537115.1 uncultured Candidatus Saccharibacteria bacterium | reverse complement strand
GGACGTCAGGTTCTCATCCTGAAGATCAGGGGTTCGACTCCCCTAGGGGTCACCACAATGCTTATGCTTAAATCTCCTCCATAACAGAGGAGATTTTTGTGTTATGATACGGCCATGCAAGCAAATATCAGAGGAATTATCATTGATGTCGATGGTGTTATTGTTGGCGAGAAGCAGGGCGTGAACTTTCCCGACCCAAATCCAGCAGTCATTGAGCGGCTTAAAAGCATTCGGGCGAAAGGCATTCCGATTACGTTATGCACCGCGAAACCACATGCTGCCATTCAAAAGGTCGTTGTCGATGCTGGGCTGAACAATCTGCACATAACGCAAGGTGGTGGCGTAGTCATTGACCCACTTGATAACGTTATCCTCAAGGCACACGGCATTGATAAGGAGACGGCTAAGCACATCTTACGGATTTGCCTCGATCGTGGCACATATGTCGAGTTTTATTCACCCGAAGCATATTTCCTTCAGGCAAGTCAGAAATCGGACATCACTCCCCTGCACACGAGCATCTTGGGCTTTGAACCGACTATCGTAGACTCATTGATTGATGAGGCTGAAAAGCACGACATCGTGAAAATTATGCCTATTGCCAAAGACGACATTGATATGACGGAGCTTGATCAGCTCCTGGAGCCATATAAGTCTGGCGCAACAGTGAGCTGGGGTTCGCACCCAGTCGCTTTGCCGCGTAGGTTCGGCATCATTACCGCTCTCGGCATATCCAAAGGGCAAGCCGCTGCTGAAGTTGCTGAGCATGAGGGAGCTAAGCCTGAAGAGCTACTCGGTATCGGCGACAGTACGATGGATTGGCAATTTATTGAGCACTGTGGCTACGCGGGTGCCATGGGTAATGCGTCTGATGAACTCAAACGCCTGGTAGACACTAAGGGTGATAAGAGTTTTGTCGGTGACTCTGTTGACGAGAACGGTATTCTGAGCATCCTTGATTACTTCGGACTAGCCTAGACTCCTGCTCTATTCCCTGAAGGGATGTAGGCTACACGGCCTAACTTGCCCGTAACGGATTAGGCTGTACGCTGACATTACGGATTACATCATTCCAACGAACTACCTCCGCCACTATTGAGTTAAAAAGCGGGTGTGGAAGGGTCACCATATAGGAGAAATCAGGCTCTTCGGAGCCTTTTTCTATGCCCGGTAACCCGTAAATGTTACTTGTTTTGAGGTGAAAACATCTCTAGCTTATGTGATTGAAGGAGCATCCTGCAAGTGTTACCATCATGTATATGCACTGGCATTTGGCTGCGATTATAGCTGTACTATTCGGTCTTGCTATGCTTTACGTACGTTTCGGCCAACTCCGGAAATCTGTTAAGAGAATGCACGCACTGCGTAAAACGAAGGCGCAGACACCTAAAAAATAAAGCTGTCGGAACGAATGTGCCCAGAGTAACGCTACTCTTGCCAATTATCTGGGGAGGTAAATTGGTATGTGATATATAAATCAATTGTAAAGTTTGATACTATCAAATGCATAAGCACAACCTAAAAAGAAAGCAGAATTGATTTATGTCTTCCCAGCCGCAAACATCGTCGTCCACCCCTTCACAGGCCAATGGTACGTCTACCAAAAAGCGTATGCCCAAATGGCTGAAGATAGTTGGAGTGATCATTATTATCTTCATTGTCGCTATTGTCGTTGCTGTTATTGTGGCAACTGCCGCGACGAAAGCGCCCCAGAAAGTGAGCGATCAGTTCGTTAATGACCTGCAATCTGGTAACTCTAGCGCAGCCTATGCCCTGACAAACCAAGCCTTTCAGGGAGCTACTACCGAGGGGCAGCTAGACAGCATTGTTCAGCGGATTAGCCCCGGCCTGCAAGGTCAAGAGAAAGTGACTGGTCGAGCAATCGACAAATCAACGGGCAGCCCAGAGACCGCCGTTCTGGTATATACGATCAAAACATCTAACGGCAACGCTTATGTGAAGACTGAACTACGAAAGAGTGGCAACGTTTGGCAGATACTTAACTTTAAGTCAGATAGTAAGCCGCTCGATACAAAGGTAGAGTGATATGCAACCCTATACGCTCCAACAGACTTTGACGGCCGTAGATACTTTAAATAAACCAGACCAGCCATTCCAATACCGCGTCGAAGACAGCCAAATAATCGGGGAATGGAAATATCTCGATGCTACCTGGGCTGCACCCCTGGCGGCTGGCAATGTAGATAAAGAGTTTCGTGTGACTGTTAGTTTTGATGAAGCTAGCCACACATTTACCTCGAAAGACCATCAATCGCAGAGTAAAAGTAAGGTTTCGTTTAGCCCCCTCACCGGGCAAATATCCTTCGGCAAAAGCTCGGAGAGCTTTAGCGGACATATGGTTGGGAAAGAGATCGGTTTTGGTTTGGGCCATGCTAACCAGCCTCAAAATCAAACCTCTGTCGGCGGCCCCACCTACCAGTACAAGTTTGATACCTCTGAGATAAAAGAGCCATTATTTAAGTTCTTAACGGAGGCCGGTTGGCAAAAAGGTAAGACTAGCCTACTTGGCAGGCTATTTGGCCGCAAGTAGCGCAGCCTGTATCTGTTATAACAGTGTGCCGTAACGGTTGAGTCATAGCTCGGAAGCGGAGGAGCGCCACGTAAAAGCCCAGCTTATGACTGGGCTTTTTGGGTGGTAGCCTCCAGAAAGAAGTGCTACGCTCGGGCGAATACTCTGCGGGACAGGCTTTTGGCAAGCCTCTGACCTATAACGTGTAGGATGAAACCATACATGGTAACGGTGTTAACAATTGCCCAGAACAGCAAAAGCGGCGCCTGGTGGGTGGTTGTAAATGCCAGCATGACGTCGATACCCGTAATGGTGCCCAGTACAAAGTGTGGCAAGAACAGCGTTAGAGGGACGTGGCTTTCCTGCTGGGCGCCTTTGGGGGTAACGGCATAGGTTAGCCGTTTGCCTCGTATGACGCCCACAAAGGCCAGGAAGTAGATGGGCCACGCTGCGAGTGTGAGCAGTTTGCCTTTGAGCAGCATGCCCGACTCCATCTCGGGGTCGATATTGAACTTCTGCAGCCACAGGGCAATCAGTGTTTGCCAGAGTATGAGCGGAACGTACAAGAGTAGTAACGTTGCGAGCGCCATGCCGGTCGACTGTATGCCAAATGCGAAGTATAGCGTTATAAGCGTGACGCCTAGCACCTGTACGAGGCCGTAGAAGTAGTGCTGCTGCAAGAAGTAGTAGTTAATAGCATGCTGGCGCTTCATTTTAGGCAGTAGCTTGGGGCTGTGGTGTAGCAGAATGTCGATTAGGCCATATGCCCAGCGCATCTGTTGGCTAAAGTAAGCGTCCCAGGTGGCAGGACCTTCGCCGATGGCTAGCTTCTCGGGTACATATACGCTTTTCCAGCGTTTGGCGTACAGTTTCATACCCGTGAGGTGGTCTTCGACAATGTGGCCAGAATAGCCGCCGATGTCGTTCAGCGCAGCTGTACGCACGACGTGGTTGGCGCCAATAAATAACTGCATGTCCTTCCCGAAGAAGCCCTTCTGGGTGACGCCGTAAAAACCATACGCCTGCTCAGCAGAACCTTGGACAATCCATGATTCGTCGAGGTTGCCGTAAATCTGCGGCGTCCCAACAAACGCAACTTTAGAGTCGCGGAAGTAACCAAGCGTCATGGTCAGGAAGTCTTTACGTGGCACGAAGTCAACATCAATTTGAGCAACAAAGTCGTACTTGTGGCCGTTCTGGTGATGCCATGAGTTGTGGTTGCCCCCTTTGGTCTTCGCTCGGAAAGGCCCGTCGTCTGTGTTGTAGTGCGGTATTCCTTTGCGTGAGTAGTGGTGGACACCTAGGCGCTCGCAAATCTCTTTGGCTCGTTCGTCGTTGCCTTCGTCGAGCAGCCAAGTGTCGTGTGGATAATCAACGGCAACCATGTGCCGCAGGCTATTTTCTAGAATGTCATAAGGCTCCTTGCCCGGTACGAATGCGGTGAGAAATGCAACCCGTTGGCCGTCTGCTGGTCTCATGTAGTGAGGGTGTTGCATATCCTTCGCGACGCCCCACGTAAAGAGCTCGCCGACAATTTGGTGCCAGATAACGTAAGATAAAATACCAAATAGCAAGAAATCGAATATATGCTTCCAACCGTGGTAGTTGGCTGGGATGTGGCTGGGCATAAACCACCAGGCACCAAAGACAGCGGTTAGTAGTACACCGAAGCTTATCAGGGCACCGAGTAATAGACGCTGTTTGCGTGTCATAGCACTCCGCTTGATCAGGCTCGAAGGTATGTGGAGCTTGTCCATAAAGTATAATTATACAACGCACTGGCTATAAACGCAATATAGTGCGCTTGGATGCGAGATGCTGAGCTTAGGCTCCAGTTGCCGCTGGAACGCCGCTTAACAATGGTTGCTGCCTGACTAGTTCGTACCATTGGTTAGTCTCATCAACGATATGCTTCTAGTTTGAAGTAGCATAGGTCACCATTGTGTTTAAAAACTTCTTGTTTCACGGCTCCCGCGAACGGGAGTCCTTTTTTGTATATACTATCGTTATGAAAAGCTTTAACCCCTTTGACTTCTCGAGGTATTTGATTGTCATAGCCCACCCTGATGACGAAGTGAACTGTGCCATTTTGCTGAGCCGACTCGCCGACCAAGGAAAGCAGGCCAAAGTTGTTCTTTTGACGAACGGCGATGCCGGAATGAATGCGGCTGGCCGAGCGGATGAGATGGCCGTGTCCTTGCGTCATATTGGGCTAGGCTCCGACGCTCTTCTATCTCTTAACATTCCTGAGAAGGAATTGTTAAGTAGCGCAGAAACTGCTAACGAACAAGTGCTTCAGGCGGCGCTCGAATATAAACCCGATTGCGTGCTCAGCCTTGACTACGAAGGCGGTCACGAAGGACATGATATGGCAAGCTTTATAGCTCACAATGCTGCATTGCAGTCTGGTACGGTTCACATTGTTTTTCCGGACTATCATTTTAGAGATATGCATCGTCATGGCCTTGAGTTCTTGCCTGGCCGCCAGCCAGGCTACACGCTTGAACTGAGTGATGAAGATAAAGATCTAAAGATAAAATTACTTGAAGCTCATCGGGGCCAGCTGGGGTTTTACCTACGTCTACAGAAGGCTCAGGATGATTATTTTGTGTTACTTTTTAAACGCGAAGTTTACCGTATGTTTCCGCATGATTACGATTTTCTGGTTCGTCCGGACTATCAGATTGGGTACGAGTATCATCGTAACGGCTTCAAGTTTGATGATTTTGCAAAAGCAATTCGGCCAATTATACAGGGCGCAGACTAGCTGGTATGAGTAGCGAGTTTCAGCCAATGATTTCGGTTACGACAGGCTTATAGGCGAGCTGCCATTCGCATTCAACGAGCTCGCATATGCTCCCTTACGCCATTTCCTAAAGGGACCTAGATTATACCAGCCAGTGTACCCGTACTATGCGCTCTTTGCTGTCCCAGTACTACCAGGGAGCCCCATGTGTTTGCGAAGCCTGTCCATGAGCTCGCCTAGGGTTATTTGAGACTTCACTATAAACTCGTTGCTGCCAAGCTTGGTTGCTCGCTCAATCTCCTCTGGCCGGCCCAGGGCAGATAGGACTACTACTTTAGTATTGGCCGTCTGGGGGTCGTGCCGTAGCTTGTCGAGGACGTCAAAACCACTGGTGCCCGGGAGCATGAGGTCTAGCAGTATAAGGTCGGGCGTGAATTCTTTTAGGGCGCTAAAGGCTTTCTCGGCATTTTCACAGTGGCGTACCGTGAAGCCCTCCATATCCATGCGTACGATGTAAAGGCTGGCGATACCCAAATCATCCTCGACCCAAAGTATGCGTGCGCTATTGTCTGACATAGTTAGATAATAGCACTTTGTGGCCCAAGATGGCTCACTCTTTTCGTAGGTTCCTTGGACGTCAGTGTGAAATAGATGTAGTCTCTTAGACTAGCCGGCGGAACACTCACTGCCACACCGGTGATGAATGCGCTGTTTGACAAAACCCGGTAGTCTGGTATCATACAGCTTATGAATACCCGCGTGCACGACACTGCTACCTTCTCCCCGTCCAAGAGCTTGAGTATAAAGCCGGCCGGGAGTCTTCGCGCGTAAAAATAACTAATTAGCACCACCTTACACCTCCCTGCCGGGGAGGTTTTTTATTTGCAAGAACTACTTTACGAAAAGAGGAAATTACCATGAACACCATACAGACAATTACTCCTGAGGAGCTACGGGGCGCGGTCCCGGGCTATGTCGCACGGGCCCACCAGCTGGGCATAGCCGTGTTTGAGCGGGCTATTACCCAGCCCGCCGCCGGTTTAGCCGTGCGGGCTACTATCTACGATGCGGCGGCGCCAAGATACGAAAAACATGTTGCTGACCCGGAGAGGCTAGCGGAGCTTTGGGCGGCCAAAGAGCGCATAAAAGCACTAGAGGTCGACGTGCCCATGGGTGCGGGGCGCTTGGCCCTTGAGGCAACCATGGATCTACGAGACCTCAGAGTCTGGACATATAAACCGCCAGAAGATATTGAGGCTGGCCGGGCCAGAAGGCGCCGCAGGGTCACTTGGCCGGTGAGTGGCGCTCGTGACTATCTGGGCTACCTCACCGCACCGGGATATACTTTTGACAAATCGACTGAGGTAGATCAGGAGCTTGGGTTTGGCCCCGCACTATTAACCTATGTCTATGCACCGCAGGACGCCCTGGCCGGCCGGCATAGGTACCACGGCGCAGTCGGCATTGGCAACGCCACGGCCGATGTTTTTACTGGTGCGATTCGGCCAATTTGCACCGAGGCCGACCGAGCGCTTTTAGAAGGTCACGGTACTGCAACCTACCACACTCATAAAATTGGGCAGCTTTTGGCACTTCTCGGTAGCGTTACATAAGCTTGAGAATACCTGAAGACTCTTCACGTTCCGAGGCTGCTATTTGACAAGCCGTGACGGTGTTCTATACTAAAAACATGAGTACCATTACCTGGCACACCTACAAGCGTCCGACCCGCCGTAGCTACCTGGCGCTCTATTTTGCCGTACACTAAACAGATTTTTCGTACGAAGATGTGACCGCCTAAAAAGGCGGTTTTTTATTTACTAAGCTTGCTTAACTTCCCCAATGGTTACCACTATGAACGAACTACAAACCGAAACTTTAGATTCGGAATCCACGCCAACTGAAGACGACACAAATATGTCCCTACTCGACCAGGCCAGAGAAATTGAAAAAGACATGTTTCGAGTCATGAACACCCAAGTACGATTGGCCATGATGCAAGTTGCTTTGGCGGCGCTTGGCATAGCCATAGCGCTGATTTTAGCTGCGCTGCACTAGGCTAATACACCCGTACAAAGACTGGTGTGGGTGAGTTACTGCTACCGTCGAGGACTGCACCCGTACCGGCCGGGCACATGCTGGAGTCAATCGCACCAGGGCCATTTACTAGGCCTGCACCGACAACGTCGCCAGCTGAGCGCTCTTTTGTGATCAGAATTTGCTTTGGGGCCACGACTGTGTCGTCAAAGATTATGCATAGCGTTGTGGTCCTGGGAGGTATGACGGCGCGAGCTATGTGGGCCGAAAAGTTAGGGTCAACTGCAGCTCCATCTGGGGTGGAGTCAGCCGTAATGCTTCCATAGGCCTGTGCCCCGTCTCCGCCGGGTGAACTCTGCATCCAACTGAGAGGTGTTTCGCCAGCCTTACAATTGCCGGCAGGGTCAGTTACATAGAAGACTTTCGTGCCCTTGTAGCAGGCATTGATGTTGCCATTGCTATCGGGAATAGCCGCCTGTACTGCCGTGGCGGTGAGACCGCCGATGAGAGAAGCGATGACCAGACCCACCAGATATTTGCCGTTTTGTTTTATAGAAGAACTGATTGATGCAAACATACCAACTACCCTCCTATTTACTGTACATCTTAAGCATACACCCAGCTGGCAACAGCTGGCTTCAGTGACCGAGTCAAGCTATAGTTGGGGGCATGCAAGATGCTATGCAGAAACTGCCTGACCTACTGGCGCTAGTTCGACAGGCCGACGCGGCGATTATGGATGTGTACAATGCTGGGACGACGGTGGTGAATACTAAGGCTAACAACTCGCCGATTACCCAAGCGGACACGGCCTCACACGACATTTTGGTGAATGGGCTTGCGCGGCTGTTCCCAGACACTCCTGTGGTAAGTGAAGAGGGCGACGAGGCTGGCAACGCCAAACTGGTGCAGCAAACGCGCTACTGGGCAGTCGACCCGCTGGATGGCACGCGCGACTTCATAAGTCGGACTGGTGATTTTACGGTTTGCGTGGGGCTGATTGAGGATGACGAACCGGTGTTTGGGGTGGTGTCGGCGCCGGCCCGCGGTGTGGTGTACTACGGCGGACCGGGCATGGGCGCTTATAAAATAGAGGGCGACGGATCACCGCAGCCCATCCACGTATCGGCCCAGAAACTGCAGATTGTCTTTGCCAGTCTTTCCCATCCAGACCAACCGACCAACGATTTTATTACTCAACATTACGGCGACTACACGGTTAAAAACGTTGGCTCACAACTAAAGTTGCTCCATATAGCTGAGGGGCTCGGTGACGCGTACCCTCGCCTGAACTCGCCGTTACACCACTGGGACTTAGCGGCGGGCCATGCCATTTTAGTTGCCGCTGGTGGCGGCGTAACGCACCCCGATGGGACACCAATTGATTACCATGCTCAAAGCCTAAAAGCTGGCGATTTTATCGCCAGCGCCCACGCTTTGTAGTCTCTATGCGGAGTTTTAGCGAGTTCACTGCTCTAAAGTCTGGGCTGTTGTAACGAGACGTTGGACTACTGACCTGGGTAGGCGGCGGTTGCCAAGGAGCAGCCCAATACCTGCTGCCCCAAGGGCTTTATCTCGATAAGCCCAGTGTGCCAACAGATCTGGAGTGTCTTCTCGGAGCACCGCATCCCAGAGCTGTGGCTCAATGCCAGCTCGCGCCATTACCGTGTTCCACCCTTCATTGGGATCAATCCGTAGTGCCTCAGGGTTAATGGCGGGTTGTGGTGTTGGACCATGTGGCCCGCGGCGTATGGTCGATCCTGCAGCGCTGCTACCAGTGCCAGGTGTGCGGCCTGGTGCTGTGGCTACCGGTGGTGCCTTAGGCGGCCCGTCGGTATCGGGAACTGGCTTGGCCAGAGCGATGCCCGTCATTATGGCTAGCCCTACCACTACCGCGCCTATCCTTTTCCATCTCGGGTGGAATGGAAAGTAGTGGCGGTCTGCTTTGGTCTGCAAAGCTTCGGTGGCAGGCGATGCAGGCGGTGCCGCTTCGGTGGCTGGTGCAGCTGGGCTGCTGTTGGTAGCTGCAAGACCGGCCTGTTCTGTCTCGGCCCCAGCGTCATTCGACGCTGTATTGTGTGTTGGTCTAGCACCCCAAGCGAGAGCCGAGCCGTACCCATCCCAAGAGGTTGTAGCAGGCTGTATAAGGCCAGATGCTTCAGGCCCAGGCCAGCCAGCCATAGCGCCTGGTTGTCTCAGTAGATCCATGTGCTCACTCGTTACTTATTTGATGTCTAATCATATAACTTATTGGCTCATATATCAATGGCTGTATCTCTGTTAAGCCCGCAAAATGCTAGGTGCTTGTTATAATAGGCCTCATGAATGATATGGGGCGGCTTTCTGGATTGCCGACGGCCGAGGAGGTTGATGGCTCAATGGCGGCCATCCAGGATGTGTTTCGGGAATGTGGCCAGTTAATTATAGATCGAGCCGGCCAGCCTGGTGCCATTCGCACCAAAGACCGCGATGGCTCGTCGGTGACGCGTACTGACGAGGAGGTTGAAGAGCGACTGCTGAGCGTCCTGCGGGAGCGTTTCCCTGACCTACCAGTCTTTGGTGAAGAGAGCGGCTACGACGAAGATAACTTACCACTAGCTTGTTGGCTGATTGACCCGCTGGATGGCACCAACAACTTTATAGAAGGCAGTACTGGTTTTACCTGCATGGGGGTACTTATACAAAATGGCCAGGCGGTCGCAAGCATCATCTACGACCCATCGAGCAAAGCTATGTACACTGCTAAAAAAGGCCAAGGTGCCTACAAAAATGGGCAAAAGCTAGATCTGGCGGCCATGCCGTTGCCTGAGGTAGCGCTGTGCAAGGATCTATTTATAGATGAGCTAGATAAAATACTTGCGCCCAAAGGGGTACATTGTGTAAATCCACGCACCGGTGGTGGATACGGCTTTACTATGGTGGCCGATGGCCGAGCTGCTGCTCGGTTTAACATGCACGGTGGTGGCTATGTGCACGACTATGCGCCCGGTGGGCTGTTGGTACGTGAGGCGGGTGGTGTGCTGGTGCCTATTCTAGATGCACAGTACGGCTACCAAACACGTAGTTTTGTGGCCTGTCACCCAGATGTGGCAGCGGTCATAGAACAGTACGTGCCACGGTTGCGCGAGCTGGAGGTAGCCAAGTAGTAGGTCTCTGCGTTTATACGAGACGCTGGAGTGCTTCTAGTACTGTTGCTACAGAGATGTCTATATTGCTTTCGCCGCTGACAGTGACGGTATTGTAGCCTTCGTCTGCAAAGCTACGATAGTCGTTTATAAAGCGAGTAAAGTTCTCGGTCGAGACGTCGTGGCCACCCTGCCCCGCTCGCTCAGCTATGCGGGCTTTGGCAGTGGCGGGACTGACTTCCATCTCGACTATCAACATGGGTAGTGATACGCCTCGTTCGGCGGCGTAGTCAATCAGGCTCTGTGAGGAGCGGCCCAATCCACCCAGATCGGTAAAGGCCTGATTCCAAATGATAGTGTGGCCGGCGTCGATTGCCTGGTAGCCTTGGGCCTTTAAAAATCGGTTCGGGAAAAACTTAGGGTCTACATCTTCAGCCGTCAAGCCAGCGCAGAGGTCTTTATAGGCCTGGCTGTTGGTGTCGATAGTGTCGGGGTCTAAAATAGTTACTCGCTCCGGCCCAAGCGTATCTCGTAGGGTGGTTGCCAAATACGACTTGCCGCTGCCCGGCAAACCACGAATAAGAATAAGAGCGGGGCTGGGTATGTCGCTGTGTTTGGAAATGCTCATGGACCCTATGGTAGCACGCGTTTGCTGGGCTATGCTAGATGGCGGGGAGATGTTGTGTGCGGTATTTTGACACGAGTTCACGGGCTAAGGCTTATAGCCGGGCGGGTAGCTGCGTTCGCTCGTCATGAAGGCGGGCGAACAGATGGGCACACCGCGGAATCCTTGATTGGTTGCCGTCTCGAGGGTGTAGTACGCATTTACCCACCCCCAGTTGCCGGTATTGGCTTGCGTGTAAGCCCATGCGTTGCTCTGCTTGGCGACAGTTGGCCCGGGGTAAGTTGTGCCCAATGCTTGGCACAGGACCCAGCTAAGCCCCGGTGGCAGGCTGCCTACCTGAGAGTTACCATCCACACCGCTATAGACAGGTGTGGTTTGAGCGAAGGTGCAGTAGCGTTTTGGGTATGGCAGGGTTGTGCTTTGGGTCGTGGTCGACTGCGTAGCGGTTGGTTTGCACTGGGCGAGAACCGAATCTGCATGACTAGCTAGGAGTAGATACGCCCCTGCACCGCCGAACAATACCGTGAAGGCTAGGCTTAGCCATTTGCCATATACAAACCGGCTCGTGGCCGATCTACCGCCGAAGCCAATATAGCTGCTTGCTCGAGAAGTTGGTTTGCTTGCTGGCATATTTCCTAGCTCCTTTAGTAGTAGCGATTGACCACCTTAATGTTGCGGTAGCGGAGTGCGTTAATCATTGGCAAGCCATATTTGCGGCCGGCCCACCAGAACAATGACACCACGGCCATAAAACCCATCGCGCGCACTATGTAACCCACTGGGTTGGCGCGGAAACCGTTGATGGCCGACAGTGGCCAAGGGTTGTGAACGTCGATCCGCTGGGTAATAGTTTGGTCGTCTTGGGTGACGGTAATGGTGTGGACTCCGTTGGGGAGTCGGTGGGTATTTATGGTGTTACCCTTAATGAGCTTGCCATCCACTCGTACCGTGAGCTTGCCGCCTGAAATCGATGGCACAAAGGTAATACTGCCGCCATCCGTAGTAATGGTGTTGTCAGTGGGCGACCCGCCAAAGAAAATGACCGTATTGTTTGAGGTGCTGCCATCAGCCGGTAAGCTCGGTAGGCCATCGATGGTGCCGCCGGAGCTGTCAGTGCCGCCCTGGCCGATTACGGTAATAACAATGCTGTTAGATTCGCCCATATTGTTGGCGGCATCCCAGGCGTGCAGCGACACTACATGGTTGCCAGGCTGCAAGAAACTGGTGTCGAACGTGAAGTCGTACGGGGCACTTGTGTGAGTGGCTATGTACATGTCGTCGATGATTAGAGTTACCGATGTGACGCCCACGTTATCGTCTGCCGTGGCATCTACGGTGAGCGGGCCGCTCACCTCTGCGCCATCGGCTGGATCAATCAAGCTAACAGTGGGCGGCGTACGGTCTGGGCCCGACGTTGGCGGTTGTGGCGATGGCGAGGGCGCGGGTCCAGGCCCAGTTGCATCGACAAACGCGGGGCTATTTACAAAGGCATTGAAAGCATTGGTTTTGGGCTGGTCGTATATGCCGCCCGTCACGTAGTCGCCGCGGTTTTCATTGCCGTCTGGCCCAACACTATCGAAAATCATGTACAGTTTAAGTCTTGGAAAAGTATTTTGCTCTACCGCAGTTCTAGCTTCATTCCAGTAGGCGACGCCTTGGGCCGAGGTAACATTTGGAGTGCTAAATTCGGCAATGCCAAATTGTTTGGTAGGGTGAGCCTGCGTCAGCGTGTTGTAGTAGCCCTGAACGTTCTGGTTGAAGGTTTGGCCGTTGGCACCCCCGTAAGCGTTAAATACAATCCAGTCGACCAGATTGTCGCCCGGGTACAAATCGGGCACTAGGCAGTTCCAGGGCGGGTAGTTCATGTAGTCTATAGCGAACACAATGTTTTTGGCCTCGGCAGGCCCAACATCTGCCAGCAGACGGTCATGTACGTACTGCCACATGGCTTTGTATTGAGCCACAGTTCCCATGCCGCCCTTATAGGCGACACCCGGGCAGTTCGGATCGCCGCCTGGTGAAACGTCGTTTTCTGGCTCGTGCCAAATGGTGAGCATAATTTTGGCATTTGGAACGGTTAGGAGGCTATTCGCCATGGTGTCTATGGAGCTGTTCACGGCGGCGGGATTGGTGTTTATTTGATTCCAGCTACCCTGTACCGGCTTCCAGTTCAGCATGAGGAACTCGTCGTGAGTGGCAAGGTATTTGTCGTCGGAATTTAGGGAGTCACCGGCGACGTGGTAAACCTTGTTGGCGTCTACCTGCTTGCCGGTCCGTGCGGTAAAGGCTTGGGCTTGGCCGAGAGTGGTGTTGGGGCTTACGTTTGGATATTTATTGGCTGCCACAGCCAACCATGGCCGACAAGGATCGACCAATTTGGCAGTCACGGTGCATGAAGCAGCACTGGAGTGGCTAGTCGAACTACCCAAACTCATGCCAAGAGCAAGGAGTGTAGTGAGCACCAATATGGCGGTCAGGCCAAAATGCAGCCGGTGTAAACGACGGAGGCGGTTGTGTGGTGCAGCGGCCGGACGGCGTGTAGCATGCCTGCTGCCGCGAGTCTTTCGAACCGATGTTCTTGATGTTGATTTTGGCATGGCTTATGATTAGCCTTTACCCACTAACTGTATACCACTTGTAGATGGTTTGCAAAACCCGGGCTAGCTATAAAAATCGGACTGAGTTAACTCATATTGCTGTTCGGCGTATGGTTTGTCACTCTGAGTAAACGTAAGGATGTCGAGCAGGCTACGGGCACGGTGTTCTAGCTGAGCAATGTCTATTGCTAGCGTGAGTAACAATCGCCCGATTTCGTTTTCAGCGGGAAGCTGCGTGGTTACGTCTTGTGTGAGCTGCAGCTTGTGTATGGCAAACAGCTTGTCATCGAAAATGGTACCTTGGTGACTGTCTATGCGCCGGAAAAAACCATGGAATTTTGGCTGGACGTTCGACAGTCCAAGCCGAAGTTCAGCGGTATGCTTCGCAGCCACTTCCAACGGCTCGCCGAGCCGTAGTGGCGATGTCGGCCACTCCACCCTGCCTATAAAAGGCTGGGTACGACGCTCCATGAGCACGTATTCCACTTTGGTTTGGGCTATCACCATGACCGAAGTGCGCGGCATGAGTGCTAGACTGCTCAACTGCGCGCCGTGCGCCACCATACTCTTACCGAGTGGCGTAATTTGGTAGCTGCCGCGTTCCACCTTCGTAACCAAACCGCGGCGCTGTAGTCGGCGCAAGTAATACCCCGCTAAATCGGTCTCAAAGCCAAGTTTTTCGGCGAGTTCGGTAAAGCCCACCGTATCGGTGCTTCTAAAACACTGCAGTACACGTAGTAAGCTACTATCGACGTTAGTCATGAGTCTTAGTGTAGCCTACACGTTTTCAGAACTCCATGCAGCAAGCAAGTCTGGGGTAATGAGACCAAGATGCGCCGTTCGATCCCTTCTTGCGTTCCGGCACAGCGCGCGGTAGTCGCCGATAGTATCCGTACCCCGGAAGGCTAGCTGCAATGCTATCGCTGCGGATTTTTTGAGTATAATAGTTCGGTGCATGGCCTGAGCCACGGCGGTGGCTTCGGCGGCTGGTGTCAAATTGCGGCGCTTGGTTCTCATTGGCGCATCATCTAGTCCCAACTCTAGGTAGTCGTAGGCATCTTCTCGGTAACGGTGGGCGGGCCTGTCACCTGCGGCCCCTATCACCAAATCTCGCACATGGCGGTATCGTGCATCGGTCGGCACGCGAGTCAGCGCGTGCTGGTGCTGTCCATAAGGGCCATTTACAAACAGCCCTAGCTCCAGATATTCTCCACGGTCGCCTATGAGTGAAGCGTCATGTGTCTGGCCGTCGACCATTGCGCCAAAGGCTGCGTCTCCAAAGTGTTCGTATGCGCCATGGTAGGCATCAATTACACTTGTCATCAAAATCTCCTAGAATTACTGAACGGGGCAATTACACCATCTTTTGATGCGTATTTTTATGAAATTCGATTCACATAGCGTGGTCGGAGTATCATAGAGCTATGAACACTCCCTTGCAGGTTCTAGTCTTTGGTGGGAGCTTTGACCCCCCTACTCTGGCGCACGAGGCAATTATACGCGCCTGTTTAGACCTACCTGGGTTTGATGAGGTATGGGCCATGCCATCTGGTACTCGCGCCGATAAGTCTATCGCTACAAGTGACGCTGACCGGCTCGCTATGCTACAGACAGTGCACAGTACGAGCTTTGGTGGCGACCCGCGGCTGGTCGTTACCGACTTTGAGCTGCGACTTCCCCGTCCTACAGAGACACGAGTAACACTGCGCGAATTGGCGGTGCGCTATCCAACTACCGGTTTTTGGCTTGTAATGGGTGGCGACTCCTACCGCAATTTACCCAATTGGGTCGGTGCGAATGAATATATGCATGATTTACGTCTGGTGGTAGTCACCGAGGAGGAATTATCGATAACAGATAGCGACCGGATGAGACAGCTACATCTACCTGCGCCTATCCAACGTGTCTCGTCGACCGAGATACGTGAAACAGTGGCACGGGGCGGCGATGTCTCGGCCTGGATTAGCCCAGCGGTGGCCGAATATATTGCTCGCCACCGACTCTATGACAGGTAAACGTAAGCGGGCTGCTATACTGAGGCTTAGTTATGGCAACATCTCGCAGTACTAGTCCGCGCCGTTTTAGCCGCCAGCAGACTACTACTGTAGTGGATACTATGGCGTATGTCCTTGGTGTAGGCGGCAACGTGGCCGTAATTCCGCAAATTATAAAGGCCTGGCAAAGCGATGCGCCTGGTTTGGCGGTTGTAACCTGGGTGCTGTTTTCGGCCATTGGTGTGGTGTGGCTGGTATATGCCATATTGCACCGCCAAAAGCCGCTCATTGTAGCTCAAGCAACGAGTATTGCATGTAATTTGCTAGTGGTTAGTGGTTGGCTGTTTAACCATTGGGTGCGCTAGGCGCCTAACTACATAATTTTTTAATATTTCTGTAAGAATCTTTACGCCCGTTTTGCTGCGTTTAGTTTATGTTTGGTTACGTAAACATAAGGAGGTGGGAGTATGAAACGAATACTAACAACAGTAGTAGCGGTAATGGCTCTAGTAACAGCCGGTTTGGGTGGAGCGGCCTTCCACACTAGCGCGGCACACGCCGATGATGCGGCCAACATTGTGGGCGTTTGGGAAGTAACGGCTCAGGCACCGTACCCACCACACCTAGCTACCTTCCACAGAGATGGCACTATGGTTATTGCTAATCCAACCAACGTGCAAGAGAATCCCAGCGCGCCACATGGCGGCACCAACGACAGCCTTGGCCAGGGTGTTTGGAAAGTTGTGGTTGCCGACAATGGTACTAAGTACATCGAGGGTACCTTTGAAGAGCTAAATGCCTTCGCTGACAATCACCAGCCGACAGACACCCTGTCGGTGAGCTTTAAACTCCAGCTCGGTAACAACGATAGCAGCTTCGATGGTCCGGCCTCGGCCAGCATAGCCGGCCAAACCTTCCCGTCACACCTCACTGGTACGCGGGTAACGATTGACCAAGCTGCAATCGACGCGCTGTAAGCTGGCAATACACCAAAAATCACCGGGCGAGACGCCCGGTGATTTTGTTTGGACTAGCGGTTATGGTTAGTTGTTTAACGCCCGGCTGCGCTAGTTGCGAATGTAAACGCTGAACTCGGTGCTATTCCAGTTGCCGGCATTGCCGCTCGTGGCATTACCGCCGTAGGTGTTGCCACTGACAATGGCGTTACCGCTAACGGCTGTTTGATAGTTAGTGTTGGCAAAAGACACGGTGTTGGTGTTACGCACCGTAGTGGTGTTCTTAGTCCAGGTGCTTATGTGATTTTGTGAGTGAGGCCCGGTGTGGCTAATTGAGCTTGCCGAGGCCGCGCCGGCCAAGCCCAGGCTAGTGATTGAAACGGATGTGACGAGCAGCGACAGGCGCTGCCAAAAGGTTTTCTTGTACATAGTTACCTCCCTGCTACTACTTAATGTAGTCCTGCGGGTCTAACTATAAGGTTGTACGCGTGTCAAAGCAGTCGAGTTTCTCACTAAAGAGCCCGGTGAATCCCTAAGGAGTGGTTACGGTCCAGCCACTCGGCTGCTGGCCGGCAGAAACCGGTGGACTACTCGGGCTAATAAAGTCGTAGGCCCGGCAGAAACCGGTGGGGCTAGTCGTACATGGGTCTAGACGTACAATGTCGCCGCCAAACAGGCCGTAGATAGTACTTGGGTCGGCCGTGAGCGGTGGGACCTTTACAATCGCCAAAATGGTGATGTTGGACGGGTCGTTCTCGGCTACGTAATAGCCGGGGGCCACACCCTGTGGGTTGCTGTTTTGGTGCAATACCATCATGACACTGTCGCCGAGGTGGAGGCTGTCGTAAGTGGTCTTTGCAGTTTGATCGTATACCAATAACTCATGCGAGAACTGGGTATAGGTAAGGTCTGGTTTCACCTGGGAGCTCGTGGGAGCATAGTGGGAGTCTAGTGATACGGTAATGCCATCTTTAGTGATGGCGTTGACGGTCAGCACTTCAGTGCTAAAGTCGCCATGGGCGAGCGTGCTGGACAGGTGCTGCATGATCGGCGACAGTGCGGTACCATCTACATGCTCTTCGCACATACCTTGGAGCGCGTTTTGCAATTGATCGTCGGTCAGGTTGGAGTCTTGCCGCACTTCGTAGTAGACTTTGTCGTCGGTGTTCGTAGGGGTGGCGCCATTTAGCTTGTCAAAGTAGTCACAGTTTTTTAAGTCGTACCCCACTATGTGGTTGCCGCTAGGCAGCTCTTGCCTGGTGGTTGTGGTGACACTAGGGGTGGGCCACAATACGACCGCCATGGCGGTGCCACCGGCTAGTAGCAGGCTGCCGCCTAAAGTGAGCAAACCGGCGCGGGTGAGTAAGCGGCTGCGCAGACGGCTCAGTTTGGTATAGGCGCCCGCGGCCTCCGGCCGAGCATTGAGCTCGCTTACGATGGTTTGGGTAAAATTGTTTTTGAGCGGGCGTGTTGGTGTTGGCTGGTGCTGCACAAGCAGCGTATCGGGGTGTTTCAAGACAGCTCCTTTCGTAGTTGTTGTTTGGCGCGCATGAGCCACACGCGGACGGAGTTTGTCGGGGCGTCCAGGGCGAGCGCAATGTCGCGGTATGGCAGTCCCTGCCAATAGTGCAGGCTAATAACTGCGCGGTACTTGGGTGGTAACTGCTGTACGGCCGTATGCAGCTCGGCTGCCTCGGCATTTTGCTGGGGCGATGGGTGCGAGCTGGCTATGTCTGCCAGCATTTTATCGCCCAAGGCAATGGTTTTGGCAGTAGCACGCAAGTGGTTCAGGCACTTGTTAGTGGCAATTTTGAATAGCCAAGTACTGAACCGATACTGTGGTTGGTACGTGCGTAGTGCGTAAAAGGCGGCTATAAAGCTTTCTTGTGCCATGTCTTCGGCCGTATCTTCATCGCGCACTATTGCAAAACAGTGATGATAAATAGCGTTCTTATACCGGTCGACCAAGGTGCCATAAGCAGTGGTATCGCCGGCTAACGATTGAGCGATAAGCTCTTGTTCGGACTGTGTTTGCATAGCCTACTTACACGCTAAGCCGGTCGAAAGTTACAACTCACTTGTGGTATGGCAGATTGAGGCTAATGGTACTGGCGCGGTACAGGGCTTCCAGGGTAACCACCATAGCTAAGTCATGTGGGAGGGTTAGGTGGCTGAGACTCCAGCGGTAGTCGGCGGCGTCGCGCGTGGTTTGCGGCAAGCCGTTTGGGCCGCCGATGACAAAGCTGACTTCTCTGGCCTCTAGCTCACGATTTCTTAGAAAGTCGGCCAGTTGGTGACTGTCCAGCATGTCACCGCCAATCTCGAGGGCTACCACATAAGTGCCGGCCGTAGTCTCACGGATCTTAGCCAGGTCGTCGGCGTATTTGTCGGCGAGCTGAGTGATACGCACGGTGTGCAGACGCTGCAAACGGACCAGATACTCAGTCCAGCCGGCTTGTGCGTAGGCCAACTTGGGCTTACCGATAGTCACTAAGTGAATTCTCATAAATGCACGATTCCCAAGTTGTGGCTGGTCATGATGGTGCGGCTACCGAGTAATTCATGGGTGGCTTTGGCAGCACCCGGCAGGGCTTCACGGGCATAATCATCGATGATAATGGTACCGCCGGGCTGCATACGGGGCAACACTAACTTGAGCGAGTCGCGAATGCTTTCGTAAAAATCGCCGTCTAGAAATGCAAATGCAATCTGGTCTGGTACGTCGGCTGGTGTGAGATCTTTGAACCAACCTTTGTGGGCTATTGGCGGGCGCAAACCAGCCTTTTGAAATTGCTGCAGAAACTGCTTTTTACTTACGGCTAGCTCGCCAGCTTGGAATTGCTCCCCTGCCCGGCTCTCGTCCTCCATGGTTTTAGGCGGCAAGCCCTCAAACGAATCATATACGTGAAATTCTCGTGCATCGCTGTGAGAGTCGAGTAAGCGCCGGATGAATAAGCTGGTGGTACCGATGTAGCAGCCGAATTCAACAACACTACCCTGAACTCTCGCTGCCAGTACCCGTTCTAGCTCGCGGCAAATAACCGTCAACTGCTCGGCGCTGACTTGATTCGAGATAATTGAGTGTCCACGGAAGGTGTACATATTTACAACATATATGATATCATCTGCCAATGTCTAGTGTAGAATCGGTGGCTGAACACTTCGACGCTGTGGCGCCAGCATATAACCATCAGGCACTTAAAACCGGCTGGGCTGGTAATGTCTGGCTGGACGGTTACCTTGCCGCAGAGCGTATACAACCGGACCGTGTGCTTGATTTGGGTTCGGGTACTGGCGAGACCATAGAAACGATTTTACGATACACGAGCCCCAGCCGGGTGGACGCTGTCGATATCTCTGAAGGAATGGCCACAGGGTTGCGTGGGCGCTACCGGGGTGACCGGCGTGTGGTGGTTGCCAGAATGGCCATTGACGCTTTCTTGGCTAGGGACGGCGATCCGTACGATCTCATTACTGCCATGGCCGTCTGGCCATTTAGCGCCGACCAAGCGACACTAACACAGGCGGCCGCTGATCGGTTGGCGCCAGGTGGGTCGCTCATCTTTACCTATAGCCCACTTTTGCCGGATCCTGTGCAGCGAAGCCGCTGCGCGCTGTATGGCGGCTTTGACCAGACAGGCGTGATAAATGTATATCGCTGTTTGCCCGATGATGTCACAGGGTGGCTGGCGGCCTGTGGTCTTAAGGAGCGTGTTCACGAGATCTCTAGCTCGGTGCTACGCTTGGACAAGCGAATAAAGGCTGGCTTTGTAGTGGCTCAGAAGAGTCACTAGCGCTCAAGGGGCGTGCCGCTAGCGCTAAGGCAACAAGCTAGTTTCCCCTATCCCCCATTGATCCGCTTTTGCCAGGCGGCTTCTCTGTGCCTAGTTAACGATTGCACTGAAGCACCCAGGCTTATACGGTCTACTAATGGCATGGGTAACCGCTATGAGTTTCCTGGTGAAGATGATGGTCCACCGTCTGACGGGCCGCCGCTGACGCCTCGGGAAAGGAGATCGCTTAACCGTATAGCAGCAAACGAGGAACGCCGTGCGCTTTTGGTGCGCGGCCGTACACTACACTTGGCGCACCCCGTTCATTTGGCGCGCCCAGTGCATATCACATCGGCACAAAGGCCCCTGTCGGGCATGCGCGAGACGTTGTTTGGTAGTGCTCGGCGGACGTTTATCACGCTAGCGCTCGGCTGTGTAGCCCTGGCTGGCCCAGTGGTTGGCGTGGCTATGTCTGGGCAATTGACGCCGGGCGATGTTATACCGGGCGTATCTGGCAGCGTGCCACCAGCCACGCCGGCTGAGAGTTGTGGTCCGGGGAACCCAGCAACTGGCGATATAACCAATGGCTTTTGTCCGCTCCCGAGCGGCCCTATCACTCCCAGTTAGGCGTATCGAGCCTTTAGCTTACTATGTTGACGCTGGCTCTAATTAGCCTGCAGCGATGATAGCCGCGAGCTGTCGGCTATAGGTGTTAGGCTGCCCGAAAAGGAGGTGTAATGCGGCCGCCGCCAACAGGATCGCCGCATCGCGGTAGGCTTCATATGCGCCGGCCAAAATATCATCCGCTTCATCGATTGCATCATATGCATCTGCGGCGCGGAAGAATCCGGCCGCATCAGCCCAATAGCCAATCTCGCCTTGGGCTGCAAGCAGGGCATCAATTGCCTGGCAAAGGACTCTGCTGCCGTGGGCGAGATCCCACTGAGTTGCGGCATCTAGGTGGACCATGCCGTCGGCAATTTGTCCCTCAAGTTCAGCTAACTTATATAGATATGCGGCAATGACGGGACCGTTAAATAGAGGTTTGTGAACTGTAGCGGGAGGGAGAAGCGTCCCAGCTTGAGCTGCGTCGGTAAGCGGATGATCTAGGTTCTGAGTGAGCCACACTAAATCGGTATCGTCAACCGGTTCGTCCAGTAAGGATTCCTCGCTATCGTCTAGATCCGCTTCTGCTCGGGCTAGACGGTTGGCGTTCTGTCTGACATCTGGGTCGTCCGGATGGCTGAGTAGCGCTCGTACGGCGCCTCTAAGACGGCTATGCCTTTCGCCGAACTCGGCTTGCATGGTCCGATCTGGACACATAGCCTCTGCTACCAATGTAGCTTCTAAAAACAAGTCTTCAATACCGTCATCCCGGGCGGCATCTAGTGTTCCGGTATAGTAGCGATGCAGGGTGCGTGAAGTGTGACTGATATTTGTTAGCTCGTCCTCTCTCATTTGGGGGTATTCACCAGCCAACAAGCGTTCGGAGAATCTCCACAGGTCTTCAACGGCTGCGTCGGCTTCAAGATCACCGCATAGATATACCTCTGAGCTAACCATGGCCTATTAGTATAGCGTACTTAGATGAGATAGCTGGTGGGTAGCTCGTCCCAGGCGGAGGTGTAGCGTGGGCTGGCTAGCTGGTGGCGCGGGCGCCAGCGCTGGCTTAGGTCTTCGGCGGCAAAGCGCAAGGTGTTTTTGCCGTGACGGAGGTTTATGGTGTCTAGGGCGTGCATTTTGCGGTGTGATTTTGTGTCGGCGTCTGTGTCAACCGTACCCAGCAGGTCGGTTTGCAGGCTCTGTTCGGACACAAAATCGTACAACAGTACATCGGTGCGGTGATACTCTAGCCCGCTCCGGAACGTGCTGCCTAGCAAACGCACCAGCTGGCTGGTTATGATGCCGGTATCGGCGGTGGGGGTGTAAAAACGCACCTCTTCGGTGACTTGTTGGTAACCGGGACGGTGACGATTGGTGCGTAGTACCACGGCGGCTCGGCGGGCCAATTGGCGCTCGCGGCGGAGGGCGGCCGCCGCCCGGGCCGCTAGACTGGCAATGGCCGATTCAATAACGTAAAACTCACGGGTATCTTCGCCGAACTGGCGGCCGCGCATGACCATTTGCTGCGGCTTGTGGGCCTGCTGCGCCGGGAAACAGACGGTGCCATTTAGCTCGGCCACCATTTGCCGGCCGCGAATGCCCATAAGCTGCTGGGCGAGCTGCGGACTCATGTGGCGAAGATCCAGCGCGGTGTGCACGCCCTCGGCCTTGAGCCGTGGCGCCAGCTGGTGTCCTACACCCCAGATGTCGCGCACGGGCATCTGGGCCAGATAGTTATCGGTGTCTGTTCCCTGTTTGGTCAGATCTAGCGTGCCGCCGAGCTCCGGCAATTTTTTAGAGCGGTCGCTGGCTAGCTTGGCCAGGGTTTTGCTGCCGGCAATGCCTATGCTCACAGGTACGCCCACGTGCTGCAGTACACTGGCTCGTACCATGTGGCCCCAGGCGGTGTAGTCGGTAATGTCCAGCTGGCTGAGGTCTAGAAACGACTCATCCACGCTGTAGACCTCTATACGCGGGGTAATGCTGGCTAGCAGATTGGTGATACGCTCCGAAACGTCGCCGTACAGCTCAAAATTGGCACTAAAAGCCACCACGCCATGACGGCGGAACAGCTCGCGGAATTTAAAGTGCGGCGCGGCCATGGGCACGCCCAAGTCTTTAGCCTCTTGGCTGCGCGATACTACGCAGCCGTCGTTGCTGCTCAAGACCACCACTGGCCGTCCCTCCAGGTCGGGCCGGAACAGCCGCTCGCAGCTTACAAAAAAGTTATTGCAATCTATGAGTGCATACATGTCTTACCTGCTCACCTCGAGGCTTCTAGCTTGGTCGAACACGAAGCTCCAGCCATAAGTCCCATAGATTCCCTGAGCTTCAGCACGCTCCCCGAGCGCATATTTGCCGAGGATTTTCTTGCGTAGATAGTACAACTGGTCTGTTGGGGTTAGTTCGTGCCATCTTGCAGTGCCGGTGCATATACGGTCTCGGCTCTCTGGCGTGGGTGTCCAGCCAAATCTGGCGATGCGACGGCAGCCCTCCAGACAAATATAGACCTCTTCCTTGGCGGTAGGCGTGCGACCATCGGTGGAATCATAGGTGTTTAAGCGGAGTGTCTTGGTGGCGGCATCTGTAAAGCCATGACCTGTAGGGTCGTGCAGCCGACCGTCTGCCCTCAGATAAACGCTGTCGATGCTGTTTATGTAGTACAACAGATAATTTTGGACAGTGTGGGTCACGCCGTATGCTAGGCTGGCATTCCAAATACCCTTAATATCCCAGGGCGCGGTGTCGACACTCAGTTCGTCAAGAGTCTGGCAGAGGTAAGCTTGGGCGGCTTCTGGTAAAACCGGGCCAACGTATGCGACGTCGATGTCGGAGGGTGTAATGTCGGTCAGGAAGCCGCGTGTCCATCCGCCAGCGATGGCTGGCTCCCCTAGGCCATATTCCTGGAGCCGGTGTAGCACCTGACTCGCCTGCCGTACCACTGGCAGGGCTTCAATGTCTGCAACATTCATATTCTTATCGCTTGGGTTATGGCTCCGTCAGTTCGGATGACCAGGTTAGTTGGTGTTCGGGGATGCCTAGACTCAGGCCGTAGGCCCTGGCAGCTTCGTACTGTTCTGGCTTGGCGCGATCTACCTTAAAGATTCGGCCCGGGAAGATGATGTAATGGGTGGTTTGATTGCGGAAATCGACGTACCAAGAGTTACCGTCTAGGCTGCGGCTTAACACCTCGGCTATTTCATTGGCACGGTCAGCTGGAACGGTAACTGTGTGCAAAGTCCATGTCGTAAGCCATGGTGTTTTATGCTCTGGCGTAACTTGCTCGATCTTTGTATCGGTTATCTTCACAACCTCCAAAATGGTCTTATCTTGCAAGCTTTCCTCTATGATGATGCCTGTATAGTCCATGATCTGTCTCCTCTATGGTTAATCTGCCGTGAACTGGTGTACGACCGTTGTTACTACGCCCCAGATGTTTTGACGGTCGGCCCGCCGGAAGGGGCTGAGGGCGAACTCACCGCTGGCCTGCCACCAGACCACCAGTGCCTGCTCACGCGGGGCTATGGCGCGATCTATGACGGCGATATCGCCGTCGAACACGCCGTAGTCGTGCCAGTTGTGGCCGCGGATGCGAAAAAAGTAAGTGCTGCTAGGATGACGCACTAGCAGCCTGTCCAGCGACAGGGGTGCGCCGGTGCGCTCGGCAGCTGGGTTGGGAAAACCGGCGTGCACGGCTACCGACGTGCCGGTGTGTCGCGAAGCGCCGTAAGCGCCAACGGCTGCATCCTCGCTGGTTAGTTCATCCATAGCACGCCGCCCTTCCAGCTGGTGCGCACGGCGCCAGGGTCGTGAAAACTGCCCGGGGCTAGCCGCGGTATGCGAGCACCACGCTGGGTTAGGTCGAATGGGGTGCGTAGGGCCACGCTCCGAGCGCCCGGGAAATATTTTTGTATAAGTTCCATGTCTTCTTCCAGATACGTTCGTTTCATTACCATGCTCCTTTGGTGCCTAATAGTGTCCAAGTGTCGCCGCTCTGCTGCAGGCGGTAGGTCAGGCCGTCCAGCGTGCTCATGTCGAATAGCTTAACGGCTTCCTGAGTTCCGCGCTGTACCAAGTACCGCAGACCGCTCGCAAAGGTAACTGCTTGCCCGCCATACTCAATGGCGCGTGGAAAGGTTTTCATGCTTTTGCCCGCGAAGTAGTAGGCGCTAACGTTCACGGGGGCGTTGATGGTCTGAGTCATAAAAGAGTTCCTCCTACAGATTTCCAAAGATTTATGAAGAGATCCGAATGCTGTTTTTAAGCTCGGGAACGGAGAAAGAAGAGAGGTTTTTATGATTGCAGAGCGCCGTTCGCAATCTGTAATCTGTCTAAAAAACCTGATTTGTAGGAGTGGCGCACAGTGACCGAGGTGTGATTGCCAAATATATAAGTCTGTGAAGTAAAGGCGGCGAACCAGCCAGTCCTCACATGGCTATCACCAACTATACGCTTTTGCTTACCACGTGCAATATGTAGATTTGACCACGATTTTACAGGCGGTTGGGGTCTTTGGCGGGGCGATGGCCGGGCCACCAGACCAGGCGACCAAGCAACGCGGCCACCGACGGCACCAGCAGTGGTGCAATCACAAAGGCGGAGAGGACTATGCCGAAGGCGATGGCAAAACCCAGCTGCGCCAGCAGACTAATGCCAGCCAGGGCTAGCGAGCCGAATGTACCGGCCAAAATCAGCCCGGCCGACGCCACCGTGGTGCTACTGTGCTCAATGGTCAGGTCTGACGCCTTACGTGGTTTAAGGCCGCTGCGCACTTCCTCGCGCAAGCGCGTCATGGTCAAAATGTTATAGTCCGTGCCCACGGCCACCACAAAAATGTAGACCATAATGGGGATGAAGAAAATCAGCCCGGCGTAATTCAAAAGCCCCTGGTACAAGTAGGTCGCCCCGCCCAACGTGGCGGTAAAGCCCAGCGCCACAGCAATCAATAGGTAGAACGGCGCTAGAACGCTGCGCAGCAGCAGCGCCAAAATGACGAAGATGATCACCGCGGCCACCGGCAATATAACTGCCAAATCACGGCTGACGGCCGAGCGCACATCTACAAACGCCGCGCTTTCACCATTCACGTACACCTTAGTGCCGGCTGGAGCGGCGGCGTGGGCGGCCGGTCGGACGGTTTTCTCCATAAAGTCCAATGTTTTGCCAGAGCTGGGGTTACCAGTGAGTAGCACGGTTACTTCGGCGGTTTTGCCGTCTGTGGAGACCTCAGACGGGCCGGCCGAACTCACGCCATGAATGGCATCGATTTTGTTGGCGAAGGTGTCTACTTGTTCGCTCGTTAGCTGACTCTGTCCCACCAAAAACACTTGGGTGGGCGAAATGGCCCCGGCTGAGAACAATCGGGAAACTTCTTTGAAGGCCCGAGCCGACTCGGTATTTTGCGGTTGTTGGCTCACGAAGTCGTAATTGGTTTTTAGCTGCGGGTAACCAGTAGCCAGCGCTACCAGCAAAATGAGCGCGGCGGTCATAACCGTGCCGGGCCGGCGCGCCACCAAACCACCCAGCTTCTTGAAGAACACACTCTTAGGAGGTTTTTGCCAGCCTTTGGACGGCCAGAAGATCTTGGGGCCAATCACGGACACTACGGCAGGTATGAGTGTGAGTACCGCCAGCATCATGGTTAGCACACATATCACCAGCCCCGGTGCCAGGTTCTTAAAGATGCCGAAGTCGGAAAAGCCCAAGGCTGAAAAAGCGGCGGCCACCACCAGTGCAGCTGACAATATGGCCTCACCAGCGCGGGACAGCGCAAAGGCCACCACTTCCCGCCCCTGTTTGCCACTGCGCAGTCGTTCACGGTACCGAAACAGCAGGAACAATATATAGTCGGTGCCAATGCCATATAGCACCACGGTGTACAAAATGGCCAAGGAGTTATCTATCTTGAAGTTAAAGATGGTGGCGACCAGCGCAATCAGCGATTGGGCCAGCGTAGACACGATCAGCACGGCGATAACCGGTGCAAACGCCGCCACGGGACTACGGAAGATGATACCGGGCAGAATAATGACCAGCAAGAACGTGGCGAAGGTGACAATTTTGGTGGCGGTGTTAAATGAATTGCTGCTGTCGGCGTTTAGGGCAATATTGCCGGTGAGCTCGGCCTTTAGGCCGGTGTTAGCCGTGAGGCTCCGTACTTTACCACGTACAGCATTCACAAACTGGGTATCGGCTGGGCCGCCGGTGGCCTGGCCCTTAGCCACCACCTGCACCATCTGGGCGGTACCGTCTTTGGACAGCATCTGGTCGGAGGTCTGTACAGCCACCACTTTGTGCACATGGGCATCCTGCAGTTGCGTGGCCAGTGTCTGTACGGCAGTCTGGTCGGCCGCGGTCAATTTGCCGCCGTCAGAGCGCTTAACCAGCAAAATCTCCACATCGTCCTTTGACTGCGGGAAAGCTTTTTCGCCAATTCTCTGAGCCTGCACCGATTCGTACTTGTTCGGCAGAAAGCTGGTTTGGTCGCTGCTGGTCACGCTGCTGAGGCGTGGCGAAAACACCGTAATAACCACTGCCAAGACTACCCAGGTGGCAATCACCCACCACCGGTTACGCACAATAAAGTTGCCCAGTTTGTTTAGCACGCCCGTTCTACTCCCTCATTTTATAAGGTTTATTGTACGGGCGAGCAGCCTCTGGGCACAACCAGCATTCTTGCTTAATCACTCAAATGACTTAAGAATTCTACTAGCTCGCGGGGAGTAATCTCGGCCTTTACCAAGTAGCCGTCGGCTTGCTGTTCTATATCGGCGCGTACGTCTTCACGCTGCTCCAAGTTGGTCGTCACGATAATCTTGGCGTGCATCTTAGGCGTCAGCTTGGGGTCGCGTAGCGTGCGCAGCACCTCTATGCCCGTGATGTTTGGGATCATCAGGTCGAGCAGGATGATATCGAATTGATCAGTCTGGGCAGCAGCCAGCCCCTTTTGGCCGTCCAGCTGCACCTCTACCTCGTAACCGGCCTTGGTAAGCGCCCGGACGTAGAGTTCGCTTATAAAGTGCTCGTCCTCAATGCACAGAACGCGCCTGAGAGCGGGGGTAGTGGGCGTGCCAGTGTCCATATGTGGCTATTTTAGCATGGCCTTCGATCTGAAGACCGGAAAAGTAGCGAGCTGGAGCCGTAGGCTCCGGCGAAGCGTAGAAAAACCGCGAGTCACAGGTGGGGCGGCGGGCGCAGGCTTTGCCTGCTTGCCGCGCCTCTTATTACATTAAAGGGGAACCCGTAGGTTCCCCTTACGCGCACGCCGGGCTTGCCCGGCTGGCTATCCCTTCCGGTGGGCGACCGGGAGCTAGTAGCTCGAGTATCCTGTCTAGGGCATGCAGGGCTAGTCTCTGTACAGCGAGTGGTTTTTAATCCAGCCGTGAGCGTTGCGGGTAACATTGGGTTTGCTACCGGCCTTATCGGCCTCGGTGAGTTGACTAAATGGTAGTAGTGTAAAGGTAAAGGTGCTACCTTCGCTTACCTTGCTATTGACCCAAATCTGTCCGCCATGCGCATCCACTATAGCCTTCGACAGGTATAACCCCAAGCCGGTGCCGCCTATTTGGGCTCGGTTGCGGTGGTTGCGGTAAAACTTGTCAAAAATGTGTGGCAATATAGAGCTGTCTATACCCAGCCCAAAGTCTTTCACGCTAGTCTCTACTAGCCCATCTTTGTTTACTAGTGCCGTAACATATATCTCGTTGGTGCCGTTGCTGTATTTAATGGCATTGTCGAGCAAATTGGCCAGTACTTCATATATGCTGTAGCGGTCCACTCCTACGCTTGGCAAGGCTTTGGCAATGTCGGTTTTAATAGTTATGCCCCGCACACCAGAGCGCAAAGACAAATCACGCACAACATTCTCGACCACGCTCTGCCAATTCTCTTCATGCAGCTGCAACACCAGCTGGTTGTCTTCTATTTTGGCGACATTTAATATATTGTCGACAAATGCGGCTAGCTGCTGGGCTGAGGCATTCATTTTTTTCATGAACGCTTTCAGCTCGGGATCGAGCGTAGGGCCCAGTTCTTCATCGAACACCTCTATGTAGCCGCGCAGCAATGTAAGCGGCGTGCGTAGTTCGTGGACGCTCAGGGCCACAAAGCTCATAGCTTGGTCATCCTGTGAATATTCCTCGGTGTGATCGAACAGTACCAGGAGCGTTTCGTACCCAAGCGGATTGGCTTGGTTGTAGTACCCCGCCAGGTCGAACTGCTTGCTGTCGCCCTGCCCCGGTAGGCCAATCCGCACTCGCTCCCACTTGTGGCTACTCGTGGCGGCTTTGCCCTGCACGTCTTTTAGCCAATTGGCCAGTGTGTCGTTACTACGAAACGACATATCGAGCGTGGTGTACAAGTTTTGGCCAACAAGCTCAGAGGTTGGCTTTGCTAAATACTGGGCGGCAGTCTCATTGGCGTATACAATCGTCTCTGCCTTGTCTAGAACCAGCAGCGGTAGCGGCAGGTTGCTGGCCACGAAGTTGGTATGCAAGTCTTGCTTGGCCTTGGTGTTGGTTCTTTCTACCGTTTGCACAATGCTGGCCAGCTGGTATACGTGGCTGGCCAGCGTGGCAATCATTTCTTGGCCAAGTCGGTACTGTTTAAGGTCGGGCGCGGCTTCTTGTGCGCCGTGCGGGGCCACATGCTGGATGGCCTTCCATAGTGCTACCACTGGTCCTGTTACATGCTGCCCGGCGCTGTCGCTCAGCAGCAAGCTGCCACATAGGGCGAGTAGGCTTAAGCCAATCAGCACCAGCAAGTCGGGCAATTGGCTTTGGTAATTTTCTACTCCCCACCAAGCGGCCAGTAGCGCGGCGTTTTCCAGCAAAACTACTCCAAACAGGTACCAGCGAACTTGCCGGCGAAACTTGGTTAGAAAGTCCATGCTGACGTACCCATATTAAAAATGCCCACCTGGTATGTGCTGTTTAACGGTTATTTATACTTTACCTGATTTGCTCCAGAAACGGCAGTGATCCAAGTTTGCCCAGGGTTGAGTGGTAGCGGCGCGCCGGCCGAGTCAGTAAAGGTCAGGGGCGCCGTATTGCCGGCTTTTTGCCAAGCTCCAACAGTGACGGTGCCATTTTGAAATACATATGCCTGCCCGCTGCCAATCACGTTGTAGTTGGAGTAGTAGGCGCCACTGCTATCGAGTGCGCCGCGGCTCAAAGGCACCACTATGGCAATTACCACCTTGGGGTTAAGCTGCTTGCCAGTATTGGCGTCGGTGTGTATAGCCCCACCTTCGCTGCGGTTGTAGCTGTTAGTAGCGGCTATGTAGTCGTAGTGCGGGTTATAAATGGGGCCAGAGAGGCTAAAGTCTATGCCACTGGCGGTTGGTGTGGCCGCGGGCGCCTCTTTGCCGCGTACAAAGCCTGTAAATGTGGAAGCATAACCCTTGTTGGCCTCCAATTGGTTTAGTGTGCTTACGGCCGTGTAGACATTGTGTGGTGCGGCCCGCGTGGTCACCCGGTGGTAGTAGCTGCTGTTGTAAAACTGGTTCATGTCTTGTACACCCCAAGCTTTTATGTCAGCCAGTGCATCCGGGCTGCCACCTACGTGGGCGTAAGCAGCGTCAAAGCCCATAGCCCATTGAACGTAATACGGCCGGGCGCTACGGATAGGGCCGACATTGCTGGGTGCGGTGTCTTGATAGAGCGCCAAAAAGCGAGTCACGCCGCCTTCGGCCACGGCTTCAAACACCACACCGGCATCGCCTAAGCCGCTTTGCGGCCGGGCATCTAGGCTGTTTTCAACCATTACACCAGTAACGGTGCGCTGGTTTACGCTGGCGTCGGCCACCGGTAGGCCTGTAAGAGTACTATAAATGACTGGCGGTGGAGCTGGGGGTTTGGGGGCGGCTTTTTTAGTGTGTGTTTCGGCAACCACCGTTCGCTTGTGGTGCGTAAGGGTCCAAGCGGCTCCCACTCCAAATGCTAGCAAAACAACCAATACAGCACAGAGGATGCGCTGCAGACGAGTGTACGGCCACCAACGCCACTTGGATGTACGGGTGCCGCGGTGTGTGACCACAGGCTCGGTAAACGTATCGAGTGCGGCCACTTGTTCGGGCGTGCGAAACTCCGGCTCCGCGTGGGCCGGCTTGTGCTCTTCAGCCTTCATGGCAACTTTGCCGATTGGTCTAGCACGTGTTTGTTTTGGACGCCGCGCCGGCGGCGTCACATCTTGAATCATAAGCAGTATTATAGCAAAAGGGTTTTAGGCGTCGTTCGCACTAGCAGGATAAAGGTAGTCGTGGGCGGCGGCTTGACCATCGGGGCGCCTAGGCGGCCAGTCAAAGCTAGGACCATGGGCTGCTCTTTTGTCTGGGGCTGAGATTGGCTCTACGTCTGCCTCGGTGTCGGTCGTAACGGCCGACCTAACTATCCAGTAGGCTTCGGCAAAGTCTCGTAGCGCTGGCCCGCGCTCGCTCGCTATGGCCTCGAGGTTGGGCTCATAGCGCCTGGTTTGTGAGTTGTACAGCGGCGGTATGTCGCTTACACCAGACAAATCTCGAGCTGTTGCTGGTCCTACGTCTGCGGCAACCTCATTTAGACTAATGGGCGCAGCGTCTGTGCTAATTCCCCGCTCGTCGGCCAGGCGGATAACAGCGCGCAAAACAAATGGTATGAATGGGTTAACAAAGCTGGTAACGGGGTGCTCGCGCCCTAGCGCTACCGCAGCGAGCGTGGTTCCTCTCCGGCGGGCTAGGTGTACGTCTAGGGCTTCTCGTAGGAACTCGCGCTGCTCGGGTGACGAAACGGCTATAGTGCCATGTTGCTGCCAGCCGCTTTCGTGCCTGCCGTCCATTGGACTCTGCGTATTGCCGACCATACTTCTCCATCCTTACGGTAAACTACTATGGCCATTGTAGCAAGAGTATGTGCCTGCTGCCAAACTGTCATTTGCCAGATATTGACATAGGGTATATAATATTGTGTTAGATTATGCCTCGCAGAGAAGACCTAGCCCGTATGGATCTAGCAAGCCGCCGAGCGGTTGAAGCGGTAGATACCGCCGAGCCGTCATTTACGGCTGAGGCTCATCGGCTTTTGGCAAAGATTATAGAAGCTGGGATAGACATTGCCTTAGCCACTGCGTCTTACGCCACAGATGGCTCGGATGAAGCCCGCTCATATCCTGCACCCAGTCTTGATCAAGCGGCGTAGACCCATCGATTGCGCCTCGTAGTGCCTCAGCCTAGCTGACTCGCATTGCCTAGCTGGGCGGTCCAGTGCTCTACAAGCCCCAGGGCGAGCCCGTAGCCCGCGGCAAAATCGATGGCGGCGCGACTGATGCCAGGGGTAAGGAGTAGCGTGTGGACGTCGGGCACGTAGCGTTCTTCGGCGCCGTCTCCGACAATGGCAGGCTCTAGCACGGCAACGGCCGTTACATCTTGGTCCTTTAAGTTGCCGTAGCAAATAGCTACTTCACGGATGTCAACCTCAGCTTCATAGCTCCAGGTGGCGGCTATAACTATTGCTTTTAGTACATCGGGTAGTGTAGCTCGGGCTCGTTCTTCTAGCACGTACTCGCGAAGGAGCCGATGAAACGCTGTATTAACAGGGTCGGGAGCCATGTGAGCAGTTACGTCGTATCCGATTACCCTTCCCCATACGCAATCGTATAAACCTGGCACGCCCCTTATGTCGAGCTCGGGTGGGGTGCCATCATGCCTGCGCGGTGCAAACTCTGCGTCCATAACAGTTCTCTCCCTTAACCAGCGCCATTATGGCGGCATGGGGGGCGCCTAAGAAGTGAACAGCCTTACAAGGCCGTCACTTTGCGGGGCTTACAGGTGTGGAACAGTAAACGGGCTTCCTGGGTGTTCAAAAATATCGTAGCGGCTGGCCATAGTGGTGCGCACCGCACCATAGGCAGCAGCAAAGGCCGCGGCGTAACCACCGACATTTAGCAGTATTTGTGGCACATCCGGCACCAACCACAGTCCTGCCGGTGTTTCTATGACGCGCGGCGGTATGTCGAGCATGCCACGTACGTCGAACTGTATGTCGTGGCGCGCAATAAAGACGAGCGCCACCTCACGCATGCTAAGCACTACTTCATTAGTGCCGCGTTCCTCGGCAAGGCTACACATGGCCCTCAGTACCTCTCGCTGAAAGGTTGGGCCAAGGGCGTTGAGCCCCTGTTCCCCTACTAAGCCTTTTAAGGTAGGTGGCAGCAAGGGGTTGGTATTGGCCGATGTTACTACGGCGTCGGCTGGGACTTGACTGACCTCGTGGGCTGCGCCGTAAGCGCCAATTAGCTCCTCATGCATTTTTAAAACCGCTAGAGATGAAGGCTCGGTGGCGAGCCACTCGTCGGAAGTGGCGGCTAGTTCGAAAGTGTCTACCATGAACGGTAAAGCTCCTATGTTTATGGAGCGAGTATGCCGCCTATGGCTTGCTGCTGGCTGTAACCCGCCTTACAGGGCTTGCAGACAAGTATTTATGCGCCGCAGGCTAGTCTCGGGGCCCAGCACGTGCAAGGTGTCGGCCAGGCCTGGGCTGCTGGGTGCCTGAGTGGTCGCTATACGTACCAGGCTAAAAAGCACGCCGGGCTTTTGGCCGGTGGCCTCAAGCAGTGCGTTCAGACGTTCAGTCAGGTCGTGTATGCTGAAGTCACTCTGCTGCAAACTGGCTCTTGCCTGTTCTAGCATGGTCTTTAGCTCGCTGTGATCAAATTTTTTCAGCTGCTTGTTGTCGTCCATCAAACTCATGTTTACCGGCAGATCTTCGAAGAAGAAACTGGTCAACGCTGGAATCTCGGCAAAGTACTTCAGCCGCTCTTGAATGAGGCCTAGTACCTGCATTTTATAGTCCTCGGGGTAACTAGCTGCCTTCTCTGGCCAGAACTCTTGACAACGGGTGTATATAGTAGCGGTGTCAAGGGACCGTATCCAGTGGCCGTTCATCCAGGTGAGGCGTTGTTCATCAAAAATGCCACCACTCTTTTGTATACGACCTATGCTGAACTTCTCGATGAGCTCCGTCAGGCTGTAGACTTCCTGGTTGGTGCCATCGTTCCAGCCGATGGTCGCCATGAAGTTTAGGAGTGCTTCGGGCAAATAGCCCATGTCGCGGTACGCCAGAACCGGCTTGGCGCCATGGCGCTTGCTAAGCTTACGTCGGCCCGTCTCGTCCATTACCTGCGGCAATATGAGGTTAATGGGCGACTCCCAGCCGAGCAGTTCGTGGGTCGCCAAAAACTTGGGCACGCTGCTAATAAATTCCTGACTGCGCGACACGTGGGTAATTTTCATGATATGGTCATCGATGATGTGGCAGAAGTTATAGGTTGGGAAACCGTCGGCCTTTATGATGATATAGTCGTCAATCATTTCGGGCCCCAGCGTCATCTTGCCCATTACCGCGTCGTCCCAGCTCCAGGCCTTGGGCTCGAGTTTTATGCGCAGCGGCTGCGTGCCATCCCACTTGGGTGGGTTCTCTGGCCGGTGGTTGCGGTACAAAAACGGTCGTTTTTCGGCTTTGGCTTGCTCGCGGAGGGCTTCCAGCTCCTCTACGCTGTAAGGGTCGGCATAGGCCAGGCCTTTGTCGAGCAGTTCCTGGGCGTACTGCTTGTAAATATCGAGGCGTTCAGATTGGATGTACGGTTCGTAGGGGCCGCCGACATCGGGGCCTTCGTCCCAGTTCAGGCCGAGCCAACGCAGGGTTTCCTTAATGTTCTCTAGGCCGCCTTCTACTTCGCGTTTTTGGTCGGTGTCTTCTATACGGAGCAAAAACTGGCCGCCGCTTTGCTTGGCTATGAGCCAGGCGAATAAAGCAGTCCGTACAACACCGCAGTGTAGCGCCCCGGTAGGGCTAGGGGCAAATCTGGTTCGAGCGGGTTCCATGGCCGTAGTATGCCATAACAGGGGTGGAAGAAGCAATTAAATATTTTTGACGAGGGACTGCACCTGCTGGTCGCTCAGCGGTGCATTGCCGTTTACAGTGTACCAAGTGCCATTTTCGACCCAGGTGGCGTTGGTGTTGGCAAAACGGTAGATGGTGGTGTTGGTGGCCTGCACTGCCCTGTAGTTTGGGGTGCCGCTGGCGTCAGTGGCGCTTATGCTGGCAATCATGTCGTCGTTAGAGAGGTTGGTGCTTTGCTGAGTGAGTTGGTAGGTACCCTGGCCTCTGCTAAAGCCAATTGTCAGCCGGTCGCCGCTAGCATGCACACCGTTGTAGGCAAAACCGGCGGCCTTAAAGTTGGGCATGGTGGTGGAAACACCTGCCCGTATGCTGGCTACCCGGAACTGCAAGCCAGGAGTGTTTTGGTAAGCCGCAAAGCCGGCAATTACCAGAAGGGCCAGCGTACCGGCGGCCATGCTGGTGAGATGGCGGCGGGCTTGCTTATGGTAGTGTAGCTTGTGACTGTGTAGGTCAATGAAGTTGTTGGCGCGGGCTAAGGCTTTTTCAAAGATGTCGGTGGTGTTTTCGCGCTTTGGTGCCGGTGTAGTGTTGGGCACCTGCTCCTGCGGCTTTACCGGCACCGGTTGCACGGTCAAGGCCACAAGATTGGGCTGGACGCCCATGGGGCTGCTAGTTGCATGGTGCAAAACTTGCGGATGACGGCTAGTGTGCTGGGCTCTGATCAGCCGGCCGGTGTCAATAGTGCCGACAGATGCTTTGGACACAATGAGGCTTGGAACGCTGTGCTGCAGGCTGGCTTTGGTGCCGGCCTGTTTGTGAAAGCTAGGGTCGGGTCGCTGTACGCTCGCGCGCATTAGAATCTGAGAGCTCTGGGGAGTATGAGCTCGGGCGTGGTTGGGTGCAGATGGCGTACGGTGTACGACCACTTTTTCCACATGGTGAACACCGCGCGGTTCGCGCACGGTAACCGTTTGAGCTGCCTGAGGTACATGGGTCCGCGCATGGTTGGTGCCACGGTACGGGCTTTTCTGCGGTGAGGGATGGGGGCGTGGTGCCGGAGCAGCCAAAATGGTAATTTTTTCGGCCACGGGTAGCTGCTTGGGTGCTATGGTGCGGGCGCGAAAAAAGCCATCTATGTTTTGGCCAGTGTGCACCACAGGCGCCGAAGTTGCGCCGAGCATTTCGCCCGTAATCGCGTCGTAGCGCTTACCGTTTACCTCTATTGTTGTTTTGCTTTTCATATCTCCCGTCCGATAGGTGTACAGAACTTAATTCTATAGTAGCGCTTATGCTGTGTAAAACGCAAGCAGTATCTGGCCCTAGCACCAGCCGTGCCTGGTATACTTAAAACCGTACATGGATTTTCTCGATCCCAAGCTGGAACGACGTATGCACACTAAGTTGTTGCTGGGCTATTGCTTGGTTGCGTTAGCGATTGGCATTACCACGCTAATACTGTTGTATTGGTCATATGGCTTTAATGTCAATCGTCGGGGCGATGTTATTCTGGACGGCTCGCTCATTGTCTCTAGCCAGCCCAACGGGGCCGCCATTTACCTAAACAATCAGCGCTACAAATCAAATACCGACACGCGAGTAACCGTGCCCGAAGGCCCGTACACGCTGCGGGTTTCCGAAACTGGCTACCGGCCTTGGGAGCGACCGGTGGTGGTGCAAGGTAGTAAGATTCAATACTACAACTACCTGCTTTTATTCCCAGAGGTGCTCCATACCACATCCGTAGCCGATTTAGCGGCCGACCCGTCGGTAGCCACTCAGAGTCCTGACAAACGGTGGCTGATTTTGGGGCTCCCGGAAGCGTCGGGTAGTTTTACGCTGTATGACTTAAAGGACCCTGTTAAGCCGGTGGCGAGTACGGTAGTGTTGCCCGCCGCTAGTTTTACGCCCGGAAGCGGCAGACAAAGCTGGACGGCTATAGAGTGGGCCAACGACAACCGACATGTGCTGTTCCAGCACACCTATTACACCGCAAATGGCACACCTAGCCGTGAATACATCTTGCTGGACCGTAACACGCCCGCTGACTCGGTGAATCTAACAACTACACTCAAGCTTAGTCAGACCGAAACGCTCAATTTGTTTAACGCTCGGATTGATCAGTTCTATGTTTATGACGCCAAAGACCAAACACTGCAGCACATTATTTCTGGTAACCCCGTAGCGGTAAGTGTCTTGCAGCACGTGCTAGCGTTTAAAACCTATGCTGACGACAAGGTGCTGTATATAACCGACCAGTCACCGACCGGCAAAATGACAAGTGGGTTGGTGAGTGCTGTGTTGCAGGTAGGCCAGCAGACGACCACTCTGCGTTCTCTGCCGCCGGCTGGGGCTGGCAGCTATATGCTAAACCTGGCCCAGTACGCTGGTGATTGGTATGTGGCGATTGCTAGCAGTGGAGATACGACAGCCTACATTTACAAAAACCCCCAGGACCAGCCAACTGCTGCTTCCGACACCTACCCAGCGCCGTGGAGGCGTGTGAGTGTTAGTGGTATTTCATTTTTATCGTTTTCCAGTAGCACACAATTTCTGCTGGCCGAAAGTGGTCAACAGTTTGTGGTCTACGACTTTGAGAACATGGCCCAGTACCGTTACACCGCGTTGCAGCCACTTGACCAGCCGCAGACACACGCAGTATGGATGGATGGCGATCGACTGGCCTATGTGAGTGACGGTAAGCTAGAAGTGTTTGACTACGACTACCGGAACCAGCAGTCGTTGGTGGCGGCTAACTCGGCCTTCTTGCCGTTCTTCTCGAATGATTTTTCGTACCTGTATACCCTGCGCTCGCCAGATGCCACCAATCCCAAGCCGGCGCTTACCAGCACGTCTCTAGTGGTCAAATAGTAACGTCTCAGTTTACCCCCACCAACCCGCACCCGTAGTCCCGGCTGCACGGAACAGACCCCGGCTGGACTGTTGGTCAAAGCTACAATACCGCTTTCCGCTAGGAAAGCGACGGCGAAACTCTGTTTGAGGAGCGTAGTCGCGACGAGTCGTTTCGACGATTGTAGCCTTTGACAACACGTCCACCAAGGTCTGTGGAGAGGCCGGGTGGTTTTGGTTACTTTTGGCAGCAAAAGTAACAGGAACAAGGAAATGGGCTAACATTCGGAGAATAGTGGCGCGTTTAGTGATATACGATGCCAGATGAGATTACGAACGTCGACTGACTGGATCCCAGGTCAAGCCTGGGATGACGTGAGTGAGGTAAAAGGCTAGGGCCAGTGAAGGTGAACTGGTGGGATGCCGAAACTGATTCGGCATGACGATCTCTGAATTCTAGAGGGTTAGTTCCAGAACTCCACCCAGTTTACGAACCGGCTCCACAGACTGGGGCCATTATCGGCAATGACGGTTGGTGTGCCCTGCACTGTGCTGGGCGCGGCCGCTGTATTGGTGGTAGTGCTGGGACTAATCTGTTCACCCCAAATGACTAAACGGTTAGTGCTAATGCCCGGCGGGTCGCACGTAATGAGCTCGGCGGTGGCCTGTTTGCCACGGGTATCATTTATGACGGCCACATCGGTGGGTGGAACTACGGCACGGTCAAAGATGCGGTAAGCGTAGGTCTTGCCGCCGTACGTTATGTAGAACAAATCACCGGTCGTAAGGTCGTGCAGTAAGGTAAAGGCAAATTTGTATTTGCCGTTATTGAAAATGTTGCCAGATGAATGCCCAAAGTAAGCGGCGTTGCCATTTTGGCCGGGGAACACCGTGTTCGGGTAATGAATAGCGCCACCTTTCAAGCTGTTTTCTATGACTGTTTCGTCGTAGCTGTTTAGTGTGAAGTCGATGGGAATCTGAATATTTATTTTGGGTACGGTAACGGAGGGGGGCGCATCGGCCGCAACCGTGCCGTCGCTGAAGATAATGGGCGTACTGCTAACCTTGCGGCTGGGCTGAATAAACGGTGCAATTATGGCATCGTTGAAGAATGTAAACAAGAATATGACTAGTACAATAGTACCGGTAAGCAGCCCAAACCCCAGTGACTGCAAGTGATGCTTGGTGCTCAGTTTGCCGTTGGCATTAATGGTACTAACCAGTTTGTTCTTAAGCTGGCGGGCGCTCCCGCGGTCATAACGTGGTGCTGTCGGCGGGTTGACGGGGCTATGGTCGGCTACTACCACACCGCTGGCGGCTGGGGCGGGTTGCGGGAGGAGCTCCATGGGAGCTGGCTGAAAAGCCTGCTGGGCGTCGCCTTGACCCTGAAAATACTTTTGGTATGGGGTATGGCGGTTAGCTTCATAAAACTCCTGCCACACTTCGTGCTTTTCGGGGTCGGTGAGCGTGGTGTAATAATGGTGCCAGGCAGTTTGAATTTCCGCTAGACTCTTACCCGAGCTGCTGAGGTCCTGCATGAAGCGTTGGTGCTTGCTAGGGTGCCCTTCAGCTTGTACTTCGGCCAGCTCCCGCATGGCATCGGGTTCTGCGGCATAGGCGCGCGAAACTTTGGAGCGTATAAGCTCTACTGCCGGATCTTTGGCAGGTTCGTCTGGTTGAGGGATGAGGGGGTTGGTGCTCATAGATGGACGTTCTAGAGCGGGAGTATAGAGCCCACTCGCGTTTACGCTTCTACTATAGTACAATATACCCCTGATAACCTACGTAAAACTTCACAAAGCTACGGAGTTAATTGTTACGTGCCGGTTAATGCGGGCGAGCGAAAGGAATTGGTAGACGTTTTTAACAAATGGGGCCGCAGTGGTGGAATTGGTAGACACGCCGGACTCAAAATCCTGTGGAGGCAACTCCGTGTCGGTTCAAGTCCGACCTGCGGCACCATTTGTTAAAAACCACAGTTGCCAATGGCGGCTGTTGCGCTAGACGCCCGGTCGTTTCCATGAAAGGCTGGGCCGCTGACGCGAACAAAATCTTGTGAGCCTCAAGCTCGTGAGGTGAAAACTGCCAGTGGCAGTTCGTAAGGCAATCTTCCGGTGGCAACTTGTTGCCAACCGTGAAGTTGCGGGCCTGCCAGAGGTAGGTCAAGCCCCCCTTGCCCACCAGAAAGTGCATAGATGAAAGCTAAAGCGCATTTGGCTATTTGTAATTAGATGCACCCCCCGCGGCCGACCTTCTGGGCGCGGAAGCGTCTAGAATGGATTATTGCGCTGTTTTTCCAGTAAGTACTGTGGCACAAAGCCTATAACTGCCAGATCGCCGACTGTTCTTCTGAGGCGTTCGGGACTTCGTTGCGGGTTCTCGCTTCCTCGCTTAAAGAAGTCCTCCACCACACCAGTACCAAATACTAGTGTGTAAGGCAGCGTATTGGGGTAGAGATAGGTAGCCAGCCTTCCCAGTGCGGCCTCTGGAGTCGCGACGGCTTTCAGCAAATCCATAACCGTCATATGGCGACGTCTATCAACAAGTGGGAGCAAGGACGGATCGCTGTTGTGCGGTCCTGGGAGGTCCAGCGTACGAGGGTTTGGTTGCTCGTCAATGGTTGCAAAGTATATGGGGTCTAAGTCATGCCGCACCAGCCTCAATCCAGTACCTGCACTTCTGCGAAGGCTGCAGTAGAATCTACCGCTGCTACTCCCCGCTAAGCCCAGCATAAGCTGATCCGGTGTGCTGGCTATCTCGTCGATCTTGGTTAAAGCTAGATGTGCTCGCTCGGCCTCCTCGGCGTAGTCTGTGGTGGTAACGGGTCTATCGTGCACGTAGTACGCTACTCCCCACGACGCCTGTTGCATGGGGGGCAAGTCAGAATCCTCGCCGCAGACTGCATCATGAACGGCTTCTCGCAGAGTACCGTAGGCTCGCCGCAGCCGTATGCTTCTTGGGTTGGTCGGGCGTGCAGCATCTGGTATGCAAAGCTCATCCCACTCGGCAGCCGTCTGGTCTAAATCGCCAATTATGTCTGCCGGAACACGTTCTTGCAGGGTGGTTAAAAAGTTACCCATATATGCATAGTAACGTGCTACGGGAGGTTGTCAATCCGTTTAGTGTTCCGGTGCGCTGTTCCACACGCTAGCCGTCAGCGCCCCAAACGGTTTAGTGGGGTTTTGGAGCCACCAAACACTGGCGCGGGCGGCCGTGGTGACGCGCCAAATGGGAGATGCTTCGTCTGATACGGGAGTGGTGCTCACCTGCCCGTTCGCGGCAACAATATAGTTGTGTTGATGTTTGGTAATAATGCTCAGGCTATAGTGGCTCGTAAAATCGTGCAGCATATCTACCAACTGCACTAAGCCCACTTCACTAGTAAACGCTCGTGAAAGGTGCGCCTCGATACCCAACCGGCGTAACTGTCCCATGGCTAGCACCAGCAGTGTATCCTTACGCTGTAGAAGTGGTGTCGGGTGCTGGCAGGCGGCATCCGCTGCATCTTTAACAAGCGTTACTTTGCCGCTAAACTTCTGCAAAAACGTTTCCACTAGCACAGTTGTTTCGCTGTTGCGGCCAATGCCGCCAGCCAACAGCACGCCGTCGGCCCACGCGGCATTGGCGAGCAGTGGGTTCAGGGCTTGCTTACCTAGACTACCGCTGGGTGTTGTGGGTGCGAGCTCGCCGGCCGTAAACGTCTTGCCTATAAATTGGCGCAACGAGTCGGGTAGCAGCATGCGGCTAACGCCGATACCGGCCTTTTCGGCGGCCGAGAAAGCCTCGGCTGGCTCTACAAAGCCGTGCTCATTGCCACCAACAATTAGGAGCTTACCAGCCTGTAGTTTGTTCTCTGGCCGGCTCCATTCTAGCTCTGGAAAGAGCGGCGTGCCAGCCTGCTTGTACCAATAATTGTCCATACTATAGCTTTTTATACTTCCCCGCTCACCTGTTTGCGGATGAGTATATCGTAACCGCTGGTTTCTTGGTCGGCACGCGTAAACCCAAGTTGTTCCATCAAATGCCAGAGCCCTGCCTCTATTGTTGCCAGATCTACGTTCTCTTGGCAGACCCTCTCAGCTTCCATAAATGCGCCGAGCTGCGCTACTTCATCGAAGCAAAGGGTTGTGTCGGCGTATTGGGCGGTACGGCGCACTTTGGTAGTGTCTGAGAACAATTCATAGCCCAGGCATCTCACAATCGCAGTTATCTCGGCCGCGCTATCGACCACCGCTTCATGCTCAATACTATCTAGCTCGCTGCTCACCGCTCGTTTGAGCGTGAACAGCACTCTACGATCATTCTCCGTACGTACACGTAGCCAATTCTCATGCGGGTCGGCCGCTATAGCGCCAGGACGTGCGTAGACCACATCATGTTGTTTCTTCGGTTTGCCCAGTTGAATACCCAGTTCTTCTAGTGCGGCCAAGGTTTGGGCGGAGTTTGACACGCGAACCTTAATTTCTATTTCTCGCACGCTACGTGCCTTCTCGTGATGGTGCTGGTATGGGCTTAATGGTGTGACTGACCAGTGTTTCGCCGTCAAAGGTAATAGTACCTTCGAAGGGCTCCGCACGTAGAACTCTTGGCATCCACAACGAGTCGGCTGCCCACATTTCGTTGTACGGAATGGCGTCCGTTTTAAACCATTGTGGTCGCATTTCCTCAGTTTCTACGGGTTCGCCATCCCACTCGGTGGTCGTAAACACATGAGCGTGGTGGCCAAAACTTGGGTCGGATTTATCGTAAAACTGAATGTCGCCCACACGCTGCAGCTGCCGGGGTGTCACACCAATCTCCTCCTGACACTCTCGTATTGCCGCGTGCTCGATGGTCTCGCCTTCGTCAGTTTTACCACCTACCCCGTTCCACTTGCCTGCGCCAAAGCCGCGCTTTTTCATGGCTAACAAGACTTCGTCGCCGCGCAGCAAAAAGAGTATAGTCACCTGCTTCATAGTTCAGATTGTAGCAGACTGACGTAGCGTTCGGGGTGATCCCAGCAGTCGTCGTGCTCGCCCGGCAGCGAGATGAAAGCACGGGGTCCTCTAAACGCCAGCTTGTATACCTCTGGGCTGCAATACACGTCGTGACGATTACGTACAATAATCTGTCGCTGGGGGCTATTCCACGGCTTGGTGGCAGCGTGGTTACGTGCCATGCGTAGTGCTGGTCCCAAGTTAAAGGCGTATAGCATATGGTAGAGCCACTTGCGGCCCCATTCACCCAGGCGATGCTCGTGGCGAGCGGCCGAGATCTCGCGGGCAACTTTACGAACCGTGCTGAGCAGCCATATGTGGCCTGGCCAATACGCTAGGCCAATTTGTACGATCAGTCGGGCGCGGTTGTGCTCGGGCACTAGGTAGCAGCCGCCGGAGTGGGCAATGATGACATCGGCCTGCGAAGCATCGCTCACCATGGTAAAACCGGCTTGCTTCAGAGCTTTTACGAGCTGCCTTCCCATAGCCGGCCCTTCAAATATGCCATAGATGATGCAGACGCTGCGGCTCATATGATAGCGTGCAGATTGCCTCGAAGCACTTCTGGCTGGAGCCCACGGATCTCTTCAAGCCAAGGGGATTGTTCCGGTACCTTATTGAGCAGATAAATGGGCTTACCGAGCGCAAAGGCTAGACCCATTTCCATTAGGACATTCGGGCCAATGTAATTTGCTTGGCCATGCTTTTCGTCATTCACGACCAGTATAGCGTCGGCCACTTTTATCTCGTCGAAGTGCTCATGCATAACCCGGGCTTTCTGGCTGTAGTCGCTAAATTCGCCTGTCGCCGTGCGCAAGGGATCCTTGCTGAAGTCTCCTGTAGCCTTCATTGACCGGGCCGTTCTGGGGATAATTGGCTCGAATCCTAGATCTAGCAAATCATCTGCTAGTTCTGCTACATGCTCATAAAAGCTAAAGCTGGCGCAAATCACAATTTTCATACGTCTAGCACTATGCTGACTGGGCAGTGGTCGGAGCCCATGTATTTGGGGTGGATGGCGCCGTCCTTGATGGCGCCCTTGAGCGATGCCGAGGCCAGTACGTAGTCAATCCGCCAGCCCACATTGCGCTCGCGGGCATTGGCAAAATGACTCCACCAGGTGTAGTAGCCATTGCCCTGCTTGAACATACGGAAGGTGTCTACGAAGCCGGCCTGTTCCATGGCGTCGAAGCCGGCGCGCTCTTCATCGGTAAAGCCGCGCTTGCCGCGGTTGGGCTTGGGGTTGGCTAGGTCGTCTTCGCTGTGGGCGACGTTTAGGTCGCCGCAGAAGATTACCGGTTTGGTTTGCTCCAGCTGTTTGCAGTACGCCAAAAAGGCTGGGTCCCAGTGCTTGCTGCGCACCTCCAGCCGGCTCAAATCGTCCTTGGTGTTTACCGTGTAGACAGTTACCAGCCAGAACTTGTCAAACTCGGCGGCCATTACCCGGCCCTCGGTGTTGGCGTCACCGTAGGTGTCTTCGCCTTCTACTTTGTACTTCTTGATGAGATCTTCTGGGAAGCCGTTCACCACTTGCAACGGCTCTACCTTACTAAAAATGGCCGTACCGCCGTAGCCTGCGCGGTCGGCGCTGTACCAAAATTGGCGGTAGTCTGGCAGGTGTAGCTCCACCTGCTCCTGCTTGGCCTTGGTTTCTTGCAGGCACAATATGTCGGGTTGCTCGGCGTCTAAAAATGGTTGCAGGGCATTCTTTTTTAGTACCGCGCGGATGCCGTTCACATTCCACGAGTAGATCTTAAGCATGGCACCAGTATAGCGTCTGTTATACTGAGCGAGCAATGGCGTACAAACGCGTGCTACTCAAACTCTCGGGCGAGCAACTGGCTGGCCAGTACGAATTTGGGGTCGATCCGGACATTGCGGCCTACCTGGCCGAAGAAATTAAACCAGTGCTGGCAACGGGCTGCCAGCTGGTGCTCATAGTAGGTGGTGGCAACATGGTGCGCGGTGCCAAGCTGGCTGGCCACGGCATTCGCCGGGTGACGGCCGACCAAATGGGCATGCTCAGCGGACTTATAAACTGCATGGCTCTGACCGACATCTTTGAAGCGCACGGGTTGCCTACCCGTTGTCTTAGTAATGTTTTTGCCGAACAGATTAGTGAGAGCTACTCCTACCGCCGAGCCGAAAAGCACTTGCAGCAAGGTCGGGTGGTCATTGTAGCCGGCGGCTCAGGACGGCCCTATGTTACCCACGATACCGCCGCGGTAATGTTTGGCCTGGAGCTGGACTGCGAGGTGATTTTGAAAGCCACGAAAGTCGATGGTGTGTACGACAAAGACCCGGCCAAGTTTAGTGATGCCGTACTTATACAACAAATGAGCTGGCACGATGCAGTTGCCAGCCAGGCCGTGGCAGTCATGGACAAAGCCGCCCTGGGCTTAGCGCTTGAGCAGCGCAAACCGCTTATTGTCTTTAACCCCATGACTCCCGGCAATCTAGCAGCGGCTGTGGCCGGTAAAGCCATTGGTACGCAAATCTTAGAATAAGATTATTAGCTTTATAGCTGTAAATCGGGTGCGTCGAGCTGAAGGCGGTCCCCGGGACGGGCCTGGCCGCTCAAGATCTTGCTGGCTACAGTATTTTCTACGGCACGTTGCAGCGCGCGGCGCATAGGCCGTGCACCTAGTCGGGGATCGTTGCCTTCAGCGACAATTTTGGCAATGGCCATATCGGTCAGTTCTACGGTTATATTTTGGGCGGCCAGTGTTTTGTTTATGCCGCTGAGCATTAGGCGCACTACCTGTGAGAGCTCGTCCGGGGTGAGCGGGCGGAATAACACGATTTCGTCGTAGCGGTTCAGCAGCTCGGGGCGGAACTGGCCGCTGTTTATTAGCTGATCGGTCAGTTCCCGTTCAAAATCTTCCAGCTGCTGCCCCTGCTCAATTCGGGAACGAATGCTGTCGGCGCCAGCGTTGCTGGTAGTTATGACCACACAGTCGCGGAACGATACACTGCGGCCTTGGGAATCGGTCAGATGGCCTTCGTCAAGAAGCTGCAGTAGTAGATTCAGTATGTTGGGGTGGGCCTTTTCGATCTCGTCGAGTAGCACGACGCTAAAGGGTCGCTGACGGACCTGTAAAAGCAAGCTGCTCGTTTCGGTTTGACCATCGCTGAGCAGCCTTGCGACATCGGTTGGCTGCTGGTACTCGCTCATATCCAGCCGGATCATAGACTGCTCGTCGCCAAAATAAACCGCGGCAATCGCTTTAGCGAGCTCGGTTTTGCCTACGCCGGTTGGCCCTAGAAACAAGAAGCTACCAATGGGGCGATTAGGGTTGGCCACCCCTGCCCGGGCGCGGCGCAGGGCCGCCGACACCACTTCTACGGCGCGCTTTTGGTTAATCATACGCTCGTGGATTCTTTCTTCCAGGTGCAGTAGCTGATCGGCCTCAGCCGGAGCGGCGGTGCCAGTTTTGACACCGCGGGTTTGTTCTATAGCGGCCTCGACCGACCGAGCAGTAACCACCCTGCCTTCGCTATGAGTGAGAGCCTGCTCCAGCAAGCGAATGGCTTTGCCTGGGTAGGCCATGTCGGTTTCGTAGCGCCCGCTGAGGCGGTAAGCAGACTTGACTGCCTCGTAAGTAATCATAAGCTTGTGACGGATCTCGAACATAGTAGCGGTATCGGCCAAGATGTCGAGTATTTCGTGTTGTCCTTGTTCCTGTAATATAACGGGCGTCATTAGACCGGCGAGCGCCATGTTGTTGGCGCGCAGCGTTTCATAGTCATGTGGAGACATAGCAAAAACGAGCCGCACGGCGCGCGACTGTACTACCGGCAGCAAAATATGTGTAGCGTCTAAGCTGCCGGGACCGGTGCGGAAGAATAGCTGTGCGTCGTCGAAAAATAGAATGATGTTGCCCGCACTCAGTGCTTCCCCCAGCAAGCTGTTCAGCAAAAATTCTAGTTCGCCGGGCTGGCGAGCGGCAGCTACAATAACGCTAGCATCGAGGGCAATGATCTGTTTGTGCTCCAAAGAGCGGTCTTGAGCCTCGGCCAGAACGTTTTGCGCTAGAGCGTAGACGTGACTGGTCTTGCCAATGCCGTCTGGTCCAATTAGCGCCAGCGCGCTGTCGCCGTGGCTAAAGGCGGCTTTCATGGCAGCCACACCCGGGCTGTCCTCGAGAGCCCCAAAGTGCGCACCATTTTGCTCAATGGCTATGGAGACATTGTGTCCAAAATGGTCGAGCGTGGGTGTGTAGCCGCTGGCCCAGTCCCGACCTACGCCACCGTAGTTTTTCGGTTTTTGCTTTATGGCGTCAAGCTGACGGCCGAGCCAAGCGCTGACCGCTTCTAGGTCGTCTGGGCCGAGTTTAAGCTGGGTGAGCAGTTCGGCAATAGCCGGCGAAGTGCGCAGCAATGCTACCACCAAGTGGCCGACAGCTATGTCAACGCTCTGGTATTCATTGGCAATACGGACGGCTTCTTGCAGCACTGGTTGCAGGTCGGCGGGGTTAACACTCAGGCGGGGCGTAATGTCGTCTGGGCTGAGTAGCAAGTGGTTGACAACGAAAGCGGCTTGCCAGTTCGGCTGCAGGGCTTGCCATAGGCTGGACGGTGCATAGTCTACGCCTGGTTTGAGTAGGCTCAGACACTGGCTCGTCAATCGGTCCATCAGGGTGCCATTACGTACCGGTACGTCCGATAACTCAAAACGCCACCACAGGGCGGGCATGGCCAGCAGCAGCCCACCGCCCATTACGCTATAGCCGTAGGTCATTTTGCTAAATACCAGCACCGCCCCGCCAATCACCCCAGCGGCAACGAAGAGCATGTATAAAGAATAATCGGCTCTAGTAAGACGCCTGCCAAGCCGGGCTTTCCAAGCGCGTTCAGTGGCAAGGTTGAGGCCGTCCATATGCTACTGCAGTCCTTTCACAATCAGCCCTATGCTGGCTAACGGCAGTAAGGGCCAGACCACCAGCTCCGCTAGACCAAGTAAGGCGAGCAGCGCCAGCGATACCCCTGCTGCGAGCAGTACAAAAAAGCGTACTGTAAAACCAATACAGCGGCTCACAAGATTGTCGCCGTAAGCTCGCAATTTGGCATCAAGCCCGGCGCCTGGTGTTGTAATGACCCGCCGCCAGGGCGAGAACAGCGTGCGTACCAGTGTCTTGGTGGAGAACATAGTGAGCAGACCGCTTATGCGGCGCGCAGTGCTGGTGAGCACCCCTTTCCAGCCCGCGCTGTACCACCACTTAAACAAGCCAAGCATAAACATAATATGGGTATTGTAGCATCACTGCGAGAGCGGTGAAGCATAAAGTTAGTAAGGCGATGACAGGCGGCCTACGGTAGGTCAGATATTCTTAATGTGGCGGAGAGAGAGGGATTCGAACCCTCGATACCGTTGCCAGTAAACCGCCTTTCCAAGGCGGCGCCATAGACCACTAGGCGACCTCTCCACGGTAATGAGACAAACCTTGCGGTTTTTCTCATCGCGCCGGCAAAAAGACGTGACTTTTTGTCGGGCTGCTCTTTTCCCTTACGCGGGAGTGAGCGTTTATCAATGTGCTGGCATCATTGGGCCAGAGACCCGCACTGCTCTTCCCGACCGGTGGCCGGCTGGCTTTTCTCTTACGCAAGACTGCAAGCTCTTTGTCATTCCGGGCTTGATCCGGAATCTAACCAATAATCTCTGGCCCTGCCAGCACTATTTTAACTGGAGAACCGTCGCTGGAATGACGACAAAGGAATGTAAGCTGCAAATTTTGTTTGGGTGGGGCATTGTAAAGTTTGCCCCGTGTGCATCTACCAAATATTGAACAGCCGCCGAAGGGGCGAACGGGTACACTTTGGTAGGCTGCCCCGCATTATACTCTAAGAACAGTGTGAAAAACACCTTGCGGCCAGGTGTTTTTGGGGGTTACACTAAAACTACTAATGGCTCTCATTGAACTGAAAGACGTCAGTAAACTGTACGGCTTCGGTGACGCGACCAGCGTGGCGCTCGACGAGGTCAGTTTGACGATAGAACAAGGCGAGTGCATTGCCGTTATGGGTCCTAGTGGCAGCGGTAAGAGCACGCTCTTGAATGTCATTGGCCTACTAGACCGTCCCACCCACGGCGATTACCATCTAAGTGGGAAAAAGGTCAGCCGGCTTGGCGCCAATCAGCGCGCCAGAGTTCGGCGCGATAAAATTGGCTTTATTTTTCAGTCGTTCAACCTACTTCCCCGCTTAACGGCCATTGACAACGTTGCGCTGCCCCTTTTGTACAAAGGCATGTCACTCGCGCGGCGGACGCGCAAAGCCTGGGACATGCTGGACCGCGTGGGGCTGGGAGATCGGGCCTACTACTATCCGCGCCAGTTGTCCGGTGGCCAAACCCAAAGCGTGGCAATTGCTCGAGCGCTAGTAAACGAGCCGCAACTCATTATTGCCGATGAACCAACTGGCAACCTAGACAGCAATAGCTCTCGACTAGTCATGGAGCTACTCGGCGAAATCCACAAAAGCGGCAACACCGTTATATTTGTTACGCACAACCCCGAGCTTACCCGCTTTGCGACACGCGTCGTGTACATGCAAGACGGTGCCATTTTGTACGACGAGCAAACTCGCTTGGGTGAGGTGGGCTTATATGCCCAATCGGTTATGTACAGTGTACCCGAGACAACCGAAGAGGATGATTTGGCGGGCGTGTCAACACTCATGCGGGCGATTGGCCAGCGCGAGCCAGTGCGTTCTAAACGGAAGGCGCCAGCTAGGCGCGGTCGTAAACGAACAACGGCGCGTAAGCGCAAGAAAGCGCCTACAGCATGAGATTGCGTAGCGACAATTTCCGCTTGGCCTACCGCAATCTGCGGGCTACCAAAGCTCGCAGTTTTCTAACCATGCTCGGCATCATTATTGGTGTTATGGCCGTGATATTGGTGATTTGCATAGGCCAAGGGGTCAAGCATCAGATTGCCGATGAGCTGGGCCGTTACGGCAAGAATGTGTTTTTGGTGCAACCGGGGCCACCGGGGGGTGGTGGCAGCTTGCTGACCGGCCTGACCAATACTAACAGCAGCTTACTGACCGAGAACGATTTGCGGACAGTGCGCGCTACCAAAGGAGTGGCCGACGCAGTGCCCCTTAGTACGGTAAGTGGTAGTGTTACCGGCGACTTCACCGTACAATCACCGTTCATTATTGCGACCACCCCAGAGTTCTCAAATGTTATAAATCAGCCCATGCAGGCAGGAGGCTTTTTCGACGGCGACACGAGCGGCGTAGTTTTGGGCGTGAATATTGCCCAGAAATTATTTAACGATAACAACCCCCTGGGGCAAGCCCTAGTCTGGCATGGCCAAAGATTTCTGGTGGCTGGCGTGTTCAAGGATTTTAACGCCCCGCCATTCTCGCTCGAGGCTAACTTTAATGATGCAATCTTCATATCGTACTCCGCCGCCCAAAAGCTGAGCGGTACGGTGCTCGGCATATACCAAATTTTGGCCAAAGCAGACGGCTCGGCACAGACCGCCCAGGTAATTATGACAGTCGGCTCAAAGCTGGTAGCAGCCCACAACGGTGCCCGCGATGTAAACGTCGCACCAGCTGCTGCGGCCGATAGCAAATCCGACCAGGCTATCCATCTGCTTACTCTGCTGGTGGCGGGCGCGGCTATTATTGCCCTCATAGTTGGCGGCGTGGGCATTATGGATGTCATGCTGGTGAGCGTTACGGAGCGCATGTACGAAATTGGCATCCGCAAGGCCATAGGCGCCACCAACCGGCAAATTCTGCGGCAGTTTGTAGCCGAAGCGTTTGTGCTCAGTGCTCTGGGGGCCTGCGTAGGTGTGTTCTTGTCGTGTGTTGCCGTTGGACTTTTGCGTGCCTATACCAGCTTGGAGGCAGTGTTGGTTTGGCAGGTACTGGTGCTCGCCCCTATTGTGGCTGTGGCTATAGGGCTGTTCTTTGGTACCATGCCGGCCATAAAAGCGGCTCGCAAAGATCCTATAGAAGCCCTCCGTCACGACTAGTAGGCGGGTATTGACAAACGTGTTATAATATTGCTCTGTGATAGATGTAGAACAACATCTGGCTGCTACTAAAATTGCGGCCGGTTGCCCAGTCGAGTCGCTACCCGGTAGCATTAGTGCCAAGGCCGAAGCATATGGCCGCATGGCGGCTATGTTGAGCCTGGAGGGTGTGTCACTGTGCGATCGAGTGCGGGAAGACTTGCTGTGCGCCTCGGATAGCTCCATCGGTGGCCTTATGGGTACGATAGGTATCTCGCTTAGTGATCATTGCTTTGCAGCGCTTCGAGCCTCGCCCCACCGCACGCGTATTAACGATCTTTTCAATGAACGGCGTGTACATAGGGGTAATGACCCTTCCCCGGCTGAGGCATTGGGACGTATAAGCTCCGGTATTGATACGGCTGTTTTTGCGCTTGGCGTTACCCTACGCACAATCCGCTATCGTACGCTTCGGACCAATGAGCGTCTCTCCGGGGCAGGCCTATATGCATCGCACGTAGTTCCTTCTAGGTTGAGCATGAAGCTCGGCGGTAACCTACCGGGCGGAGCGCCATGTCATGGGTTGACAGAAACGCCGGACGACCTGGAACGTTATGATACTAGCGGCCCAGTCTTTAAGCAAACGGCCTGCAGCTTAAGCCTGCGAGACGGTTTACGTCTAATGGCCGATCCCATATATACACCCGAGTCCGACGAAGATCCCCACATTGGCTGCTTGTTCATGCTTATAAAAGGTGCCATGCCGAATTTGTGGACGGCCGTAGCGGATGCTTCGGTCGAGCGCGGTATCATTCAGGTCAATAGCTAAAACAGCGACACAATGGCGGCCACGCCAGCCACGGCCATTACGAGCGTGGTGAGCCAACCTATGGAGCTAGTAAGCGGCCGGTTGCGCCACTGTCCCATTACGCGTTTATTGCTGCTTAGACGCACTACAAAATACAAAATAAACGGCGCTACCAGGCCATTGGCTACAGCCGAGTAAATAAGCGCGTGTATGGGGTCTAGGCCCACAAAGTTTAGGCTTAAGCCCACCAGCATAGATATGATAATAATGCCGTAGAACGAGTACGCGTGGCGCAGCCGGCGGTAGAGTCCCTCGCGCCAGCCGAGTGCCTCGGCGATGGCATAGCTGGAAGACCCGGCGAGCACTGGTATGGCAAGTAGCCCCGTGCCAATTATGCCTATAGCGAACAAAAAGTAGGTGGCATTACCGGCAAACGGCCGAAGTGCCTCGGCGGCTTGAGCGGCTGAGTTGATGTGCATAATACCGTGCGGAAACAGCACGCCGCCGCAAGCTGCAATTATGAAGAACATCACCAGGTTGCTTAAGAACATACCGCTCCAGACGTCTATACGCATGGCCTTGATTTCAGTAGGCGTGGTAGCGCTGCGCCGCTCTTCTAAAGTAGTTTTCCCAGCCAAAATCTGCTCTTCTACTTCCTGGCTGGTCTGCCAGAAAAATAAGTACGGTGAAATAGTGGTGCCTAGTATGGCGCACACTAGTAGCAGTGAATCTTTCGTGAAATGTAGCTGCGGCAAGATGGTGTCGTGTAGGGCATGCCCCCAGTTTAGGTGGGCCAATATGCTCGACACTACATAGCTCAGCAGCACCATTGCCAGCCATTTGAGGTACTTGGCATAGCGCACGTATGGGGTAAAAATCTGCAGCAGCAGGCTAAGCACCGCAAACGCCACCACGAGCAGGCTAAAGTTCAGCCGCGGGTTTAAAAGCTGTACGCCCTTGGCCATGGCGCCCAGATCGGCGCCAATGTTGAAGGCATTGGCGGCAAACAGTAGCAGCGTGCAAAGCCTTAGCACGCGGCGCGAGTAGTAAGCCCGGATGTTGCCGGCCAGGCCCTTGCCGGTTACGAGTCCTATACGGGCGCACATTTCCTGCACCACACTCATAAGCGGGAAGGTCCACAGACTCAGCCACAGCATGCCAAAGCCAAACTGTGCCCCAGTTTGACTGTAGGTGGCTATCCCAGATGGGTCGTCGTCGCTGGCCCCGGTGGTCAGGCCTGGCCCGAGCAGCCGCCAGTAAGCACGGGCCTTTTTAACGCCGGGTGTTTCTGGCACGGCATGTAAGATTTCGGTGCTGAGTTCTACGGTTTTGTCGAGCGCAATCGCCGGTAGCTCGGCGCTTTTGGTTAGAAGCTCATCAGCCGAGTACTCCTTATGCAGGAAATCTTCCGGTGATTTTTCGGCTGTGTTTTTTGTCATATATAAAGCGTAAGCTTGTTCGATACTATTGTAGCAAATGCCCTCCTTCTTCGGTAGGGCGTGAGAGATTATGAGCGGGACGGCTGGAAAATGTGGAGCATGAGGACGGAATCCGGGGTATGAGTTTCTAAAGGGCTAATTGCTAAGTCTTATGGAGAAGTTGTCATTGCTGCTTATTTATTGTACAATATGCCTAGCTTCGCGCCGAACGGCGCTTAGTTATGGTTAGGGGGAAAACGATAATGGCACGACTGATCATTCGGTTCGTCCATGACGAGCGTGGTGGATCGACCAGCCCGCAGGCCAAGGTCTTGCCGGAGGTCTGTGCGCCGCTTGTGATCGACTCCGACAAGGTAACCGACCTGCTGGCCCGCGAGCTCCGCGACGACCTCGATGCGGACCTCACCCTGGGCCACACCGGACCCGACACGTCCGCGCTTCGGGTCTCGTCTCCGTACGTTCTCGACCCCGAGGCACCGGAGGTGTCGACTATCACCGTTCGGCCCTTCGGCACCAGGGCGTCAAGCACTTACCTGCTGGACGCGGTACCGGTGGTCGAGCGTAGCGTTCGTTCTCAACTCCGGGATCGGTGGGACATCTCGGTAGACTGAGCCGCTGACCCGGACGCGTGGGCACAACTCGTGTGACAAGCTGGGTATGTCCCGTTCGCGCTTCAACGCGACTACGGGGCCTCTGCCCAGCCATACGACCCACTCTTGCCCAAACTTCCCCCTAACCTACCCGACCATATAGTTTATGTACAAAACCATGTCTACCTGTAGACATGGTTTTGTTTATGCGCCTCTGTTACAGATGTTGGCCAAAGTAGTACCAAAAATGCTGCAAGATAAGCGTGGTGACTAGTAGAAACCAAAAGACTAGAATGTCGGCGTGGTGGCGTTTTATAAAGTTCCAGGCTGACTCAAGCCGTTTGGGCACTTTTATAAAACCGCTGTTGAAGCTCCAGAGCGTAACGTACCACCAAATGGTAGTTAGTGCTACGTCCACTGTAAGGCACCAGGGGCAGAGCGCCCGTATGCGGTACATGCTCTCAAATAGCAGCCAGTAAGCGAACGCCACACCCAGCGTTAGGCCAATCTGCATCCACGCCCAGAACCAGCGCTTGAAACGGGCGCCGGCAAACATAGCCATGCCTATAGTAATAATCACCGGAAAGCCAATCATGCCAATGTAGGTGTTCATAAAGCCGAAGACATGCGCTTGATTGCTCTTCATGACCGAGCCGCAGCTAATAATGGGATTTAGATTGCACACCGGCTGGTAATGCGGGTTTAGGGCCAGATCGAACTTTTCCTGAGTGATCATGGTGGAGGCTAACAGGCCCAACAGGCCGCCAATAACTAATAGCCACGGCAAGGCCACCACCAGCTTGTCTAGGGGCGCTAGCGATGACTGTTTGGTGGTTGCCGGTTTGCTGTTCATATTATTCACTGCACGATCCGGTGCCCCGTACGGTTGTTGACTGTTCGGCGGTCGCCAGCTCGTCTGCTACCTGGTGCCCGGTTAAGGCGTAGCCGACATCATTGTACGTGGTCGATGTAGCGAAGACAATGCCGAGCACCGTGCCGTCTTTACCTACAACTGGCCCTCCCGAATTACCAGGTATAATATGGGCTCGCAAGGAGTATACATCGCGCGTGGTACTGCCCTGGTCGTAAATGTTACGGCCGAATGCCATAAAGTGGTTCATGATGGCCGCCGGCTGCGCATCAAAGCTGCCACCGCCTGGGTAGCCAAGCACGACTGCCGGTGTGTTGTTGGGCTGCTCGGCACTGCTCAGTTTGAGCGGTTTGCCCGGCAGGCCCTTTACCCGCAGGACGGCTAGGTCGACGTCGGGATCGAACCACACTACCTGGGTGTTGTGAACGGCGCTGGCAGTGTCTATGACCTTTGGGTTGGCTACGCCAGCCACTACGTGCGCATTGGTGACCACTTCGCCTGGCTGAATTATGAATCCGCTCCCTTCCACAATGCCGCCGCAACCGGTACCTTCCACTTTTACTACCGAACCCTGGGTGGCTCGCACTACGGGACCAAGGGAGCCGAGCGACGGTACCGTGGCGCTCCCCGGGTTTGGTTCTAGGCCGCTAAAGACCTGTGGAAAACCATTGGGGTCAATCAGACGGTTTAGGGAACTTAGTAATGATGTAGCTGGCGGCAACTCAGCGTTCAGGGCGCTTAAGATGCGCGAGTTCTTAAGAGCCTGTTGTAAGCTGCTGGCGGGACCAAGCACCAAAATTGATCCGGCGAGCCAAGCCGCAAACAGCACGGTTGCTACGGCCATGACCGAGCCTAGCCCACCGTCGAACTTGTCTACGGCCTCAAGGCGCATGAGCCGTTGCTTGAGTCGCAGCCCCGCTATCTCACCAAGCGTCAGAAATATAAAACCGCCGGCCAGGACGGCCATTAAACTCGTTAGCGACTTACTTACTGTTGTAACCTCATGGGGCACAATGAAGCTAGCTAGCCAAGAACCTATAAAAAGGCCTAGTATAAAACCCAGCGTAGAGCCGGCTTGCCTTATGAGGCCAATGCGGTAGCCACGCATGACCGACAGAATAACGAAGGCAACAATAAGCAGGTCAATGAAGTTCATTAGTGTGCCCCGTGCACAATACTTACCAGCAGCATGAGCACGCCGAGGCCTATACAGTACCAGCCAAACGGGCGCAGCGACTTACTACGGAAATATTTGTCCAGGTAGCGTACCGACAAATAGGCGGCTACGCCAGCCAGCAGACTGCCCGCTAGTATAGGGCCACCTGTGCCATGCAAATGCCCGATAACGCTCGGCAGTTTGTACAGTCCGGCCATTAGGATAATGGGCGTCGCAAGCAGGAACGAAAACCTCGCGGCATCTTGGTGGTCAAGGCCGCTTCGTAGGCCCGCCAACATGGTGACACCGGAGCGTGAGATGCCAGGTATAAAGGCGCTCATTTGGGCGACGCCAATGGCCGTGGCCCGGCCAAATGTTAGACGGTCGCTGACTACTCGTGCAGTCTTAGCTGCAACTAGTTCATCGGCGCTTTCTTGTGGGCGCCGCCGGGGTCGTGCTAGCTCGGCTTTGGCTACTAGTTTGTCGCCCTTGATTAGTAAAATGCCATTCACAATTATGAACACAATGGCAAAAAACGCCGTGGCAAACAAAGCGCGCAGCTTGTGGTCGAACAGCAGTCCAATTATGCCCGCTGGGATGGTAGCGGCAATGAGGAGCCAGGCGAGCTTAGCATCGCTGTCGTGGGCAATTGTTCGGCTTCGTAAGCTCCTAAAGAAGCCCTTGGCTATACGGACCCACTGTGGCCAGTAAAACACAATAAGAGCCGTTGCGGTGGCAACATGCATCATGACCAATAGGTTGAGAAATGTCGATGATTTGGCGGCTTCTTGGCTGCTTAAATTAGTCCAACCAAAGAGATTGGCTATAAGCACTGAGTGACCGAGCGACGATACCGGAAACAGCTCGGTTACCCCCTGTAGGATGCCCAGAACAATCGCCTGCACGTACGTTAGCATACGTACTACAGTGTAGCATGCGTGGCGGCCGCTGGCCGTCCACCATTATCCGTTTACCTTTCACCATTCACCGTACATTCACCATTATCCGTTTACCGTCGGCATGGTAAATGGCTAACGCATGGTAAACAGCGAAAGGTGAATGGTGAACGGCGCAAAGTCTGTGCTCGCGGTACGAATTCTCCAGCCAATGCCGGGTACGGTTGCTATACTAATGAGTAATGTCTGGAAAAGTATCGGCGCTTGCCCGGCGTGGAGTGCGCGGTCTAGCAAGTATGTGGTGTTGGCGGGTTATAGTTAGCTTTTTTGTGCTCGAGGCGCTGTGGTTCGTATTTAGCGCTCGCTACCCTATGGCGTTCGATGAAAACTACCACTTTGGGCTCATAAAACTACACGCCGAGCAGTGGGTGCCGTTTTTTACCTCTCAGCCGCACGACGCGAGCGTATTTGGGGCAGTGGTACGTGATCCGTCCTATTTGTACCACTGGCTTATGAGTTTTCCGTACCGGTTTATCTCGCTGTTCACGCACAGCCAGACGGCGCACGTTATCGTACTCCGAATGATAAACGTGGGGATGTTTGCTTACGGATTGACGTTGTACCGGCGTATTGTCCGGCGGGTCGGTGTTTCACCCGCTCTGGCCCATAGCCTGTTTGCGGTGTTTGTGCTCATACCGGTAGTGCCGTTTTTGGCGGCCCATATTAACTATGACAATCTATTCTTTGTGGCTGTGGCGCTCGCAGTGCTGCTCACCATGCGGCTCATGGCTGGCTTTGAAAGAGGCGAGGTAGATGCTAGCAATGTTCTAGCACTGCTCACTGTGCTGTTTCTGTCGAGCCTTATCAAATACCCGTTCTTGCCCATATTGGTTACGATTGGTTTATATGTACTGCTGCGTTTGTGGCAGACTAAGCTTTTGGGGCGGCTGGGATTCAAGCGTTTTACTAGGAGCTTTCAAGCGTTGCCGCGCGCCAAGAAAATTGTGCTAGTGGTGGCTTGTTTGCTGTCGATTGGCCTATTTGCTGAGCGCTATGGTGAAAACATTGTGACATATCACAACCCCGTACCGGCTTGCGATGCCGTGATTAGCCAAGATGAATGTGCGCAGTATGGCCCATATGGTCGTGACCACTTGTTGGCCGCCGAAAAACCAGCCGATTTTCACGCTAGCCCAATCGAGTACACGTGGCAGTGGCTGTATGGCATGTGGTACCGCCTGTTTTTCGCCATCAACTACGACTACGCCACTTCCCCGCCCCTGCTGGTTATAGCCTGGATGGCGGTGGGGCTGGCGGTGCTGCTGGGTATGGGGCTGGCGGTGCGGTTTCGGGCATTGTTTGCCGGCCGGCCGGCTAGACAGCTTATGCTGTGGGTGATGGCAGCGTATAGTCTGGTGCTTTTTGTAGACGGTTTTGGAGCATATGCCAAAACCGGCCAGCCTGTGGCCATAAACGGGCGCTACCTTATTCCCTTCTTGCCGTTTTTGTTTGCGTTTGGGGGGCTGGCGTGGTCTCAGCTACTGCGACGGCAAGTCGTTGTAAAAACAGCAGCAGCAAGTGCAGTCATAGCGGTCTTGCTGCTGCAAGGTGGCGGTACCATGACGTACATTATTCGCAGTGGCGACTCCTGGCTCTGGCCCAATGCCCTGGTGGTGCGTATCAATCGAGACGTCCGTAGTGCCGCCTGGCCCTACATAATCGGCAAGAACACGTGGCAGTTACGCTAGTGTTCTGGCCGAAATGCTTCAAATGACGTTACAATTCCGTTCTTGAACGTAAACCTGCCCACGTAGTCGTGGTCGTATGCTTCGCTGATGTTGTGCTCACCAAAATCTTGACCAATGTGGCTGGCGCGTAGTGCTGCCATGACTCCCGAGTGGGCGACTATGAGGATGGTGGCATTTGTGTGCGTATCGTCGACTTCTTTAATTGTCGCAAAGACTCGGCGCTGCATTTCGTCGAGGGACTCCCCTTCCGACGGTTTGTAATGGCTCTCGCGATCTAACTGAGGGTACAGTTCATAAGCTCTAACGCTGGGCAGATTAGCAGCTACACCATAGTTGACTTCTCTTAGGCCTGGTGCGCGGATAATTTCTTTGTTGCAACCAATGCCACGTAGAACTACGTAAGCCGTTACAAATGCTCGTCCGAGGTCGCTCGAATAAACGGCATCGAATTCCGTGCCCTTTAGCTTCTCGATAACTCGCTGAGTGGGTATAAGGCCTTCCGGTGTAAGTGGCGTGTCAATCCAGCCAGATAAGCGTTTGGCTCGATTGTTCTCTGTTTCGCCATGTCGAACTATATAAAACTGATTCATCTGGCTCATAGTAGATGAGCGGTGGGCTGCGGGTCAAGCCCTCCTACTTGGCGACTCGGTATAATTGGTTTAGGTACCTACTAGTCAGCGGCCGGTAGTCATCCTGGTATAGAAATGTAAAGCCCAGCGGTTCAATGAGCTCGCGTAGCTCCTGTTCGGAATAGTTCTTGAAGTAACGTTGGGCGCCCGGCATGGTGCTGCGCTCTTTCATAATTGCGCCCTGACCCTCTATGACGCCAATGGCAAAAATACCGCCGGGTTTTAGGAGGGTTCGTAGCTCTTGTACGACTTTGGCCATCTCTTCTTTGGGTATGTGAATAAGTGAGGTATATGCCCAAATGCCGTCAAACGACTCTTTCGGAAATGCGAGCTCGGTAAAGTCTGCAAGATGTGACTCGAACCCTAGATGGCGCGTCAACTCGATCATCTTCGTGGAGCCATCCTGACAAACCACGTCGAGTCCCATTGTACGGAGCAAAAGTGCATCTCGGCCACTGCGACTGCCGACGTTCAAAATACGTATGCCGTCCAGGTGCTTTTTGAATTCTTCTAAAAAGGTACGCGGGAAATTGTCCCAGAACTCAATCACTTCCTTATCGTATATATTGGCGTATTTGTCGTAGGCATCAATGGTTGGATTACTATGCATACCCTGTATGGTAGCACTCTCGCGGCGTGCGCGTTACACAAAAAAAGACTCCGTTTGTACGGAGTCTTTTTGGTTGGTCGATACCCTAGCGGCGATCGAATTCGCGGCGTGGTGGGCGTGGCTCTAACGGGCGAGCTTCGCTAACCACAATGGTGCGACCTTGCAGGTCGGTGCCATTCAACTTGTTCATGGCTGCTTTGGCGGCGTCGTCATCGTCGAACTCAACGAAGCCAAAGCCCTTGCTGCGGCCGCTCTCGCGGTCCATGATTACTTTTGCTGATGTAACTACGCCGAATTCCTTAAACAGGTCTTCGAGCGCTTGGTCGTCGACTGCCCACGGCAGTGAACCGACGAAAAGTTTGGTGGCCATATTAGGCTAACTTCCTTATTTCTGGTCTCTGGAGGTAAGTTTCTTCTTAGAAAGAAGGAAGCCTTAGCTGCGCCTCTTAAGTAACCGTTAAATACTTGCTAGATTTTCGTGGAATGCCTGGGTTCTAAAAGCGCCCACCCGCATTCTCGCAGCCTTCTAGTACCCGCATCATAGCATGTTTGTGAATGGTTGCAAACGGTATTCTTGGGTGTGGCTGTGCTGGTGCGTACTGTGGCTCGTAACTTTTACCACGCTATTTTCCAGATGTACCTGCCACAGATGGCTCCCAGACTTGTCTGTAAGATTTTTTGCAGCCAACCGTAAGCAGAAAAGCTTAGACTGCTACATACGTACGACCACGTATCGTACATATATTTGTAACCGAGGGAGCTCTGAAGCCATGAAAAGACTTCATATTATTACCAAACCCACTGCTGTAAATGACCTAACTGACCTAAATGCCGATAATTACGAAAGCGCCTGGGAACTCCGCGCTGAACGCTTGGAGGTAAAGCGGCTCCGCAAGTTTAAACAACGCTTAGCCTGACCCCTTTTAGGCACAGCCGAAATCGCCCCTTATGGGGCGATTTTTATTTAGCATCTAGCTTAGCGTGGAGTTCTTTTATGAGCTTTAGCTGCTCTTCGTTGATGGCCATGAGTAGCTCAATTTCTTTTTTGGCGTTCACGTTGGTGTCGTAGTCGTGCTGGGCCATGGCGGCGGCAATGGCGTCCTGGCGCTTAGCGGCGATCAACAGGATGGCGCCCTGCAGTGCGGCCAGCATGCTCAGGAACAGGTTAAGTAGTATAAATGGATATTTGTCCCAGTGGTGCCAACCGCTGGCACTGTTTAAATAAGCCCACACGCCTAGAAACACTATAAAGGTGAGTACGAACGCCCAGCTGCCCATGCCGTTGCGCATGGCATCGGCTGCCTTATCGCCTACCGTCAGTTGTGATTTTGCTTTTTTATGCCAGTTGTAGATCATAAGCGTGAGTATAAGCAGTTTGGGCGCGGACTGCAATTGTCCTCACTGCGCCGAAGCTAGTTCGGCCTATAGTGACCTGTGCAACGTGGAGGGCTTACACTATGGCGAAAGTACGTACGCCGGCCGAGCAGCTGCAGGCCGAAAACGAGCGCTTGCGAGTGGAGAACGAACAACTGCGCCAGACGACCGTTATTCAGTCGGGCGGGCATCACGCCTGGCGCCGAACCGGTGTAGTCTGTTTTATGGCGCTCGCAGTGGCGCTGCTGGTCGTGGGCAATCTGCTGTTTTGGACGGGTAATACCATTGTGAACAACGAGCGGTTTAACCAAGCTACGGCGCCCATTATTCGCGATTCCACCGTACAAACGGCTGTGGCCTCGTATACCACGGCGCAGATTTATAACAACGTAGATGTGGAGCGGCAGCTGGAGCAGGCGTTGCCACCCCGCATAACCTTTCTGGCGCCCACGCTCGCCAGCCAGCTGCGCGGCGGTACCCAGGCGGCCTTGCAAAAGGTGTTGGCTCGGCCGCAGTTCCAAGACCATTGGAACGCTTTGCTGGCTCGCTCTCACGCGGGGTTCATAGCCACGGTTAAACAATCTGGCGGCGACGGGGTGATTGACTTGAACGATCTGTACCAACAGCTGAGCCAATCGCTCAAGGGTACCAAGCTGGACTTTCTAGCCGGCAAGCAATTACCCAGCAAAGTTGGCGACGTGCAGGTGCTGAGCGGCAGCGGTATAACGGTGTTGCACAAGGTGGCGGTGCACATAAATACCTGGCGCACCGTGGCGGTGCTGTTGTTTCTGGTAAGTGCCGCCCTGGCGATATATTTGAGCCGTCGCCGTCGCCGTCGCCGCACCACCGCCATGCTGGCGCTGTACTGTGCCATTGGCTTGCTGGTGACGCTCATAGCGGTGCGTATTACCCGCGAAATTATCGCCGGCAAAGCCATGTCGCAGTACATGGACGCAGTACGCCAAACGGTGCAGATTATCTTTCATCCACTAGTCATCCAAACTACTACGTTGCTGGCACTGTTTGCGTTGATTGCCGTGGCGGCCTGGCTAACCGGCGCTAGTCGCAGTGCTCACGCTGTCCAAGATCGTCTGCATTTACTCTTCGCTGGCAAACTGCACCAAACCATCTTCGGCGATCATGAGAACACCTTCACTCGCTGGGTGGGCGCCCATAAGCGCTTGCTGCAGTGGGCTACAGTGGCGGTTATCGTCGTTTTGCTGCTGGTCACTTCCCTTACCCTTACTACTCTAGCCTGGTACGCCGTGATTGCAGTTATTGCCGTGTTACTCATAGAACTCTTAGGCGCACCCACTCAAAGCCCGACTGCTATACTGAAGCAATGATTACCAAAGCCGCCTTGCTGCTCTTTCGGGAGAGCGGTGGCGATACACAATTGTTGTTTGCGCGTCCTAAAGGCAGGTCTTACTGGGTATTTCCGGGTGGCAAGCAGGAGCCAAACGAGGCTATTGAGAGCGCATTGCAGCGAGAGCTGCAGGAGGAGTTGGGTGTAGGCGTAAGCGATGTTAAGAAGTTGGGCATGGTCCACGGTCAAACACCGGATGGCCGCGACATGGAGATGCATTTGTTTACTGGCGAGCTTACTGGTAAGCCGCATCCGCAAGCTGAAATCGAAGCCATTCAATGGTTTGCTAAGGCTGATGTGGTAGATGTCGCGGACGCTATGACACCCATGACTCTCAATCAAGTGCTGCCCTTTTTGGCTGCCCGTGGTATCTGGTAGATCTGGCTCTGAACCACTAGTTGGCGGCCTTTATGATGGTTAGCTCGCTAGATAATCACCAGACGTGGGGATCGCCACGTTATTTCCCCAGGTAGATCGGTTTGCTAGACTGGTGGGATGCCATATGTTTCGCGTGCTGGTGAAAAGCTCGCCTATGCGCTCACGGAATTCCGAGTAGTCGTTACCAGCTTAGTATGCGCGGATTTTGGTTCAAATACGGGAGGCTTCGTCGACTGTTTGCTGCAAAACGGAGCACGGAAGGTATATGCAGTTGAGACGGGCTATGGTGTGCTTGATTGGAACCTTCGCAATGACTCACGCGTCGTTGCCATGGAGCGCAGCAATGCTATGCATGTTGCCCTGCCAGAAAAGGTAGACCTAGTAAGCATTGACACTAGCTGGACTAAGCTTGCCAAAGTCGTACCAAACGCCCTGCAAAACCTAGCACCCAACGGGCAAATTATTGCGCTTGTCAAACCGCATTACGAGGCAAGCCCTCATCAACTGCGCAAGGGCAAATTGCCGGAAGACCACATACCGCAGATTCTTGCGCAAGTGCGATTGGACCTTGAGGCGCTTGGCTTACGGGTGCATGGCATTGTTGAGTCGCCCATTGTTGGTGGTAAAGCCAAGAACAAAGAGTATCTCTGCCACGTTACCTTGTAGGCAACCTGGCGGCCATCAGCGCGCAAGTTATGCTGCGGCTAGTAATCTTCACGAACTTCGCGGCCATGGACGGTCAGGGCGTAGATGACAAACCCGCTAATGATGAGCGCTATGATGGACCAGATGGGATATGCTGGCAAAAAGGCTAGTATTTCAATGGCGTTCAGCACTACAAAAATGCTGGCTACTACTCGTGCCCAGGTGCGTCCACCAGCAACGGCCATGCCGGTCACGGCGACTAAAATGCCGAAGATCAGGTTTAGCCACCCCCAGGTATGGTAGTTCCACACGACTAGCCCATGCGCGGTAACATAAAAAGTGTTACTAAACAGTGCCACCAGTCCGGATAAGGCTTGTAGGCCGCCCAGTATGAGCATCATCATGCTTGCAAAATATACCCAGCCTACCCATCCCGTTGGTTCTGTAGTTGTATGTGCCATGATGTTCATTCCTCCGTTCTTAAGACGACTAGTTCCCGTGCTGCCTAGTTAGTATCTTCCGCGTCGCACCGCTCATTGTCTGTGGTGTGGCTTACTTTGGCATGAAAATGCCGTGCCTTGGGCTTCAAGGCACGGCACGTAGTTTTAGCGGTTTTAACTAGTACGTGTAGTTCGGCGATGAACTGTTGCCGGAGTTAGACGAGTTGTTCGTAGATGTGCCCGTGGACGGCGTGGAAGCTGCTACAGGCTTGGCGACACTAAAGTTCTCTACGCCGTCGCCGGTTACCCGTCCACTGCTGTCGGTAATAAAGAAGTATAGCGGCTTGCCATTGTAGGTGTACTGGGTCTGGCCGTTGTCGCTGCGCTTAATGGTAGCAAAACCGTCAGGCAAATTGGCGGTGGAACCAGTGGCCACATAAGCCGGCCAGTTGGCTAGGCACGAACCGGTACATTTACTAACACCGTTGGTGTCTGGGTTGTAAGTGTAGAGTGCCTTGCCGTTGGTGGCGTCGGCCAAATACTGGCCGACTGTGCCATCGGTTTTGGTAACGACTATGTCGTTATTGATGGGCGGAACGGTCGACTGTTCGCTAGTTTTACTAGTGCTGCCGTTGTCCTTGGACGAGTTGTGCATGAGCGCAAATACACCGCCCGCTACCGCTAGTACCACAATGACCGCAATAATGATGCCGCTTCTTTTCATGATGTGCCTCCGTTATTAGCCTATGACTCTATTGTATACCCAAGGTTGGCCCCAGGGGATACTAACTAGTAGTTTTGTTCAGTGTAATTTGGGAAAAAATCTTGCTTTAATTGAGCCTCGGGCAAGCCATGAGCCTTCAGCTGGTCGCCGACGGCTTCTGCCATAGGCTCGGGGCCAGATAGGTAAACGAGTGACTTGTTGAGATCTGGTACTGCAGCGCTCAGACTCTCAGCATCTAGCCGGCCCACCATGTATTGCACCTTTAGGCTAGGGTCGACCGCTGCCCACTCATCAAATTCAGCTTTGAACGGCACGTCTGGCGTACGGCTGTTGTAGACCAGTGTGGTATTGAGTGGTTGGTGGTCGTGGACACGCTGTTTCAAGATGCTGTAAAACGGGGTCACGCCAATACCGCCAGCAATAAAAACCAGTGGCAGTTCGGAATCTTGCCAGGTGAAGTCGCCGTCTGGTTTTGCTAGCAGTTGTAGCTCGTCGCCTACTTCTAGCTTGGAGAGCGCTTGTTTAAAAGTGCTATCTGTAACTCGTGTTGTAATCTGCACAACATCCTGATAAGGGGCCGACGAGACCGTAAACCAACGCTTTGTACCCTCTTTGTCGGGGTTGTCATGCGACAGCTCAACCTCTATAAATTGCCCAGCGGTCCAACTAAACGGCTCATCCGGCTGGAACCGAAAGGCCCAAATATTGTCCACCAGATGCTCTTTCTCTATTAATTTTAACGCCACGCGCTTAAACCCTCCTCGCCTTATTACTTTATAAAGTATAGCAAAGATGTCTAGGGCTAATCGGCCACTTCGTACAATGCGGTAACGTACATGCTCTCACTCCAGCCTAAGGGTGTATTCTCGTTGGCTTTGTTGGAGTTACTAAAGTACAGCTCGGGTACCTGACCAGCTTTGGTCACTGTATCGGTGGCCTTGGTTAGGTATTCCTCGGCCTTGGCGTCGTTGCCCAGTCGCTTATAGATAATTGCCAACCAACTCAAGCCAAAGCACCACTCGGCTTCCTCGGAGTAGCCGTCGGGGTTGGCATTGTAGTAAGCATCGTTTTTGTAGCGCAGTACGCCTTTGTCGCGTTCCAAATGATACGTTAAGTTGTCAACAATCTGCTGAGCCATATGGTGGTTCACAATGTTGTATGGGTAGACGAGCGACAGCAAAGCCAGGTCGGTAAATTTGGTTTCGGACTCACGCGGCAACAGCTTAGCCAGGGCTTTTTCACCGCGCTCTATGGCGTCTCGGTCGACATCCATGCCGCCTACCTCTTGCCACTTCTTGAGTCCCGCAAGCACCGCGCCTATGGAGCTGGCGTGCACTTCCTCGGCTTCTTCCCACATGCCGTTGTCGGCGTCGTGCCAGTATTCCACATTGCATATGTAGTAAATAAGCGTTTGTACGGTTTTACGGTCCTTGTCGTTTCGAAGCATGCTGTGGCCCTTGGCCTCAAAATCGGCCAGCTTGAATAGCACTGCGCCAATAGCGTCATGCTGTTTGTTGCCCCACTCTTCCCAAAACTCCTCGAGCGTTTCGGGGTTGAAGCGGGCGTGGATGTACTGCCAACTTTCAAATGGTTTGTTGGTGACAGCCCAGTTAATCTTCTCTATGTGGGTATCAAAAATGTCGAGCAGTGTGTGGTAGTCCTTGCTTACCACGTCCCACTGCTCGGCGTATTCAAACGCGAGCGCTTCATAAACGTTGTCGCGTATCCAGGCTTTGTCGTAGCCGGTGGTGACAGCTTTATCACTGGCCAGGAACAAACCGCGCGGAGTAATGAGCTTACGAAGATTACTGAGGTGGCGTTGTATGCGAGCATTTTTGCTCATATCTAGCTCGTCGCTCATGCTTTGCCCCCGTGATGGCTGTGGTGGTAATCGTCGTGAATACCTCGCTCAAATTGATAGCCCAACAGCTGGTCCAAGATGCCCTCGGTCCCCTGCCCGTTGTGGAGTTTGGCGCGTACTATAGCGGCTTCGGCTTCACGGCGAAAAAAATCAGCCGCCAGTGCCAGGTGTTCTTTTACTGTCTCGTCTTTTTGCTTGGCGGCTTGTTGGCGCAGTGCTTGTTCAGCCGCTTGGGCTTCGGCAATCGGTGTGGCGCAAGTTATACACACCCCGTACTTGCCGAGTTTTAGCGTCTCGCCACCGTAGTCATAGACAGTGGCTTTAGGTAAAGAAGCCAGTGTTTTATGTATACCCTCAAGAGCCTTTTGGGCGGCTGCGACCACATCGGGGTCGTCAGAATGGGTCTTTATCATGGTTGTTTGTTTCCGTGTTTACGGGCTTAATTATAGCACGCATTGCCGTACCTTCGGCGTGACAAGACTGGTACAATAAACATATGAAAGCTAAGAGTGTCTCCGGGTTGGGGCTGTATGTTCAAGACATTGCTAAAACGGCCGCTTTTTACGAAACACTAGGTTTCCGTATGGGTGAGCGCAGTGATAGTTCGCTAAGGGTGTACTTAAACTGGTTCTGGATGCAGTTCATTGCCATAAGCAGCGAAGACCAAGCGGAATTTCAAGCCGAGGCTCACGCTGAGCCCAAAGGCGGCGGGCTTTATATAAATATTGCAGTTGATAGCGCCGATGAGATGTACGACGGCGTGATTGCCGCAGGCTATGAGCCTTCCAGTAAGCCCCGCGACTGGCCTAGTGGGAGTCGGGAGTTCGTGGTACGTGATCCCGATGGCTACAAATTGGTGTTTTTTCAGAAAAAATAAATGCTTGGTGTAGCCAAAGGGGCTAGATCGTAGAATCGTATGAGGGTAACGGATTATGGCGAAACTTAAGAACTTTTTAAGATTTGGAGTGTAAGCTAAAAATTAGGGTAGAGCATTAACTCTGTAAAGGCGAACGGTACATGAAGGTGCTGGTGGTCGAGGATAGTAAGGGGCTAGCAGAGCGCATTAAGGCGTTGCTTGCTAACTACTATTTAGTAGACATTGCACATACTGGTGCTGAAGCATTGGCTTACGCACAGGCCGTTGACTACGACGTAGTACTGCTCGATCTGGGCTTGCCCGATATAAACGGCGCAGACGTGTGTCGAACCATACGCGAGCAAGGCGGCACTACCCTAGTATTGGTTATTTCGGGCGCCGGTGACGTCAAGGCACGCGTCAAGCTTCTAGATATGGGCGCCGACGACTATATAACGAAACCCTTTAATAGCGACGAGCTGGTCGCACGCGTGGGAGCGTTAGTGCGTCGCAAGGCTCGCTATTACGCTGGCAAGGTCATTGTGCTGGACGATTTACAGCTGGATGTAGAGAGTCGTGAAGTGTGGCGCTCAGGCCAGCGCATACCGCTTAGCCGCAAAGAGTTCGACATTTTGCAGTACTTAGTGCGCAATCGCGGCCGTGCCATTTCGCGCCAAATGATTTTGAACCATGCCTGGGAAACCGGCAAAGATACCTGGAATGGAACGGTGGACGTGCACATTAAAAATTTGCGGGACAAAGTTGACCGTCCGTTTCCAAACCACCTTATTAAAACTGCGTACGGTGTTGGGTACATGGTCGAGGGTACCTCGTAACTAAACGGATGTGTAGGAAGGGTGCTAAAATGAAAGAGACTATAGCAGCGTTGCTTACCAGCAAAGGTGCTCGGACGGGTAAAGCCGTTGAAACTAAACTGGCAAGTGAGCTGAGCGCCGGCATTCCCTGGTGGAACGTCGAATAAAATAGATATAGAGAAAGCTGGGAATCGAAGTCATATGCTTATACATACATCTGCAAAAGGGCTTCGGTTCTCAACTCTTGGGTTATTTAAAAAACAACTTGCTCCTGCAGCAAAACTGGCAGAACAGCGTGACGCTTTCCCCGAAACTGCCGCCCGTCAGGCTGTTCTGCGAGTCTTGCTGCGTTGTACTACGTATGCGGCGGCTTTATTCTTCCTACTGCTTCTAGTTAGCTATTTTGTAGCTGGCAATGATGTTGCCGGTCCACGCAGTGTAGTAAATGGTCTGGTGCTTGTCTACTTACTTATTACACATGTGTTTATACGGCCACGGAAGCCACAGCTAGCCGCCCTGCTGCTAATGCTTGTATATATTGGCGTGGCTGCTCTGGCTATGTGGGAATGGGGCATTAATTTGCCCTTTGCTACTTTGCTGATGAGCGTCACCATTACTCTGGCCGGTATTATGCTGGGTGCGCGTTATTCGCTGTATGCCGCCGCCCTGCTTGGGGCTGTCACAATTGCTATTCAGATCTTGACGACTCTAAAGGTGCACGTACCGAATGAGAGCTGGCAAAAGGCACGGCCCTCTGGGTTCGGCGAGGCATTGGGCTACTGCTTGCTGTTCGCAGTGCTAGGTGTAGTGGCGTGGGTATTTGGACGTGAATTGGAGCGTTCGCTCCAGCAAGCGCGTTCTGCCGAAGCGGCTGTGCAGGAGCAAAAACAGTTACTGGCGGTAAAACTAAAAGAGCGAACTCGCAAACTGCGTGCTTTGCAGCTCGAAGAAATGCAACAGCTGTATCGTTTTGCCGAACTAGGACAACTAAGTACTGCCCTGTTGCATGAGCTAGCCAATCATTTAACGGCGCTTACACTCGATATTGATACGCTTAGTGCTCGGCGCCGAGGCGATAGTATTGAACGGGCCAAACAAAGTATAGAGCATCTAGATAAGCTGGTAGGCCAAGTGCGTCGCCAGCTACAAGACACCAGCGAGATCTCATCGTTCAGCCCATTGCAACAAATGAACGCTGTGGCAACTACACTGCGTCCTAAGTTTGCGCGCGAGAACGTCCTGCTCGATATTGTGCACCGCGGCTCCGAGCAGACGCCGCACTACAATGGCGATGCAGTTCGCTTTTGCCAAGTACTCACCATATTACTCACCAACGCTCTCCATGCGGCTAGCGAGGCAACCGTGCGACCGGTAGATAGGCGTGTACGGATGGAACTGCACAGCAACCGAACGACCATAACAGTGCGTGTGAGTGACTGGGGAGGCGGTATTGCCAGCGCAGCGCAGCGGCAGCTGTTTAAACCATTTTATTCGACTAAACAGGAGGGGATGGGCATAGGCTTGTTTATAAGCAAGCAAATAGTGCAGACACATTTTAAGGGTACGGTTAGCTTGGAGTCGGCTAGTCACCCCACAACGTTTAAGGTCATCTTCCCTGCTAGGGGTCGTGATGACAGCGGCTAAAACGGCGCTTCGTCATGTAAGAACCGCCGTTAATGAGGCCTGGATTGTGTCGGGTGACTTGTGTGTTGTATTTACAGTTCTCAATGCTTTGTATGAATCTCAAGAGGAGGAGCTGTCGGGCGGTTTGCTGGCCCATGCTCTGCGCCGTCTTATGTCGTGTGAAGTCCAGCCAGGGGGGCCATATGGCGGGAACGATGGCAGAGTGAGGCGAGATGCCAATGCCGCCGTAGCTACGTTTTTGACACACTACGACGTAGTGCTGCCTGGCTTGCAGACCTATCTGGCGACGCACGCTGCCATAGATGACGCTGCACCCAAACTAAACTCTACTGACCAGCAACTACTACACCTGTCGGCACGCCTCAAAAAACCCGAGAGCAGAGAGCAGCCCAGGTTGTCCGATGATGCGCTTAGGCTTGTAGATAGCATTTGGGCGGCTACCAGACAGTACATAGAGAAGCTGCCCGAACCGTTACGCACCACTGGGTTGAGCGCCTGGAACGACATGCGCCTGGCGGATCGTAATCATGAAATTGTGCTTCTGCCATGGCTATTTGCCGACACCCTCACTAACGCAAATGGCATTAACGGCCAAGAGCTGCAGCTACTGGGCGAAGCCAACGTGTTCTGCTGGATAGCTACCGTACTATACGACGATTTTATAGACGAAGAAGGCGACCCGGCCCGCTTGCCCATTGCCAACGTGGCGTACCGTGCATCTTTGGAGCGTTACCGACAGGTTCTAGTGGGCCGGCCAGAACTATATGCGCGTGTCGAGCGTTGGTACACCGCGGTAGATCGTGCCAATGCGTGGGAGGTCGCTCATGCGCGAGCCAGAGTTGTAGACGGTGGCCTTGAGCTGGCCGCCCTGCCCCGCTATGGCAATTGCACAGTCCTGGCTGACCGAGCGTTTGGTCATGCCATTGGGCCTATGCTCTTGGCTCTGCAGGTGACTGGGGTGCGAGCGGCGCAGCTACGCAAGATTGAGCGGTCATTACAGCATTTCCTGATTGCCCGGCAGTTACATGACGACATCCACGACTGGCGCAAAGACCTCCAAGTCGGCCAGCTCAGTGTGGTAGTAGTAGACCTACTACAGCGCCTGCGAATTCGTCCGCGTAGCTACCAACTCAGCACCTTTGTACCCCGTTTAGAGCGGCATTTTTTGCGTAGCGGCCTTAGCAGACAATGTATTCGATTGACTGCGCACACTAAAGCCTGCCGCCAAATGCTTGCGGCTAGTGGTATTGCTAAATCGGCGGGAGGATTTCTGCGGCTAGTAAACGAGTTGGAAGCGTCTGCTGTGGCTGCCGTGCGTATTCAATCGAGCCGGCAGGCCTTTTTACGGGCCTACCAACAGCTTAGATAGGGCGTTCCTTTAGGCCAAACCAAAAGCCAATATGGGTGAAAACAATGTGAATGACGGGCATCATTGCAATCAAAATTATGTACTGCCACCACGACAGTAATATAAATGGCAACACTGCCACGGCGGTACCTAACACCGAATCGAGTTGGTCCCAAGGGAACCAACCGCCGCCTGGTGGAATGCCATGCTGTCGTTTAAAGAAGCTTTCAATGGCGTCGCCGCCCAGAGTGCCAAGTGCGAACAAGGATCCCATAATCAATGTTGGCAACTGGGCGTAATCAATCTGATCGGTTAAACGTGCTGCCCAACTGTAGTGTTCCACTGCCAATTGCTGCAGCCAGAAAACAAACGTTGCGACCACGATGCCGGCGGCAAACCCGCGCCACGTCTTGTGAGAGCCAAAGATGCGTTTGCCGCGGTACATCTTGCCAAAATCCATAGGGTAGTCGTATGGCTTGAGCCAGGGCAGTTTGGCGGCAATAATAGGTGCGACATTAGCTAAGATGGATGGAGAAGCCAGCCAAAGCAGAAAGAGTATTTGCTTAACCACGCAGGCGCCTTTGTAGACGATTTAGTTTGGGGTATAGCCGGCCTCTTAGGCCTACTCCTTGATGACTGCTTTTAGCACTGTTTAAGGTTATTGCCAGATTCTCGCGGGTAGGTTTCTCGGATATAGCAGCGTATGTTCTACCCCACCCTGCTTGGCCATGGGCGTCGCTGCTGGCAGCCCCGGGGATATGGTGATCGGCCGCCCATCGCGCGGCTTTATGGCCTCCGTTCTGAAACGTTCGGCCATTGAAGGTCTCAACTATATCTACCTCAGTCGCAATGGCATCCAAACTAGCTAGCGAAAGCCCTTTGCGCACGGTTTCGAAAGGATGTGGCACGTACACTAATCCGCCTTGGGCGTGAATTTGTTGGGTGGTCTCGAGTGGCGGTAAGCCGCCGGGGACAGTTGTTTTCAGATAAAGCCCAATGATCTCGCCGGCGTTCGTCGTGATCTCCTCACCGACGATAATGCAGTCGCCCAGCTCGGCTTGCAGCTTTTGGGCAAAATCTACGCGGTCGTGGTCGGTTACGGCAATGAAGTCGAGGCTGCCAGATTCCAGCATACGGCGGTAATCGGCACTGCTCAAACCGCCATCCGGCGACGCGACCGAATGGGTGTGCAGATCCAGTTTATACATCGGCTTCCTTGAGCCGGCTGGCTACGCGCACCAGCCGGCTTAGGGCTGTGTAACCAGCGCCGAGCGCGATGACCATGATGGCCAGCGTTAGGCGGCCGCTTAGCAAACCTAGTAGCAGCACAACCATGCGTAGTTCAAATGGCAGCAAACCACCCCGAAAGCCTTTGTTGACAGCGTGCTTGGCTATGTGAAAACGTGCCATCACGGCGTCGCCCCAGGCGTTCACGTAGCTGGTCAGCAGCGACGCTCCGCAAGCGGCTACTGCCCACACTGCCAGGTACGGTCGACCGGTGGTAGCGATGATGCTGTAGGCCGCGCCGGTGTAGAGCGCGACTTCCTTCATGCGGTCGGTTGCGGAATCTAGCAACGTTCCCAGGGCGGATTCGCGCCGTTGTACTTGTGCCAGTTGCCCGTCAAGTGTGTCGAGTAGTCCAAAAATCACCAAAAATACGGCCGCCCACCGGTACTGCCCAAGCGCAATTAGTAGCGCGATAGGCGCGTGCATAACAGCGCCGAAAATAGTGACGGCGTTGGGTGTAAGACGGCCGCGACTGAGGTTGTGGAGTGCACCGGCAACGTGGCGCATGACACCACGGATGCTTATGCGAACAGCTTCAATCATTTAGAATATTGTACCATTTTAGGCTTGGTCCGACGCTGTTTGGCCGGCTTGTCGACACGGTAGCGAGCTATGAATTGCTCCACTAACTGCCGAGCTTCCCGGTCCTCAATTTGCTGAGGTGGGTGCTTTTTAAAGTACGCAGCGGGCTCTATGATAGCCCCTTTGAGCCCGTTGTCGAGGGCTAGTTTCAAGCAGCGAATACTATCGATCGCTACACCAGCACTGTTTGGTGAGTCTTCAACATCAAGCCGAATTTCTAAGTTCATAGGTACGTCGCCAAAGTGCCGGCTTTCAATGCGAATAAAGCCTAGCTTGCGGTCTTTGAGCCACGGCACGTAGTCCGACGGACCAATGTGGACGTTGTCGGGCTCGATGCGATTGCCACGTTGCTCAATCATTGACGTTACGGCTTCGGTTTTGCTGATCTTTTTCCATTTGCCACGCGATCTGTCGATGAGATTTAGAAAATCGGTATTACCACCGTTGTTAAGCTGGTATGTGCGGTCAATGCGCATGCCCCGGTCCTGGAACATGGTGACGAGGGTACGGTGAGTGATGGTGGAACCAACTTGCGCTTTGATGTCGTCGCCAATGACTGGCAGGCCGGCTTGCTCAAATTTCTTCGCCCATGTTGCATCGCTGGCAATAAAGACAGGTATGCAGTTTACAAAGCCGCAGCTGGCATCTATAGCGGCTTGAGCATAAAATTCAGTTGCCTCTTGAGAGCCGACCGGCAAGTAGTTGATGACCGCTTCGGCACCGCTGTCTCTTAGCACTTTTGCAACGTTGACGGGTTTGGCTGTATCGTCCACGGGCACAAGCGGCGCAGTTGTCTCATTGACTCCGTCCAGGCGTGGTCCGCGCAGTACGGTGACACCCATCTTCGGCACTGTAGCGAACACGGCAGTGTTGTTCGGCGCCGTGTAAATTGCCTCGGCCACATCTTTGCCGACCTTATTTTGGTTGACGTCAAAAGCGGCCACGATCTCGATGTCGCGTATGTGGTAGCCGCCGAAATTTACATGCATGACTCCCGGTACGAACTCGTCATCCTTAGCATTTCGATAGTAGTGAATGCCCTGAACCAGCGATGATGCGCAGTTACCAACCCCTACAATCGCCAGTTTAATTTTACGATTTGCCATAGCCATAATCTCTCTGTTTATCATATTCAAGCGTATGGCTAGCAGATGTATAACTCAAATATATTTACACTATATATGTATAATCTAAAGTTATGGAAGAACGCCTGAGGAAGTTTGTACGTCTGGTGGAGGCGGGCAATTTTGTACGAGCCGCACATGAACTCCATATCTCACAGCCGGCGCTGTCGGCGGCGATTGCCAAGCTAGAGCGTGAATTACACACCCCGCTGCTGTTGCATGGTGTCCGCCCTCTTACCCTCACGCCAGCTGGCGAACTGGCATATGTGGCGGGCAAAGACCTGCAGGTGCGAACGAATAATCTGCAAACACAGCTTGCTGAGCTGGGAAATCGCCGACTAACCGTTTCGATTGGCATGATTGATAGTGTTGCTGAGGTGCTGTTTGGCTCCGCTGGCAGTATTGCCAACCTGGAACGCCAAGCGGCGGTGTCGCTAGTGGTAGATAATTCGCGCAACCTTCTCCAGGCAACCCAGAAAGGCGCGTTAGACGTGGCATTTGTGGTTGCGCAGCCAGCTTATGACGGCGTGCTGGAGATTATGCAACGCAGCACTGAACCGTTGTTTCTCGTCTGCCATCCGGCCGGACTCGAGTCGACGAACCAGGCTATAGCCCAAGGGTTGCTGCCGAAGTTCATAAGTTATGACCAGGCTTCCACAACGCATCGTTTAGTGCTTGGTGCATTGGCGCGCCACGGATTGAGCCCACAGCCTACCTTCTACTCAACGAGCCCCGAAGCGATGCTGCAGTTGGTGTTGCTCCAAAAAGGGGCCGCAGTACTGCCCTATGTGCAGGTGCGTGGGCTACTGGCGGACGGTAGTTTGGTGTTGGCTGGCCATGAGCCGTTACTGGTGGAGCGCCCCATTCGCGCCATTAAACGTCGTGACCGCATATTGCCTAGCCCGCTGACGCGAACCGTACGGGAGATTACCACGCAGCTACACGCCATTCAGGCGGTGGCTCAGTTTGTGTCTGGCAAGACTTTAAGTAAATAGCTCTGGTTGCTGTGAGTGCAAAGCCTCGTACATGAGCAGCGCTGTGGCGTGGCCAACGTTTAGAGAATCGCTGACGCCCAGCATGGGGATCTGCACGCCCACGTCTTCGGCGGCATGCCAGTCTTTGGCAATGCCAAAGCGCTCGCTGCCCATCACCAGCGCGCAGCGGTCGGTGTAATCAACTGTTCGGTAGCCCTTCGAGCCACGTGTGGAGGCCGTGAAGATAGTGAAATGGTGCTTGCGTAGCCAGGCGAGCACCTCTGGCACTTCCGCAACAACCGTTGGCACCGTAAAGATGCTGCCCATGCTGCCGTGCACGACTTTGGGGTGTGTGAGCCGGGTGCGCTTATTTGTCAGTATCACGGCGGTTATGCCGGTGGCGTCGGCAGTGCGGATGATGGTGCCCACATTACCGGGAATCTCTAGTGCGTCAAGGATGACTACACAAGCTTTGTTAGGCAGATCAATGGAATCCAGCTCCATCTGCGGCAACGCAACGAGCGCGGCGAGACCATCTGGCTTATCGCGGTCAACCATACGGGCCATCACCTTCTCTGACACAGTCACGCACGGAGTCTTGTTGGCTAAGTTGTCTTGGATCAATTTGGTTGATTCGGGGCTAAAAATAAGCTCGGGGCACACAAACAGCAGCTCAAACGGAGCGTGAGCCGCTGCAGCCTTGCTCAGCGCCCATATGCCCTCAATGGCCACCAGCTTACCCGGGTTGGCTCGAGTGTTGTTCTTGAGCTGCAAATACTCTTTGACTTTAGGGTGATGCAGGCCAATCTGCTGCAGGTCGGGTAGTTCAATCATCGGTCATATAATACCAGAGGCGGCCCAGGGGCGGCTACACCTGCTGCTCGACGCCGGCGGAGGTTACTCGACCACCCATGTGCTGGCCGCGGTAAGCGGTGCCCTGGCCCTCCAGGCGGTAGAACACGGCGCTGCATATACGGGCACCCATTTGCAAAGTCACGGGCAGTGGGCCGAGATTGGCGAGTCCAAAGATGAGGGCGCCTTTATAACCTGGCGAGCCGACGGTGCCCTGAAAGCTCAGCCCGGCTCGGAACAGGCTGGAGCGTGGGCGAAAATCGGCCAGCACGTCCATGGGTATATCCACCGTTTCAATGGTCTTTACCAGATAGTATTCGCCCGGTTGTATAACTAACTTGTCCTGGGTGCCGCTGTCCTCTTTATAAGCGGCCACTACCTCGGTGCTGAAACCGCTGCGCAGCCCCTGGCCAGCCACTCCGTCGGCCTCTATGAACGCTTCGCCGCCGCTTAAGCGGTGCACTTCGCCCAATCGCAAATCTACCCCTGCTCCCTCCGGGTTATTGCGGTCCCGCTCCCCCAGATTTTGGACGATCTTTTGCACCTCACGTAAATCAACGACCATAATACCCCTCGCTCTTTATAGCTTGGATTATACAGGTCACAGCAGTAGGTAGACAATTTACAGCTTAGGCCGTGCTGATCCACGGTAACTGCGAATTTTGGCTAGGAGACGGTGGAGGCGTGGGTCGCGCAGGCGGCGTTCGGTGCTTACATAGAATTCGTCTAGGTCAACATGGTGAGCCAGTTCATATTCCCTAGCTTGCAAGCCCATTTCAAATCGGTCCATTTGGCGTGCTAGGCTGGCTTCCGGTGTTTCCCCAGCCGCGTACTCGTCATAGAGGTCTATATAGTGGTCGGCGCCAATCATGGCCAATAGATCAACCATAGCGACACGCTCCTCTTGGTGCTTTTGGTGAATATTTGGTAGGTCTACCGCACCGCGGTCAATTACCACGTCTCCTATAATGGCTTCGCCCAGATCGTGTAGTAAAAGCATCTGCGCTACCTTGCCCGGATCGGCCCCAAACTGGGGCGCCAGAAACATGCCCAGCAAAGCCGCGCGGTAGGTGTGGTCGGCTACACTTTCGGGTCGGGGAATGGCATAGCGTGTCCAACCGGTGCGGAGCGTGGTCTTTAGCTTGCCGGCCAGCAGCATAAATTGCAGCATGGCGTCATCGGACACGGCAAAATCATCGGCGTTAGGCACTACACTATCAGACATGCCGATACTATATCATATCTGTTAATTTGCTGGCCGGACGACACTCTCTATTCGTAAGTACTAAGGTCTTGGGCGATGTTAACCTGGCCGGTGTAACCGGAGGCTTGGACATCGGTGGTCATGGCATCGGCTGTGTCATTGCCAGAATAATGTACCAGCACCACCCTTTTAGCTTCAGCTCGCTTGGCGACATCACCAGCTGTGCGAGGGTCAATATGCCCCTCATTTGGCCCTGTACCAACGTCTTGGGAGGCTTCGCACAGAAACAGGTCGGCTTGTTTGGCGGCTGTTTCGAGGGCTGGCGAGTCAGTGGAGTCGCCCGAATATGCTAACACCTGACCTTCAGTTTCCAGGCGCAGGGCGTAGGCTTCTAGTTTAAAATGCGGTGTTATAAAAGGCGTAATGTGTAGGTCCTCACCGATATCGAACATCTGATCGTCTTGGTATGGTACAAACATAATTCGCGCGTATTGCAGCAAGTCGTTATCGAAGTTCCAACCCTTTAGGCAGTAGCCGTCGCGTACTCGCGATTCGATATCAGGTGGCCCGCAAATGCGCAGGCCCGTTGGCTGCGCGTCTGGTCGTTCCCGCAGCAGCACGTACAATGCCTGCAAAAATGGTTCCATGGCAAAGTGGTCGGCATGGTAATGGCTTATACAAATGGTATCGATATCGGTTGGGGACAGTCCCAGCTTGGCCAGCTGCGGCAGTGTGCCTACGCTTATATCGAGTAGTATGTTGTGGTCGCCGGCTTGCACTAGGTGTGATGATGGATAACGAAACTCTAGGCCCGGGTAGGTTGCGGTCATGCCGGAGCCTAATACTGTTACTTTCATGCTGCGATTATACCAAACCGCTAGCTTCCGGATGGTGTTATTGTGCCGTGCCATCACAGAGACAGTTTGTCGCACGGAGTGCACGAAAGTGGTATAGTAAATCGTATGAAGATATTGTTGGAGTTTTCGCGCGGTACACTTGAGACGCACGCCGATGCCTTGGAACACCTGCGCCAACTCATTTTGCGCAGCGGCCATAGTCTTACCAACGATTTGGTGGAAGATTCTCGGTCTCAGGCCAACCTGCTCCCTGACGGTGTGTATGGGCGTTTGCAGCGTGCTGTGGCCGAGGCGCAGTGCGTGATTATTGAAGGAAGCGTGGTAAGTGTGAGTATAGGTGTGGTGCTGTCGGAAGCGCTGCGTCTGGGTAAGCCAGTACTTTTTTTAGTGCACACAAACGACGCATCGCAGCGCAATCGCTTTCCTGCTGTTATTGCTTCCAAGCTGGTCACCCATAAAATGTATAGCGACAACTACGATCTCGGGCGCCACTTAACAGCCTTTATAAAACATCGCGGTTCCATTAAGCGTCGTTTTAATCTAGTGCTACCGAATGAGCTCGACAGCTATGTAATCATGCAGAGCCGTCGCCGTGGCATTTCCAAGACCGAATACATTACCGGCCTTATTGAAGCTAGCCGTCAGGGATCATAGCAACCATCGCGGTGCGCAGTATGTGCGCATCACGATCTGATTCTCTTCTTCCAACTCTTTTGCAATAGTGTTTGGATGTCCGAGAGCTATCAAGAAGTGATTGGACCGCATCACGCGGCACTAGCGGGGTGGCTTGACTACTGCATTAACGGCACGGGCGGGGCCAATGGAATTGGCGAGCAAACCATACGACATGCTGCCGAGCGTGGTGAATGCCCGGCGACGGCCGATGCCGAGCTAGCTACCATGGCAATGCGCCTTGATATTAGGCGGATTCTTGCTGGCAGAGAGCTGGCTGGGCCCTTACCCCAGAACTGGCTTGAGCTCGGGAGGTTTAAGAGCGACTACTGGCGAGACGCCCGCCTGGTAGGAGTGGGACACGGTGCCCGACCCGGTAACGAGCTAAAGGATTATTTTCGGATTGGCTACGATATAGCCGTTGAAGATATTCTCTCCGATATTGAGGTAACATACGCCCCAACTAGCTTACCCCGCTTACTCTTACGACGTATTGAGTGCTATAGACAAACCGATGGTTTGCGGCCCAATCTTGCCACCGCGGCACGGCAAGTAATTGGAGCATTCGGTGCGGCTTTGCCAAGTATCCGAAGTGCCGCTCTGGGGATGTACTATGCCGGTGATGGTCTAATTGAGGCCGGCACTAAAGCGATGGCGCAGTTCTTAACTGCTCCGAACTCACTAGATGAAACGCCGATTATAGCCGGAGCACCGCCGTTACATCTACACATGGACGACATTGGGGGCATAATGACGGTGTGCAAGCTGCAGCAGCGCTCCTATTCGGCTGCAGAGGTTGCACTCGCTAATCGGTTACTAGAGAATCCCCTACTGCAAAATACCTTACTGGTGTTTCATATGCAGCTGGTAAGTGTAGTACGAAACTTTCTGCAGACGTATCCTGACCGGCTTAACTACAGCTTGGAAACAATTAGTGAAATATGTGTGCCGTCGGGCGCGGGTGATGCCTTCCGGTTGCTGCCAAATCCGAAACTACTAAATGTAATTGCCAATAACATCATACCTGCCGCCGCGCGTGTATTAGCAGCAAAAGGTTTGCCGCTCAGCGAGTTTAACAGCGGGCACCTACGAGAGGCAATCATACTAGCCCGTGAACTTGGTGTGTTTCAAACACAAATAGGCAACTTCGGCCACCGCAATGTTCAAACAGATAGTGCCGAGCAGACGGTAGTATTTGAGCGGGTCTGCCCCGCTCTGGCTGTCTTTACCCGCCAAATGCTCAGCTGGCTACCGTATTTGTATGACCGGCAGCTAGCCAGTCAAAGGCATTTTTAAACCAGACTTCCGGCAAGCGCTAGACAGCCGTCGCCTATATTTTAGTAAACCGAGGTACGGTCTTGCCTTTCCATTCGACATGTTCGAGCCAACTGGCTAGCGGACGGACGTAAGTGAGCCTTTGGTCGTACTGAGCTTGGTATATGACGCATAGCTCATCGTTTGCTTCCAAGAAACCAAAGCCTAATACGCTGTAGGTCTTGTCCCGGCCTTTGTAGTGCCAGTACATAGCCCCTACGGCGACTTTGGTCTGGGCCGCTTCAATTTGTTTTGCTAGTACCAGTTGTTCGTCGTGCGTTCTACCCATGGTAAAAAGTATACCAAAGCAGACGTGTGCAAGACTTACGCCGCTTTTGATGCTCTTTTAGCGTCTGGTTGATGTAGCTTGGGAGGGCTGACACGGTTTGGTGCCGAGTGCCCGGACCGGACATACAGTAAATAAACCATGTAGGCGTTCAGCGCAGCCGATGAAACCGGAAGAATAAGTAGTTGCCAATCAAGCTGGCCCACGGACGCCGCTGCGAGCGATGAGCTAATCATGCCACCAAGCCAAGCGATCTTGGTTTCGGTTTCGGGCGATTTCTTGGCTTTGGCAAAAGTTGGCAACAGTGCCACGACGGCCACCAGTAGATTGGCTAGGATGCTGAAGACTGGGGACTTGAACACAATCCAAAACGCAACGCCTACTAAACAGGTAATGGCGGCGAATATGTCTTGCCTGCTGCGTCCTCCAACGCCATTTTTTAGTGATGCTACAAATATGGCGCCGGTCATTAGAGTACCCGCCCCAAAGAGCCACAGCGAATTTCGAGCGCCGCTGGCGAGTTGGTTGGCGAAACCAGCGGTGTTTAGCAGCGCTATAACTCCCCACGTTACTCTATGCGGTTTAATCTTGGCACGAATGGTATCTTGCAAGTACGGAAAATCGCAGACTAGAAATATGAGCGAGCTGGCAATGCCTAGTATGGTAAATAGCATGAACAAAAGCATACCACTTTGTAGGCTGATATATGAAACCGGGGCTGAGGCTGGCGACTAGGCTAGTCGTTAAAGACAACCCGAGCCAGGGTGGCTTTTTCGTACGAGGGGTTCAGGTCCGACCTCAAAAACTCGTCTTTGGTAAACCATTTCCACAGTGCAACGTGCTCCGTCTTCCGAAGCAACTGTTCTGGTACCGACACTTTAAAGTATATGTTCATGCGCGGCACGCCGTTCACCACTTTGCCAATGTTGTAGTAGATAATCTGGAGGTCGGATATGACTTTTTGGGCAGGCACTCCAAGCTCTTCTTCCACTTCGCGCCGTAGTGTCGACTCGGCTGTCTCGCCGTGGTCTACTCCGCCGCCGGGTAGTGCCCACCGGTTGTCGTCTTTTTCTTTGACCAGTAGTACTTTACCGTCCTGCATAATGAGTGCTCGAATGGCTACACGGTAGAGGCAATCATCTATTGTGTTTAAGCGCGGGTCTATGGGCATGCCCTTAAGCATACACTATAGCCTTTTGAGGATTTACGATTTGCCCTTTAGGTACTTGCCGGCTACGCTGAGGGCAAATGATGGCAAGATTATAAAGACGGTGGCCATTAGGAGTCTACTAAGAATGGCGTTGTCGCGGGGCTGTATTAGAACGACCAAAATGCCCAAAACGCCAAATGCTATTGAGGCAAAAATAAATACTTGCGTGGCAATTTTCTGCGCATTGCAATTATATCAGGTAGCCAAAAGGTCCGGCGGCTCAACTGTGCAGGATTTGTGCCGTAGGCCTCTGGCGAATGTTTTACGATGAAGCTGCCAAGCCCCCAAGCCACTGCCGTAAAGCTTGTTGGCTGGGCGAGCGGCCTAGGAATTTTTGCATGATCTCTGACACTGGCCGAGAGCCGCCGTGGGTGAGTAGTTTGCGGAAGCGGCGCCCGACAATTGCTTGATCGGCACCTGGCTCGTAGAAGGCGTTTAAGATTTCGGCCGCGAATACTTGAGACCATGCGTAGCCATGATAGTTCCCAGGATAGCCTTCGGTAAACAACTGTCTGAGGCGGGCTGCCCAATTTATGCCCTCTACAGGGTCTGTGGCAGCGTATCGTTCTGTATCCTGGTAAATGGCCTTCATGTCATGGGGCCTGCCGGGGTCTGGTGGTGGCCCGTGCATGCCAAAGTCAAACCGGCCGGTTTGCACTAAACGCAGGGCGTCTATGCCGCTGGTAATCTGCTGAACGGCAGACAGGTTGGCAATAAGGTCCGCTGGTATTCGCTCACCAGTTTGGTAGTGAGAGGCGAGCTGCTCTATAACGTCGGGTATGGTTGCCCATCTTGCCAGCATGAGGGCGACCGCTCCTCTGAACTCTGCCTGGGTGTTGTCACCACTAAATCGAACTGTCTCGGTGCGCGCAAAAGCAGTGTGAAGCAGCTGTCCAAATCTATTGAACAGTACGCGTAGATCGTTAGGTTGTAGCAAGGCCGGTGTGCCGTCGGCGCCAGGAGGCGTCAAGTTGGCTACAAGATAGGTTACAGGTTCTTGGTACTCGCCCGATGCGAGTCTGCATCCAGGCTCCACCATGTAATTGGCTGCGCCTTCTCGCTTCTTTACCCCTGCCTTTTTTTCTTTTTCGGTCCTAGGGAATAAGTCCAAGTAGAAGGTAGTAATGGGCTCGCCGGTCTCTACGTCGAACATGCGGTAGGCCTGCACGTCCTTATGCCAGGTTTCTGCACCCTCTATTCTTTCGTACCGTACACCGAATATCTGGCTAGTGATGTTAAACAGGCCTTGTATAACCGCATCGGCTGGCAGATACTCGGCAATGGCTTTGTCGTCTACTCCCGACAGTTCACGAAGTATGGTTTTGTAGCGTAGGACGTCCCAAGCCTGAATTGGCCCAGCATGGCCATCGTCGTTGAGTAGCGGCCGCATGGCGTCGACTTCGGCCGTAGCTTTAGTCGCAACCGGCTCATTGAAGTCGCCGTAAAATGCCTCGACAGTCGTGCGGTCCCCAGCCATCTGGCCTTCAAGCTGGGTGTCCATGTAGCACTCGTAGCCAAGTAGGGTCGCTATTCTTTGGCGTCGTTCGGCTGCTTCTGCGATCAGCTCTAGGTTCCGGGGTATGCCCACCGAGTAAAAGGCTTTGTACATGCGTTCGCGCAGGTCTCGGTTCTTGGCGTAGGACAGCACCATGTTGAACTCCGGGTCGCTTAAGCCTACTAACCATGTTTCCCCGTCATCGCCCCGGGCCAGGTCAGCCACAAATGTGCCTGGTAACCCGTCTAGTTCCTCGACTGTTAGGGCTAACTTTGTTTCGTCTTGGTCAATATTGTCCCTAAATTCAGCACCTATTGTAGCCAGTCGCGTGTGCAGCGCCTGTAATTCCCCCCGCTTGTCGGCGTCAAGCTCTTGGCCGGCCAGCCGGAACTGTAGCATGGTGTCGTCGAGGAGGCGTCGCTCCTCTGAATCTGGCGCTAGAGCGGTTGCTGCCTCACTGTCCGCAAATCGTTTAATAGCCACATACAGATCTCTATTAAAAAATGTGCCGCGCCAGTATTCGTCTAGTCCGACTTGCGCCTCTTTTGCTGCAGCCCGTATCGACGCGTCGGGGTGAACGGCTCCTACTAGCAGCTGTAAGCGGCCGCCTGCGCCTTCCCAGCCGATGGTATTGCGCATGCGGTCGAACGTGCCCAAGGTGTTTTCATAGGTAAGTTCAGCTTCCGGCAGGGCTGCCGTTGCCGTAATCTCGGCTACAAGCGCCTCGGCTGCCGCTCGCTGTGCTTCGGCGTCACCTAGTACATCCTCAGGGCTAGTAAATGTGGGCAACGCCTCGCGGCGGGGGTACCCTGGCTCTCCAGTCATTAAGGCTTATAGTAGCATGTTCATCAAAATCTTCAACTCACTGCTTACAAGGGGCCATTCACCAGACCGAATGGTCCAACTTCAAAATCGCCCAAAGACCCTGCCTGCCAGCCTGCCACAGATGTGCCATAATATGTTCCATGAAAGCAACATCCTACGCCGCACCAGCACCAGACAAGCCTCTTGAACAGTACCAATTTGAGCGCCGTGAACCGACCGCGACGGACGTGGAGCTAGAAGTTCACTACTGCGGAGTGTGCCACAGCGATCTACATACAGCGCGTGGTGATTGGGGCAAGGTGGAGTACCCCTGCATTCCCGGGCATGAGATTGTGGGGGTGGTTACCCGTGTTGGTCAAGCAGTTACAGGCTTTAAGCCCGGTGACCGAGTTGGCGTGGGCTGTATGGTCAATAGCTGCGGCGAATGTGAAGCTTGCAAGCGAGGCTACGAAAATAGCTGCTTTAAAGAAACCGTCTGGACTTACAGCTCGAAGGACCCCGTAGATGGTACCGACACCAAGGGTGGCTACTCTACCATTATGGTCGCATCGGAGCATTTTGTTTTGCACCTCCCCGAACCTCTTGATATGGCACAGGCCGCTCCACTGCTTTGTGCCGGCATTACAACGTATTCGCCTCTCAGGCACTGGAAGGTGGGACCGGGCACCAAAGTCGGCGTCATTGGCCTGGGTGGACTGGGGCATATGGGCGTTAAATACGCAAAGTCCTTTGGTGCTGAGGTGTGGGTAATCACCTCTTCTCCAGAAAAGACAGAGACGGCCAAAGCTTATGGTGCAGATGGCGTAGTGGTCTCTACTTTCAAGAAAGACATGCACGCGGCTGCCAATACATTCGACTTTCTGCTCGACACCATTCCAAAAGCGCACGATTTGTCGCCGTACCTTCAGCTGCTGAACATACATGGTACTGTCTGCTTGGTGGGCCCCATAGAGCCAATGCCCGGGTTTCATTCGGGCGATGTTATTAATGGCCAGAAGTCTATTGCCGGCTCGGGTATTGGGGGTATTGAAGAAACCCGGGAAATGCTTGCCTATAGCGCCGAACACAACATCCTTCCAGACATAGAGATTATAGATATCAAAGATATCAATACCGCTTGGGACGCCCTGCTACATAAACAAATGGCCAAGCGTTATGTTATTGACATGAAGCGGTCGTTTCCCTCGGATTGAAGCGGGCTCCTTGGGCAGCGTGCTCTGCAGCTGCGAACTAAATGAGCTCAATAGATTTAAGCTTGCCAAGACTCTCTAGGTATTTGTTGTAAGGCAATGAGATTACTTCAGCCTTGTCTAGCCCAAGCTCGTGCTCAATGGTTTTGTGTTGTCCACTGGGGTAATCAAGAATGACAGAATGCAGCCAGTTATTGATGACGTACAATCCCACAAGCCCTGTTCTGTACTCGTAGTCGGTATGATCCATTGTTACTATGCTGATTTTGTGAAAGCCATGGTCTTTCAGCCAGGCTTTTCCTGCCGCGAGGTTTTGGATGGCGATATTCTCTCGCAAACTAAACTTGCCCCCAACTTCGTCTAGAACATGAATGGCAGTCTTGGCTGAGTGCTCAACAATCTTGGTCACTCCGCTGTCCAGCTGTTGCGCATAGTAGTGTGTGGAAGTAGAAGGCTCAAGCGGCTCTATGCCCAGCGTCATTAATCGCGTAATAATTAGCTCAAAGCCATCGACCCGGTATTTCTTTTCTTGATAGCGCATGGGTTAATCATAGCAGTATGGGTTCTAAAACTGGCTGCTAGCCGTACCCAAAGCAAATAGCAGGAGTTTAAGTGTGTCTTAAACATTCCTGCTAAAAGCGTTAAGTGGGAGCTGTCAAGCGAAAGGCTGTTAGCTTCGTTTCCGAGTCATAAGCTTCAGATTTGAGAGGTAGCCGTTGATATCGACAACCGAGTGGGTGCTTATGTAGTGTAAATGGCGCTCAATAAAACCGCGCATATTCTGTCGATAGTAGGGTGAGTCGGTGTCGTAGCGCTGGTCGTTGACCATGTCTTGCAGAGCTTCACGTGCTGCAGCGCACTGCTCCGAGGCGTAAAATTTCTTTTGCGCTGGAGTTTGGGACTGTTGCGTTGCCGAGTTATCTTGCATAAAAGCTATCCCCTCTTGCCTAAAGCGCTAGTAGCGCCCTTTTTTGTTTAGCGCCGACCCTGACGAAAATTGTTGCCGATGTTGTTTGACCGGTTGTTGTTCCAACCGCCATTACCACCGCTGTTAAACGGGCGCTTTGGCCGCTCTTCGCGCGGCTTGGCAACGTTGACGGTCAGCGGACGGCCATCCATGTCTTTGCCGTTCAGCCCGGCGATGGCCGCTTGAGCGGCTGCTTCGTCGGCGAACTCTACAAAGCCGAAGCCCTTGCTGCGGTTGGTGTCGCGGTCAGTAATAATTTGGGCCGAATCGACAGTACCGTACTCAGCAAATAGGCTGCGCAGTGCGTCGTCGGTCATGGCATAGGACAAGCCTGCCACAAAAAGTTTAGTTGCCATAAAATTTGGCTCCTTATTTATATGCTCAAGGAACCTGGCAACGAAGGTTGTCAGCTAGCTGCTTCCTAGAAACGAAGTTGAATTGTAAATTGCTAGAACATCTCTTCTAAAAACGTCTGCAGCTATATCTAGTACTACAATTATACCACAGAGTACAGCATTGGACAAAAGCAGAATTGGTGGTTAAGCTGTTGGGGCCTTCATGCAGATATTCATAGCAAAAGCCAAGGCTTCCCAAGAAATCTTAAAGGCGTAGCTTTATGACTCAGTGTGCCGGTCTTGGTCCTGCGCTAGCCGAGTCTCGGGGAAGATACTTCAGCAGTGAGTCAACTGACTGGCCGAGAGTAAATTCGTGTATGGCAACCTTGCGCTCCTTAGTGGTCGACAGCCCAAGCGCCATTGCTTCGCGTATTGCGGTAATCAAGGCTTGAGGATTGCGCTCTTCGACCAAAGTCAGCAAGCCGCAATTTGTCTCAGGCAGGCCGCCCAGGCTGCTCGCAATAACGCGACAACCGCTATGTTGGGCTTCGACGGAAAGCATTCCAAATGGTTCTGCAAACACCGAGGGCATTAACAGAATGTCGGTTTTGGCGAGCAGCTTTGCCATGGAGGCGACTGTCTTGCGTGGGTCCAACAGCTTTGCATATTCGTAGCCTTTTAGCATTTGCGTGATTGTGCGGCCTTCTTCGACATGCTGCCCGGCCATGACAATGCTCATATGCACATCGAGCACGCCCATCTCATACTGGTGCATCATCTCAAGGATAGTGTAGATACCCTTCTCGGGGTGGAGCCTGCCCGCATACAGGGCTCTAACCTTTTTGCCCGGCTTGGATCGGCGGACGTTCCCATAGACGGGGTCGGCAAATGGCATTACGACCTCAATGGTGCTGTTCGGCACTCCCAAGTAAAGCGCCCACTGCTGTGCATTGTAAATACTGGTAGCAATGATAGTTTTTCCCTCGACATCTCTTATTCTCTCGCGCTGTTCAACTTTTGATGGAACGGCGCAGTGAAGGATGATCGCCGCCTTATGGCGCGTCTCTACATCATAAGCTCGGTTGATAAAAATAACGGTACCTGGTAAGCCGCCGATGGCTTCTTTACTAGCGAGGCCTAAAAATGGTACATCTGAAAAATCTTGCCGGCTTTGCTTAACCGCCGGGCCGATTATGACTACCTGGGCGTCGATTCCCCTCCGCATAAGCTCGCGGACATGGCCGGCTGTAAATGTCTCGGAACCACCTGTGCCGGCCAGCATTGCCTCGTTAGAGGGCCATACAAATGAAATCATAGCTCAAACTCCTTTAGTTCTTAGGCTAAAGGATAAGAGTAGACAAATTTTCGAGAAATGATTCCTAAAATGATTTAGCTTGTATTAATTATGTCATGAATCGTTAGGTGGTTCAAGTTCTGGTGATGCCTAATAGGAGAAAAGCCTTACACGCAGCACATGGCTTCTGCTGAATCACTGGCTTTGGGGTGATACATCGGCCCCTTGCTTACCGCGTATGGTGGCAAGAAGCGTCACCAGCATGCCGATGCTAAGGCCGATAAACGTGTACCAAACTCGCTCCCACTCGGCCGTATGGCTGGTAGGCTGGAAAAGGCCACTCGCGGTCAAGGCGCCGGCGGCAATAGCGGCGCAGTACCAGGCGTAATTCACGAAGCGTATAGCCACACCGTTCGCCAGCAAGATGAGGGCAATAATAACAAGCTGTAGCTTGTTGCTAATAGCCCAAAGGAGCAGTGCTGCCAGTCCAGCCCCAACGGCTGCACCAACTAAGCGTTGCAGGCTCGTCGTAGCGCCCTGGGTAAGATCTGTTTTCATGGCTATGAGGGTGGCGATGGGTATCCAGTAGCCGTGTTCTAGAGTTAGCCCAGCTGGTATGGCAACGGCTACGGCCAACGCTAGGGCGCGTAGCACCGCGAACGCCACCACTGGCTTGGTGAGCGGTCGCTCGGTGTTGTCGGTGGGTATATCGGCCACCAGTGGGTGGGCGGTCCGTCCATTGAGCAGCCAAAGTACCAGCGCCACCACAAACCACAAAGCTCCCCCGCCCAGCCAGGCCAGTGCCTGCCCCCACGTATTGGTGGCGATGTGACTTTGGCTGTAGCCGCTGCCAATACCGAGCGCAACTACGAACCAAACGTTGAGCAGCAAGGTGGTAATGAACCGGTGCAAGCCGAACTTCAGAGACAGCCCGCTCAGTAATGTCACGCCAAATGCTACCAGGGTAATCCACCCCCACGCCGCGGTGTCCAGGCTGAAGCCCAAGGCGGTGAGCAAAGCCCCGGCTGCACTGGTAAATGCCATGGGGCCCACCCTACGCTTAAATGCACCGCCCGGGTCACTTAGGCCTACAAACAGGGTGCCAAAAATAGCGCTCAGCATGTAGGCTGTGTCGCGATTGGTAACCAGGAAAACGAAATCAATCAGTATGAGCTCCAGCACGAGCAGCGCCAGAGGTGCGCTTAAGCCCTTGTAGTCGGGTTTGAATATCTTGGCTAGCCAGTACATGGTACTACTCCTTTAGATCTCGCCTAGCTTTCCTGAACTCGCGTCTGAGTGAGGCGTTTTTGACCAGCAAGTTCGCAAACGTGGCAATGATGCCCACGCCCGCCAGTATGTAGAAAATCGTAAAAATTTTGGACGTGTCAGTGTTGGGGGTTATGTCGCCGTAGCCGACCGTTCCTAGCGTAACGGTGCAGAAGTAGAAGGCATTGACCCAGCTTAGGTGCAACAGGCTATGGTATACCACAGCGCCGCCGGCAATCAGAACCACGGCTGCCAGGAACGTCAGCCGATACCGGCGGTGGACGCTTCTATACTCCTGTTCAATGCCCGTAAACCCATGGTCATCCATCCAGGGCACTATTGCATGAGTCACTTTTTAGGGCTGTTATGTTACTTACCAAGCCAGGGATTGTAAAGAACTCTGCATAACAGAGGCAGTGAAATTCATAACTTCCTAGCAGGCGTGTGTCGCAACTATAATTAGGCCAGACGACCAGTACAACCTAAAGAAGCCAATTATGCTTGTGTTATTGTAAGCTCCATAGCGAAAAATATGCAGTCAGGCCTGCGAGAAGTACGGTAAGCACTACACAAATAGATCGATATTGTCTGGATTGGGTTTTGAGGAGTGAGCCGAGTAAACAGGCGCAGAGTCCGACTCCAAAAACTACTAAAAGCGCAGTCATGTCATATCCCCAGGCGATGTAGCCTACAGGCAGAGAAACGACGCCGATCACAGGGAGTATAAGCGGGGTATATCGCTTCATGGCCACATTAAAGCATAGCACCTCCTGTCTTTACAAAGTGTTTATGCTTGGGTCGGGTAGTTGGATGGACGCTTCGCCACTACTTTGACGTCGTGCTCGGAGCAAGCTCCTGCGCGCGACTTTGTGCCTCAGTGCTTGCATGAACGGTCCAGTCCGTATACCCTATGGGGGTATAGGAGGATATACAAATGTGCGAAGACGGTTCGTGCAAACATCACGCTGAGCATCATCAGCAGGGTTCTGAGAAAAGTAAAAATATGGCCTTAAGCGCCACGCTTCACTGCCTAACTGGCTGTGCAATCGGTGAGATGCTTGGCGTGACCATTGGGACCCATGCGGGTTTTGCTCCTAGTCAAACAGTTATCCTAGCGGCAGTCATGTCGTTTGTTTCGGGCTACACCTTCTCAACGTGGCCGCTCATTCGAGCAAAAACGGCGTTCTTAAAGGCGCTACGATTGGTCTTTGCGGCAGACACCGTCTCGATCTTGGCGATGACGATTGCAGATAACTCGCTCATCTTATTAATACCGGGTGCGATGGATAAGAACTTAAGCCATCCCGTTTACTGGGTGAGTCGAGTGTTGTCGCTAACCGCAGCATTTTTGGCAGCATACCCGATCAATGCCTATATGATGCGTCGGGGTAAGGGCTGCGCCCTGATGCATGAACATTAAGGAGACCTTATGAAATATGGCTATACCGACAATAAAGAAGCCGTGCTAAAGCGTTTGAAACGAATTGAGGGACAAGTCCGCGGTGTGGCTAAAATGGTTGACTCGGACAAGTACTGCATCGACATACTGACCCAGATAAATGCTGCCCAAGCTGCACTTGATAAAGTGGCCGTAGAGTTGCTGCGTGATCACGCCAACCACTGCGTGATGCATGCTAAAGACGAAGAAGGGCGACAGAAAAAAACAGAAGAATTGGTAGACGCAGTCGGCAGGATGCTCTCTCGCTGATCAAATATATGCCAACTCTCTTAGGGGGGCATACTTCACAACTTTGAAGTAGCTATTGAGGGCGTAGTAACGGCACGGCAAATAGCACGGCCACTGCCGCGTCAACTCCAACATTGAACCATACGCCGAACCATACAGACGCTGCAGCTTCTAATGCTAGCCATACTACAAGGCCGGCAAGCAGTGCTCGCTTCAGCTCTTTATCGTTACGTTTGAAGGCGACCTTCCCTACGAGCAGCAAAGTAATGCCCCAGCCTGTCATAATGGCGCCATACAGGGCACTTTCCCACTGTACCAAGTGGTGATGTACTGGCAGTATCTTCAGCCCAAAGAATACGTACAGCAGGCCAAAGCCAACAAGAATTATGCTGACCGCCCTAAACCATAGGCCGAGTTGTTGCTTGGTCATGTCAGGCGTCGCCAGTTTTATAGTACGTGACAGAGTAAGAAGCCAAGGCGAGAATAAAGCCCAGCGCCATCATAAACGATTCTTTATCGGCTCCACCCCGATTTAAGAATGTCAGGCCGCCCGAGCCGGCCATCAGTATAAACAGTAATCCGAGTGCCGTGCCTATAATCAGTGACTTGTGGTGACAGAGCATTGAACGTACCAGCAAGGCAATGCTACCGAGTGTGAGTAATATCCAGACAACAACGTGAATGGCCAAAGCTATTCCGGCATGGCCTGCAAGCGCCCACGGGATACTCGGTGCGTATGAGCTATGTATGCCAGGATGGTTAGCGGGCAGCTCGGCGTAGAAATTTAAATACATGCCGACAACGAACTGAATCAGTAGCAAGGCGAGCATGAACGGTATGCCCTTACGAACTAGCTTGTAGTTTTTAGATGTGGCCATAGTGGGTATAGAGCTTATTGTAGTCCTTCGCGTGGTATGCGGCTAATGCTTGTAGGCAGTACATGTGTACTACACCGGTCTTTGTAGATCTTGGCTCCCCATAGTAATGGAAGTTAGAACTGCTATAATTGGCGTGCTATGACACCTCCGCTAGCTGATCTGCATCTTCATTTTCAAGGCTGCATTCGACCGGCAGATTTACTGACCCACCTTGCCAAGGCGAAAAAGACGGACTGGGAATGGTATGAGGCGTCCTATAAAGCGGCGTACGGCGTTGACTCTCCGGCCAGGAGCATAGTAGAACGTTTCCGGAACGGGGATCAAAATGCAGCAGAGGAATTCGAGCAAATAGCCGTCTTTGGCGACAAAGACGCTGGTAATTTTGGCCGCTTTCTTGCCAAGAGCAACCTCTTTTGGGCGGGTGCCTACCGTAACGATGATGTCAAAGACAACGAACAGGAGCTGTTGGCGTTCGCGTCGGCTATTAGGGAAGATTTTACCAAGCAAGACATTGCCTACGCCGAGTTCAGAATGACTGCCGCTGAGCCCTCTCTACTCCAAATGTTCGATGCAGATAAAAGCGGTGTTACTATGCGGCTTGCCGTTAGCTTGGACAGAAAGAACCCGTGGGACGAGTGGGAACGAGTGCAGGAAATGGCACTGGGAGAACACGGAGAATCTCTTACGGCCATTGACTTCTGTAATGTCGAGGAAGGTTACCCGCCAAAGAATGTGGCCGGCTTTTTCGACGCGGTCAAAGAGTTCAATCAGCAACATCCCGAGAGGGCGCTGGCGATCTTGTACCATGTGGGTGAAAGCTTCAACGACAAAAGCTTGCAAAGTGCTATACGCTGGGTGCAAGAGGCCGCCGAAATGGGAGCGCACAGGTTGGGCCACGCCATTGCGCTCGGTGTTGATCCGGCGATGTACGGTGAGCATGTTCGTAAGGAGCGCGTGAGCGAAAGGAAAGACCAGATTGCCTACGACCTGAAACATCGGGATGGGCTGCGTAAATTTGGCGTGGATATCAACGACAATGCACTCAACGATGAGCTACAAAAGCTGGCGATACTGCCCGAAGATTCCTTAGTAGAGATACGCTATGATGCGGCAGCCATTGATGAAGTTCGGCGCAGGCAGGGCTATGCAATTGAATGTGTACGCGCGACGGGTGCGGTTGTCGAAATATGTCCGACGTCCAACCGACGCATTGCAGGTATCACAAATCCTGCATATCATCCGGTTCATCGATTTATCGCCGAGAATTTGCCAGTCGTTATTGCGTCTGACGACCCGGGTATGTTTGGCATAACACTCCAGGATGAACTCGATTGGGTTACTCAGACCGTCAAAGACACTTCGAGACTTCGCGACACCCTGATTTCTAACGCCTATCATTCTCGTTCAGAGGTGCTTTCTGACCGAGAGAGTACAGACTCAAGAATCTAAAGGCAGAGTCTAAGAGTTCCATAACTGTCCGCTACTCTACCTCAAATAAGAAACAGAGGCACACGACCCATGTTAGTTCAGTCCGAAGCCGGGCTTTCCGTAAGGCTGGAAGTTAGCACTGCTTTAATAGCCGGTTATACCGGTTATGCATATACATCGTAAAAGTGAGAGTTAGCAGGAGAGGCATTAATCCGATTAGTTTTTGACGAGGCTGTGAACACCGTTTGTAGAATTGCCTATATCTACGAACTCTGTTAATTCTGATTCTAACTTTGGCTCCCCCTAGTGGACGTACTTCGCAACTTTGAGGCTATTTTGCCGGAAGCGCTCAACGATCAAGAGGCGGAAGTGCTGGCCGCAATACAGCGAGATTGTGTGCATATTCAAGACTCCATGCCGCAAACTTCTCGTCGCTAATATGAGGTGAATTCAATATTGTCCACGCAAAGTTGCGTGACGAATCAGCATATTTGGCAACAATTGCGTGCCAGTCGGTTAAGATGCCTTCCAAGTATGCTTCGTGCTCTGCGGGTGTTAGTTTCCCCTGTTTGGTTACAAGCTCAATGCCATGAATGACCACGGTGGGTATACGCTCTGCGCTAAGGTCCTCTGCAGTTACGGCCGTGTCTTCAAATAGGTCGTGGCCATATGCAGTAGCGATGTACGTAGCGCCATAGCCTAGGCGTCGCACGTCCCAGGCGACGGGTTCGACGTGCATATCAAAATAAGAACCATCACCAAACGAGTGCTCTTGCCCATGATGGCCTTCACGAGCAATCGAGCGCATTCGTTCAACCAAAGCATCACCTTCTAATGATCCCATGCAACCTACTTTCTTATTAATACTATGACACCCCTGAGATTATTTATCAAACATTAATAGATCATCACGAATCTAGAAACAAAAATGACCCCTGCAATAACAGAGGTCAAAATGCTTATGGCTCCGGGGACTGGATTCGAACCAGCGACCTAGTGGTTAACAGCCACCCG
>CAZHYW010000001.1:4690-104884 GCA_964537115.1 uncultured Candidatus Saccharibacteria bacterium | reverse complement strand
GCAGTTACCTAGCCAAAGAAAAAGCCGACCGCATGGCCGACTCTTTCTTTGGTGCGGATGAAAGGACTTGAACCTTCACGCCTTACGGCATTAGCTCCTAAAACTAACGTGTCTACCAATTCCACCACATCCGCTTAGGCTGCATGAGAGAACCTAGGTTCTCTCATCGCGCCGGGCAAATGGAGTACATTTGCTCGGGCTGCTCTTTCCTGGACTGCAGGGAGCTAATGGCGCTATTGTACAAGGTTTACGGGGGAAAATCTACTGGGGGAGGGTGCTATAGGCGACGGCTTTTTGGTAGAGCTTGTAGCCCCACTTTAGACGGCCGAAATTTTCCATGCGGTGGGCGCGCAGCACATGCTTTATTTGGCGTTTGGTAAGCAGCCGTAGCTCGGCCACTTCGCCAGGCTGGGGTAGCAGCTGCGGCATGTCTGTTGGTAAAGTAACCGCGTAGACGTAGATGTGTGCTTTAGTGCGCTTGTTGTAGCGGGGGTGGTAACTGGCTTGGCGGTACATAAACAGCGGTCTAAAATGTGCCTTTGGCAGATGTACGCCTAGCTCCTCATGGGTTTCACGCCGCGCGGCCTGCAACGGCGTTTCACCGCTGTCTATACCCCCACCCAGCGAGATTTCAAGCATACCAGGCGCAAAGACGATTGAATTGGCTCGTTTACCAACCACAAATTTACCGTCATGCGTCTGCGCGACCACGTGCACCCCACGGTGCCACAGACCGCGGTCGGTCGCCCAGCCCATTGGCAGACGCAGGCCTATGGAGTGGTTATGTTCGTCTACCACATCGACCCAGGCAGTATGGGTTAGGTACTCAAGGAGATCGTCGCAGTTTTGGCGGATTTTGGCAAAGATATCATCTTCCAGGTGCGGTACTACATCCCAGTTGAACCTAGTGGTACCCACACGAGCCGTGCGTTTATCGATATCTTCTACGTGCCAAACTTGTGCTTTGCGCGGATCAAGTCCATATTGGCGCACCGCATCGTCAAACACGCTTTTGTCCAGACAAACCACCACATCGGCACCATCGAGCAATGCTTTAGTAGTTTGGGTGCGAGTAGCGCTCATTTTAGGTTTAAGTTCTGGCTGGTGATCTAGTACTACCTTGGTGTACGGCGATTGGGCCCGTGGCTCATATGCTACTGCTTCCACGCCACTTGAGCTCCACACAAAACCCGGCACTGCCACATACTTCATATACGCCTCGGCTAGGCGGCTACGATGTACGTTGCCCCGACATACAAAGTGGATCTTGAACGGTTGAGCTGTTTTCATGTTCGTACGCTTACCATAAGCGTAACGCATAACACCTAGGGCTGTCTAGGCAGGACGGCGGTAGAACACCAGTTGGGCATCACCGTACGATTTGTGCGATACCAGTTGCAGGCCTGGAAACTCTCGCGCTGGTTCGTTACCGGGCCAAGACAGTACAAACAGGCCATCACTGGCCACATGAGCCGTCAGGCGCTGCAACAGATCGGGCTTGATGTCGTCATAGGGCGGGTCGGCCAATACGATATTGAACTGCGTGCCCGCGTGGGCGCGCGACCAAGCGCTAATGTTTTGGCGCCGTACGGCTATAGCCTTAGTCAGGTTGAGCGCTCGCACATTGGCGTTGATGGTTGTGACGGCGTCCAGATCAATGTCTACAGCTACTACCTCGGCCGCGCCTCGGCTCACCGCTTCAATACTGCAGGCGCCGCTGCCAGCAAAAGCATCCAGCACCGTTAGGCCTCCTAACTCCCCTAGTGTGTTGAACAGCGCACCGCGCGCCTTTTCGCTCATGGGGTGAGTACGGCGTGAGCGCGGACTGTCAAAGGTGCGGCCACCGAGCCGGCCCGCAATCACTCTCATGTCGTCGCCTCGGTTGCCGCCGCATACCACACCAGTGTCACCGTGTTTACTATGGTAGGCATAAGCTCGTGGCGCACCGCCCGCGCCAGTCGTGGCGTCCAGCCCGATTGGTAAAACTGTTCGTACAATTGCAGCTTATCAATTTGCTGGGCACGGCTTACAAACAGCTTTTGTACGCCTTGTTTTTGTACTTTACGCAGTTCCGCTGGCGTGGGAAGCGTTTCTTTAAAGCGTAAGGGTGTGGCCAGCACCGCCACACCGAGCTCAAAGGCAATATGCGTGGCGAGCAAGCCCTTGTCGCCCCACATCTGCCAGTTATTGCTCAGTTTTTGTGGCAGTGTGTCGCCAGGCATAACCAGCTTGTCTTTGGGGCTAGTACGCGTTTCTATACCTTCTCCGCCTCGTAAACGAATGAGCTCTTCTTCGTATGGGTAATGGTGCGCCGGCGTCAGACCATCGACTACGGCATGTGCTAGCCACGCCGCCTCAAAGCTCGCGCGCGGATCGTTGCCGCTACGAAGGGCCGCGACCAACTGGGTATAGTGCTCGGCAATTATTTCAAGCAATTGGGTGTCGTCGGCATTCTCAGGGTCAAAATAATGCCAGGGCTCATCTTGGGCGGGCGTTTTACGCTTGATGCCATCCGGGCCATCAATACCCTCAAAACGCACAATTTCTTTGCGGTTTGGGAATCGTACACCACCAATCAGTAGACGGCTAAGGTTTTGGCGCGCGGCGCGGTCAATTTTTTGGTGTGCACCAAACCAGGCGTCAAAACGCTTGAGCGGTTTGAGCGTACTGCCGGAATACACTACGCAGCCCTTCGGACTGCAATTTCCAAGTTGCAATTCACTTAGTTCTCAAAGGATCTTTAGTTCAGGTTGGTCACTGCACGCAGGCGTATTACGCGCGCGTTCAATTCACTATATTCTAGCAAATTTTCGCCGCGTTCTATAAACTCGGCGGCCGACTGACGGGCAGCGGCAATCAACCCAGCATCGGTCAGTTTGGCAACTCGTAGGTCAATGGCGCCGTGCTGAGTTTGGCCGTAAATGGCCCCCGGACCACGCAGTTCCAGATCTAACTCGGCCAGTTTAAACCCGTCCTGGCTACTTTCGAGCGCCCGTAAGCGACGGGACGGCGCCGAGCTGTCGCTCATCATAAGGTAACAGTATGCCTTGTGGCCGCCACGACCCACTCGTCCACGCAGTTGGTGCAGTTGAGCCAAACCAAATCGCTCGGCGCTCTGTATCATCATCACGCTGGCATTCGGCACGTCTACACCCACTTCGATTACTGTTGTAGAAACCAGTACATCTAATTCGTGGGCCACAAATTGCGACATAATGGCATTTTTTTCGTCGGCCTTTAGCTTGCCATGCAGTAGACCTAATCGATAGTTCTTGAACTCTTTCTTCCGGAATTGCTCGTAGATTTTCTCGGCCGAATGCGCGTCTACCACCTCAGACTCGGAGATCAACGGGCAAACCACGAACATCTGTCGGCCGGCGTCCAAATCTTTGCAGATATCGTCATACACCGGTCCCACTGAGTTTGGCGACACAATTTCGGTGTGAATAGGCTGGCGGCGAGCCGGCTTCTCGGCCAGCACCGATATATCGAGCTCACCGTACAATGTGAGCGCCAACGAGCGCGGGATGGGCGTGGCAGTGAGCGACAGCAAATGTGGCATGTGCCCTGCCTTGGCCATCAACTCCTTACGCTGTTCGACACCAAAACGATGCTGCTCATCTATGACCACCAGGCCTAGTTTGTGCATGTCCACCTTTTCTTGTATGAGCGCCTGCGTGCCCACAATAAACCGAGCCTGTCCGCTAGCCAGTACTTCGTGAGCCTGCTTTTTTTGAGCGGCACTAAGAGCGCCAACTAGTAGCGTCATCTCGTCCGCCAGCCCCAGCGGCTCAAGCAGTCTGTAAATAGTATCGGCATGCTGGCGAGCTAGCAATTCCGTCGGGGCCATAAACGCCACCTGATAGCCGCTCTGCATGGCCATGACTGCCGCCATGGTGGCTACTACTGTTTTGCCGGAGCCCACGTCCCCCTCTACGAGCCGGTTCATGGGGTGTTCAGCCTGCATGTCTTGGTAAATCTGCCAAACCGCCTTGCGCTGGGCGTCGGTGAGGGTAAACGGCAGATGCTTGACGAAGTTTTGCGCTAGTTTCTCGTCGAACGGAATGGCTAGAGATTCATCGGCGGCCAGCTCCCGCTTGTTGAGCAGCGCTGCCAGGCTGAGCTCAAACACTTCTTCAAACCCAAGCCGGCGCTGGGCTTCGGCTAGCTGCTCAGGGCTGTTCGGAAAGTGCATGGCCATGACCGCTTCCGGACGGCTCATGAGTTTCTGCTCGGCGATAAGCCACGCCGGCAGAGATTCTGGCAAGGTTTGGATAAGCAAGCGGCAATTGGCCACCACTTTTCTAATCTGCTTACTAGTGAGCCCCTTGGTCTCTCGATACACCGGCACAATCCGCGCCGTATTTACCGTAAAGTCACTCACTAGCTCGGCACTAGGATTCATAAGTTGCAACCGCTGGTGATTCAATTCGTAGTTGCCGCTGAAATAGTAATTCGCTCCGGGCTTCAAACCGGCGGCGCGGTACGGCTGATTGAACCACACTATGCGCATGGACCCGGTGTCGTCACTTACCACTGCTTCGGTTATGTGCATACCACGCCGCACGTAACGGCCTGTTGCTTGCTTGACCACCGCTTTTATAGTTATAGGTCCGGGCCGCGTATCGCGTATGCTTACCACCTCACTATAGTCTTCGTAGCGGCGCGGCAGGTAGTCAACCAAGTCTGCCACGGTCTTCACACCCAAAGCCGCAAACTTCTTGGCCAGCTCTTCTCCCACCCCCTTCACGGCTGTTACTGGGCTGTCTAACTCCATGTCACCCAGTATAACCGAGCTACTTGGCCCGAGCGAGGTCTAGGGTAGCAACATACTGTTTATGTACTTGGCCACCATATTTTGAGTCGATCAGCCCTCGAATGCTCTGGAGTAGCGCCTCACGTTTACTGGAGGGCATGGCAATAGTGGGTGAATAGGTGCGGAGGAGCTTAATATACTCGTCGGTCTTGTAGGTTGCGTCCCAAAGATACTGGTGTGTCTCGGCCTGGTCAAAAAATCCAGAATCCATCATCTCGGTCGTCAGACTCTGTACGTGGCTTGGCGGCGACAGATGAAATGAGCCCGGCTTGGTCAAGGGATCGTACTGTTCATAAAATTGCTGAGCGTCGTAAAAAAACGTGTCTTTCGTAGAGTCGGCGTGAGCAATATGTTGGTTCCAGAAAACAGCCAAGCTACCACCCAACCTTAACAACTGCCGAGCTTTTACATAGCGCACACTTGGCTCCACCCAATGAAAAGATGTAGCGGCATATACCAAATCGTAAACGCCGGCTGACAGATTAACCTCTTCAAATTTGCCAATATAAAAGCGGATGTTCGGATAGTTCTGTAGCTTGTCACGAGCAACTGCCGCTAGTTTGAGGCCTGGCTCTACCGCGTCAATTGCCAGCCCACGCTTAGCGAGCTCCAGAGTAGCTTGGCCGGTGCCCGGACCACTTTCTACCGCTCGTGAGCCTGCACGTAAGCCGGCGTAGCGCCATACTTGATCAAACAACTCGACTGGATACCCAGGCCGTGTTTCGTCGTACAGCTGCGCGGCCTCATCAAATGTCTTTCCCAGTGCTGGGTTATTGGTAATCATAACCAAAGTATACGCTCACCAATCACCCCAGCGAACCACTAACTAAAGGACAGTCCTCACAATTTTACAACAGGGTACTATGCGGACTGTTATACTGCTTGTTATGAAGATATATGTGGCAGCTCGGTTTACCGAAAAGACTATGGTCCAAAAACTGCAGGCTCAACTCGAAGCTTCAGGGCACACCATTACCGCTGACTGGACACAACACCGTAATGTCAAACCGTACAACGAACATCCTATCGAGGCAGGCGCCTATGCTGCGGAAGACCTAGAAGGTGTACTGGCCTGCGATATATTCATATATTTTACTAACCCTGAGGTTGGCGCCGGCCTGTCGGCCGAACTGGGTGCCGCCCTGGCTAGTCATCAGCTTACTGGCAAACCAGTTATACACGTGGTGGGCGAGCACATCGCGACCAATACCTTTTACTACCATCCGGCCGTTAAACGAGCGGCACGCATTGAGGCTGTCCTAGCCGAGCTTCGTTAATATCTGTAAGCCCACCAGTAGGTCTGTCCTCGTAGTTTTTTTGAAGGCCCTGGATTGCGCCGGACGAAAGAAGATGGAGTAGTTGCTGCCTAAAAGGCATGCCATGTCTCGGCACAACCGCCATCTTCTCCCGTCCGGGCCGTGCTGATTGGCAGTACTTCGTCGTCCCGCTCACTTCATTGGGTGTAAAGGACAACGAGAATCACAACGTAGCACAGTGCAGCAGCCAAACCGAAGACGTCCCGTAGGGTCCGTATCCAGTAAACCACACACGTAATGCACGCCAGAATCAGCACGCCAACCAGCACAATGGAAAGAGGGCTCATCACCCCCTCCCTCCGTCTGGGGAATCACCTGGTTCTCCAAGCGATAAGCTATCGTATGACTATTGCTGCGCTACGTCAACTAGTACTTACGGGGAACGGCATTCTCGCGTGAACGAATAGCTAAAGAGTCATCGAGCGATCGCAGTTCCATCTCCGCTCCTTCGTACCGCAAAGCTAATCTCAGCAGCTCATCCGCCAGGCGAGGATTATTTGGCAAGATGGGCCCGTGCAAGTAGGTTCCCAAAGTATTTTTAGTGCGAGCGCCTTCGCTTCGATCTTCACCATTGTTGCCGTTGCCACGCGTAATAGTACCGAGTGGTTGCTGCGAGCCATGCAGAAATGTACGGCCACTATGATTTTCGAAGCCGTAGAGCGTGCCAAACTCAGTGGTATCAACCGCAACATTGCCAATCAGCCGCTTGGGCCCACCCAGGGTCTCGACATTAAATACACCAATGCCTTTGATCTCCTCGCCCTGCTGCGTCAAAAATCGCTTGCCAAGCAGCTGGTACGTGCCGCAAACCATGAGCATGGGCACGCCGGCCTCCACCAGCGTGTGCAGCTGGTCGCCAATGCGCAAAATGTCTTCCTGGATCACTGACTGAGCCGAATCTTGGCCGCCACCGCCGAGCACCAGACCAGCTTCTTTGGGAAAGTCGTCGCCAGCATGATAATAGTGCACCACCGGTTCTAGCCCCCGCCACTCGGCGCGCTTTACCAATGTAAGCAAGTTACCACGGTCGCCGTACGTGTTCATTTCGTTGGGGTATATATGGACAATGTGCAGTTTTGTCATGATCGCTTCCCGACTTGTTTAACGAGCAGTTTGTGCAGCTTGAGCATGGCCGTGTAGCTAGCGAAAATGACTTTGTTGCCAGGCAGCCCACAAAAGGCCTGCAGCGCGGTTTCGAGATCTGGCTGTGTGTGTTTTACAGGTACCTCGTCATAGCTAAGCCGCAGCGCCATATCGACCGCCCTCGTACCAGATGTAAGCGCTACGTCGTGGCCCCGCAAGCTAGTAAAGTCAATATCCCACAGCCAGGACATATCACGACTATCGGCTAGGGCGTCATTGATGGCAATCATGATGGCTGTATTGTCGCGAACGTACGAGGCGAGCCCCTGTCGAAAGCTGGCCGGGTTTTTTACTAGGTTAAGTTGTAGCTCGCCGTTTTTAAGTTGGAACGCCTGGCCTCGGCCAAAGGCTGGCTTGACCTGGCTCAACTCCTCAACCAGCTTAGCGGGGTCAGCCGTAGGCAGCACTGCCCGCACCAGAGCCAGTGCTCCGGCGGCGTTTTGAAAGTTGTGCTGACCAGTTACACGCAAAGTCGTTTTAAAGTCTTCGCCGGCGATGCGATACGTCGCACTCTCATCCCGGAAAGCCGCCAGCTCCACAGTAAGCGGCATAGCTGTCGTCTCGAGCGTTGGCGTCGGGCCATCCACTGCCACTAGCTCATCGTCGCGTGGGAAGAACCGGAGCAGCTTTTGGGCGACTCCAAAATATATAACTGCCACTGTGCCATTGGCCGCAATGGCGCTCAGTCGCTTGTCGTCGGCGTTAACGATCACGCCGTCTGTAGCTGACAGCATGGTTTCGCCAATCAGCCTAGCCACAATATCTACTTCGCCAAAACGGTCCAGCTGGTCTCGGCTGGCATTTAGCCCTAACACAAAGCGTGGTCGCACTACATCGGTAAATTGGCGGGCGTACGCTTCGTCTAGTTCGAATACGGCAATATCGAACGGCAAGCGCCCCGCTTTAGTCGCCTGTTGGGAAACACTACTTATAATGCCACGAGTCAGGTTGCTGCCAGTAGGGTTGGTGAGCACTCGTTTGCCATTGGCGCGCAGCAGCTCCACTACCATTTTGGTGGTAGTAGTTTTGCCGTTAGTACCGGTAACAATAACTACGCCACCTGGCAACTGGCGAAGCATTGCGCCCAAATAGCCAGGAATGAGCGTTTCCACCACCAGACCGGGCATGGCCTGTCCGCTACTTTTGCCGCGAAGCTTGACCACTTGTGCAACCGATTTGCCGAGTACCGTCCCAACCAAGCGCCGCACAGCTTACCCTTGCAGCTCTACTAGAGCCGAATCTTTGAAAGCCTTACCACGGCGCAGCAGCAACCGGCCATTCTGAAAGTCGCTAGCTTCGAAGTTTTCACGCTGTACTTTCTGACCGTTGATACTAATGGCGTTTTCCTGCAGCAGTCGCCGCGCATCGGTATTAGACGTCGCTAGGCCAGTGGCAATCAAGGCTTCAACAACCGAACCGTCCAAACCTGTAGTGGTACTCGGGATTTCGTGACGCAGTGCTTCAATAGATTGGTCTCCAACAAAATTGATATTGGCGCCCTTTAGCACATCAGTGACGTCTTGAGCAATTGCCATCTGCTCTTGGCCATGAACCAATTTTGTTACTTCGATGGCCAAGCGCGTCTGTGCAATACGCTTCTGGGGCGCTTCCCGGTGGCGAGCCATCCATTCATCAATTTCTTCTTTGCTTAGCAGCGTATAAATCTTCAGATAGTCCTCTACGCCGGCATCGTCACAGTTAATCCAGAACTGGTAGAACTGCGTGGGAGTCGTCTTAACCGGGTCGAGCCACACGGCACCTTCTTCGCTTTTGCCGAATTTGACTCCTGTTGTCTTGTTCACAACAAGCGGCACAGAGTAGACATTTGTCTCCGCACCCTCAATACGACGGATCAAATCGACGCCAGTGATGCTATTGCCCCACTGGTCAGCACCACACACCTGCAGTGTGACACTGTGATTCCGGTACAAGTACAAAAAGTCATAGCCTTGTATAAGCGAGTAGCTGAATTCGGCGTAACTAATGCCGGCACCTTCTTCACCTAGACGACTTTGCACAAAATCACGGCCGAGCATTTGGCGCATGGGCACATGCTTACCCACATCACGTAAGAATGTTAGGTAGTTCATATCTTTGAACCAGTCGTAATTGTCGACAATTTCAAAGTTTTGGCCAGCAAAAACTCGACGATATTCTGCGGCAATGGCCGTTTTGTTACGAGCAATGTCTTCCAGCGAAAGCAACGCACGCTCCTGCTTTTTGCCATCTGGGTCGCCGATCATGCCAGTGGCCCCACCAATAAGTAAGTAGGCGCGGTGCCCATGGTCTATAAAGTGTCGCACCATCATGGCCGCTGCCAAGTTACCAATGGTCATACTGTCGGCGCTGGGGTCAACGCCAAAGTAAAAACTAATGGGATCGCCATCGAGGGCCCTAAGGTCTTTAAAAGTCGTTTGGTTTACAAAGCCACGCCAGGTCAGCTCTTCGGAAAGTGTCATGGCTAGTAGTATAGCGTACCTCGGTGGCAGGCGCATAGACGCTGTGGATTCGCTCCACAAATTTGTTTTTTAAGGTAGCCTAAGAACCGCTTGTTTTTAGAAACTTTGCTATACTAAGGGCATATAAACGTGAGTTGGAAACCAGACCAAAAACAACCGTATGACCGATGCTAAATCGCCGCGCCCCAGGCGCAAAGCTTCCAAGAACACCTTTACCACTAAGAGTGGGAAGACTATTCAGGTAAACCGTACCCTGGGAGATCGCTTGCGTATAAGCCGCGAGGCCAAGGCTCAGCGTAAAGCCGCCTACCTAAGCACCCTGCCAAAGGAGCCATGGAAGCGTCTGCTTTACCGCTTACACCCCAAGCGCTTATATAAATACTGGTTCAGCCGTGACGGCCTCGTTATGGCACTGAAGCTGGCCGGCATAGGTGTAGTAGTACTCTTTGTGCTTACGGTGGGGCTGTTTGCTTATTTCCGTAAGGACTTACCAAAAATTAACGACATAAACAGTACTGCTAACTCGGGCGGCAGTATTGCGTACTACGACCGTACTGGTACGGTCTTGCTGTTCCAAGATTATGGCGAGTTCAAACGCATACCGGTCGGTAGCACCCAAATTAGCAAATACATGAAAGAGGCCACCATTGCCATAGAAGACAAAGACTTCTACCACGAAGGGGCTTTTAACGTCAAAGGCATTTTAAGAGCGGCCGTCAACAACGCTACTGGCGGTAGCACACAAGGTGGCTCCACCATTACCGAACAGCTGGTAAAGCTGAACGAAAACTGGACCACCAGCCGTACGGTGAGCAATAAAATAAAAGAACTCATTTTGGCCGTTGAAGTAGAACGCGAATATAACAAGGACGACATCTTAACCGCTTATCTAAACTTAGCGCCCTACAGCGGCCTCGACGAAGGGGTCGAGGCGGCCGCCGAGGACTTGTTCCACACCGACGCCGCCCACCTCTCGCTTGCTCAAGCTGCACTGCTGGCGGCCATCCCCAAGAATCCGAACTATTTATCGCCCTACGCTAGCCCACAGTTCAACCCCTCGGCGACTGACAACTTGTTTGATCAGCAAGGCCTCATAAACAGACAGCAGTACATCCTCGACCAAATGGCTAAGCAGGGCTACATAACCCAAGCTCAGGCCAACGACGCCAAAGGCATAGACATATTGGGCAAGCAGGTCTACCAAATGCCTACCAGCCACTATGCTGGCATGAAGCCAGGCTACGCTTACGCTGTACTGAGCGCCAAAGAAGAGCTAAATAAAGACTTCCCGGCCTCATTCATAAAGGCCGGTGGTTGGAAGGTCACCACCACGATTGATGTTAATTTGCAAAATCTGGCCAACAAGTCTTTGAGTGACAATGCCAAGAAAATCTATGCCGACAAGGCCGACGACGCATCCTTTGCGGCCGAAGACAATGCCACAGGCCAAGTAGTGGCACTGGTGGGGGGTATGGATTTTAATAGCCAACAGCTCAATTTTGCCAGCTCTGCGCCGATTTCGCCCGGCTCGAGCATTAAGCCATACTCCTACGCCACGTTAATTAACGATAATAATAACGTGGGCGCCGGTAGCATGCTATCCAACACTCTGGGACCATTGCCGGGTTACCCCTGCGGGAACAAAGCAACCCCGGAAGCTCAACCGAACAATCCCTCGCCGTGTCTGTTCAACGATGTTCGCAGCATGCATGACGGCAATGTAACCCTCCGTTACGCGCTCGGCAGTTCACTAAACATCCCGGCTGTCAAAGCTTTTACTTCCACCAACCCTAAGGATACAAGCGTCTGTACAGCCGCCACGACCGGTTCTTGCCGACGTCTATCCATTAACACTACCATGTCAACCATTAATGCCATGATGGACAATCCCGATGGCTACAAGTGCTACACGCCCGGCACGGTTATCTCCAGTGCCGACAAGTCTGACGAGGTTCCATGTGGCGCCGCTGCCGGCATTGGTAACGAAGCTTACACTACCCTAGTTGACCACGTAAACGGCCTCGCCACACTCGCCCGGATGGGCCAGGCCATTCCGCCGACCTTCATCATAAAAGTAACCAACGCTTCCGGCAAGAGCTTGCCGCTGCCTGCGCAGCCCAAGCCCAAGCAGGTCATTAACCAGGATGCTGCCTATATTGTCAATAATATGGCCGCTGACCCAGGCGCTTCCTACCTGGGTGTCTATGGGCATGCTTGCGCCACCACTGCCTTCAGCTGTGACAGCAGAAGCTATGAGTTCCATCGTTATAAAGGCTGGCAAAACGCCATTAAGACGGGTACCAACCAGGACTTGGATGGTCTAATGATGAGCTGGAACACCAGATACACTGCGGGTGTGTGGATTGGTAATTACAACCGCAGCCCTTACGGCGGGACACCCGAGAAGGTTACTGACCCGATCATGAAGGCGTGGATGCAAGGCGCTATCGACTCTTTGGGCAATGCAAAGCCGGTCAACTGGGTGCAGCCGAATGACATCAAGACGTTGCCCGCATACCATTCAATCGTACCATTCAAGAGTGAGGCTACGCCGCCAGCTAACGACCTGTTCCCTTCGTGGTATGTTGGTAAAAGCAGTGGTAGTCAACAAGCTATCGACAAGGTATCCGGCAAGCTGGCTACCAGCTGTACGCCTGATTTGGCAAAGCAAACGGGAGACGCTGCCGGAGCGCTCTGGAACGTCGACATCTACAATGGCGGCAGTCCCTCTACGTCGTCCGGTACAACCTCCACTGCCAATCAACCGACCGATGATGTGCACGCTTGTAGCGATAGCGACCATATGCCCAGTGCCACCATTACAGCCGTAAATGGCGTGTCGCCCGGCGGCAGCAGCCTTACCTGCCCTTCAAGCGGTTGTACCATTATGGTTCATGTGGAGCAAGGCATACACCCCCTTACTGACCCCACCTATCCCCAGTTTCCCGGCACGCTGAGCTTGGTGGTTAACGGCCAGACTGTAACATCGGAGGAAGTAGATACATCGGGCGACTATCCGCTCACTTTCACTCCTCCCGCTGGGAGTAGTGGAAGCATACAGGTAGAAGCTAGTGTGACCGACAGCGTCTTGTACCAAGGCACCGATACACAGACTGTGATCGTTAGTGGCGGTAGTGCCTTCCGCGGTCCCACCAACAGTGGCAAAGGCGCTGGAAAAGGCAAGGACAAGCTCGCCTTAAGCGCCCTCCAACTTAGCCACTAAAAGCTGTTTACTTTTCCAGAAACTCGTTAAGCGCTGTGCGCACATCTGGCACAGCATGCAGCAAGGTCGGCTTGCTGCCCTTGCCACCACGGTCTTTAGGACCAATTGCCACTTCGAACCCAAGCTTCTTGGCTTCGTTTACGCGCTTGTCTATAAATGGCACATGGCGTACTTCGCCACTTAAACCCACCTCACCGAAGACAACAGCGTTTTGTTTGAGTTGTAAGCCCTTGGCCGCTGAACCTATGGCCATGCAAATGGCCAGGTCGGCCGCAGGGTCCTGCAGGCGTATGCCGCCAACAATGTTGATATATATGTCCTGGTCGGCCAAGCTCAGTTTGGTACGACGTTCTAACATAGCAACCAATAAGTTGACGCGGTTTAAGTCTATGCCACTGGCGGCGCGTTTAGGATAGCCATAGGCAGTTTTGTTTACCAGGGCCTGTACCTCGACTAGCAGCGGCCGAGTACCTTCCAGCGTCGCCAGTACCACCGAGCCGTCACTAATTTGGCGCTCAGCTAGCAGCGCTTGGCTGGGGTTGGCCACTGGGTGCAAGCCGTGCTCGTCCATTTCCAAAATAGCCGCTTCGGAAGTTGGGCCGAAGCGGTTTTTGGTAGCCCGCAGTACCTTGAAGCCACCGTACGCGTCACCTTCCAGCTGCAACACCACGTCTACAATGTGCTCCAGCACCTTCGGTCCAGCAATTGAGCCTTCCTTGGTTACATGCCCCACCACAAACATGGCCGTGTTGCTGGCTTTAGCGGCCGCGACCAGCACCGCGGTACTGTTCGTTATTTGCGACACGCTGCCCGGTGCCGAAGCTACGGCCTGCACTGTCATGGTCTGTATGGAGTCAACCACCACGAAATCGTACTTACCGCCCGCGACAGTGGCGGCCACATCTTCAGCTATGTTGCTTGTGGCTAGTTGTAGACGTTCGGACCCGGCAATTCCCAAGCGCTTGGCGCGCATGCCCACTTGATGTTCCGATTCTTCGCCGCTCACGTATAGCACGGTGTGATTCTGCGCCACTAGACTGGCCAGCTGTAAAAGCAGCGTGCTCTTGCCAATTCCCGGCTGCCCGGCAATTAGGTTGACGCTACCCGCCACAATACCCCCGCCGAGCACCATGTCCACATCGGCAATGCCGGTTTGCATTCGCTTATCGTCCTGAGTGGCCGATTTGGCAACCGCCTGAGGTTTTAGGACCATACCAGCACCGGCCTTTTTGTTGAGGCCCGTGCCAGCCACGGCCGCAATCTGGACTTCCTCGGTAATGGTGTTCCACTCGCCACATTGCGCACATCTGCCTTGCCACGAGCTATACTGCGCCCCACAGTTATTGCACACAAACTTTGTTGTTTGTCTAGCCATACATACCTCCAGGTTCAACCCTTCCTAAGACAGGTCCGGCCCCTAACGCTAAACCCACAGTAGTGGTTTCTGCTAGCGCTAGCAATACTGCCCCGCTCCATAGGCTCTCAAGGTACCTACTGACTGCGCCCATCGATTATTGTCCCTCCAAAGGAGCTGCCGAGAGCTCTTGGGTTAGCTGTTGCTCTTCCAGTACTATGCTATTACGCTTGTCTACAATACTATTATATTGGCTTATAAGGTCCTTGGTTTGTTGCAGCAAGCTATTATACGCACTGACCGACTGGTTATAGCTAGCTACCGCCTGGTTGTAAGCAGCCGCTTGGCCACTTTTTCGAAGGCTTTGGAGCTGCGTATTCTGAGTATCTAGGGCGGCCTTGCGCTGGGTAAGCTCGCCCTCATTAGCGCTGATCTGCCCGTTCAGGCTCTTTAGTTGTGTATCATAGGCGGCTACTTGGGCCTGTCGACTAGTAAACTCGCCCTGATAGCTAGCAGTATAAACAGCTAGCCTGCTGCGATCGATAAAATACTGGCGGTAATACGCCTCGAGTGGCGCCGGCAGGTTGGCAATCTCTGTACCAAATATTGAATGCATTTCGTTCACCACATCATTGGGCTCCGACTGCCTATAGGCGGTTATGGTGTCTTTTATGCGTTGATCGACTAGACCATGGTAATAGTAGTCGAGCAACAGGGCATCGACTCGCTTGCGCTCAGTGCCGGAGAGACGACGATAGGCGGCATGCAACATTTCGTGCGCGGCCGTTACCTGCTCTACACCATTCAACCGTGAATCATTCACCGCATAAACGTAAATGCCGTTGTCATTGCCAATGTAACAACCAAGTACCACCGTTTTCTCGCCGCCAGCAGGACAGGCACTAGTAAACGTTTTACCATTGGTAACACGTGGGCGATTTACATAGAACAAGTGCTCTGCCTTCGCCGTCATGGTGTCACCATGAGCTAGCTGCGCCACCACTGCTGGGGGGCTATAGCCACGCAAGTGCCACCAATCTACCATGGCCTGACGTTCCAACAGTAAGCTGCCAGCCAACGCCAACAGCAGCACAAGTAGCGTTACCTGCAACCACTTCTTCATCTAGCTACAGTGTAGCAGAGTGAGCAAGGTGTTAGTGGCAGTATTATTCGGCAACGGTAGTGTATGTAAGAGCGTCATCTTTGGTGCCTACATGCACTATATCGCCCTTTTGGTAGTGCTGGTCCAGCAGCTCCACAGCCATTTGGTCTTCAATGGTGTCTTGGATGAGTCGGCGAAGCGGCCGTACGCCATTTTTGGCATCGTAACCATGCTCTAGCAGGTAGTCCTTGGCGGCTTTGTTCAGCGCAACGCTCAGACCTTGCTTTTGCAGCCGAGTCTTTAGCTCATCAATCTGAAGATCAATGATGCGGTAGATGTCTTTACGTGTCAGACCACGGAAGACCACAATCTTATCAATACGGTTGAGTAGTTCCGGACGCATTTCTTTCTTCAGCCGGTCCATCACATTGTCTTTGTTGGCATCGTGCATAGCGTCTAGGTCATCGAGGTCCTTGGGCCGGTCAGCGTGGAAGCCGAAATTGGCTTCCTTTTGCAAGCGCTCGGCACCAATGTTTGAAGTCATGATGACGATGGTGTTGGTAAAGTCTATGCGACGACCTTTAGCGTCGGTTAGGTAGCCATCTTCCAGAATCTGTAGCAGCATATTAAAGACGTCGGGGTGGGCTTTTTCTATCTCGTCAAACAGCACGAGACTATACGGCTGACGGCGAATCTTGTCAGTCAGCTGTCCGCCGTCGTCGTAGCCCACGTACCCGGCCGGAGCACCGACCAGACGGCTCACATTGTGGTGCTCGCCAAACTCGGACATATCAATCTTTACTAACGAATTCTCGCTACCAAAGAATTCACGGGCCAGCACGCGGGCCAGCTCAGTTTTGCCGACACCGGTCGGACCTAAGAAGATGAATGAGCCAATCGGCCGGTTTGTGGCACCTATGCCACTACGGTTGCGGCGGATAGCCCGTGCCACCACTTCCACCGCCTCCTCTTGACCAATCACGTGCTTGCCGATGTTCTTTTCGAGCGCCAGTAGGTACTTTGCTTCGCTCTTAATCACTTTTTTCACGGGTACACCAGTAATGCGCGCCACTACTTCGGCCACATCGTCGCTGGTTACGTTCAGTCGTTTGGCCTGTTTGCTGTCTTTAAGCAGTTGCTCCAGCTCTTTATTAATCTGGGAGGCGCGGGTTTTGCTGCGCGCCGCTCGTTCATAGTCTTCGTTGTCGACGGCTTCGTCTATACGGGCATTTACCAGTTTGAGCTCTTTCTGCAATTTGCGAACCTCGGGGCTGGTCTTGCCCTTGAGCACGCGCAGGTGAGCACTCGTTTCGTCCAGCAGGTCAATGGCCTTATCGGGCATGAACCGGTCGTTTATGTAGCGCTTAGCCAGGTTAACCGTGTCTTCCAACACCTCATCGCTAATAGTCACGCCATGAAAGGCTTCGTAGTGCTTCCTTAGCCCCTTCAGGATCGCTAATGTTTCCGGCAGTGTGGTTTCTGGTACCTGAATGGGCTGGAAACGGCGTTCCAGAGCGGCGTCCTTTTCGATGTGCTTGGTGTATTCAGCGGTCGTGGTCGCGCCAATCACTTGAATCTTGCCACGGGCCAGGGCTGGCTTCAATATGTTGCCGGCGTCCATAGCGCCTTCGGCGGCACCAGCGCCGACTATTAGATGCAGCTCATCTATAAATACTATGGTCCTTTTGTCATCCTCGAGCTCTTGCATGACTTTTTTCAGTCGCTCTTCAAATTCGCCGCGGTACTTGGTGCCGGCAATCATACCGGCCAGGTCGAGCATAACAATCCGCTTGTCGAGTAGACTGTCCGGTACGTCTTCGGCCACAATACGTTGCGCCAGACCCTCTACAATTGCAGTCTTGCCAACACCCGGCTCACCTATAAGTACCGGGTTGTTTTTGGTGCGCCGGTTCAATATGGTAACCATGCGCTTAATTTGGTTCTCGCGTCCCACCACAGGGTCTAGTTTGCCGGCACGAGCTTGCTGGGTGAGATCGGTACCAAAATTGTCTAGTGTGGTCTTCTTGACACCTTTACGGTTACTACTTCGGCGGGTGCCCGTCTCGCTACCTTCACTGCCATCATATTGTTGGCGACTCAAGAAGTTCTCGAGCTCGTTCATCAGACGGTCGACATCAATATTCATGTCACGGAGCAAAATGGTCGCACGAGCATTTTTTTGGCTCAAAATGCTGTATAGAATGTGTTCGGTGCCACAGAAGTCTTGGTTATAATCTTGCGCCACATCGTAGGCCATTTTGAGTGTCAGTTTGGCAGTTTCGCTGTACCCCTTGGCTCCCATGTTTATAACGAGTGTGCGCGGTGTAAGGTTTAGGGCTATGCGCGCTTTGTCTAGAGTTACGCCAGCACCTTCAAGTATTTTGGCACCCATGGATGAGTCCTGCGCGAGTAGGCCAAGTAACAGATGCTCGGTGCCCACATAGGCATTGCCTAGGCTACGGGCAATCGTGCCAGCGTGAGCTAAACTTTGACGGGCGTTGTCGGTTAAAAAATTGGAAAATTCTTGATAGTCGGGGGTATTGTTGGGTTGCATAGTGCTATCTCCTCCTTTTTGTCATGACACGTCGTCCTGAACTTGTTTCAACTGGAGTGGTTCGGTAATGGGCGCAGAAGATGACGTGCGAGCTTTGGTAAGCTACTACCATCATACCGCCATTAGCACTCGGCAGTCAAGAGTGCTAATCATCACTATCACCGGCCATGCGAGCACCTTGACCGATCTCGTCGGCACCATATATACGGAGCTCTTGCGCCAGGTTACCTAACTGCGTAACATTCATAGCTGCGAGGGTAGGCATTGCCCAACCCAGCACTAGCCTCAGTCCGCCAGTGGGCGTACGAATTAGCCCATCCCTTTTCGCATTATCTAACCATTGCCTTGTCCCAGGCTGCAATCCAAGTGAAACCACCGGCAGTGAACCAAGGTTGGGTCCTAACGGTTCACCGTCATCATATCGAGCGACAACTTCTGCCAGCGTTGGAAAGTGGTCTTGGCTCAGCTCTTGCGACACACGAAAGCCGTGTACGGCCAATCGAGCGATTGCCGATCAAGCCGTATAGACACGCTCGGCCGTATCATCGATCATTGCAATCGTCTGCGGCCAAAGGCTCAGGACTAAATTTTCGAGCGCCATAGCTTTTACAGGCTACTCACCGTGTTCTTCGATGGCCTCGAGTAGAGACGATTCCAGCTGCTCTTTTTTCTTGAGTTTGGGTTGTTTGGGCAGCTCCATAGTCTCTACCTCACCGGTCGCTTCGGGGACAGCGGACTTTTCGGCCTCAATGTCCAGTTCGCGGTCGACTAGCTTGCTCGCCAGCCGCACGTTCTGGCCGCCGCGGCCAATGGCAATGCTTAACTGGTCTTCAGGCACAATTACCTTGGCCCGCTTGTTGGCTTCGTCGAGTTGCACTTTGGTAACCTTAGTGGGGCTCAGCGCTTCGGCAATGTAGTCGGCGGTGTCTTCTTTCCAGACAATTATGTCGATTTTCTCTTGCTCGCCAATCTCGTTCATGACGGCGTTTACACGCGTACCGTGGCCACCTACAAAGGTGCCGACCGGGTCCACGCCAGGTACCGTGCTCGCTACAGCCACTTTAGAACGCACACCAGCTTCGCGGGCAATGTTCTTAATCTCGACAGCGCCGCTCTCCATTTCGGGCACCTCGGCGCGGAACAGCCACTCCAGGAATTCACGGTTGCCCCTGGAAACTACTAGCTGCGGGCCACGTGGACCGCGCTCAACATCTTTTAGAAATACCTTTAGGCGCTGCCCAGGGTAGTACCGCTCACCCTGAATCTGCTCGCTGCGGGGCATAATGCCCTGGGCCTTGCCCAGCTCCAAACGCACAATCATGCCTTCCACGCGGGACACCATGGCGGTTATAACCGTGCCAATTTTGTCTTCAAACTCGGCCAACACAATTTCGCGCTCGGCTTCACGCAGGCGCTGCAATATAACCTGTTTGGCAGTCTGGGCAGCCACCCGGCCAAAACTGTGCACTTCCTCGTGGATCTCCACAAAATCACCTACCTTGGCATCTTTTTTGAGCTTCTGGGCTTCGGCGACGGTCATTTCGTAGTTCTCGTCCTCTATAGTCTCGACTACTTCCTTGCTTACATAGGCATCTACTTGGCCCGTAGCTAGGTTCATCTCCACGCGCACTTCTTGCTCGCGCTCGCCGTAGTCACGGCGGTACGCAGCGGCCAGCGCCTGCTCCACCACTTCTTTTACTGTTGCTTCTGGCAGGTTTTTTTCCTCGGCAATGGCCTGAATGGCGACCGCTAATTGTTTAAAGTCCATGTCCATTAAAATTGTTTCCTTTCTTGTTTACCTTTCCAAATTGTAAGGGTCTCTTCACGAAAAAAGTCGACCTGCATGGCCGACCTAACTGAGTCTAAGTATAGCAAGTGGGGCCGACGTTGTCAATCCACGGTCAGATGGGCATTATGCATCATTTGTGCCGCAATCTAACAATTTTCATTGAGACCACATCTCAGAGATGAACAGAGAGATCTCACATGCTATGCTAGATGGTATATGGGAAAAACTGTCGCGCGTTTATTTACGCAATTTCAACCGAAACAATACGATATTACGTTTAACATCGACGAGGACGCCATGCGTTTTTCGGGCGCCGTTACCATTCAGGGCAAGAAGGTTGGGCGTCCCGCTCAGCGTATTACCCTCCACCAAAATGGCCTCAAGATCACCCACGCTCAAATTACTAAACATGACCGCAAGGGTGACCAAATCCTCACCGTCAAGCGTATAAACAATCACGACAGTTTTAACGAAGTGCGCCTGCATACCGAACAGATGGTTTACCCGGGCGAATACACGTTAGAGCTAGCTTTTGAAGCAGCGCTTACTGATGGCATGACCGGGATATACCCCTGCTACTTCAAACAGGACAAGACCGACAAGAAGCTTATTGCCACCCAATTTGAAAGCCACCACGCCCGCGAAGCATTTCCGTGCATAGATGAGCCGGAAGCCAAGGCGGTGTTTAGTCTGACCCTAGTCACCCGGCCTAGCCTAACAGCTCTGGGCAACACCCCCGTAGCATCCCAGACCGAACAAGACGGCAAGCTTGTTACCGCCTTTGAGCCCACGCCCAAAATGAGCAGCTACCTGCTCGCCTTTGTGATTGGCGACATGCACAGTAAAAGCATAGAGACGGCCCAGGGTACTAGCGTGTCTATTTGGGCCAGCACGGCGCAGCCGGCCGACTCACTGGACTTTGCTTTGGACGTTGCGAAGCGTTCTGTGGAGTTCTTTGAGGATTACTTTGGCATGCCATACCCCCTTACTAAACTGGACCATGTAGCATTGCCAGACTTTAGTAGCGGTGCCATGGAGAACTGGGGACTTATAACCTACCGCGAGCGCGTACTGCTGGCCTACCCTGGACAAACCGCCCAGAGCACTTTTGAGCAGATTGCCTTAGTGATTGCCCACGAGACCAGTCACCAGTGGTTTGGCAACCTGGTAACTATGCGCTGGTGGGATGATTTGTGGCTAAACGAGAGCTTCGCCAATATGATGGAGTACCAGGCTATTGATGCCCTCTTCCCAGATTGGCACATATGGAACAGCTTTATAGCCGCTGAAGGCCTGAGCGCCTTGCGCCGCGACGCTGTTGCTGGCGTGCAGGCAGTACGAACCGGGGTAAACCACCCCGATGAAATTAGCTCGCTGTTCGACCCTAGTATTGTCTATGCCAAGGGTGGGCGGCTGCTATACATGCTCAAAAGCTATATAGGTGAAGATGCTTTTCGTGCCGGCCTAAAACGCTACTTTGAGACCCATGCCTATACAAATACAGAGGGCTCCGACTTGTGGGCGAGCCTCAGCCAAGTCAGCAACCTAGACATAGGCGCTTTTATGGAACCTTGGCTGACGCGCAGCGGCTTCCCGCTGGTCAGTATTACCCAGGAAAAAAACGACGTCACGCTGCAACAAGAACAATTCCTCGATGACCCCAAAAAGGCCGACCCCGAGCGACTTTGGCCCGTACCTCTCTTTACAAACGCCAGCGACCAGCCCAAAGCCTTTAGCAGTAAACAGCAGCAGCTCAAGCTGAATGGCTCCGAGACTATGCTGATCGATGAGGAAGCGCGCGGTCATTACTTGGTTCGCTACGTTACCGATGCGCAAAAACAAGCTGTTGTGGACATGGTGCGCAGTCGGCGCTTAAGCGAGCCCGACCGACTCATGCTGCTCAATGGTGGCAGTATGTTGGCCAAGGCCGGCTATGAGCCCTATGGCAACGTCTTGGCCATGCTGGACGCATACCGTGCCGAAACCAGCGAGCCGGTGTGGGACATTATGGCACTCGTAACAGGCGAGGCACGCCGCTTTATAGACCTCGACGCCTCACTTGAAAGCAAGATTAAGCCATTTGTAGACACGCTGGTCACTACGCAGGTTGCTCGGCTAGGTTGGGCTCCGTCCAACAGCGAGTCCGCGGCCGACACTAAACTCCGTGCTCTGGTGCTATCTCTAAGCGCCTACGCCGAGAATCCGGCTACCGTGGCCAAAGCCAAGGAGCTGTTTGGTGCATACCAAAAGGACCCTTCGGTTGCTCCAGCCGAGCTTCGGCCGCTGGTCTTTACGGTGCCAGTAAAGGTTGGCGATAACGCCGCCTTCGACTACCTAATCAAGCTCCACGATACCACCAACAACAGCGACCTAAAAGGCGATGCCTGTGATGCATTAACCGCCACCCGCGACCCCAAACGAGCCGAAGAACTGCTCGCCCGCCTCAAAGACGCTCAGGCGGTGAAGCCTCAAGACGTCGACCGTTGGTTGGTGTACTTGTTGCGCAACCGCTACACCCGCGCCACCGCCTGGGACTGGATGGTCACAAACTGGGTCTGGCTAGAAACCACCTTTAAAAACGATAAGTCGTACGACTATTTGCCGCGTTATGCCGCTAGTTGTGTGAATACCCGCGAGTACCAGCAGAAATTTCGCGACCTGTTCGAAAGCAAACAAGACCAGTTGTTGTTAAAAAGAAACATCCAGCTTGGTATGGAAGAAATCGAGACCCGGGTAACCTGGCTTGAGCGCGACTTGGCCTCGGTGCAGAGGTTCTTCAAGGTCCCCTGAGTTAACTCACTCGCTGGAAACTATGTTTCCAGCTGCGTCTCCTATAGTTATCAGACAAACCCTAAAGGGTTTTTCTACGCCGCGCCCACAAGTGGGCTTGCTACTTTTCCGGTCTTCAGACCAAGGGTCGGTGAACGCAGGTCTACCGCTTAAAGCATATGGCTATACAGAGGCTAGGTCAGGCTTTCGATGAATTCTGCAATCTTGTAATCCAAACCGGCGACCTCGATTGCTGCCAGCACGTACTCGCCGTCGTAGCGATGCTCATTCACCCAAAGCTCAGCTGCAAAGCGCATTTGATCTAATTTGCGTGGGGTAATGTAATCGAGCCCGCCGCCTTGCCCGGCCGACTCACGATATTTTACTTCTATAAACGTTATGGGCTCGTGTTTTTGACAAGCCACAATATCAATTTCGGCTTGTGGTCGCCGCCAGTTAAGCTCCAAAATCTTGTAGCCTTGTTGCTTCAGATACTCCGCGGCATATTTTTCAGCTTCGTGGCCATGCGCATAATTGGTCATGACAGCAATTGTAACCGCTCGCCCGAACGAGGTCGAGATTATGCACGCGAGTCGCTACCGAGCTTAGAGTCCCTCCGGGAAACTGTAGCCGGCCGGAATCTGGGGCTGCTCTTGGGCGGTGCCAAAGGTAATGACAATCTCGTGGTGAGCAGCAAGTCGTAGCCGGGTAGGGTCCTGCACAGGAACGCCGTTGTCATACACGTCAAGCATATTAGTGCCATCCGCCATGTAACCGCCTATACTGCTACCAGTAAACCTAACACCCCATATGTTGAAGAATTGACCGAGAGTGTAACTAGCATTTGCATCGGGCGACTCAACATGAATTACACCGGATGCGTCATGCGTGTGGACAGGCGAAATGCCATTCGAGAGTATGCCAATTTCCGCGGGTACTGCCGTTTTTTGGCCATGAATGTAGACGTCGAGGTGCGTATGGGTATGTGTCGCGGTGCCCTCTTCACCAAGCAGCGGAATGTTGATTGCCTTGAGCCTGTTTTGTAAATGCGCCGATTCTGCAGGCCACGGTGCAGGGCCAGTGTTTAGGCTAGAGAGGCTGGCAGATGTATTCACGGAAGGCGACGATGGTGTGTGCTGGCTGAGCACAAATACCGCCCCACAGGCAACAACAAGCAGCACAATAACGCCGGTTAATATTTTGTTTGACATGGTTTCTTCACCTCACATTTAGTCACAGATTGCTAAGTTTCGGATCGCTTAGGCATTACAGCACTGCTCGCCATGAGTACTATAGACCTCATGGCACATCTTTTCTAGAACTCTCCAGAGACTCCTACTTATAGGACAGACTCAGCCTGCACAGGCGCCGTACTTAGAGTAATCTCTGAATGGGCTTGTAGCTACGGCGGTGCAGGTCGGACACGCCTAATTGCTGCAGGGCGGCAATGTGCTCCGCCGTGCCATAGCCGACATGTTTCTCAAATCCATAGCCCACGTATTTTTTGCCCAGCTCAGCCATGTAGGTATCGCGTGCCACCTTGGCCACAATGCTGGCTGCGCTCACACAGAGCACGCTGTCGTCGGCTTTCACGACAGCCCTCGCCCTAGGGTCGTCAGCACAGTAGTTTATATTACCATCGATGATAATCTCGCCATAGTCAGCCGACAGGCCGGCCAGAGCCCGCTTCATAGCAGCCCCCACTGCCCAGCTAACCCCCAGAGCATCAATCTCGGCCGGCCAGACCCAGCCTAAGCCCACAGTCAGGGCATTTGCGTGGATCCATTTGGCAGCCGCTTGCCGCTGTTTCCTCGAAAGCTTCTTACTATCGCGCAGTTCTAAAGGACAGTCCTTTAGATTGAGGTCTGACGGCAAGATGACGGCGCCCGCTACCAACGGGCCAGCCCAGCAGCCCCTGCCAACTTCGTCTATTCCAACGATCACCATGGACGTTATTGTACCAAAAGAAAACTCCGGACTTCGGGTCCGGAGTTTTACAGTTGCATAACTTACTGAGGGGCTACTGGTTGGCTTCGTGAGCTGCTTCAACGGCGGCTTGCTTGGCCTCAAGCGCAGCTTCTTCGGCGGCTTTTTCGGCAGCCTTGGCTTCGGCCTCGGCGGCGGCAGCAGCTTTAGCCTCTGCTTCGGCTTTTTCGGCCTCCAGGTCACGGACGTCATTTACGGCCTGGCGGTCAAAGTCCAGACCCTGCAGGCGGGCGCTCTTGCCGGTGAGTTTGCGCATGTAGCTGAGGTAGTTGCGGCGAACCTTGCTGCGCTTGGTAACTTCCACCTTGAGCACCAATGGACTGTGCAGCAAAAAGCTCTTTTCTACGCCTACGCCACTGGCTATACGACGCACGGTGATACGGCTGGTGTGGCTCCCCTTGCGGTCACAGCGGATAACCAGACCCTGAAAGATCTGCACACGCTCTTTGTTACCTTCGCGAATTTTCTGGTGCACCTTTACAGTATCACCAGAGCGCACGTCTACGACGGCACCTTTTTTAAAGGTTTGGTTGAGTTCTTTTATATACTCCATAGTCAAGAGCCAATTGTACGCTATTTGCTACAGATTGGCAATAGCTCAGGGACCGAGATCGACACCGATGTCCTCGGGTACACGTTCCGGCCGTCTTGGGTGAGGTATTGCCGGCGGAGACGGCAAAATGGTTTCTGGAGGGCCGCCATCGGGACCCGACGGCTCCGCTCCCAGGGCGGCAATTCCCCCCAGCGGCCGAATAAGACCATCTGCGCAACCTATGCTGCGTCCAGTCTCTGGCACCCGCTGTCGCGGCACCCCTCCCATGCATACTGGTAAAACTTCGTTGCTAGGTGCTCTATCCATGTGCGTCATTGTAGCCAGACCCACCGCCACCGCCTGTAAGGAAGATTACGAGATCATAGAAATTGTTGCTAAGCAACGAAACGGTACAGTTTAAGCAGCTACCGTGTAGGCTGTTAGCGTTTCCTCACACCCTTGTGACAGCGCGGGGACCGTTTCACCAGTCGCAGCGACTAGGGGTGCTGCGGCATCTGTAGTGGACTCTGCCACACCCCTCTCCTGTGCACCGCTCGCGGGGGAAACTACCAGGCCCAGCCTCTCCGCTTCTTTTTGGGCGTTTTCCCTGGCTTCATCTACCAGCGCCTTCAGTGCAATGCCTAATTTAGCGGGATGCCGCCCAACCCTTCAGAGCACCACAGTCCGATCGTCTTCTGTAAAGCCGCCCCATACCCCGTATCGATCTCCGTTTCCTAATGCATATAGTAAACAGTCAAACCGTACGCCACAGGCAAGGCACACCGCTTGGGCGGCTTTCTCTATGCGAGTTCTGCCAGCACGTCGTGTTCCATCCGGTATGAAGAACCCTTCGGTGTCCTGACCGCGGCAGGCCGCGTTGTACTGCCAGGCTAAATCCTCAGCCAACGGAGCAGGTTGAGCGCGTTTAGTGTAAGCAGCCATATTGTAGGCCGCTATTATGGACTGTTTTAGCGCAAATTACAAATGCTAGGATTACCCGACTACGCGGAAGACTTCTTCCATGGTGGTTTCACCAGCACAGACACGCAAAATGCCGTCTTGCAGCATAGTGCGCATGCCGCTAGCTATGGCCGCCGCTTCAATGGCCTGGCTGGAGAGTACCGTGGCCTGCTGTTCCAGCAGCTTGCGAATCTCGCCGGTCATACGAAACTGTTCACGAATGGCAATTTGGCCCTGGAAGCCATAAGGGTTTTCGGGGGAGGAACCCGGCTTAAACAGCTGCAGACCTTCTAGGTTTGGCCGCTCCACGCCTTCTGGCAGCGTCTCTACCACCTGGCGGATGCGGGTCAGCTCAGCTTCGCTGGGCTGGTAGGCTTGCTTGGTGGCGTCATCTAGCCGACGAACAAGCCGCTGTGCCATCACCAGTCGAATGGCCGACACAAACAGGGGATTCTGGCCAATAATGTCCATGAGCCGCGTAAGCGCTTCGGCCGCGGAACCGGCGTGATACGTACTCAGTACCAGATGGCCCGTTAGACTGGCCTGCAGGGCAGTCTTCGCGGTGTCGTTATCGCGGATTTCTCCCACCATAACAATATCGGGGTCGAGGCGGAGCGTGGCGCGGAGTTTGTCAGCAAAGCTTTTGTCGTCCCCACCCTCTTGGCTACGCACCGATATTTGAGTAATGCCGGCGAATTGGTATTCTACCGGATCTTCAATGGTAATAATTTTGCGCTCGTCGCTATTGAGCGAGTTCAAAATGGAGTACAAAGTGGTGGTTTTGCCCGAGCCAGTGGGACCCACAACCATCACCAGGCCGCTGGGCTTAGCCACAATGTCATCCAGCACCGCACGCTGCTCGGTGGTAAGACCCAGACGGTCCAGGTTGTACCGGCTTTGATCCATATTGAACAGACGCATCACTACATCCATGCCATTTATGGTCGGGACTGTTTCTAGACGCAAGTTGATTTCTACCGGTGTACCATTAGCCATGGTTATACGCTGGCTAATGTGCCCCTGCTGAGCTTCGTCGGCCGATGTCGATACGTTGCCGGCGCTAGCTATAGCAGCAATGAGCAGTCGGTAGGTAGCTGCGTCGAGAAGGGCAATGGGATGCAACACGCCGTCTATGCGAAAACGTATGCGCGCATCCGTAGCTTGCGCCTCCAAATGGATATCGCTGGCATTCAACCGATGTGCTTGAGCTACCAAGTACGCTAGCATATCACCGGCACGTACCTGTTTGAGCGTAGCTGACACCTGAGCTACCAGGCCAACCGTACCGGCAGTGTTGACAGCAATATCTTGGTACACTACCTGTTTTGGAGGGTCATACAGCAGCATATATTCACGAAAGCCCGTGTCGGATATGAGGTTAAAGCCAATCCGCTGGTCGGTGAACCTTTGTCGCACTGCATCCATGGTTTGCTGCGATGTGGTGGTGGTAACCCCAAACAAAATGTTGCTTTGATCCACCTGGATTGGCACCATGCGCAGACGCTGTAGCTCATCAATAGTAAGTACGTCTTTAAAAATCGGCCTACTGGTGAGTGCCGACGTGTCCAAATAGGGCACTTGCAAAATTTGAGCACGGCGCTCAGTGGCCTGCTCTTCGGTGTGACGAGCGTCTTGGGGCATGACACTATTGTAAAGCACAAGCGCTACGTTTCGCCACCGTAAGTTGCTACACTGGTGGCCATGGCCAGAAGATCAATCGTCGTAATCGCACACGACTTACGCAGCACTCACAATGTAGGCTCATTGCTGCGCACTTGTGAGGGCCTAGGCGTGGCCCACGTATATCTTACTGGCTACACGCCGTACCCGGCTCTACCCGGCGGTGACCCGCGCTTGCCCTATATAGCACAGAAATTGACTCGCCAGATTCATAAGACAGCCCTGGGAACCGAGACAATGATGCCCTGGACACACTTGGAAGACGTAAGTGCCTGTATGGCCGCGCTCCGCTCCGATGGTTACACAGTGGTTGCGCTGGAACAGACCGAAACAAGCATCTTGCTGCCACAATTCAACCCACCCACGAACATAGCTCTTCTGCTCGGACGGGAGGTAGAGGGTATAGACACCGAGCTTCTCAAACACTGCGATATGTCCGTCGAGATTCCTATGCTCGGCAAGAAAGAGTCATTTAATGTCGTGCAAGCAGCCGCCATGGCGTTGTATCACTGCCGTTTTAGGGCGGCATCCTGAACAGCTCGGTAAATGCGCGCCGCGTATTTTAATATGCCGCTGGGATTACCACAATGGTGACTGAAACAGACCCTGAAATAAGTTCAGGGTTCCGCGGACACTTCGGCTGGAAGACATGACGAATATGATATGATTAGGTTAGCGTAAGCATAGACCAAACATGACACTCACTAAACCCAAGTCGGCCCGAGTGCCGCACAACCACCACAAACGCAGCGCTGGACACCACCGTCAGAGTCAGCATTATGTAAAGGCGTACTGGCCATATCTGCCGGTGTTTGCGGTGTTGAGCTTAGGCGTAATTGTAAACAACTGGCTGACTACCGTACACCACAGCGTGCTGGGCTACTCCACGGGCATTAGCGCGCAGGTATTATTAGCGGAAACCAACGACCAGCGCAACAGCAAGCACGAACCGGCTCTGCAGCTGAGCTCTGAGCTAACGGCGGCGGCCCAGGCCAAAGCCAACGACATGGCTGCCCGTGGTTACTGGAGCCATGTAACACCTGATGGTACACAGCCGTGGAGTTTCATAGATGCCAGTGGCTACAAGTATGAAGCCGCCGGTGAGAACCTAGCCTATGGCTTCGGCAGCAGCAGTCAGGTTATGACCGCCTGGATGCACAGCCCCGAACACCGCGCCAACATTCTAGACGCTGTCTATCAAGACGTGGGCTTCGCTACCGCCAATGCGCCAAACTATCAGGGCACAGGTCCGCAGACCATTGTGGTAGCTATGTACGGCGAGCCCCTGGGCATGATAAATGCCAGCACTAACTCCACCACCTCCACACCGGTAGTACTCGGCACCCAAACCGTGGCCGTCAGCCGCGTATCGCTGATCTCTACCGCTACTTGGCTGCCAGTAGTCTTGGCTGCCATTTGCGGTGGCGCCCTCACCCTGTTCTTCGTGCGTCACGCGTACGCTTGGCACAAGGTGTTAGTCCGCGGCGAGCAACTTTTCCTGGCTCATCCGTTCTTCGACGTCTTCCTAATTGCCGCCGCCGTACTAGCCCTGCTACTTTCCCCCATTGCGGGCACTATTTTGTAGCCGTTTCTACGATTGGCTGATATGGTCACGGCGCGCTACAATATCATGCATGAATGACGATACCATTACCGACCTAAAGCAGTTCATTGCCGTAACTATTTCGCAGCAGACTCAGCAGCTTGAGCAGAAGGTTGGTGCTCTCGATGCAAAGATTGATAGTGTTGACGCCAAGTTGGCACAGAGAATCGACGCTGTTGACGCCAAGCTTACACAAAAAATCGACGATTTGCAGGCTTTTGTAGCGGACGCCATCGACACCAGCAACGACGCCGTTGGCACTCAGTTACAAGATCACAAGCATCGCCTGGCAGCCCTGGAAGCCAAACCGGCTTAAGAATATGGTCATCAGCGTCCTGCTGAACTTGCCATGGACCGTATTAGGAATGTGTCTGGGGCTGCTGTCGCTACCTAGGCAAATACGTTTGCATACGCGCCCACTCACGATTGTTCTGGTAGGTAAAAGCTTTTGGTACATTCGCTGGTTGCGATATTACCGAGGTGTTCGCGCAACTACCTTGGGACACTGTGTTGTGCTAGGGCCGGCGGTATTACCCAATGACTTTGAGCATGAGCTTATTCACATCGAACAAACAAACCGGGCACCGTTTATATACCCAATCTTATATTTCATCGAGGCGCTAAAGCACTCGGGCAAGGACAACAAATACGAACGGGAAGCATACCGCCGCTCGTCCAGCACCTACCTAGGGTAGGGATTACTGCAGCACTACGTTAGCAGCACCTACTAGCGACTGCAGGCGCTCCAGAGCGGCCGGCTCGCTAGACATGCGAGTGGGAAGCTTTACCGCTTGCTTATGCGGGCCCAGCACTAGCACTACCTCGCTGTCACCACGCTGTTCGTCTATGGCCAGTTTTAGCCGGGACAATATGTCGTGATCGTCGCTCTTCAGTAGGCGTATATACACCCGGGTCGGTTTAGATGCCGTCTGCACACGTTCGGCTCGCTCAGCTTTAGCAGCTGCTACAGCGGTTTTGAGCACGCCGCTATTCTTATGACTGCCAGGCGTTTTCAGTTCACGCTGTTTTCGGCCGGTTGGCTGGTAGGCCGCAGCCTGCTCGTGAGTAACCTCGCGCGCCTCATCGGCCAGCACTTTTACTTCTTCACCCATATTGCCGTCGCGGTCCTTAGCACTCACCTTGCCACGGACAATTACTATGTGGTCACGTTCCCATATGCCCAGCGTTTGCTGATAGGTACTGGGGAACAATATGACCTCCAGCTCGCCCGACTCGTCCTCCAGCTTTACAAACGCCATCTTTTGGCCATTTTTAGTGGTAATCTCGCGCGCATCGACTACCATACCACCTACCACGACTACTTTGCCGTCATGTTCGGGTTTTAGGCCAGTCATGGGCATGGTTTGTTCGGCTAGGAGCGTGCTAAAAAGCTCTAGTGGCTGCTGGCTCAGGTACAGGCCCAGCAGCTCGCGCTCCCAGCTTAGCAGCTCGCGGGGTGTGAGTTTGGTAGCCGGCGCATCCAGCTTGAGCGTCGGCTTGTGGTTCACCGCGTCGTCTATGATGTTACCGAACAAGTCGGTCTGGCCGCTAGCCCGCTCTTTAGCCAGACGCTGCCCGTAGGCCATGACGGTGTCTAGGTTGTGCAGCAGCGTACCACGGTCACCAAAACGGTCAAACGCGCCGGCTTTTATAAGACTTTCGAACGCTTTGCGGTTTACTACTCTTATATTTACCTGCGACACAAAATCTTCTAGTGTCTCAAACTTGCCGTTTTCCTCGCGCGCTCGAATAATCTCATCTACCGCCCCGGAACCTACGTTCTTTATGGCGTCCATACCAAAACGAACAGCCGCCTTGCGGTTATCTGGCGCACTGGCATCTGGCACCACAGCAAATTCATGGAACGACTCATTAACATCCGGCGGTAGCACCGTTATGCCCATGTGCTTACACTCGGCAATCTCTATAGCTAAGCGGTCAATGTCGTCATAGTCGCTGGTCATGAGCGCCGCCATAAAAGCTGCCGGGTAGTGCGCCTTTAGGTAGGCGGTCTGGTAGCTAATGAGCCCGTAGCAGGCTGAGTGACTTTTGTTGAAACAGTAGTCAGCAAACCCTAGCAGGTCTTTCCAGAACTTTTCGATCACCGGCCGTGGCACGCCGTTCTTAACCGCTCCGTCCACAAACTGAATCTGCATTTTCTGCATAACATCTAGTTTTTTCTTACCGATGGCTTTACGCAAAGTATCGGCCTCACCGCCAGTAAAGCCACAGACTTCACGGCTAATCTGCATCACCTGCTCCTGGTACACCAACACGCCATAAGTACTTTCGAGAGACGACTGCATGAGTGGATGGGCAAACGACACCTCTTCCAGGCCGTTCTTACGATGTATAAAGCTGTCGGTCAGGCCAGCGCTTAGAGGGCCCGGGCGGTACAACGCACCCATGGCAATTACGTCATTGAACTCGTTGGGCTTGAGCTCGCGCAGGTAGCGTTTCATGCCAGCCGATTCAAACTGAAATACCCCGGTGGTATCACCACGCCCCAGGAGCGCAAAAGTATTTGCATCGTCCAGTGGAATGGCACTCAAGTCAATTTCTTGACCATAGACTTTCTTTATAATGCGCAAGGTGTTTTTAATAATGGTGAGGTTGGAAAGACCCAGAAAGTCCATTTTGAGCAGGCCTAGTTCCTCCACTTGCCCCATGGGGAACTGCACTGCCACCACGCCCTTCTGGGCCATTTCCAGCGGCATATAGTTTACGAGCTGCGACGGCGCAATCACCACGCCGCAAGCGTGTACACCATGGCTGCGTACCGTGCCCTCCAGGGCAATGGCCATGTCGATAACCTGTTTCGAAACTTCGTTGGTTTCGTACTCCCGCTTTAGGTCGACATCTTTCTCGATACTGACTTTAAGTGGTATGTGGCGACCCTGGATGGGTTGCGGAATCATCTTGGCCAGTCGGTCGGCATCGGCATAGGGCACTTGCAGCACACGGGCTACGTCGCGCACGGCGGCGCGGGCCGCCATCCGGCCAAAGGTCACGATGTTGCTCACCCGGTCGTGGCCGTATTTGTCGGCGCAGTATTGAATCACCTCATCACGCCGCGTATCTTGGATATCGACATCGATGTCGGGCATGGAGATACGATCAGGGTTTAGAAAGCGCTCAAAGAGTAGACCGTAGGCGAGCGGGTCTAGGTCGGTAATGTATAGTGCATAGGCTATGATGGAGCCGGCCGCGCTGCCCCGCCCCGGACCAAAAATAATCCCCTGGTCTTTGCCCCAGTTTATAAAGTCCGCCACAATGAGCATGTAACCGCTAAAGCCCATGCCGTCAATCACGCCCAGCTCGTAGGTGGCGCGGTCTAGCACCTCCTCGGGCAATAGCTTTTTGACTGCGTCAATGCTCATTTTGTCGGCAGCTTCCCTGTCTTTGCCCACGTAACGTTCGGCCAGACCACGGAAGACCAGCTTGTCTAGGTAGGTCTTCTCGGTCTGCCCTTCTGGCACCGGGAACTGGGGAATCAGTATCTTGCCCAGTTCAATCTCAACATTGCAGCGGTCGGCAATCGCCCGGGTGTTTTTTATGGCTTCGGGGTGCTCTTTGCCCCACCGCCCAATTACCTCATCTGGCGACTCTACGTGTAGGGGATAGTTTTTGAGCGTCATGCGCTTTTCGTCGCTCAAAAACGCGCCGGTGCCCACACACAGCAAAATTTCGTGCGCGTCTTGATCTTTGTGCTGCAGGTAGTGGGCATCGCAGGTCACCACCACTGGGATGTCGAGCTCCTTACCTAGCTTGAGTACTTGCTCATTGACATGTTGCTGCTCGGCCGAGTGCAGCGGGTTCTCGGGATGACCGTGATCTTGCACCTCCAGATAGTAGCGGTCACCAAAGATCTTTTTGTACCAGGTGGCAACCTGTTTCGCCTTCTCGTAGTCGTCAGTTTTAAGGGCGTCGCCTACTTCGCCACCCATGCAGGCGCTCAGGGCTATTATGCCCTCGTTATATTTCTCTAGCAGCTCGTGATCGATACGCGGGAAATAGTACACGCCGTGCAGGTTGGCGGTGGTGCTTAAGTGCATCAGGTTCTTCCAGCCAGTGTTGTTCATAGCTAGCAGTATAAGGTGATAGCGGTTTTTGTCTTTGGCCGGGTCTTTGTCGGTATGGCGGCGGGCAGCCACGTAGGTTTCTATGCCGATGATAGGCTTAATGCCGTTGTTGGTCGCCTCTTTGTAGAACTCTATGGCGCCGGAAAGCGTACCATGGTCAGTCATGGCCACCGCTTCCATGCCACTTTCTTTGGCAAAGGCAACTAGCTCGGGGATCTTGGTAAGCCCATCGAGCAAACTAAACTGTGTGTGGTTGTGCAAATGCACATAATCACTAGACTTAAGCGCCGCCATATCCCCGTATTACCCTCGTGCTTTCTTCTACTTTAGTATAGCGCACCTGGAAGGCTCAATGGTTCTAAGATTCACAACGGTTTGGTGGCGCCTACCTGATGTCGAGAGCGCCCCAACACTTGCGCCACCGGTATGGCATAGTTGGCAACCAGCAGGTAGCAAGGGTATAGCAAGATCGCTACCGACAATGATCCGACTGCCAAAATTCCAAAAATTGCCGCCGTACCGCACAACACCCAGCTAATCGTGGTTTCGCTGCCTGGGTCCAAGAAGGCTTTACGAACGGTCAATCCCGTACCAGAGATGTCGGCTAGAATAACGCCGGCCAATGAAATAAGAGGCTGTTTGAAGCCCACAGCCATAGCTACTCCTCCGGTTGCGATAATCAACGCCGAGATATCCAGTTTCGTGTAACCACCAACGCCATGCTTTATGGATAGCAAGAAAACCAAGAGGCTACCTGCGGCATCGGCCCCCGAGAAAGCAAGTGACCAGGAGGCACCCAGCCCCACCTGAGAAACAAACGCAATCATGCCTAGAACACTTAAAATAAACCAGGTCATTCGTTCTGGCTTAGTTTTACCTCGCAGTGTATCAATTACATACGGCGGCGCTGCGACCAATACCAAGATGGCCGACAGAATTGCACAGGCTGCTCTCATGGACAGATTTACTTCGACAGGAAGTCGCGGAGGTGCTGGATGGCCGTGGTAGCGTCTTTAATGGCCTTTTGCAAGTCTTTGTCTTCGGCTTCGCCGTCGTGCAAGGCGCTTAGAACTTCACGAGCCTTTTGCTTGGCATCGCGGCCCTTATCGAGTGCAGCCGACACATCTTTACGGTTTTTGAACGAGCTTATACGGTCGCTCACCTCGTCAATCATGTCGCTCAGCTCGGTGTGCAGCTTTTTTAGCTCTTTCTCGGCCGCCATGTAAGCGTCGTGTGCCTTGTTCTTAATATCTTGGCGCGTTTCTCTGCCGCTTTTAGGAGCGGTTAAGAGGCCGGCCACATAGCCAACTGCCGCACTAATAACCGCACCTATGGCAAACTTTTTTACCATGTTTCCTTTGTCGTCTGTATGTGATTTGAGCATATCTAGTCCCTCCTGCCTTTGTTATGTACCATCCCCACGAACTTCATAATCATCCGTAGCAGCCCCACTGCACCGGCATTATTCCGGAGCGTTTCGCCAAGTGCTTCAGCGCTGTCGACTAGCTGTTCACCTTTAGCCACCACCTGGCGCAAACTTTTTAGCAGCTTAAGCACCATCGACACCGCAACAATGGACAGTATAAGGAAAATGGCAAGTAGAGTACTTAGGCCAATGACTAGAATGTTAAATGCAGTATCCATATGCATAAAATATAGCACACCATGCTCAGCAGTCTAGCAGTCAAGTTTTTGACACTAGCGGCTCGCCCTTACTCCAGGAGCCGACTCATGACCTTCCAGGAGCTCATGCACTTGATTGTCGCTACAGTACTAAGTGTGGGCCACCACATTGTGCGGTTTGGCCTGACGCCCTACCAGAACATGCTCGTAGAGCCGCTCATACTGGGCGATGATGTTTTGGTAGTCGAACTGCTGAACATATTTGAGCGCCCAGGTTCGCCATAGCTTGCGCAAGTCTTCATTGTCTAGTAGCAGGTTCAGGCGACGAGCAAGGTCGCGACTGTTACGGGGGTCGACCAGTGACAACGCGCCCCTGCCCCGCATAACGGCCGAATAACCTTCATTGTTGCCCGCTACCGTCACTAGGCCAGTGGCCATTGCCTCTAGTAGCACAAGCCCAAAGCTTTCCCCAAAAATAGCTGGCGAGCAGAACAAGTCTGCTTCGGTCAGTAGCCGTAGCTTCATGGCATTGTCTACAAAGCCTAGGAACGCTATGTTACGTAGGCCGAGCTCCGCCGCCTGCAGCTCTAGCTTGCGACGGTCCGGGCCGGAGCCGGCAATAATAAGCTCGAGATCGCCTCGCGTCTGAGCTAGCAGGGCAAACGCTTGCAGCAAGTATTTGACACCCTTGCGGTACTCCAGCCGCCCAACATACAAAATCTTTTTGCGGGCACCGGGCACCACGCGCGGCACAGACCGGAAGGTCTCTAAATCGACCCCATTAGGAATATAGCGTAGCGGACGATCGGTAAGAGTACGAATAAAGTCAGCAGCCGCTTCCGACCCCACTACCAGTTCATCCAGATCGTCCAGAATGCTGCGCAAATAGGGCGTTACCACTTTGCCAATGGTTTGACTGACAAATGTGTCTGGTAGTTTGGCGTGAAAAGTGGCTACGTTTACGCTGGTGCTGCGGTCTAGAATTTGTTTACTGAGCAGAGGTATGCCAGGCTCGTGGAAATGCAGCACGTCAAAATGCTCCGCCTCGATGGTATGCGCTACCTGGTCGGTGTCGCCGCTCCCGGCAAATGAAGCCAACGTATGAGTAGGCGAACGAAAGTCCACTACCTTGCCGACATACAGCATATGCTTAGGGTCAACACCCACTGTGCTGGTGTCTTTCGGCCGACCAGTAACTATTTTGACCTCGTGGCCACGGGCCACCAAGCCAGCCCGCATATCTTTTACGATCTCTATAACCGCCCCACCACGCGACATGTTATACGGACAAACCAACCCTATTTTCATATGGTTAGATTGTACCAAATGGTTAGCACTACAGGCCGAGCTGTTTTTTTATAAGATCAGCCGCCAGGCTAGGGTTGGCCTTGCCTTGGCTGAGCTTCATCACCTGGCCCACCAAAAAGCCAATGGCTTTCATTTCGCCGCTCTTTACATCTTCGGCAGCTTTGGCGTTCTCGGCCAACACCTGCTCAACTATCTTAGCAATCTCGCCTTCGTCGCTCACTTGCAATAGATTTTTCTCGGCGGCCACTTTTTCGGGGTCGGCGCCACTCTTTAGCACCTCTGTAAGCACCTCTTTGGCGGCGGTGGAGCTGAGTTTGTTGTCTTCGACCATCTGAGAGAGCTTGATCAGACTGTCATCTCGACCGGAGGCGATAGCCGCAGTGGAGAGATCTCGCTGTTGTATATCTGGACGGGATTCCTCGGCTTCGCTCGGAATGACAGAAACAGGGGTTGGGATGACAGCTTCATCGTCGGACTGGGGCTGCAAGAGCCAGAAAGCGACCCGTTTGGCGTGTGACGCGCCAGCAGCCTCGTAGACGCGTTTTACCGTCATGGCCGTGTCTGGTACAGCTACAATGTCACTGATGACCTTGGGGTCAAGCCCCGCGTCAGATAAGATGCGGCGGTAGTCATCTGGCAGCGCCGGCATGTCGGCCTTCACAACGTCGATGTAAGCTTGGTCGAGCACAATCGGCGGTAGGTCCGGGTCGGGCATGTAACGGTAGTCGTGGGCGTCTTCTTTGCTACGCTGACTAAACGTTTTCTGTTTGGCATCGTCCCAGCCGCGGGTTTCCTGCACAACCTTCTCGCCCTTTTCCAGCAGTTCTATTTGCCGGTCCACTTCGTACAGCACCGCCTTCTCTACGCTACGGAAACTGTTCAGGTTCTTGGTCTCGGTGCGGGTACCCAGTTGGTCGGTTTTGCTTACCGAAACGTTCACGTCGAAGCGCATGTTGCCGTAGTACAGATTGGCGTCGGACACATCGGCGTATTTCATGCGCAAGTACAGCTCGCGGGCGTAGGCTTTGGCCTCGGCTGCGCTGTGCATGTCTGGCTCGCTGACGATTTCGAGCAGCGGCGTACCGGTGCGGTTCAGGTCGACTAAGCTGTAGTCAGTGCCGGCTGGGTGGGTTGATTTGCCGGCGTCGGCCTCCATGTGGGCGCGGGTAATCCGCACGGTCTTATTCTGGCCGTCGACTTCAATCTCTACCTGGCCACCAATAATAATCGGCTCATCGAACTGCGTAATCTGATACCCCATGGGCAGATCTGGGTAAAAGTAGTGCTTGCGGTCGAACTTGCTGAACTTTTGCGGTTCACTGCCAAGCGCAAAGGCTGCCCGGCAAGCTAAACGCACGGCTTCTTTGTTGAGCACCGGCAAAGCACCAGGCAAAGCGAAGTCAATGTGATCAATCAGCGTGTTAGGCGGAGCCTCCCGGGCGTCGTTGTTGCCCCCACCAAAGAGCTTGGTGCGGGTTTTTAGCTGCACGTGACACTCGATGCCAATGGTGACCGCGTACTTATCCCGAGTGTCTTGCGTAATCATAGCGCACAGCCTCTCCATGAGTGACGAGTTCCGAACCCCGAATGTAGAATACCCGGGAATTCGATACTTCTATACTTCGAAATTCGGTTCATAGCGCTCCCAGATCTTTGAGCGCACCGCGGATGCCGAGCAGCGCTTCTTTTACATCTCGCTCAGTTAGTTTCACGTTGTTTTCGTGCACCAAACGGTTGCGCAGTTTGTGGCCAAACCATACGCCGTCATTGTCGCCAATATCGCGCTGAGCGCTCACCAGCCGCTCGCCCATGGTTTTGCCCTTGTAGCGCGAGCGCTTTAGGGCATCGTCCAGCAATTTGTCGGCATCTATGACCGCTAGCGGCCAGGTAGACTTGTCTTTACAAAGCGCCTGCAGTGTCTGCCACCGCTCCTGGTAGTAGGCTCGGTTTAAGTGTTTTGGCCGGCGGCGCAGCAACCAGCTGGTGCCAAAAACTAATAGCAAGATAATTGCACCGGCTGCCACCGCTAAATAGGTTTCGTTCATGCCAGTATCCTCTCGGCAGCTTTGGCTAGCTCTAGCAGAGAGCGGTCAGCCCGCTGGGGGGCCATTAGCTGTAGCCCCACGGGCAAGCCGGCGGCCATACCGCACGGTATACTCACACCCGGGTTGCCAATCAGGTTTATCGCCACGGTCAGTATATCGGCCAGATACATCGCCAGTGGGCTGTCAGCATTCTCGCCAAGCTTGAAGGCGGTGGTGGGAGCCACCGGGCCAACCAAGAAATCTACCTGTTTAAACACCTCGTTCGCCTCGTTAATGAGTTTGGTGCGCACGGTCTGGGCCTTTTTGTAGTAGGCGTCGTAGTAGCCACTGCTGAGTACGTAAGTGCCAATCATTATTCGCCGCTTGGCTTCTTTACCAAACCCCAGCTCGCGGGACTTCATGTAGCTTTCGGCCAAATCTTTGGCGTCTTTGTAGCTAAACCCGTAGCGCTGGCCGTCGTAGCGGCTTAGGTTGCTGCTAACTTCAGCCGGGCACAAAATATAGTAGACAGCCAGGGCCAGCGGAACCGATGGCATGCTGACTTCGCTGATTTCGGCGCCAGCCGCTTTTAGCTTAGCGATCGCCGCTTCAATAGTTGTACGAACGTCATCAGCCAAGCCCTCACCCATGTACTCCTTAACGACGCCTATGCGCTTGCCGGTGAGGTCGCCCTGCAGGTCGGTGTAGCCGGCCGATTCACGGTCAATCGTGGTGCTGTCCAGTGCGTCTTTGCCGGCCATCACGTCAATCACCAAGGCGGTGTCGTCAATGTTCTGTGCCAGCACTCCTACTGTGTCAGTACTGCTGGCCATGGCCACAATACCGGAGCGCGACATCAAGCCGTACGTCGGCTTGTAACCCACGCATCCGCTCCAGCCGGCCGGCTGGCGCACGGAGCCGCCGGTGTCGGTGCCGAGCGCAAACGGAGCCATGTTTAGTACTACGGCCGCCGCTGAGCCACCAGATGAGCCACCGGGCACTCGGGTTTTGTCGTGCGGGTTTAGGGTGGTAAAGAAATCGGAGTTCTCGGTGGATGAGCCATGTGCGAAAGCGTCCAGGTTAGCTTTGGCTACGCAAATGGCGCCCTCAGCCTCAAGCTTTTCAATAACCGTCGCCTGATAGGGCGCCGTGAAGCCCTTTAATATGTTGCTGGCTGCGGTAGTCTCGGCGCCAAACACCAAAAAGTTATCTTTGGCTATGAATGGCACGCCAGCCAAGCGGCCTTTGTTGTCGCCGGCGCCGATGGCTCTAGCTCGTTCGCGGGCTCGGTCGGCTGTGGTGGCTATGATGGCCTTGTACTCCGCTTTCTCATCGATTGCCGCTAGCGCTTTCTCTACCAAATCAACTGCCTTGAGCTCGCCCTTTTGCACCTTGGCGGCCAGGTCAGCAATCGGTTCCCAGGCTGCCATTAGCCAATCATCCTCTTCACCTTAATGTAACGGCCTTCGGTCTGGGGCACAAGCTTCAGCAGCTCATCGGGAGTCATGCCGTAGTCAATAAACGTGTCTTCGCGCATTACGTTGGTCAGGCCAGTAACTTGGTTGGTAGGCTTTAGCCCAGTTACGTCTACGCCGCTCAGCTGTTCCACATACTGCAAAATGGCGCTCAGCTCTTCGCTAAATTCGGCGACTTCATCGTCAGTTAAAGAAATACGCGCAAGACGGGCAAGCTTTAATACATCGTCCCGAGAGAGTTTAGTCATTTGTAGTTAAGTATAGCAGACAGTGGTCTAGTGCGCAGTAAGTGTAACAATGATTACAGTTTTTCTGTAATCTACCTTACAAATTCTACTCATAAGGTCTACAGTAGTACATACGCATGGCAAGGCGTGCAGCAAGTAGCTTAGAGCTAGGAGCGTGGCAAAAACGGCCGTATGGCCGACGCGCTACCGGTACGGCAGAAGCAAATGGGCGTACAGTGCCCGTGTGTGTGCGTGAGCCTGGGCCCCACATTGAAGCCAGTGACTACACCTATTTGTTCGTTCACGGTTGGGGCACTACCCGGCATTCTCTGCGCAGTGCCGCTCATGTCGCTGTAAAAGAATTTGGCCACCGTGTAGTAACACTCATTTGGACCAACACTCGCCCGTCAGCAGCTTTGGTCGAGAACAGCCACGATGTAACCACAGCACTAGACGCTTTGCCCGACACACAGTTAGCCATTGTCGCTCACTCTATGGGTGCAGCAGCAGCAACCGGAGCCCTCCAGCGCACTCAGCGGCATGTCCGCTGCGCCACCTTTGTGGCCCCGGGCCACTATTTGTCGCCCGAGCACTACACCCCTCGCAACATGGTCGGAAGCTGTTTGACAGAGGCAGTAAATGTAGTGGGACTAGTACTTAGATGTGGTCCTCGCACTGCCCTTTCACTTGGTGCGGCCAGCGTAACCAATATATTTGAGCGCGGACCGGCAGTAGTCGCCGAGGCCTATGATCTGACCCATGGCAGTTCACACGCTGGACTCGAGGCCATAATGAAGCAAGACAATCCACCCTATTTACGCGCGATGGCTGGCGAGGGTGATGGCTTTTTCCCCTACTGTAGACTCTGGCCTACAATTGCCGAGTTACCTTTTAACGCAAGGCACAGTTACCCCGGTGGCCACAATGAGATCGTGGAAAGTCATGGCAGTCTAGCCCGACGAGTCCTTGAGCTAGATGCGCTACTGGACGTCCCTGGCACAGAACCAATGCGTCTGGCGGCTTAGGGACCCGAGTTAGGGTCTTGAGCACCAACTGTGGTTACTTGATCTTGCTCAGTGGCAATTACCGTGGTTTGCCCAGGCTGGCCCTGGCCGGGGTAGCAAGTACGCGTATCGCCGTTTACACCAGGAGTTGTTACTGCGCTATACGTAGTCGGCTGAGTTGGGTCCTGTACTGTTTGGTAGCCAAAGGGAGTTATAACATCAGCATCGCAGTACGGCACTGGTGTAACTACTGAGTTCGAGTTGTTATTGTTGGCTGGCGGGGTAGTAGTCTTAGGAGTGGTTTTGGTGGTAGTTGGGGGTGTAGTGGTTGGAGTAGTTGTGGTCGTATCGGCTGACGGTGTTGTGGTGGTACTTGGGGAGGCGGTGGTTGGTGCTGTAGATGTATCTGGCGAGGATGTTTGCGGGGTGGTCGACTCACTTGTTGTGGGTGGTGTGGTCGGCTTGTCTTGGTGAGCCGTGGCAAACACAATGCCGCCGGCAGTTAGGAGCATAATGATGACGACCGTGACAGCAATCCACCAGCGACGCTTTTTAATCTGCCGGGCCAACGGCATAATGTTGGGCTCGTGGATGTACTGGTGCTGGCCAAGTGACTTGAATAAACCTTCTATGCGGTAAGCCCTGCCCACCTGCAGTTTGGCAGCATGCGCCAGGTTGCTGGTCAGGCACAGCCAGTCCTCGTTGGCCTCGCGAAAAATAAGCTGCGCAAACGGCTTACCAGGCGTGTGTTGACGCTTTAGTAACGTTCCCGTAAACGTTGCAACCGTTTGTGTGCCAGCCTGGTCCACTTACCTATTACCCTCGTTAATCCGTACCACCTATTGTAGCGCGGGCCCACCTAAACCGCTAGTTCTTTAGCTCAGACCTCTTGCAGTACGCGGCGTAGATCATGTATGCGATGGTCGCCACCGTCAGCTCGAAACTCATAGCCGGGGTGAGCGTATAGATACGCCGTGGCTCCACGTGCAGTCGCTAAACGTAGATCAGTAGCCGAATCACCAATAACCACCAGCTGGTCGAAGGTCTTGCCATTTAAGAACTCTGTCAGGGCGTCTTCTTTGGTACGCAGCGCCTCCCTGGCGTGGGCATTTACCGAGAAGGCATGTCCGGACCCAAAGAACTGCTCCATGGCAAGTGCTTTTAAAAAGAGAGGAACGGCGGTGTGAATAGTATTAGAGATAAGAATTTGCTGATGTGGGCTATTGGCGAGATCTTGCAGTACGGTGTGTGCATGAGCCGCCGGGCGCATGTAGCGAGCAATTAGCTGCGGATTGGCATCCGACAGCGCAAAGCTTGTCGCCTGGAGCTCGAGATGCTGACTTGGTGGCTCGTTTGGCAAAAGGTGTTCAAAGTACTCAAACCATTTGAGCCCATAGAGATTGCGTGAGTCTTGCGGCAGGAACCGTTCTTTATAGCCCAGCTCGGCAAGGGCCATGTTGGATAGCTCTATAACGGCATCTTCGTTGCCCTGCTCTAATGTGCCGTGCAGGTCCCACACGAAAAGTTTAGTTGGTTTACTTAGTGCTTTCATCTTTTATTTGCGCGATCAGGTCACGAAGTTCGGCGGCTTGTTCGAACTGGAGGTTGGCGGCGGCCAGCTCCATTTGGGAAGTTAGGTCTTTGAGCAGGCTGCCGTACTCGTCTTTGGGAATCTTCTTGAGGTCGAGCTTGGCGCGCTTGGCTTCTTCGCCCAACATTTCTTCGGTTTTCATGCTGGCTTCTACTGCCCGGTTAATGCCCGTGGGCGTAATGCCGTGCTCCTTGTTGTAGACACCCTGGATGTCACGGCGGCGATTGGTCTCGTCTATGCAGCGGCGCATGCTGTCAGTTACACGGTCGGCGTACATAATTACTCGACCCTCCACGTGGCGGGCGGCTCGGCCCACGGTCTGGATGAGCGCTTGTTCAGAGCGCAGGAAGCCTTCTTTATCGGCGTCCAAAATAGCCACCAGCGATACTTCCGGCAGATCCAGGCCCTCACGCAGCAGGTTAATACCCACCAGCACGTCGTACACACCTAGCCGCAGGTCACGCAGGATGTCGGTGCGGTCCAAGGTGTCGACATCACTGTGCAGGTAGGCCACTTTTATATTCAGGTCCTGCAAGTACTCGGTTAGGTCTTCGGCCATGCGCTTGGTGAGTGTGGTGACCAGCACGCGCTGACGCTTGTCCACCGTGGCCCTTATCTCACCTATCAGGTCATCTATTTGGCCTTCAATGGGCCGGACGTCAATTTGCGGGTCCAGTAAGCCCGTGGGGCGAATAACTTGCTGGGCTGGAGCCGGCGAGCGACTGAGCTCATACTGTGCCGGCGTGGCACTCACGTACACCACCTGGTTCACATGGCGCTCAAACTCGGTGAAGGTTAACGGCCGGTTGTCGAGGGCACTCGGCAGGCGGAAACCATAATCCACCAATACCTCTTTGCGGGCCCGGTCGCCGTTGTACATACCACGCACCTGCGGGATGCTCATGTGGCTCTCGTCTACGAGCAACAAGAAGTCGTCTGGGAAGTAGTCAAGTAACGTGGCTGGCTGTTCACCTGGCTCGCGGTTAGTAAGGTAGCGGCTGTAGTTTTCAATTCCCTTCACGAAACCAGTTTGCTCCAGCATCTCGAGGTCAAAGCGAGTGCGCTGTTCGAGGCGCTGGGCTTCTACGAGCTTGTTTTCGCGTTTGAACCGCGATACACGCTCTTGTAGTTCCCGATCGATCTGACCGAGTGCCAGTTTGAGCTTGTCCTGCGGTGTCACATAGTGGCTACCGGGGAAGATGCGGTATTCGTCCAGATTGGCCAAGATCTCGCCGGTTAGCGGGTCAATTTTGGTAATCCGTTCCACCTCGTCGCCATAAAAGTCTATACGGTAGGCCAGCTCTTCACCGGCCGGAAACACATCTACCACATCGCCGTGTACCCGGAAAGTGCCACGGTGGAAGTCAATGTCGTTGCGGGTGTACTGGATATCGGTCAGCAACCGCAAAAACTTGTCGCGCAGGCGACGTTCGCCACACTTGAGGTCGATGGATAGGGCGCCATAGTCCTCCACGCTACCAATGCCGTAGATGCAGCTCACACTGGCCACAATGAGCACATCTGGTCGCGTCAGCAAACTATCCGTCGCAGCGTGGCGCAGCCGGTCAATTTCTTCGTTTATGGCACTGTCTTTTTCGATGTAGGTGTCGGACCGGGCTATATAGGCTTCCGGTTGGTAGTAGTCGAAGTAGCTCACAAAGTAGTGGACGGCATTGTTCGGAAAGAAGTTTTTAAACTCGGCATACAGCTGGGCCGCCAGGGTTTTGTTGTGGCTGAGCACTAGAGTGGGCCGCTGGTAATTCTGCACCAGATTGGCCATGGTGAACGTCTTGCCGCTGCCGGTTACACCGAGCAGGGTCTGCTCTTTTGTACCCGCCTTTAGCCCATCCGTTAGCTGTTTAATAGCCGTCGGTTGATCACCCATGGGCGCATACTCACTGGTTAGTTCAAACTGTGTCACGCCCCTATTGTACCAAAGGGTGGACCCTTAGGGAGCGGCGGCAATCTGCGAAGCCGCCTGCTCCAAGTCGGTCTGGATGGTTTGCATGGTCGCCAGATCTTTAGAATTACCGCCTTGGGTTACACACAAAGGTTCAATCAACACCGCTGGACCGTAATAGTATTGGCCGATCTTTTGCGGCTTCCAGCTGTTCGCAAATGAAGCTGTAGTAGTCGATCGGTCGACGTACACATCGTCAATGCCAGGATGACAGCCTCCCAGCTGAGCCGAGAGGTGCGCCAGAGTCTTGGTGGTTATATGCGCACGTTTGCCATCGCTACTCAGCGTATACTCGGCATCGGCGAGGTCGCTCCTGCCGAGCGGCATGCGCACGCCCCATTCTTTAATGGTAAGATAAGCAGCCGTGGGTGAAGCCGTAAACTTCTGACCCGTTTTGGTAACGCACTGCTCAGGGTACGTTTGCAGTATCATGCTGCCAGGTGACTTCTTGCAAGCGTCGAAGGAGTTGACAGCCGGTAGCTTAGGAATGTCACTTGAGGCTTGATTGGCGCTTTGCAAAGTGCGGCTGGCGACCTGGTTACTATGGTAGGCAAACCAAACCGTAAAGCCCACGGTCGCCACGACTAGTAATACAGCTACCCATGTAATCGCAATTTTTATCTGCTTCTGTTGTACGCTCATGGAGCCCTAATCCTCATTCTAGCTTTCCTTCAGCATAGCATATCCGGTATGTACATTTATGGCTTGTCTCGCTTGAGACGCGCTAGGCATACTGTTTCCTGAGTACCGAAAAGTTTATGCTTGGGATATACTAGCGCTATGGTCCCCGAAGACGAGCTGCGCAAGATTCCCAACCGCGCCATAACACAAAAAGAACTCGAAGAAGAAACCGCCGACCGTTTAGGCCGTATAGACACTGAGTTTGCCGATGGCTTTGAGTTTATAAACAAGTACAACGACACGGTCTCCATATTTGGTTCGGCCATGGGTTGGGACGAAACCAACCCGTACTACCAAAAGGCGCGCGAGCTCGCCAAGGTCTTGTCGGAGGACGGCTACAGCATTGTAACGGGGGGCGGCCCAGGTATTATGGAAGCAGGTAACCGTGGCGCCACTGAGGCCGGCGGCCATTCTTTGGGTTTGAATATTCACCTACCCAGAGAGCAGTATTTAAACAAATACACCACCGACTCAATGTCCTTCCGTTATTTCTTCATCCGCAAGGTACTCCTGGCTTACGGCGCCATGGCATATGTGTACTTCCCTGGTGGTTTTGGTACATTTGACGAGCTATTCGAAATGATTACGCTTATTCAAACTAAGAAAATGCCGGTAGCACCGGTTATATTGGTAGGCAGCGAGTTTTGGACGGGCCTCGACCTGTTTATAAGAACCTATATGCTCAAAGAACTGCGCACCATTACCGAAGACGAGCTAGAATTGTACAGCATTACTGACGACATCATGGTTATAAAGGCCCTCATAGACGAGCATCGCGACAAGACTAGTCCCTTTGTAATTGGCAACGAAGAAGCTCCGGTCATCGACTAAACCGCCAGCCTAAAATGACAGCTCGGGCGCTAGCTGTTGGTCTAACTTGTTGAGCAGCAACGCCTGCAGGTTGTCTTGGTGCAAGTAGCGCGCTAACAGCTCGCGGCCTAGGCCCAGACGCATATATGTAACAACCCGCTCGGCATAATCTAGCCCATTGCAAACACTTAAAGCCACGTCTAGGATGTTCAGTGACACAGCCTTGTTGCCATCTAGGAGCGCAAGCAGCTGATTGCCCACCCAGAATTCCAGCGCAGGGTGCAGCAGCGCCAAAACCTGTTCAGCTTGGTGCCAAACCAGATCTTCGGGCTGTACATGAGGTTCAAAAGCTTCCGGATGGTAAGCAGAATAGCCATTGCCATAAAACCAGTGCACTAGCTTCCAGTGCAGCGGTTGACCTGCTAGCTCAGTAGCCGCGACCGGCTCGTGCACCATAGTATTGGCAAAGACCTCGCCGTAGTCTGGCCGCACCTGTTGTAATTTTAAGTACGATCCGAGTGCTCGCATGTCGTTCAGGCTCTCCAGCGCTAGCAACAGCGTGGTAATGGCGAGTCCCGGCAGGTCGTGTTCCATAGGCAGCAGTACTACCGCTCCTAGTTCAGGTACGGCTAGCAGGTTGTGCTTGTGGTGCGCCACATAGTCGGCCGCTACATGAGGCCACTGTTTGGCTGTAGGCAGCAAAAAGCTAACCTTCCGGACCTCGAAGTCGCGGCTTTTTAACTTTTTGTAGGCGGCAAGTCGTCGCTCTTGCCAGTCGCGCGACTCAAGCAGGCTGGCGGCCGCCAATAGCTGAGCGACCTGTTCGTGTTTGAGCATGCTGTCCAGGCTACGGTAGCCTAGGCGCTTCATGGTCGCTTTTGGCTGTAGCTTTTTAAGCAGGCTACGCATGGCGGCCTGTTTAACCACAAAAGCTTCGGTGGGGAGCTCTAGTTTTTGTAGATAGGCACACACCGCTTCCAGTACGGCTTCGGGCGTACCGTCGGCCCGCATATTGAGCGCCGAGCGCACATGAATCTCATCTTTTCTAAGCCGAGTAGTGAGCGCGGCGTACAGCTCTCGGCCATTGGTATCGTGTGGATCTAGACCCAGCTCGCGTATTTTACCCCGCGTGTTGTTCATAATCTCCATCATGAGGCGTATATCTGCACCCGGCAGACCAGCCGCCTGTTCCAGCTGCACCAGCTGACGCTTCAGCGCCGGTTCGGCCACCCCCATTAGCTGCGCTAAAACCCTCGACATAGTTATATACAGATTACCACAAGCGCCATTGGCTCGCTATAAAGCGCTACTGAAACACTTGGCTTGAGTCGGGCACTGGCAGCTCGCTCACCTCATTCAGCACCGACCGCGTCCAGAAGAAAAAGCCGGCCTCAGCGAGCGCGAGCAGTCCAGTGCCGCTAAAGAAATATGCAAAATTATTCACGATGGTCACAAAGGCCGCCACAAAAGCCAGCAGATAACCAGCCATTTGCGCTCTGAGCATCGCCTTCACTCGCGGCAGATGTTTGCTGGCAAAAAGCACCGGAAATGTTGCAACCGGCACGACCAATGCAGCACACCCGGCAGTCTGCAAGACGCCCAGAGGGTCATACCAATACAGTGCTATGGTGTGCGTAATGACAAAAAAGATTATAACCACACTGAACGCGAGAGTTGCGACAATGTAGGGCTGTATGGAAAGCACCCGTTCATAGACCCGTTTGGCAGCCATAGCATTCGCTAGCTCTGGCGGTACACCAAACACTGGTAAGCCAGCCGCATCTTTGCTGCCCGGCAGGCGCCGGGTGGCACTAGGATATACCGGCTGACCAGGGGCCTTGGAAACGCCAGGCGAGCTGACGGACGCTGCCGCCTGCTCGCTTGGCGTTTCGGAGGGACGTACGGTTTTCGCATGGGACAGGGTTCGTTTTACCGGTGGTGTAATGGGCGCGTCTGTCAGATCCATTGCTTAAGTATAGCGTAAGATCGGATGCTAAAACTTTTCGGCGCGGTACCAGTCGGGAGCTTTTTTGAGCCAGCGCTCCAGCTCGTCCTCGGTGAGTAGCCCAGCCTGAGCGCCCATCTTTTGGCAGACGCTCATGGAGTTAATTGGTGCCCACTGCAGTGCGCTTTCCAGGTCGTGGCCCATGGCTAGAGCCGCCACAAAGGTACTGGCAAATGCATCGCCGGCGCCAGTCCGGTCCAGCGGCTCGTCCGGGTCTGGATAGAGCGGCATCTTGAGGCGCCGTTGTCCGTCGGAGACGTAGGCGCCTGCGGGACCGTCGGTTACCACGACAACCTTTGGGCCAAGCTCGTGCAGCCTGTTAATTAAGTCGTGGACATCATCGTGGTTACCACCCGTGACGGTTACGGCCTCTTCTCGGTTCAGAATGACCACTTCTGTTCGCGCGTAGTATCCCCTTAATTTCTCGGGACCCCACATAAGATGATACATGCCGGGCTGGAAGGCTAACTTAATGTCTGGGTTACTCTGTAGGTAGTGCAACATCCCCTCGTGGAGCGGCCAGGTCTTTTCCCCTAACACACCTAAGTACAGCCAGTCGGGATGTCGCTTTGGGGCATGCCATTCGTAAGAATAATCTTCGAAGTGCTGGAACTTCGTCCGGTCGGGGCCGTAGCGGAGCACGTAGTGGTAGTTGGTTTTTTTGCCGTTCTCCACCACCAGCTCATCAGTATGAACGCCCTGTCCTTTCAGGTACGTCGTTATGCCCTTACCTGGCTCGTCATCGCCGAACCACGACATTAGACTGACGTCTAGCCCCAAACGGCTCATCGATACTGCCGCGTTCGGGCTGCATTCGACAGCTTCAACAATATCCACTCGGTCGTACGGCAGTTTGGCGCCAAGTTCAAAACTGAGGCGTTTAGTGCCATTCTCGTCGGTATAAACCTGAACGGAATCTTTGTTTAGCTCTATGAAGGCATCGCTAATGATATCCCCCACCGCGAGCATGCGTGGCTGCTTAACGCCAGGCGCATGTGAATCATCAGACATCTTTTTCCTCCATCTCCATATTATGTAATGCTGCGTTTTCTCGTAAGATTCCGGCCTTAGCGCCAATAGTCCCCACCACCGAGGTGGAGTTAGCGCTCGCAAACGTTATCGCCTCCTTTAGCCCAGCTCCTTGGCACCATTTGCTTAAGAAACCGGAAGCAAATGCATCGCCGGCGCCAGTCCGGTCAACAACCGGGACATCTTCGTACATGCCGGCGGTTACGATGGTCTTGCCATCCGACGCGCAAACACCACGCGGACCGTCCGACACAATAATTACAGGGCATAGCTGCAACCCACCCCGCACCAAGTCTTCCAACGTATCGCCAGTAGCGAGGCTCTGCATCTCCTCTTTATTCAGGCACAGGATCTCTATGCCAGGTAGCAGGCGCTTCAATTCGTCTGGCTTCGCTAGCTCAGAGCCCGCAGGGTTCAGCATAACCTTGGCGCCTAACGACCTCGCCTTCTCTATTACCTCGCTCAATAGTTCGTAGTCACCGAGGGATGAGGGGTAGAGCCAATCGGCCTTTTCAATTTTTTGCAATGCAGCGCTAAAAGACGCTCTTGGCATGACGCTACCGTGAAAATCTAAGATGGTGCGTTCACCATCTGGGGACAATAAAATAGTGGAATAGCCGGCTTTGTAGTCTGGGCTCTGATCTACCAAGGCCGTATCGACACCTTCCTGCTCCATATCATGCAAGATACTGCGAGACGCCGGGTCTTCTCCTAGGGCCCAAATAAAATGGGCGTCAAGCCCCTGCCGGGCTAGCGTAACGGCAACATTGGTAGCATTACCACCGGTAGAAAAATGAGCCTCGTCAACTTCGAGCTTCACGCCAAGCGGCAAGTGCGTATAAGCGACTTTTCCTTCTTTCTTAGGGTCAAACTCGTCACTCTTTAAGAAAACGTCTTGCCCGGCCCTCCCGATTGTGAAAATTGTGGGTTTCTGTTGATCGTCCATCATGAGCCTTGCTTTAGTTTTACTCGTTTTCCCACCGTCCCTGTAAACGTTATTGCTTACGCTTATTGTGGCATAGCGCTTCAGGCTTTGGCAAGTACTGTTTTAGTCAGAGTTTGAGAGCTTATCTACCGACCTGCTTATGTGCACATCCTTTGCCGTCACGCCGTCCAGCAGCTTGCCGGGCTTTTCGGCGACCTGTTCCATGGATTCAATGGCCTTGTCGAGCCCAGCCTCGGTGTTGTTGATGAGTTTTACAATGTCATCGAGCAGCCCCATAGCCGCACCCCTATAGAACCGCCCTGCCGGCGCAGTTAAAGTCTTCCATCTTTTTCTCAACCACTGTCTGCACAGCTGGCACCACGTCTTTGTTGATCAATTTGGCGACCGAATACTCATCAGCGTTTTCTTTGAGTGTCTGCAGCAGCGTATCGTGGTAAGCCACGCGCATATCGCTGTTAATGTTAATTTTGGTTACGCCAATTCTCACAGCACTTTCAAAGTAGTGGCCGGGCGTGCCGCTGCCACCATGTAAACTGATGTTGCAGGGCAGCACGTCACGGATAGCCTGAAGCAGCTCCAGGTCGAGCTTTTTTGGCACCGGGTATTTGCCGTGCAGGTTGCCTACGGCAGCTGCAAAAGTGTCTATGCCAGTTTCCACTACAAAGCGCAGCGCACCCTCGGGCGTACTGAACGTTTTTTTGATCTCTTCGTAGTCGATCTTTTCGGTGTGGAGGTTTGACGAACCGCCAAAATAGTGGGGTTCACTCTCCACTAAGGCGCCAGTAAACTTGGCGTAATCTACAATTTCTTTAGTGGCGGCAATAATCTCCTCTTCGGTAGCATCTTTCTTGGCTTGTGAGTAGTCAATGTGTATAAATTCAAAACCGGCATCAATGCCCCGTTTGGCGTCTTCCACCGATGGTGAGTGGTCGAGGTTTACGTACATTTCCACGCCATACTCGTATTTAAAGTTGTCCACCATGTCACGGACATTTTGTAGGCCAATATCACTTACTTCGCCAGCACTTACCTCTACCAAGACCGGCGCGTTTTTGGCCTTGGCGGCCAGCGCCACCGCCTTCAGCGTCGGCTCGTCATCGAGGTTGAAAGCGCCAAAGGCCCAATGTTCAGCGCGGGCTTGCTCCATACGGGCGCGGGCTTTGGCACAATTGGCACGAACTTGTTGCAAGGTAACGGGCATCTTACTTTTTCCTTTCCACCATATGATGTACGGCGAGTTTAATGTGTTTGGCGTCTAATCCGAAGTGCTTCAATAACTCTACTGGGTCACCGCTTTCACCAAAACGGTCGCGCATGCCTATGCGCCGCATAGGCACAGGACACTCCTCGGCCAGTAACTCGGCAATGGCGCCGCCCAGACCGCCGGCCATCTGGCCTTCTTCTACCGTGACCACACAACCGGTTTTGCGCACGCTTTTTAAAATTGTCTCCGCGTCGAGTGGCTTTATGGTGGGTACATGCACGACCTCCACATCAACACCTTCTTTGTACAACTGCTCTGCCGCGAGCAGTGCATGGTAGGTCATGGTACCCGTGGCTATGACGGTAATATCGGCACCAGGTGCATATACATACGCTTTACCAATCTCAAACGGCGTTTTCTCGGTCGTTATAACAGGTGTGGCTTCGCGGGCCAGTCGTAAATAGTTTGGGCGGTGGTCCTTGGCCATAGCCAGCGTGACCTTTTCGGCCTCCACACTATCACACGGCGCCACCACCACCATATTGGGCAGCACCCGCATGAGTGCAATATCTTCGAGCATTTGGTGGGTAGCACCGTCTGGCCCCACGCTTAAACCTGTGTGCGAACCCACTATCTTTACTGGGCGGTCATTTAAACAGATAGTGGTGCGAATTTGCTCCCAGTTGCGCCCCGGGCTAAATGCCGCGTAGCTACTCACAAATGGTATTTTACCCATGGCAGCAAGACCCGAACCCACTGTTACTAAGTTCTGTTCGGCCACGCCTACTTCAAAGAAGCGCTCGCCATAAGCATCACGGAAAGCAGCTATTTGAGTAGATTCGGTTAAGTCAGCGCAAATTGCGACCACATTAGCGTCCAGCTCACCAGCCTTTTTCAGCCCGCGGCCAAAACCTTTACGGTTTGGCTCTTTCACCAAATCTTTGGCTAGTATGTCTACCAGATACATATCATTCACGCCTTTGTCCTCCTGTCAGATAGCAAGTTGAGGCTCATTACTACCACACCAAAGATTAGTGCATCGCCCACCAGTGCCTGAGCAGAAAAGCCACCTTCTGAAGCCGTGCCTATAAAGTTCGGGCAATCGGCTACACTGCCATGTGCGGTTCTAAAATATGAAAGTGGCAGCCCCATACTGCGACCGGTAGTAAGGTAGGTACCACCATGTGGGCAAGTTTGCGTGCGAGCATAGTGAAACGGAAAAAGATTGGCAATTGCCAACGCCACGGTCACACTAACCACCACGGCGGCCTTGTTTTTCTCGGTCAAACGCCGTAGGACTTGCGGTTTACTCATGCTCACTCCGAATTTTGCCACCCAGGGTACGTAGCTCATGCAAAGCCTTGAGCGCCTGCTCGTGATTGGGAATGCCAGTGCCCGGAGCACCGCCGTGCCAGTGGTAGTCAAACTCCATAAAATCTACGCCTTTACCCGGGATGGTGTAGGCAATGATCGCCACCGGCCCTTCGGTGTAGGCTTTGGCCATGGCACAGGCGTCAATCACAGCCTCTATGTCGTTGCCATCAATTTCTAAAACGTACCAGCCAAAGCTTTCCCATTTTTTCTTCAGATCTCCCAGCGGCATTACCATATCGGTGGGGCCATCAATTTGGATATTGTTGCGATCAACTATAACCGTTAGGTTATTGAGGTGGTATTTGGAGGCAAACATGGCCGCTTCCCATATATTGCCCTCGTCGAGCTCACCGTCGCCGGTTATGACATAGACATGACGGTGGGGCTGTTTGTTGAGCCGCATGCCGAGCGCCATACCCGCTCCTTGGCTGACTCCACAGCCCAACGGCCCGCTAGTGTTCTCCAGGCCGGGTAGTTTGGTACGCTCGGGGTGACCCTGCAAGCGGGAGCCTAATTTTCGAAGTGTTAGCAATTCCTTCTTGGGGAAATAGCCGGCTTCGGCCATGGTAGCGTACTGCACCGGTACACAGTGACCGTTACTCAGCAGCAAAATGTCGCGATCTTCCCAGCTGGGTCGCTTGGGGTCAAGTTTCATAACGTCGAAATACAACGCTGTAAAGATGTCTGCCAGGTCGAGTGGGCCAGCACTGTGGCCACTAGTAACGTGCTCCAGCATGCGAATAATATCTTCACGAATAGTGTTAGCTTTTTGCTCGAGCTGTTTGATAGTGTAGGTTTTGGCCATGGTTCTTTTAACCCTTTATTGCTGCCATTAGTGTAGCATAAGCATCTTCGGGCTTCCGCGCGCCGTGCAAATAGCCCCCCGCGTTTAGAACATCTACTCCACCAGCGACCAAATCGTGGGCATTTTGATCGTTCACACCGCCGTCCCAGCCAATTTCGAGTCCAGGTTTGAGCTCTTTTAGCTCACGTACTTTAGCCAGCAAGCCTAGGTCGGCATGGCCGCCAAAATGGCCCAGATGGCCCGAAAAAATAAGCACGTGATCTATGGTGGGTAGCGCCGAACGGATGGTTTCAACCGGTGTCTCAGGTAATAGCGCCACCCCCACTTCTATGCCATGGCGATGGCAGCTGGCAGCAAACTTCACAAAGCTCCCCTCGGCTTCGGCATGCACAATAATCAGTTGCGGCCGCACCGCAATGAGCACTGGCAAATGGTCAAATGGCCGCTGGTACATGACGTGCAAATCAGCCCGTACTCCACCAGGCCACCAAATGTCCTCAATCTCCATTAGCTTATTGCCCGTAAATACACCGTCAGACAGGTCTATATGAATACGATGCGCATAGGTTAGTGTCTGCTCTATTTGCAGTTTATATACGTCCGGATCGTCGGTGGTTACGGTGGGGCAAACCGTGGCTGTCATGCGTCGTTTAGCCTCCTAACTCATCCATTTCTTGTATGCGCCGTTTAAAACGCGATGCACCGGCAAACGGCGTCATCAGCCAGGTGTGCACAATACCCATGCTGGTATCGAGGCTAAGAGTACGGGCGCTTAGGCACAGCACATTGCTGTCATCATCGTTACGAGCACTGCGCGCTTCTTCTTGATCGAACGCCAAGCAGGCGCGTATACCCTTAAAGCGGTTAGCCGCCATACACATGCCCTGTCCGCTGCCACAAATGAGTATGCCACGAGCTTGGGTTGGGTCGTTGTCACCTCGCATGGCCTGCACTACTTTAGATGCAAATTGCGGAAAATCATCTTCCGGCCGCAAGCTAGTATCGCCCTCATCTACCACATCATAGCCACCACGCTTTAAGTACTCGCTCAGCTGTTTCTTTAGCTCGAACCCGTTGTGGTCGGCACCCAAGTATATTTTCATTCTCACACCCTTATTTGATTCTCAGTGTACCATAAGCGTGAAGACGAATCACCAAGCGAAATACTTACTATCAGACTCCGTTCATCGTCATCCTGAGCGCAGCGAAGGATCTAATTGCTCACCAGAGATTCTTCGCTACTGCTCAGAATGACGCAAGAATGAAGACTCTCAGGTGCACTACCACGTCGTTAAGAGTGTGCCGAGCTGGTTGATGGTGGCTGATTGCTCGGCTTGAGCACAAGCTTCCGTCGAACCAGCATGCGGTACGCCGCTCGCCTCGTCAAAACAAGTAAAGTTGTAAGCCACGCCTATTTTTGGCCGTGTTTTTAGCTGCGCGGTTAGCTGCACCAAGCAGTCGTCTTTATAGGTCGCGCAAGTGGGCGCAACCTTTTCGTAGATTTTTGCTGCAGCGGGATCATCGATGGTCAACGTAATACCCACACCCAAGCCCAATGTCTCCGCCCGCCCCAGCCGCTGCTGATCAAACAAAAAGTTGCCAGTAGAGTACGCAATTAACCGGCCTTTGTAGTTTTCGCTGTTCTCAATAACATGCGGGTGAGCCCCCACCACCATGTCGGCACCGTTATCGATCATGGCGTGGTAGGCGGACACTTTAGCCGGCTCGGCGGTGGGCCGGTACTCGACACCCATGTGCGGGAAAGCCACCACCGGCATAACTTTAGCGTACTGCTGCATAACCGCCAGCTGCGCTGCAGTCGGCGCAACATCCACCACATACATATAGCCGCACATAGCTATGGGCAGCGACACCGTCTGGTGCTGCACCGTGGTTTTGGCCGGTACCGTTACTACTTCACAGATGTCGTTGGTCTGGGACATGTCGTAGGTACCAAAGTTCTGTACGCCTACGCCTTGCAGGTTGCTGCGAGTTTGGCTTAGCCCCCATGTACCGTCGTTGTTCTCGGTGTGGTTGTTGGCCTGGGAGGCGGCCGTAAACCACTTGGCTAGGGTCGGCAGATACTCGGGACGACAGTTGAATTTCAAAATGTTCACCTGCAGGTCGTACGGCACATCTTTGGGGGTAATGGGGCATTCAAAATTGGCAATCCAGGCGTCATACTGATCGCGTTCCTGTCGTGATAGCCCGCTCGTAATATAGCCATAGCCCTGGCCGCTTTTTTCGGCGCTCGTTTGCACCGAACGGCCCCAGAACACATCACCTACAAACAGTATGTGCGACGACAAACCCTCGGGCGTTACTACCGTTTGAACAACCTTTTTGATGGCCACCGGTTGAGCGGCATGGCCCGATTTGGCATGTACATACCACCCTCCTCCTGCTCCAGCTACCAGCAGTAACACCCCCGTCACTATAACGCTCACAGGCAACTGTCGCCTGTGCCTACGTCTTCGCCGGTGCAGTGTATAAGCCATGTAGTTAGCTACCTATCCCGCTTGGCGCGCTTGCTTAGAAGCCACGAGATTACCGTCGCCGGCAGCGTGATCACCACGAGTGCACCGGCCAGCGCCCCAACGTCCACTACAAGATTCACGGCCCGCCCCGTACCGCAGCCAGTGACTGCCGTGTGGCAGGTTTGGTAGCCGTGCGTCGCCTTAAAAAAGATAAACTGGGCTGTAAATACGAACACGGCTTCAATCGCCAGCAGTAGTAGCAGTTTTTTGTGCATAGCCTTAGTATAAAACGAAGGGAGCGCTTATGCTCCCTTCGTTTTGCTTATATAACGCGCGTTTAACCTTTGTGTAAGAATTTGCCGGTGTCCGCCACGACCTCTACCAGACGGTTGCTGTAACCCCACTCGTTGTCGTACCACACCATTACCTTCGCTAGGTTACCGCCCACCACCTTGGTGAGTAGCAGGTCGATGGTACCGGAGTGGCTGTTGCCAATGTAGTCGGCACTCACCAGCGGTTCTTCGCTAACCGCCAAAATACCCTGGTAAAACGGCTCCTTGGCAGCCTTTTTAAAGACCTCGTTGATTTCTTCGACCGTAGTGTTGCGCTTGAGCAGCGCTGTCACATCGCTGATGCTCACCACTGGGATGGGTACGCGAATGCTCAGGCCGTCAAACTTGTCCTTCAGCTGGGGTAGTGCCAGGGCGACAGCCGAAGCGGCGCCAGTGGTGGTAGGCACAATGTTTTGAGACGCCGCGCGGCCTTCACGGACGTCCTTGGTGGGCGCATCGGTGAGGGTCTGACTGGCCGTGTCGGCGTGCACCGTCGTCAGCATGGCTTTCTCCACGCCAAACTCGCTTTCCAATATAGCCATCACGGCACCCAAGCTGTTGGTAGTACAGCTGGCGTTGCTAATCACGTGGCTGGCGCCCTTTAGCTTGTCGTCGTTGGCACCGAGCACTATGGTGTCCACGCCGTCGCTCTTGGTGGGGCCGCTTATGACCACGCGCTTAGCACCGGCGGTGATGTGCTTTTCGGCACCTTCTTTGTCGGTAAAGCGGCCAGTGCTTTCTATCACCACGTCGACTTCCATGTCTTTCCAGGGCAGCAGGGCCGGATCCTTTTCGGCCAGCACCCGGACCTTGTGACCGTTGACGATGATGTTCTGCTCATCGTGTTCGACCTTCTCTTCGAAGGTACCGTAGTTGCTGTCGTGCTTGAGCAAGTACGCTAGCGTTTTGGTGTCGGTTAGGTCGTTTATGGCCACGATTTCTAGATCGTCGCGCGCGAAGGCAATTTTGAAGGCGTTGCGGCCTATGCGCCCAAAGCCATTGATTGCAATGCGTGATTTCATGCTTTCCACCTCTGTTCTATTGGAGTTTATTAGTGCTTACGTTTGTAATTGTAACGCAGCACTTCCCCTGATGCAAAATTGACATACTCAGTGGTATGTTCTATTATAGGTATCAAGTGCACCTACCGAGGAGCACCGAGATGGAGGAAAGACCATGGCACTCCGCAGTCTGGCGATCCCGACCCACATCGACCTCAACCGAGAGGACGTCCGCGAGGACCTTCGGATGAAGTCGGGTTGGGCCGGCACCCTGCTCGAAGATGGCTTCGACGACGGCCCCACCGGGGAGCTTTTCCCGGTCACCGTCGGCACGGCCAACCCGAACGGGGAGTTCACGCACTGCCGGTGGGACAAGGGCAACGGTAAGCTGGACGCATTTGTGAGTACCACCTACAGCGACCCCGCCGCCGGCGACCAGACCGCCTACGTCCACGTCACAGCAAGCCGGACAGCCGGAAAGGGTACCGAGGATCGCATCGCGATCACCGACGACCCCAACCGGCAGTACACGTTCGACGAGCTGATGGACGAATTCGCTCGACCGCTGCCCGACCCGAGCGCGACGAGCGAAGGTGACGGCGGCCAGACGGCTGCCTGACCATCTCGCGGCGGGGTCGTGGAAAGGAAGTTTGAAGTCGGAGTCCAGAGCGGACACCACCAAACAACCTAACCACGATCCCGCCGCCGCCCCACCAATCGACGCAATTAATTAAGACCCGCCAGCGAGCGGGATTTTTTGTGCCTCGATTCAGAGCCTAAGCAAGTTGTGGTCAAGCACAAAGTTAACCGCAAGTTCCCAGTTCGTACCGGCAAAGGCCTGTTGCACTTCCGGTGGGATGTACCACCAGTAGGCGTCGTGCTCGGGATTGAGACTGATAGTCACCTTACCCACATGGGCTACAAATAGAAACCGCATTTTGAGCTCGCCTTTTGTAGTATCCTCACCGGTAGAAGCATGCACCAGACATACGTTGTCCGGTGCTAGTCTAATGCCGGTTTCTTCTTCGGTTTCGCGAATAGCAGCTTGCAGGTATGACTCGCCCGGTTCAACTTGCCCACCCGGCAAATCAAACGCACCGGGCCAGAGATCGTCATCTGGGCTGCGCCGTAAAACCAAGACCTTGCCGTCGGGCCGTACCACCAGCGTTCTAGCTAGCACTATAAAGCGCATGGCACTACTGGGCGCGGTTGTTCCAGCGCGTAATGCTTTCGGCAATGATGGCCTTGGCGGCTTCCACGTCGCCCCAGCCTTCCACAATAGTGGTGCCAGGCTTTTTGAGGTCTTTGTAGTGGGCAAAGTGCTCGGCAATCTTTTGCTTCCAGCGGTCACCCAGGTCATCGAGCGTCTTTATGCTGTCGCCGGTGTTGCGGTCGTCGGCCGGCACCACCACAATTTTGTGGTCGGCTTCGCCGTCGTCGCGGAAGTTCAGCACACCCACGATTCGGGCTTCGGTCCACAGGCCCATGGGCAACGGCTCACCGCACACAATCAGCGTGTCCAGCTCATCACCGTCTTCGTCGAGCGTTTGGGGTATAAAACCGTAGTTACAGGGTTTGGCGTAAATGCTCGGCTCTACCCGGTCCAACACAAAGGTAGCGGTGGTGCGATGCCACTCAATCTTTAAAAAGCTGCCTTCCGAAATCTCCACCACCGTATTGACGGTGCCGTTTTGGTAATCACCCGTGACTAGTACTGCGTTATAATCTGCCATTTCTTCTCCTAGTTACAATTTGCCGCCATCTCGACCGGAGCGAAGCGTAGTGGAGAGATCCCCCACCTTCCGCCATGAGAGAAGATTCCTCCACTTCGGCCCAAAATGACATTTCCATCATATTGTACACTAAGAGGAGATGAAAATTATTGGACACCGCGGAGCCAGGGGGTTGGCGCCCGAAAACACCCTGCGTTCATTTGAAAAAGCACTGGAACACCATGTCGACCAGTTGGAGTTCGATTTGCGCGTTACTAGTGACAATATAATCGTGCTCCACCACGACCCGGCGCTAGTCGATGCCGCCGGCAACCGCTTGACCATCCGCACCACTCCATATGACATATTGAAGCAGCACAAATCGGACTTGCTGACGTTCCATGAATTCGCCCGCCGTATTGGCACCAAAGTGCACCTGTACATAGAAATCAAACCGGACGAGCCCGTAAAGCTCATAGCCAAGGCTTTGCAGGACCAGCTAAAAGACGGCTGGAAGCCGGATGGTTTTTCAATCGCTTCATTCGACCAGTCCGTCCTGGTCGCTATGCACCGGTTATTCCCAGAGGTGGAAATGGTAGTTATAGAAAAATGGTCGAGCCTGCGCGCCCGCTTCCGCGCTCGCCAGGTTGGCACCAAGCGACTGGCTATGAACCAGCGGTGGCTGTGGCGCGGCTTCTTGCGCGCCATGCACCGCGCCGGCTACCAGATTTCCCCCTACACCGTAAACGATCCGGCCAGAGCACGCAAATGGCAGCCCTATATTTATGGCGTTGTCACCGACCGCCCCGACCTCTTCGAAAAGCAATCGTTGTAATATTGTGCGGACAGTCCTTTAGAGAATAGTTGAGGTGTCGACTATTACATCGGTGCCCTGTTGTACTGTTTACTTTTAGTGATCGAGTGGAGTCATACGCTACACTAGGGACATATGCAGGTGTTTTTTGAGCGGCGCGAACAGCTGGCGCCAGGCATTTGGCAGTACTATTTCCGGCCGGAGCGACCGGTCGACTTTGTGCCGGGCCAATACGCCGACTTACACCTAACAGACGTCTCGGGCGACCCTCGTGGTAGCTCCCGCGTCTTTAGTTTTACCTCACTACCCAGCGACTCGTCGGTAAGCTTTGTGCTCAAGCATTTTGAGCTACAGACCCCCTACAAACACCGCCTGCAGAGCTTGCAATCCGGCGATGAAGCACGTCTGGACGGCGCCATGGGCGATTTGGTGCTACCTAAAAACCCGGCTACGCCTCTAGTCTTCGTGGCCGGCGGCATAGGTATTGCCTCATACGCTAGCATGCTAAGCGAACTGATTACCCGGCGCGAAGAACGGCCAATCTTTCTTTTCTACGCATTGCGTAGCCGCCGCGAGCAAATCTTCCGCGAGCTCATTGACGGGTATCCGCTAGCGCTCAAATCAATTATCATTGCACCCAACCGCTTAACCGCCCGCGAAATTAAAGACTCCACGCCTCCCGACGCGTTTGTTTACCTGTCGGGCAGCCAAAAATTTGTAGAAGGCCTGCAGGCCGACCTCGGCGCGTTGGGCGTCGCCTACGAACAAATCATCTTCGACTACTTCGACGGCTACACCGAGCTTTAGCATTAGCTAATCAAATACTCCCAGCCAGGTTGCCACTTCTTGGTTTTTCGCCAATCGTTTTCGAACGCCTGCTCCCAGGTTAAGCCATTTACCAGTACATCCAGCGCCAATTGGGGCGCTTTGTGAGCCACCACCGCAACATGTTTACCGTCATAGTTGGTTTTTAGGAATTCCAAGAAATCAGCCACCCGCTCTTTAACCATTTCGTAGCTCTCGCCATTCGGCATGGGGGTAGTTATAGATTTTTCTTGCAGCGGCTCGACTACGTCAGATGATTTCCCGTTAAAGTCACCGTAATTGCACTCCCGTAACCGGGCGTCTTGAATCGTAGGGTAGCGATCATCCCATGTTAGCTTTGCAGACTCGACAGCTCGAGATAAATCGGAAGTAAAAACTACATCGAAAGATAGCTGCTTGGTATGCTCGGCTAAGTCTTTCGACTGCTGTATCCCAAGCGTTGAAAGACCAACGTCATTCCAGCCGGAAGACAGCTCCTTCTCATTATCAACAGTGGTACCATGGACGAAATAAGTTAGTCTGACTGCCATGAAACTCTATTGTAGCGCATTAGTTCTGAACGGGGTGGGCGCGGCCCTCAAGGTACTCGCGGATTTTTAGCGCTGCCGTGGCACCTTCGCCGGCTGCACTGGCAATTTGCATGGTGGCACCACTGCGGATATCACCAGCCACAAAGACACCCTTCATGGAAGTCTGCAGGTTCTCATCGGACTTCACCAGGTGTATGTGGTCTAGCTCTATGCCACTGCCCTCTAAAAACTCACTGTTGGGCTTAAGCCCCACAAACACGAACACGCCGTCGGTGGGAAATTCTACTTTCTTGCCCTCTTGAGTACCCACTACCTTGGTCACAGCACCAGCCTCACCCACAATCTCATCGGTACCGGTACCCAGGTGCACCGTTATTTTGCCGTTATCGATATATTTCTGCAGTTCATGCTGCAAGATGTCGCTGGCTTTGATGGTACTGCGCACCAGCAGGTCGATGTGAGTGGCAAAGCGGGTTAGAAAAATAGCCTCCTGCACGGCCGAGTTGCCACCACCCACTACCACCAGTCGCTTATCGCGGTAAAAAGCGCCGTCGCAGGTGGCGCAGTAGTGAACGCCACGGGCATAGTACTCTTGCTCGCCCGGCACGCCGACCTTTTTGTAATCGCTACCGGTGGCAATCAGTACGGCTCGAGCCAGCATGTCGCCACTGGTGGTTTCGAGCCGCTTCCATTCACCCTCGTCGTGAATTTTCAGCACCTCGCCCAGCTCTATAACCGCTCCAAAGCGCTCGGCCTGCTTTTGCAGATTGGTGCCTAGTTCCAAGCCGGCAATGCCATTTGGAAAGCCAGGGTAGTTATCTACCCAGTCCGTTACGGACGCCAAGCCGCCAGGCACACCGCGCTCAAACAGCAATGTGTCTATGTCTTCGCGCGTAGTATAGATGGCTGCACTCAAGGCAGCTGGGCCCGCGCCCACTATAATCACATCGTGCTTGGGAGTTTCAGCTTCGCTCATTTCTCATTTTCCTTTTCTCAGTTTACAGTATTTTTTCATTTCTCATGTTTCAAACAGACACATTGAAAAATGATGTCTGTGAAATTAATGTGAAAAGTAGAACGTGAAATATCGGTTCTAAGCTACAGCGGGAGCCAATTTAGCTAAATTGTAGCCCACGACCACTTCTTTGCTATCGTCGGTTTTAGTAACAACAGTCACTGGCACGGTAAGCGCACCGGACAACGCCAGGGCCTCTTGTTGGCGTTCAGGGGCTTCATCTAAGTTGACCTCGTCGTATGTGAGGCCTTTGGCGCCCAGGTATTTTTTGACCATAGGGCAGTAGGCGCAAGCTGAAGTAGTGAAAATAGTAATATTTTTGACCATAGTAATAACCCCTCCACAGGTTTGTTTTTGGCTTGCAACAGCGTATTTATTTTGCCGTCTTGAAGTCGTATAGGTAGTGTACGCTAGCGTAAGCAGTATAGTCAAGACCACTATATGTAGTGCTTTTTAATACATCAGCTACTCTCAGGCGGTAAACCCGGGTTCACCGACGTTCGGTCTGAAGACCGGAAAAGTAGCGAGCCTTAAGGCGAAGCGTAGAAAAACCCTTCAGGGTTTGTCTGATAACTATGGGAGCGCAGTCCAGGAAACTAGTTTCCTGGACGAGCTGTTCCTATTTCCCCTCAATCGCCACCAACTCGATGTCAAAGACCAGATCGGCGCCAGCCGGTATGCCTGAGCCGTACGGCGGCCGATCGCCGTATGCCATTGCGGCCGGGATCAACAGCCGCCTGGTGCCACCCACTTTCATGCCTGGCACACCCTTGGTCCAGCCGGCAATCACGCCGTCTAACGGAAAGCTAATGGGCTTGCCAAAATCATGCGATGTCTGGAAGACTTCACCAGTCTTAGCTATGGCGCCAGTGTAGTGGCAGGTTACCGTGTCGCTAGACTCCGCCGCTGCACCCGTTCCTGGCACGCGATCTTCAATTTTTAATTCGGCTACCGTATCGACAGGAGTAAAATCTTGCATGCCACCTATCCTAATTTTGAATCTTTAGTAGTTTTACCACAAACACCAAGTCGGAGTTAGCCGGAATGGCGCCCTGAGCCTGGTCACCATATGCTAGTGAGGCCGGAATGACCAGTCGGCGCATGCCGCCTGCCTTCATGCCAACTAAGCCTTGGTCCCATCCCGCAATAACCGCACCTTGTCCCAGTGTGAAACCAAAGGCCGTGCTGTCGGTGAAGTCTTCGTCAAACTTAGTGCCATCGCTTGCTAACGTACCGTAGTATTTCACCACCAGGCAGTCACCGTTTTTGGCACCGGGACCCTTGCCCTGGTCAAGATCGGTCGTCTGCAAAGTCGTAACCGGTTCGGTGGGCTTATAAATGTCCGGCACGGCCAGCGTCTGGCCGCTTTGACTTGTCGAGCAGGCCGGCGTCTTCGAGGTGGACTGCGTAGAGTCGCCCGAGGTGGACTGCATAATTACAAAAATAGTTAGTGCCGAAGCACTGGCTAAAAACAAAAACGCTCCAAATCCAGCAAAGAACCGTTGACGTACTTGTGTCATAAATTTTGAGACCCTCTCCTTATGTTGTTTCTTATTGTGTCATAACTTCGGGTTTCCAGACAAGGGTTTGGGGCGTTTCCGGAAAACCCGTGCGCAATGCTTCTAAAATAGCATCACGTATCGAAGATGACCTGAACGGCACATGAGTCAGCTGGTCGATTGGCAGCCAAATGGGCTCATAGGTGTTCTGGCCCATGGCCGAGATAATAGCCTCCTCGCTCTGCGGCGTAAGCTGGGGCTCACCTCCCAAGTATTCGGCGAGATAGTTATATTGGTTCCCATATAGCTCACCGGCATCTTCCATAAAAACGAGCCGCATTGTCCCCAAATCTAAGCCGGTTTCTTCGCGCATCTCCCGGCGCAGAGCCGCTTCGGGATCCTCGCCAATCTTTATGCCACCGCCGGGCAGTGTGTAATACTGCATACCGAACTTGTTACGCTTAATAGTTAGGAGCGATTGGTCCTTTATGAGGATCGCCCGAGCCGATTGTCGTTGTGCCATTTTGCTTATGCCTCCTGCATGTCATATGATTTGAGCCGCTTGCGACTAGCTTCGGTATGTGACTGTTGTAGTTTTAACAGCTGCGAGTAGATGCCGCCGCTGCGCGCCAACTGCCGTGGCGAGCCTATTTCATCTACCTGGCCGCCTACCAGTGTCACTATGGTATCAACCGACTGGATGGTCGACAGGCGGTGGGCAATAATGAGCGTAGTGCGCCCACTCATAAGCCGCTCCAGTGCCTCCTGCACAAGTCGCTCACTCTTTGTATCCAAACTGCTCGTCGCCTCATCTAAGATGAGGATGGGAGCGTCTTTGAGGAGCGCCCGGGCAATGGCAATGCGCTGTTTTTGACCACCGCTCAGTTTTAGGCCTCGCTCGCCGATTTCGCTATCGTAGCCGTGTTCAAATTTGGTTATGAACTCGTGGGCGTTAGCAGCTTTGGCAGCAGCTTCGACCTCTTTATTGCTGGCGCTGGGCCGAGCGTAGGCAATGTTCTCACGAATGGTACCGCTAAACAGCGCCGGCTCCTGGAACACAACGGCAACTTGTTCACGCAAGCTTGCCTGCCGGACGTCGTTTATATTTTGGCCGTCAATGGTTACGGAGCCTTGGTTTACTTCATACAAACGCAGTAGCAAGCTGGTAATAGTAGTTTTACCCTGCCCGCTCTCGCCCACTAGAGCCAGCTTAGTGCCCGGTGCTACAGTAAAGGACAAATCGGTTAGCACGGGCTCTTCACTGTAGCGAAAACTAACATTTTCAAAGCTGATTGCGCCCTTGGTAATCTTTAGTGGTTTGGCATGCTGATGGTCGCGGATCTCGGGCTGCTCGTCCATAACGGCAAAGTAGTCGCTGCTATTGGCTATGGCCTGCTGCGTTTGACTCACCAGGAAGCTAATGGAAAAAAGCGGTATGCGGATGTACTGGGCATATTGCAACAGCAGTACCATGGTTCCCAAAGAATAGACACCGCGGGCTGTTTCCACAAAAATAAAGATGTAGAGCGCAAAGTTTATAACCGCTAGCACGGTGCGACGCAGTACATCGTGCTGGTGCCAGTATTTGCTCTGCGGGCTGGTGGTACGTACAATTTTGCGCTGCAGCTTGTCGAAGCTTTTGAGCTCCGTTAGTTCTTGTACAAAGCTCTTTACCACACGCACCTGGCCCACACTTTCAGCAAACTGGCCACTGGCGCTATCGGCATCGGCATTGATGTCTTTCTGGTACGCTTGCCACTTATCGTTACTGAGTGTGGTCAGCCAAATGTAAATAGGGTACAGGCTGAGCAGTATGAGCGCCGACGGCCAGGAGTAGTAGGCAACAATGATCAATGTAAACACGGTGCTGAACACAAACTGCAAAAAGTTGTTGCTAAGCACTTGGGTATAGTTGGTAATTTGACCTATGCCGCGCGACATACGGTTGATGATGGTGCCGGTCAGCTCGGTGTCAAAATAACGCTGCGGCAGGCTTAGAACCTGTTCATAGTAGCGATTGGCCAGTAAACGACGCTGCTTGGACGCGAGCATATCGCCCAGGTAACCACCGACATTACTCAGCAGGTTCTGGCCCATGTCGACCGCAAAAATCAGTGCGGCAAAGACAGCCACCCTGGTAACATCCACATGCCCGCCGCCAGCCAGCTTCGTAATTTCGTCGATGGTGGCTTTAGTAAAAATGGGGATAAGCTGGCTCATAGCCGCCACCAAGATGGTAAAGACGGAGACACCTAAGTAGTAGCGCCACAAACTGCCGGTAAAACGCACTATGCGCCAGATGCTCTTCATTAGTTACTCATTATAGCGGGCCCAAGCAGCTTCCACCACAGGTCGCGAAACTTAAGTTCGTGAACTCTGGTGGATGACAGACGACTGGAGTGGTAGGAGGCGGGTTGGGTTTGGTGCTTCCTTATGGAAGCGTGAAGAGCCGGCAGCGTTCCGTCTGTTCGCGAGGGGGGTCGCGATCAGGGGGAAGAACGGTTCTGCCGGACTCTTCACGCCGCCCGAGGGAGGAACGAGTGACGGTCTGCTCACAGGCCAGCGGCCGAAGCCAGACTGTGAAGCGTAACCCGCCACTCGTCCCTCACAAGGGGAGTGTCTCGGGAGAGCTGGCCGGATGCTCAATCCCAAGAAGCACGGGTAATTCTGCTACTCACCGTGCGAGGCTGCCACCACGCCTCCACTCTGTTGGTCCAATGTCTGTCAATTTTCAAAACGAAGGCAACGTGGTCGGCATCTGCAAATCTCACGCGTCGTTTGATGGACCGATTGTATAACCGGTGCGGCAAACTGTCAACTATATGCGTTCAGCGCCGAACTTCTGGTGTGCGGCGTCCGCAATGTTGTCCAAAAGCTTCGTAACTACAGCATCGGTAAGGGTGCGCTCGTAACTGGCAATGGTTAGGCGAAAGCTTGTTTGCTTGTAGGTGACATCGTCTGGTCGCTGGTAGATGTCGAGCGGCACGAGGCTAGCTAGGGCTTGCTTGGGCTGGACCTCAGCTAGTTCGTTCGCCAGAAACGCCTGTAAGGCTTGATGCGGCAGATCGGCTGCTACTTTTAGGGTAATGTCCTGCGTAACTTTGGGGAAGCGCGGCAGCGGCACGTAGCGATTGCTGACCGACTCATTTTGGGTAATTAAGTTCAGACCAAACTCAAAACCGGCACTGTAGGGCGGCAGCTTGAGCGCCCGCCTAGTGCTAGCACTAAATTCGCCTACCACGCCCAGTATGCGCTGGCCGTCGTAAATAGCGGCCGAGCGAGCCGGGTCGAACGGCTTTAGTACCTGCCAGAAGAAGGGTTGTGCACCCAAATCGGCCTGATTAAGCGGAATGAGTGTGCAGGCTTGCCACGCGCCCAGCTGGCTGAGCAGCTTCTCTAGATAGTTGCGTGCTGCATAGTAGGGAGCGCCCCTGTCTGAACCGACTGTTTTGGGGTCGGCCGCACAAACCAGTGCCAATCGCTCGTACTCTTTGGGCAGGCCAGCGTCATCAAGCTGTAAATGGCCATGAACCTTGCCTAGCTCAAACAGAGCAAACTCGTCGTACCCGGCCTTTATGTTTAAGTGCACTTTGTCGAGCAGGCTCGGCAGCAAGCTTAGGCGGTAGTACTGCAGATCGGGACTCAGTGCATTTCCTACCTGGAAGGCTTCGCTCATGTCTTGGCTAACTTTTTGTAGCAAGTCACCGTGTACAAAACTATAGGTAAGAACCTCATTAGCGCCGGCCTGGGCCAAATACTCGCGAAGGCGGCTTTTTAGCTCAAACAGTTCGTTTTTGGCAGCTGGAGCAATGGTGCGCCGCGGGAGCTCTAGCGGCAATTTATCAAAGCCATACAACCTACCCACTTCTTCCACTATGTCCTCGCGGGTTTCAATATCGGTACGCCAGAAGGGGGCCGTTACCGTCAGATTGTTGTCGTGCGTAACCACGCCGAACTCTACATTCTGCAGAAGCGTTTGCATTTGCTCGGCCGAGAGTACTAGCCCCAGCCGCTCATTTATAAATTGCGTCGTTACCGGCACTGGCGGATGTGCCCATTCACGTCCCTGCACCTCGCTCACGTCTACCGCTGGGCCGGCCACCCGGCCACCCGCTAGTTCACGCAGCATTTCTATGGCCTTGGCCGCCAGTTTGTCGTTTTGGAGCGGGCTTTGGCCTTTGTTGAAACGCGTTACAGCATCGGTAAACAAGCCGTGCGCCATGGAGGTACGACGAATGGAATACATGTCAAAGGTAGCAACTTCCAAAATGATATTTTTGGTGTGCTCATCTACCTCGGTGTCGCCACCGCCCATTACACCCCCTACGCCAATCAATTTGTTCTCGGTAGCAATCATGATGGCTTCTTCGCGTGGCTCGATAGTCTTGCCGCTTAACAGCGCGATTTTCTCGCCTGGGCGAGCTGTTCGCACTACCAAAGTTACTTTATCGCCACCGTCTTGGGCCCTTACTTTGTCGTAGTCGTAAGCGTGCATGGGTTGAGCCGTCAGTAGCATCATGTAATTGGTAATGTCTACAACGTTATTGATGGGGCGTACGCCGGTACGCAGCAGGTAAGTTTGGAGCCAAATGGGCGACGGCTTAATCTCGACATTGCTAAGCGGCACCGCCACAAAGCGCGGCACCAGCTCTGGTAGTTCATTGCGTACTTCTAGCGGTAGACTGGAATTGTCATCTCGAGCTTGTCGAGAGATCTCGTCAGCGGCAACGTCGGACGGGATCTCTCCACTCCGCTGCGCTCCGGTCGAGATGACAGTGTTGAGATACCAATCTGGGCTAGTGAATTTCTGACCCGATATGCCGGCAATTTCGCGCGCCACACCCAGCTGGCCAAAACAGTCCGGTCGGTGGGTAAACATTTTGTTTTCTATGTCTATAACGTAGTCGTCCAGACCGTACGTTACGGCAAAATCATCACCCGGTTTAGCCGAGGTGTCGTCTATGTGCAAAATACCATCGTGATCGTCGCCCAGCGCTAGTTCGCGCAAAGATGCCAGCATGCCATTGCTAGTCTGGCCCCGAAAATCACGTGCTGTTAGCACAAATGGGTCTTTGCCCACACTTTCGGGCACAGTGCTGCCCGGCGGTAGCCAGGCGGCCAGCATGCCCTCCTGTATATTGTTGGCACCGCACACTACTTGCACCAAGCCATTGCCATCACGGGCAACGTCTTTTACTACTCCATCGTCGTCTACCATGCACAGGTGTAAGTGATCGGAATCGGGGTGGTCCCGGCTACTTACTACCTTTACCACCACAATTCCCTGGTACTTTTCACCCAGGTTCTCTACCGCTTCCACAGCACCCAGTTGCATGCCTATGCGCGTTACAAGCTCGTCAATCGGCACATCCAGCCCCTGCCCGCCGTACCACTTCATCCAATTTACGCTAATCTTCATTGTTTGGTTCTCCTTGGGCTGGGTAGCGAGTCCTGGTTCATTTTGCGCCACAGGCTGTATTCTTCACGCCAGACGCTCAGTTGCGCTTCGTTGGCAGCCTTGGTTTTAGCGGCCGCTTTTTGAATTTCGGCTTCAATGAGTTTGTTCAACTTGTCTAGCCGAACCATAATAGCTGGGTCGATAACGAGAAACTTTTGACGCCCGGCAAACCGGTACATGGTTTTTAGCGAGCTCAGATTTCTGCGGGCATTACCCCATTCGAATTGCGCCCCAGAAGGAATGGCATTGCCCAAGGCTTGCGCCACATAAAACATAAGATCGTTAGCCGAGTATTTGATTTTGGATTCGGTCCGGAATTCTTCACCGTGCTCCCTCAGCTCATGCACTATACCGTACATATACTCCGCTAGGTCGCACGCCTCACGCCAAATAACACTCTCTTCTACCGTTTCAATTTCCGGCCCTGGCTGCTTGCTCATGCAAACTGCCTCAGGAAATCTAGCTTACCGCTTTCGAAATGGCGAATGTCTTCTATGCCGTGCTTCATCATAACCAAACGCTCCAGCCCGCAGCCCCACGCAAAGCCGGTGTACACCTCTGGGTCAATGCCGCCTTCACGCAGCACGTTGGGGTGGATCATGCCCATGCCAAGCAGCTCAATCCAACCAGCTTGACTACAAATATGGCAGCCCTTTTTCTGACAAAATGGGCAGCTGAGCGCTAATTCGAAGCTGGGTTCGGTAAACGGAAAATAGAACGGCTGCGTTTTGATTTCAATGTCCTGTTGGTAGTACTCGCTTAAAAACGTTTTAAATGTTGCTAGCAAGTTACCAGCGTGTATGCCCTTGTCGACATAGACACCCTCAAACTGGTAGAAGGTGTGCTCGTGGCGGGCGTCGAGATCTTCGTTGCGGAACACGCGGCCAGGCAGCAGCACGGCAATCGGCTTGCCGTTTTCTAGGTTGCTCGAAAACTGTTTGAGTACCCGATTTTGCATGGTGGAAGTGTGGGCCGGCGCAATTAGCGACTTACCGCTCGCGTCGGTTTGGGTGGTCATGAAGGTGTCGTAATCATCTCGAGCCGGGTGACCCTCGGGAAAGTTGAGCGCCCCAAACATGTGGTAGTCGTCGTCAATCTCGCGCGACTCTACCGCCTGGAAGCCCATGCGGTAGAAAATGTCGAGCACTAGCTCCAACTCAGTCATGAGCGGGTGTTTGCTGCCGGTTTCGGCGGGAAGCAGGCGTGGGCGTCTATTGCTTGGTACGTTTACGTCAAACGGCGCGGTTACATCTATGGGCAACAGCTGCCCTGCCTGGTCGCCTGCCTCGTCTACCATGTGTTGCAGCTCAGCCCGTAACTCATTTAGTTCTTTACCAAACACTGCCCGCTGTTCGACGGGTAGCTGCGGAATCTGGGCAAATAGGCTCTTTAGCTCAACCGCCTTTAACACGTCTGCCTTGTCCGACAGCTCAGCGAAGCGCTGTTTTAATAATTCAGCAGTCTTTGCAATAGCAGAATCTTGGTACGTCATGCAACAAATTGTAGCAGAGGAAAGAGTGTTACAACAGTTTAGGTCGCTCTAAATTAGAGCATGCTGTTTAGGTCGGCGTTTAGACCACTATCGTCCAGGTTGGTGTTTAGCTGGGCCGAAGACTGGTCGAGCACATCGCTTACCTGCTGCAAGTCGGCCTGGCTAGTGACTATGGCCGGCACGCTAGCCTTGGTGGTAGCCGCCTGAGTGGTGCTAGTTGTCTTAGTATGCGCTTGCTCTACTTTGTAGCCGGCGTAGCCAACCACGCCCAGAGCGAGTACTAATAGCGCCAAGCCAATAATGTGTGAGCCGGATTGACCAAGTCGTTTCATTACTGTGTACCTCCTGTGGTATCGCTACTAGTGTCATGCGCGCTAGATGCGCCCTTTATGGCAGTTACAAGATCTACTAGAGACTTGCGGTAAGCTTGCAGGGCCGTGCGAGCATCTGACACCGCAGACTTAATGGTCGCTACTGTAGTTGCCGGGTCTGACTGGGTACAGTCTATTTGCACGTTCAGCGCTTTTAGGGCATCTACAGCAGACTGGGCAGCGGTTTGTTTGGCAGTAGCCGCCGCAACTAGTGCGTCGTAGTTGCTAACATTTAGGCCTTTGCTGTCGTGGAAAGCTTTTATCTTGGTAAATATGTTGTTAAAGACATCGAGATGACGCTGGGCGGCAGCGCCAAAATTGGTGGTACGCTTGTCGATACTGTTTTGACGCTGTTCACACGCCTTTTGCTTCTGGGCTTCGGTGTGCTCGTGAATGTCTTGGCGCTTTTGTTGTAGCAGCTCCCGCGCTTGGTCACGCAGGTTGCCGGTGCCAGAGTTGTCGCCGCCACCAGATCCCGAACCGCTGCTGCCAGTACTGTCGTCTAACGGCTCAACATGTGTGGTGTGGTGACTACCACTGGTGGTTTCAGTGTTGGTCGTTGTGGTAGTACTGTCATCTGCTGCTCCGCCGCCACCGCTACCTTGCTCGGCGCCCACAGGCGCCACTGCTAGGCCTAAAATGGTTACTACGGAAACCGCAACCAGGCCCATTTCTTTAACTATCTGTTTCATGTACAAGTTCCTTTTATGCTTAGTTACTCGTACCTAGCAGTATAGCCTAAGTTGTTATGCTTTCAACCATAGCGGCCCGGACCACTGAGTGGTCTATATTGCCCCGTTGGCGGGCCAACTCTGGGGTGGCAAGGCTTTCGGTTTCGGCAGAACTATAGTCCATGCCGAAGCGATCCGCCCAGAATCCAACGTAACCTTGCGGGAACCAAGCGGTACTAAACGCGGATGACGATTGGCAAAATGGGTCGGCTCACCCAGAAGCTCATGTGGCATCACATTTACCGCCAACTCGTTCTGCGCACTTGGCGGATTGGGCATAACTGTCCCGTTCCATTCATAGCAGTCCCACCGACCATCTAGGCCCTGAACGCAGGTGTGTACCACAACTACCGTTAACAGCGCTATGATCGGATCCCCCATAGTTCTTTCCGTAACTGGAACTTGCTCTGCCGACACTGTTCGCATTAATGCACGAAGAACCAGCAATCGTCAAAAGTGTTTTTTGCTACACTAGGGACATGGCAAATTTTAGTTTCGACGTGGTGAGTGAGTACGACAAGGCGGAAATTATAAACGTCTTTGACCAAACGCGGCGCGAAATGGACAGCCGTTACGACTTTAAAGGCACTCCGGCCGACATAGAGTGGCTAGATGACAAAAAGGGTCTAAAGGTCACCGGCAACGGCGACTGGCAAATTGATGCCATCTTAGACATTGTGCGCAAGAAACTTGCCGCACGTGGCCAAAGCCAAAAAGTGCTCGACACCTCCAAAGCAGCCGTGGAAAGCAACCTAAAAACCACCAAAGAAGTGCCGTTCAAGCAGGGGCTGGACCAGGACAAGGCCAAGCAAATTACCAAGCTCGTTCGCGATACCTACCCCAAGGTCAAGACTCAAATTCAGGGTGAGGCTGTGCGCGTTATGAGCAGCAGCAAAGACGACTTGCAGGCCGTCATGCAACTACTGCGCACCCACGATTTTGATTACCCGCTCAATTTTACTAATTACCGCTAGCCGGTTTGGGCGCCAGGTAGTGCAGGTTGCCATCGCGAAATACTTCCTTATAGGTCGTAGCATCACGACGTACCACCGAGGTGCCCATCGGCGCATCCACGGTCAGGGTATCGGCATGCGGCGCATGAACGATTACTTCTGTAGTGTTGCTGTCTTCGTAGGGGCAGAACAATGTGCAGTCTGGCTTAGCAACGCTTCGCGTATCAATGGTGAGCCGGCCCTTTTGCTCGGTCACACTAATCTTTACGGGGTTTACGGTACCAAAACTGTTGACCTCCACCGAGTTCTCTGAAGACTGCTGATCCTGCACAATTCTGTATGTCACATGGGTACCGAGCAGTTTTACACTCGTGATTGGTTGTTTGAGTACATAGGTATGGCTGTGCCGTAGGCTATCGACGCGGTCCTTGACTTGGGGGGCTACATCCACGCCAAAGCCCGCTCCCACTGCTGTCGTGGCAATAAACAGTCCAACCACCGCAGCAATTGCCCACCCCGGCATTGACCATCGTCGACGCACTAGGGCAACACCCGAGGCCACTATCATGCCGGCCATCAACCCGACCGCTACAAAGCTACAAACCAGTACGGCCACCTGCTCTTTGCCAATTGGGAAGAGCGTTACGCCGCTCACTTCCAAGCCACGAATCAGGCCAAAAGCCAATGCAACTGCTGCGCCCAGTAACACCGCCACACTACTAACTACCAGAGCAATCCCCACTACGCTCAGTATTACCCTTGCAAAGCCGTTCACAAACCGCACGATCACATTGGTCGCCCGACGTGTAGCGCCCGGCACATCTGCATCACTAATGGCTTGCTTGATATTGTCGACATTCACCGGCAGACCTCGCATTTGCAAACGTTCACTGTTGGTCTTGGCCTCGGGTACCAATATCCACAAAATAATGTAAATGAGGATGCCGCTGGCGCCGAGCAAAGTGAGCGCTATAAACACCAGTCGAATGATAGTAACCTCTATACCCAGGTACTTAGCCAAGCCCGAAGCCACGCCGGCAATCATGGCACCATCCGGGTCGCGGAACAATCGCTTAGTCGAGCCTTCATCATCCTCAGCTGTCGTTTTAGCATCTTCGGTTTCACTGAAGTCGCTCGGCGTGCCTAGCTGCTCCTTTAGAAACTTCACATCGCTCGGCAGTAACACTTTGTCGCCGCTCAAGCCACGCTCGGTCAGTAGTTCGGCCATACGGGCCTCTACCTCGTCAACAACGTCTTGGCCGGCGGCATGTTTAATGGCCTGCAAATATTCGTGGAGCTCTTTGTAAGCCTCAACCGATATGGTGAATGACGTTCGGCCCAGATGCATGTGCTTTATTTCGTTCATATGTTCCCTTTCTCTAAAGCGTGGATTGATGCGTGCAAACGGTGGTAGGTACGGTGCAGATCTTTCAGTAACTGCTTGCCATCGTCGGTTAGCCAGTAGTATTTGCGCGGCGGCCCCTGCTCCGACTCCTGCCATTCATAGGCTAGTAGGCCGTCGCGTGCCAGACGATTGAGCAGCGGGTACAGCGTGCCCTCTACTACGATCAGCTCGGCTTCATGCAGCCGATTTATAATTTGCGAGCTGTACACTTTGCCGTCTTTGCACAGCAGCAGCACACAGTACACCAGCATGCCTTTACGCATTTGGGTTTCGGACTGGCCGGCTAGATCGTTCGGTTCAGTTGTTTTATCCATACAGTACCATGTTATACAAGGTACTGGGTTATGTCAATGATATTTCGAGAAGTCTACGAATGGTCCTCTAGGCTACCCTGGGGCTCATGCTAGCGCAGGATCTGGGTTTCTCGGTCTGTCGTATAAACCACCGACAGAGAGTCCTCTTGCTATGAGATCGTCTCGTATTGATTCCCTGACTAGAAGCAGCGGCTCTTTCAGATCACTGACTTCCTGGTTTGTGGCAGTTACCAGCCAATCCAGCGCTGGTGCGGGCCAGTAACTATGCCCTAGTTTTTCGTCGTAAGGGGATCGACGAGCAACGCCAGCCTGTACAAGCTGCCATAAGGCGGCAGAGAGCATGAGCGGCTGCGGGTGACCGCGCCATACTGTCTCAACCGGCGCTCTACGCTCCTCGCTGGCAAGTGCGCCTACATACATCCTACAGGCTGCTTCCGGGAGAAAGACTGCAACGGCCGGTCCTACGGCCTTATCGGTAAACACTTGCAGGCGCCTTCGATACTGATCAGGCCCATCCAAAACTACAGCCCGCTCTGGCCCTGCTCGCCGTAGAGCGGCGGCTACGGCCAAACCAGCGGCGGTCGCGGCCACGAGCCCCGCTCTAAAGGGATGCCCGCATACCCGTTCGGCAAAGCCTAATTGTTGTCTCATGGCTTTCGTTATAACAGCTGGGCTACGCTTTGGCAACATCGCTTGCGGTGGCACGGAAAGCGGCGCGGGTAAGCGCTAGCAAGGCCGATAGAAAAAACACTACTTCGGCCCAGTAGTATATACCGAGCACCGCTCTTATCCAGTTGGCCGACAAAAGAAGCAGCGCAGTGCCCGTGACGATGCCGACCAGGCCTACCCAATCTACCCAGTTACTGCCGGGACAGCGCACTATCCACACCTCAGCTGGCAGCAGCACCAGCACGAGCGCCAAACAAAACGACATATGCGACCAGAACAAAAACGCGCCCTGCATGGAGGATGTTACCGCAATGCCGAGCGAGCACAGCGTAGCACCCAAAAACACCAGGCGCAGCGGTCGCCAACGACCCACAACATTCCAAAGTAAGCTCGTCATGCGCGCCAAACAACCAACGACTATAGCAAAGCCACCGTAGTAGTACCACCAGACAGACTTTTGGTAGCCGTAAAAGCTGAGTCCCCAATGTGGGTGCTTAAACAGTGCTGGGTCCAGCACCATGCACACAGTGCACATTAGCACCACAAAACTGGCACAAGCAACTGCGGACCACCGAACTATAGAACGCTGAATTTCGTTACTCCACATATGCCAACCATTATAACGAGCCGTAGGTTATACTGAAAACCATGAGCGAAAATACAGACGAGCCTGCGAGCGCACCCGACCCACCAGACCTACTCAAACAAGCGGCCAAAGTCTTAAAAACCAACGATCGTGGCGGCTACACCGTGCCAGCTGAAAACCTCTACCCACACCAGTGGTTGTGGGACAGCTGCTTTATAGCCATAGGCTTGCGTTGGCTAGACGTTGACCGCGCCAAAACGGAGCTGACCAACCTGCTGCGTGGCCAGTGGAGTAACGGCATGCTACCGAACATGATTTTTAGTGACGAGCCACGCTACGCACGCGACCGTGACTTTTGGCGCAGCTGGGTCAGCCCCGCTTCGCCCGATCAGGTTGCCACTAGCGGCATTACACAACCGCCCATGTTGGCTGAAGCCGTCTGGCAAGTGGGTCAAAAACTAAACGCCAGCGAGCGCCGCAGTTGGTACAAGCAGATGCTACCTAGCCTCGTGGCCTACCATGACTGGTTACACATGGACCGCGACCCACACCAAGAAGGCCTGGTGCTGCAACTGCACCCTTGGGAGACTGGCACAGACAACACACCGCCGTGGATGCATGAGCTGCACGAGCATCTTATGCCGTGGTGGATCCGCGCTATTCGCGCCACCCACACCGCCGGCTTAGTGGGGCTGTTCCGGCGCGATACGCACTACATACCACCCGGGCAGCGCTTTTCCACGCTAGAGATCTTGAGCTTGTTCGACGCTCAAAGGCGTCTGCGCCGAAAGCTGTACGACACCAACCACATACTCAGCCACAGCCTGTTTGCTATTGAAGACCTAACCTTCAACTGCATTTTCATACGCGCCAACGTCCGTCTCCAAGAGATTGCCAATGCGGTACATTACGAGCTACCGAGCCACCTCATCGAGAACATTGAAAAGTCCAACCACGCCCTAGAAAGCCTGTGGGATGAATACGCCAAATGTTACTGGTCGCGTGATTTTGTTACTCACCGCCTGCTCAAACAGCCCAGTCTAGCCAACCTCATGCCGCTCTATGCCGGCACTATCAGCAAAGAACGCGCCAAAGTATTGGTGCAGCAGCTCGAAAACGACCAAAAGTTTGGCCCCGCCTACCCCGTACCAAGCGTGCCGCTCGACAGCGCCGACTTTGACCCGGACCGCTACTGGCAGGGCCCGACCTGGCTCAACACCAACTGGCTTATAATTGACGGTTTGGAGCGCTACGGTTTTCACGATCATGCTGCGGCCCTTCGAGAAACTAGCCTAGAAATGGTCACCCGTAGTGGCTTTGCCGAATATTTCGACCCCAACACCGCCGAACCACTTGGTGCCAACAACTTCTCCTGGACTGCCGCTCTCACCATAGACCTCTTACGGCGCAAAGCCTAGCGGGCGCAGCGCAGCTTCAGCCTACCCGGGGGCAGCAATATAGTATACTAGTGCCCAAGAGGAAGGTGTTTGCTCATGAAAGTCATTATTCAAATTCCTTGTTTAAACGAGGAAAAGACGCTGCCGCTCGTCATGCGCGACATGCCCAAAAAGATACCCGGCGTCGATGTGCTGGAGTATTTAGTGGTTGATGACGGCTCGACCGATAAAACGATTGAGGTGGCAAAAAAGCTTGGCGTGCACCATATAATTACCCGCAACGGCTGGGTGGGTTTGGCGCGACAGTTCCGCGATGCGACCGACTACGCGCTGGGGCTGGGCGCCGATATTGTGGTTAACACCGACGGCGACAACCAGTATCCACAAGGCCGGATCCCGGATCTTATTAGGCCCATTTTGGAGGGCAAAGCCGACATTGTGATTGCCGATCGACAAACCAGCAAAATTGCTCATTTTTCACCTGCTAAAAAGCTGCTGCAGCGACTCGGCAGCTGGGTGGTCAACAAAGCCGCCGGCACTAACATCCCGGACGCAGCCAGTGGCTTCCGGGCATACAGCAAGTCAGCCCTACTGCGGCTCAACATTATTACTAAGTTTAGCTACTGCATGGAAACTACCATTCAGGCCGGCAATAAACGCATTTCTATTGTAAGCGTCCCGGTAGAAACCAATGCCAAGACGCGGGAATCGCGCCTGTTCAAGAGCAACTGGGAGCACATCATAAAGTCCATGAGTGCTATCATCCGAGCTTATGTTATGTATCGACCGTATGTAGTGGTCGCCACCGTCGGTACACTGCTTGCCGTGGCCGGCATTATTCCATTCATACGCTACGCCATCTTGTTCTTTACCGATAAGCGCCCAGGCAGCCACTTGCAGTCGCTCATTTTTGGCAGCGTGTTTTTAATTGGCGCTTTTATGTGTTTGGTACTCTCGGTGCTAGCTGACCTCATGCGCACCAACCGCATACTGCACGAAGAAACCCTGGAGCAAATCCGCACCATGCGCTTTGGCGACCCCCGCAAAGAAAGCTAGTCGACCAATTCAACTTCAGCGACCCGCTGATTGCGTCGCCGAACAACCTGAATAAGTACATTGGCAACCGCACAGAGCGTCACCAGACCCAGTACCGCTTGCAGCCACAGTCGGCCACTGGCAGTGGCCGCGTAACCAGCCAACTCTTTGGAAGGACTGTGGCCGGGCGTAAGCACAATATGGTTCAAATGCGTCTGGTAATTTACCTCGGCGCGGGCGTACCAACTGTGTGCCACCGCCGCAGCACCAGCAGAGATCAAAAACAGCAGCAGCGCAATGCCCAACCAGAAATCAGCCGAACGTTTACTCATCGCTATCCTGTTGGGGACGTTCAAGTAACAGCGGCTCGACGCTGGGGTTAGCGTCGGCGATCTTTACCACGTCTTTGTCGATTTTTTTGAGTTCTTTGTGGGCGTTGTTGAAGTGGTTTACGGTAGTACCCAGCGAGCCTCCCAGCTTTTGCATGAGGCTTTCGTAGGCCGCAATATGCCGCCCTAGTTCGCCCACCCGCACCTGAATGTCTTTGGCTTGTTCCTCAATTTGCAGCGCGCGTAAGCCCTGCATAACCGTCTGCAAATAGGCCATAAATGTTGTAGGGCTTACAATAATCACATGTTTTTCCTGGAAGGCATACTCTATAAGGTCGCGGGCCGAGGTGGTCGTGACACCCACTTTGTTTATAAGCAGATCGTAGTAAATGGCCTCGCTGGGTATGAACATAAACGCGTAGTCCATGGTGCCTTCGCGCGGACGAATATACTTGGCGGTTTCGTCAATACGGTTTTTGAGGTCGGCTTTGAAGGCTTTGGCAAAATTGTCACGCTCGGTTTTGTCCTTAGACTCCACCAGGCGGTTGTAGTTCTCCAAGCTAAACTTGCTGTCAACTGGTAGCAGCTTGCCTTTGTCTAACACAATCACCGCGTCGCAAATCAGCTCTGCACCATTTTCGCCCTTACCGATTTTGTGCTGCAGTTTGTAGCGGTCCGGCGGCAGCACATTTTTAAGCACTTGGTCTAGGTAGTACTCGCCGAGCACACCGCGCTGCTTAGGGTTCTGCAGCACGTTTTGCAGGGTCTTTAGCTCGTCGGCTACGTCCACCACGCGCTTGTTAGTGTCGTCTAGTTTGGTTAAACGCTCGGTGACCTCGGCGATTATTTTGCCGCTGGCGGCAAACTGTTTCTGGATGCTCTCACGCATCATCTCCTGATTTTTGTCGAATCGCTCGGTCAGTTGGGTTTGCATGCTGTCTTTGAGCTTGCCGATATCTTCGCCGAGGCTTTTAAGGTCTTCCTTGAGTAGTAACGCGCTGCTAGTATCGGACGGCTTGCCCATCTGTTGTTTGAGCACCATAGCGAACAGTGCAAGCACAAATATCCCCAGCACTATTACCGCCACAATCATAGAGCCTATTGTACCATTCTACAATTCTTATCTTTTAAGCGAAGCGAGTTACAAAGAACATGAATGCCGCCCCTAATATAGTAAGCAAAATAGTCGCGTAGGATGAGTGCTTGCTGTGCGCCTCGGGTAAGATCTCACTAGCTCCAATGTACAGCAAAAAGCCAGCAAAGAAACTTAAGTAGAGCGTAAGACCTTGGCCCGAGATATTCACTAGTGTGCCCACAATGGCGCCGGCAATCGGTGCTAGCGCATCTACCAACAACATAGCTACCGCCTTGCGGCGATTGTTACGGTTGATCAGCATGAGGGTTACAGTGTTTAGCCCATCAGAAAAATCGTGCGCAATAACTGCAATAGCAACTGCAATGCCTATGCTGGTGCCCGCTTGAAACCCCAGCCCTATGCCCAGACCATCCAAAAAACTATGACCCGAAAGTGCCAGAGCGCTCGCCAAGCCTACCTGTGGGTGGTGATGCGCCTCGTATTCTTGCTCTTGGCTGTGATGAATAAGAATAGACTTTTCAATAATATGAAACAGCAAGAATCCCGCCACGAGCGCTAGCATAGCTACGCGTGATGTTACACCTGGACCTAGGGTGCGAAAAATCTCGGGTAACAAATCAAACGCCACCACGCCTATAACTACTCCGGCCGTAAAGCCGAGTAGGCGGTGTAGCCGGTCGCGATTTTTAATCGCTACCAGGCCACCGAGCAAGGTTGAGCAAAATGCTCCGCAGGCAAGTAGTATGGCTAGCATGTGCTGTTTGAAGTTACCCTGCTAGCTTACGACTGTTGCATCGTTTTTTGCAAATCTGTCGCAGTCTGTAGTAGGATTGCGACATGGATCCGCTAGCTAGTCTAGAGCTTCTGCTAAAAAGCGGTGGCCAAAGTATGACCACCCCGCGACGCGTAGTGTTTAGCGCCCTGCTCCATCAGGAACCGCTCAGTATGGCCGAACTACTTATGCGCTGCAAGCAAGTTAACCGAGCCACTGTTTACCGGACCATTGCCCTGTTTGAAGATTTGGGCGTCGTCCAGCGTTTACAGACCGGCTGGAAATACAGCCTAGAGCTGGCCGGCGTGTTTCATGATCATCACCACCACGCCACATGCCTGCTGTGTGGCGCATCAACTGTAGTGCCGGAAGATGAAAGCCTGGAACAACAACTGCGCCGACTGGCGGCTAAGGTAGGGATCGCCCTGGAGCGACACCAGCTGGAACTCCAGGGCTACTGTGATAGCTGCCAAGAGCTACTTAAAGATTAGAGCCACTTTAAAAGACCCGGTAACTCGGGCCTTTTCGGTGGAAAACCTAGTTTCCATTTGGAGTGTACACTCTCTGCGGGTAGCTTGTAAGTGAGGTAGCTTACATATTTCGTGCGCTTAATGTGCTAGCATGGCCCTTATCTTTGGTGTCTACAGCACGTATGACTAGCGCAGCAAATGCAATGACGGCTAGTATTTGCCCTGGCAGCATAAGTTGCAGCACGGCAACCGGGCGAAACGAAAGTAGCACTAGTCCAATGGCGATAACCTGCAGGCCAAACAGTAACCAGCTGACCACATTATGCTGAGTTTGTAGCAAATATTGCCATGATAGTACCAACTGTATAAGAAAGACAGCGAGACCAAACAGTACATGCAAATCTTGCACCAGCCAAGCTCCCGACAGTGACGGCGTAACAACAATGCCAACCACGGCTATGACAATCATGATTAACCCGGTACGAAGGCCGCCTGTAACGTCTTGCCGTTCTAGATGCTGACAGACGCGTAATAAAAAGTAGTCAGACACTAACAGGCCTAGGGCATAAGGCGCAACTGTAAGCGGCAGGTTGCCATATAGGCTCAACCCCGCATGACCCCAAACGTTATTTGGTTTGAGTAGCACGCATACAAGTACTGTCACTACAAAAACGCCGGTGCTTACCCATGCATACCTCCTGGCTTGCTGCATATAACCGCTACTATAAAGTGCCGGCACTAGCCCCTCGGTAACATATCTCATAGCCCTTGGCAAGCATCCGATTTAACCTAGACCTTGGGAAGGAGAGCATTATGGTATCAAGACACTGGGCATTACTAGCCGACAATAAACACGACGACCTGAGCATGGACGATTGCACCGACCGAGACGACACACAGGTCCACACCCATTAGCGGGACGTGGCATTAAGCTGAACACGATGTTACAATAACTGTTGCTATGGAAGACCCAAAACAGTTAGACGTCGATGTTCGCTTTTTGCTTGCCAATGAACGCACCCTGCTTGCCTGGATTCGTACTAGCCTAGCTATAGAGGCTGGTGGTTTAGCGCTCGCCCTCACCCAAAGGCATAGTCCGGTGGTGGGAATTATCATTTTATTGCTTGGAGCCGGCACGGCAGCCATAGGCTACCATCGGTTTATTGTGGCTGATCGGTCTATTCGCCGCCATCACCTGCCGCCAAACGGCAACGGACCAGCGGTACAGGTGGCCGGCGTGGTAGCTGTGGCCATCGGACTGGCCATCGCCCAGCTGACGTTCCTGCGCTAAATCTTTAGTATAAGTTGGAGTGAGAGTGCCAGCTCAGGCCGCCGCCGGTTTTTTACGCCCTTCTGGACCCAGCTCACCTGTGGTATAACGCGGCCGTCCCATGCCGCGAGTGAGAAGCAGCATAGCGCCCAGCCCAAACCACGTGCCCACCAGCCAGAACAGGAAGCCGATGATTGGCAACAGGTACAACAAGAACAAAATGGCCGCACCGACTAGCATAATCAGTACGGCATGGCCGCCGCTTCGGAATATCAATCGCCCCAGCAGGTAAGCCGCAATTGGACTGGCCAGCAGTACTAGCAGCAGCCACACTAGTCCGCCTAGCAACGCCAGCGGTAAACCAATAGCGGTAATCGCCAGCACCCCGAGCAGCACCGGCACCACAATACTGGCCACAAACCCGGTCAGAAGGGTTATGCCGGGGCGCCCCCGCGCTACCGCTGCCGCTCGCTCGAACACCTGTGGCACGAGCAGGGCAAGCACCAACGCGACCAGTACACAGCTGACGTAGGTGTACAACACGAGGAGCCAGCCGAGAACTGGCAGATGCTTGCCGTGCACCTCTGCCCTGTGCCGACTAACGGTGCCCTGCACCTGCGCGTCCGGGCTCCGGCTAAGCATGTTGTTGCTGGTGTAGGTTATGTCGCCAGTCACCTTGGCGCTGTTTTCTAGTTTCAAGTGCTCCACATTAGCCATTACATTCCGGCCCACGGGCCCAGCCAGGTTCAGCGCGCCGCTGCCGGCCGCCACATCGCGCCCCACCGAGCCGTTTAGCGTGGCGTCTTGGCCGCCCAAGCTCACATCACGAGCTATGAGGCTCTTGCTTTGCTGCAGAAACGTTTGCGCCCCCACGCTAGCGTTGCCCGCTACTTGGCCGCTTATGGTCACATCTTGCCCAGCTAGGCGTACATCGCCGTCTACAGTGCCACTAACTGTTATATCTTGGCCGGCGCAAATCACATCGCCACGCACCTGGCCGCTTATGGTCACGTTCTGGCCGGCGCAAAAGACATCGCCATTCACCGTGCCATCAATATCTATAGTCCGCCCCGCCGTAAATAGACTGTTGTCTACGGTTTGGCCCGCCGACACGGTTACATTGTCGCCGCTACGAAAAACCTGCGCGTGCGCCAGCCCCGCCCAGCCGAGTGCAGATAACACCCCCAGCGCTAAGCCCACTGCCAGCAACCTGATGTAGCCGGTGCGGTGCATAGGCAACCTCCCGTCTCAAGTGGTTATGCCTCTAGTATCGACCCTTTGTACTCACATGGCAGCGAGTAATTACACAGTGAACGATTGAGCAGAGCATCAACAGGGTAGAGACTTAGGGGAGGTTGACGGTGTACTATAAACATTGTATAATGTCCCTCTCGGCAGGTGTGCCTGACGAGAGGTGTTTTATGACAACGTTTAACATACGTATGCCCTTCGAGCTGCGGGCGCCACGGGAAACCGTGTGGGCGCCGGCCATGGCCATGGTGGTGTTTTTGGCCATCTATTTTCCCATGGCCACTACTTTTACATACCCCACCGTTCATGCTCCAGCTAGCTTCTCACTAGCCGCTAGCCACACAGCCATCGCCGCACCTGACACCGTGCTAGCCTGCACGCCCATGGCCAACGTAGTGCCTACACAGCTTAATTTGGCGGACGCCCACACTGGTTTAACCGTGCGCACTGATCCGACGGCTTACTATCAAATCTATGGCTCCACAGCCGATGACTTACGCAACCAAATTCAACACTGCGCTCCAGGAGCTCAAAGCCAGGCCGGCGCTGAGTATACGGGAGAGACCAACTACACTTTGACTTGGCAGTACGACACGACAATCGGGAACGGCTGTAGCCTCACTGACGTGAAGGTAGGTTTGCACAACGCCACGACCCTGCCGTTGTGGCAGTCCGAGGCAGATGCAACTCCAGAGCTAGCCAATGGCTGGCAGCGGTTTGTAAGCTCGCTGGCCACGCACGAGCAGGGCCATGCCACCCTGAACGAACGGTACGCCGCTCAGCTAGTAAGCGATCTGGAGCATGTCCAAAACGTTAGCTGCGGGCAGCTAACCGCCGCCGTCAACCGTGTGGTCACACGTGATGCCGCTCTGCTCAACCAGGCGAATGCCGACTACGACGCTCAGACTAACCACGGTGCTACGCAGGGCGCAGTTCTACCGTCCAACTAAGCCAGCTTGGACACATAGGCGTTGCCCCGAAGGTAAAACCGCCACGGCACATCGCGCGCTTGGCTAATGCCAACGCGGGTTGTCTGCACAATGTTGGTCATGGGTAGCGACGGCTGCAGTATGAGCTGAAACGGTGCGTCATGTAAATTGTGCCCGTTCCACGACTTGTCGATAGCCAGTGCTTGGCAGGCCTTTGCTGGGCCGTTAGTGAGTAGCGCCCCGGTCTTACCACCACGATTTTGCCGCATGTGCGCCTCACCTTCCAACGGTTCAATGGCTCGAATCAGTACGGCGGCGGCGCTACCGGTTGGCCCGCACACTATGTTCATGCAGTAGTGCATGCCATAGGTAAAGTACACATACAAATGACCGGCCGGGCCGAACATCACATCGGTGCGCGGCGTACGGCCGCGGTAGCTGTGGCTAGCCGCATCGGTCTGGGTGTAGGCCTCAGTTTCGATTATTTTACCAATCAGCCGATGACCATTTAGCTCACGCACCAGCAAACTTCCAAGTAGCCGTGGTGCCACGATTTCGGCTGGCTCGTCTAGCAGCCGCCAGCTGCTCACTTATGCTTTGCTCACGCGCACCGCTGTACCGTAGGCGGCCACTTCGTTCATAACCTGGCCTATATCGCCGCTGTCGAAGCGCATGGCCAGTACTGCATTGGCGCCTTTGTCGGCGGCGGCTTGGCGCAGACGAGCCAGGGCGTGTTCTCGACTGTCGGATAGCAAGGTGGTATAGCCTTTTACCTCGCCGCCAAAAATAGTACGAAAGCTGGCGCCTACATTACTGAAAATGTTGCGGCTACGCACAATCAGTCCAAATACCTCGCCGTACACCTCGTCTACTTTGTAGCCCGGCAAATCGTTGGTGGTTACTACCATCACATTACTATTTGCGGTCGTCGTACCGTCGTCCATCGTGCGCTCCTTGTTTTATACCTCTATTGTAGCGTAGAGGAGCTCAAATGACGGGCTTGGCTGCTTATTAGATCATGGTTCGATTGACACTTCTTGGATCATTGAGGCCACGTGTTTGGTATTTGGGATTGGTCCATACGTCTTTGCGCCATGGCCTGGCTTTATTAAGTGCAATGTCGAGCTGCGGGTTTGATGGGTTCATGTCTGCCACTACCATGTCCTCAGCCTTCTCGGCCCTAGCTATATACTCTCCGTCAGGGCCAATTAGTGACGACTGAATAAAGTTGCTGGTCTCACTCGGTGTAGCCAGACTTACCCAGTAATTATGAACTGCGGCGTAAGCCCGTGCCTTTACATCAAAAATCGCGTCAACTGGGTAGGCAGAGAACATCAGACAATCAATGTCCAAGTTGCCATACTCAATAAACAATTCTGGAAAATTGATCTCGACGCATATAACGCAGCCAAACCGGTAGCCATCCACCTCAAATACAATTGGCTCATAGCCGGGTGTATAGAATTTGGTGACTTCTGTAAAAGACACTATGCGCTTGTCATAGCGAGTGACCAATTCTCCAGCGTCCGAGATAACATACAAGCTGTTATGCGGCCAATGCGGTGGCGTTAGCGGGTGGGCCGAACCGAGCACTACCCATATTTTGAGCTGTGCCGCTAGGCGCATAATGCTGCGTAGCTCCCTAGCCTTGGCATCCCAATTTACCTCACTCCAGTCCATAATCGGGTTTTTGGCGTAGCCCGATAGCATACCTTCGGGAAATTGGATGAGTCGGGCGCCTTCTGCAGCAGCCTTTCGCATTGTTTGCTTTACCCACTTGCTATTTTGCCGGGCATCACCAGTTATAGGCAGTTGCCCGATGGCCAGTCGAAAGGGCTGGTTGTTTTTAGCGGAATTCATAGATCCTCCTTTGTTTTTTGTTTTAATCTCCGAGCCTCACGAGCTCATGCTTATCATAGCGCCACTACCTGGCGACAGAAAGACGTAGTAATTACAGCGCTTTATCGCTCAACAAACGTAAGAGCATAGCCCACTTTGCCGGCGCGGCCGGCACGGCCTATACGGTGCGTGTAGTCTTCGTAAGTCTGTGGCAAACCGTAGTTTATAACGTGACTAATGTCTGGCACGTCTATGCCGCGAGCAGCTACGTCGGTGGCAATCAAAATAGGCACCTGGCCGTCCTTGAAGGCATCGAGCGCCCGTTTGCGCTGGCCCTGGGTTTTGCCGCCGTGTATGGCGGCCACATCAAATCCGCGGCTTTTCAGCTCTTTTTCCAGCCGTTCTACATTGCGCTGAGTTGATTCAAAAACAATACTTTTGGTGACTACTGGCTCGATGAGCAGATTGTGCAGCCCCTCTAACTTGCTAGCTTTGTCGGCATATGGCACTACGTCTTGGTGTACATTGCCGCTGGTGTCGCCCTGCTTTACGCTAACCGTAACAGCTTCTGGGCTAAAGCCGACTATTAGCGCGCTGACTCGCGCGTCCATGGTAGCCGAAAAGTAAAACGACTGACGCTTCTCGGCACATTTGCTAAGCAACAAGCGCACGTCGTTCACAAAGCCCATGTCGAGCATGCGGTCGACTTCGTCTAGCACTACAATGTTATAACGTGAAAGGTCGAGCGAGCGCTGCTCTATATGGTCCTTTATGCGACCGGGCGTACCGACCACAATGTTTGGGTTGGAGCGTAAGTCGCGTAGCTGGGGGCCGTAGCTACTACCACCAATCAGTAGCGCACCGTAAACGCCGCCGTTTTTGCTTAAGTGGCGACGCTCAACTTCAATCTGCTGGGCTAGCTCACGTGTGGGGGCAACAATGAGCGCCTTGGAGCTGCGATCGGTCATGAGCCGGTGCAAAATGGGTACCAGAAAAGCGGCAGTTTTGCCGGTGCCAGTATTGGCCAGCCCAATGACATCCTTACCCTGCAGACCAAGCTCAATAGTTTGGTCCTGGATGGGCGTAGGGGTTATGAAGCCTTTGTGCGCAATGTTCTCGTGCAAGCGACGATCTATTTGGAAGTCGGCGAACTTATGCTTTGGAGTATAGTCTTCGACTTTTACTGGTTCGGCAACTTTTACAAACTTAGCCGGGTCAATGTACTGGCCATGCTTGGGTTTATTGGCGCGCTGCTGGCGCGGTGGTCGCGAATATGGGGAACGGCTGCTCTTGTAGGCGTAGCCGCGGCGTTGGTTTATGGGCATAAAAAATGAATCCTTTGTTGTTATTTGTAGTTGGTTGTTGCTATAGGGCTCAGGCAAAGTGCCTGTGATTGTTGGAATCCTATGAGCAGTAACTACGAAATAACTCCGGATTCATGTACGGCGGACACCCCGCGCGAACGAACAATGTCTATACATTAGCACAATTGGTTGGACAAAGCAATAGTTAACTGCGAGCGGTTAACAAAACTAGCTCGTTCGTAAGCGAAAGTAAAGAACTGCTGACGGGGTCATGATGTGCGCTCAAGTATCCGGTTGTAGCCTCATATTCCGGCGGGATCGATATGGGGGCGACAGCATCAATCATGCCATCATGGATACGTGCCACCAGGGGTTCTTCATGTAGCTCCTGATAGTCGACATCGAGCAGAACAAACCGGAGCATAGGCGTCGGGCCATCTACCCCCAGCCAGGTAACACGGGCTGGGAAGCGTGCCGCATGGCTATCGACGTCGACCAATCGCAATCTGGCAACATATAACCCATCGAGTGCCAGCTTACTCTCACGCACGCGGCTAGCCCGCTCCAGATGGTATTCGGCCGCTGTGCAAAAATGGTCGTAATCGGCAAATTCGGTCATGGTGGGGTGGGTTAGGCTTGGTGAAGTTGGTTATTTGGTGCGCTTGCGCTTGACGGGGTCGAGCTCACGCTTGCGGAGGCGCAAGTTCTTGGGGGTTACCTCGAGTAGTTCGTCATTCTCGATAAAATCGAGGCATTGCTCTAGGCTCAGAACAGTTGGCGGCGTTAATTGTACCACGCCGTCAGAACTACTGGAGCGCATGTTGGTGAGGTGCTTGGCTTTGCAGACATTGATCTCCATGTCTTCTTGGCGGGTGTTGAGACCAATAATCTGCCCAGCATAGACCTTCTCGGCCGGCCCCACAAAAGTAGTGCCGCGGGCTTCGGCGTTTTGTAGCGCGTAAGGTGTGGTTGTACCTTGCTCAAAGCTAATGAGCACACCGTTGCGCAACTGCTGCAGCGGCGCTCCCACCGGCTCGTAGCCAGTGACTAGGCTGTTCATGACAATGGTGCCTTTGGTGTTGGTAAGCAGTATGTTGCGCATACCCAGTAGCGCCCGCGTGGGCATCTCGTAGACGAGTTTCGTGACTCCCTTGGGGCTAGCAAACTGCTCTTTGAGCGTAGCCCGGCGCTGGCCGAGCTCCATTTGCACGGTACCCACATGCTCGGCGGGTACTTCAATGATCACTCCCTCCACGGGCTCCACGGTTTTGCCATCTTCCTCGTGGGTGACCACCTGTGGCCGGCCAACTTCAAACTCAAAGCCTTCGCGGCGCATGGTTTCTATGAGCACACCTAGGTGCAACTCGCCTCGGCCGGCGACAGTAAAGCCAATACCTTCTTCGCCCACCTGCAAGCCTACGTTTGTTTCGAGCTCTTTTTGCAAGCGTTCGCCAATTTGGCGCGAAGTGTTGAACTCACCCTCTTGGCCCTTGAACGGGCTGGTGTTCGGCCCCAAGTAAATGCGCAGCGTCGGCGCCTCGACTTCGATAGTTGGTAATGCTTCGGGTTCAGCCGCGTCGGCCACGGTCTCACCAATTTGGGCATCAGCTATACCGGTAAGCTGCACAATGTCGCCGGCCACACCGCCCGGTACTTCAAACTTGGACACACCGTGACTCATAAAGACCAGCTCGACACGCGCTTTTACTTGTGAGCCGTCCTTCTTACATAAAACTACTGGGTCACCAGCCCTTACCGCACCCCGCGTTATACGGCCAATGGCATACTTACCCTTAAAACTATCCCAACTAAGGGCTGTCACCAACATTTGGAAGGGTTTGTCGAGCTCAATACTCGGAGCCGGAATCTTGCCTATGATGGCGTCAAAAATCACATCCAGACTGGCGTCTGCCGAAGCGTCTACGGGCACTTCAGCCCAGGCTTTGCCGTCGCGGCCAATGGCGTAGTACACCGGGTAGTGCAGTTGGTCCTCGTGTACCGCCAGCTCCAAAAATAAATCGGCCAGCTCGTCTTCTACCTCGGCAATGCGAGAGCCGGGTTTGTCGATTTTGTTGATGATAACAATCGGCTTTAGGTTGGCTTCTAATGCCTTTTCCAGCACAAACTTGGTTTGAGGCATGGGGCCTTCCTGGGCATCCACAATCAGCAAACAGCCATCGGCCATATTGAGGGTGCGTTCTACCTCGCCGCTAAAGTCAGCATGTCCTGGCGTATCAATAATGTTTATACGGTAGTCGCCATGCTGCACAGCCGTTATTTTGGCAGTAATGGTAATGCCGCGCTCGCGCTCTTGGTCACCGCTGTCCATAATGAGCGTCTGGCTCATTTCGGCCTGGTTATCGCGAAAAGTTTGCGACTGTTTAAGGAGGCCATCAACCAGCGTCGTCTTGCCGTGGTCTACGTGGGCAATAATGGCGATGTTGCGAATCTTTGAGGGATCTTGGGTGCTTTGAGCCATGTCATTAAAATGAGCGCCAATTACTAGCGCCTTCCATTTAGTACAATTATAGCATGAAACATGCTCAAGGTAAAATGCTTTACGACAGAGGTAACTGCGTGGTAGAGTAGGCTATATAGATGGGTAGCTCTTAAGACGTGAGTGTTCAAGTTGCTTTTTTAATAGTACTGCTGCTAGTAGGTGTTTCGGCCGTTTGCTCCGGGCTAAACATAGCCCTCATGGCACTCGACATACGCGAGCTGCAGCGCAAAGCCGAGCTTGGCGACAAAGCCGCAAAACGCGTCCTGCCACTGCGCCGCAACACACACCTTACTCTCAGCGCCATACTGCTTTCAAACGTTGCGGCCGTATCGGCTACGTCACTGGTGCTAGAAAACGTCTTTTACGGTTTTATAGCCGGGGTGCTCGCTACGCTACTGATTGTAATTTTTGGCGAAATTTTTCCGCAAGCCCTGTTCTTGCGTAAGGCTTTATTCTTTTCGGCCAAATTGGCGCCAATCTTACATCTCATGATTCTCCTAACCTACCCCATTGCAAAGCCCTTGCAGCTACTGCTCGACCGGCTCTTTACTGAACAGGCTTCAGAGTTGCCCAGCCGGCACGAGCTCGGGCTCATGATAACCGAGCACTTGGGTGACAAAGGTAGCGAGCTCGATGAAGACGAAGTGGAGATAATTCGTGGTGCCCTGCAGCTGAGCGAAAAACGCGTTCGCGACATAACTACTCCCATAAGTCAGGTTTACTGGCTGCAGCCGGACGCCATTATAGATGGGCGGCTCATAGAAGAAATTAAAAAGCGCGGCCGCAGCCGCATACCAGTGTTCAATGCCGAAAAAACTATGTGCTACGGTGTGCTGCTCATGAAACAGCTGGTCGATATAGACTTCGATGAAGAAATGCCCAAAGTACGTAACTTACCCCTGCACGCCACCCAAATTGTAGGCAGCATGACAGCGCTCGACACCATGTTCCGCAAGTTTATTGGCGCCCACACCCACCTCATGCCAGTAGAACGCGACGACCGCATTATTGGCATTGTAACCATAGAGGACTTGATTGAAGAAATCGTCGGCCACGAAATAGAGGACGAAACCGACCAATCTTAGGCAGCTCTGGCTAGAGCCAGCCGCGCTACAACAGGCGGCAACCTATCTCCTAGCGTACGAATACGCTGGTTCAACGGAACTACCATGTCTCTTCGGTGTTCGTCTTCTTCATAGACAGTTACCCTCATGCCAACACCATCACCTACATGGTCAGCGTACTGCGTACCATTGAAGGCGGTTCTTAGACGAGCATAGGCGCTTGCTACAAAACCGTGGAAAGCGACTCCCACGTGTCTGCCCATAGGCACAATGGTTGCACTTGTCCCATCCTCATCCACTAGGCCATATTCAAATCGCATAATACGCGGAGCCACAAACAGCTCACAACTATTGAGGTAGCTTAAGATTTCGGCCTGGCCAGTGTGTGGCAAAGCATCGAACCCTCCTTGCTGCAAGCAGCGGTGCAGACGGCTCAGTTTTTGCTCCAGGTTGGTAGTTTCATCGTGAATAATAATGTCTAGCGCGGTGTACACTTCTGCATCGGACCTCCTGAGCGCAGCAATATTGTGAGCTCGCGTATCGTCGAGCAGCATGAGGTGCGAGCTCTCCATTGTGAAGTAGGTCATAACCCGTGTGGTGACTAAGTTATGTTCTTCATCGAGTGCCAGACGCTGTTCACCAGTGTCAATCATGTGACAAAGCACCAAACGCTGCGTAGGCGCTCCGTCATTGCCGACTGACGGTATCCACATAGCCGCAAATCCAAAACTGACACCTGTTTGTTCCTCGCACTCAGACACAACATGGGCTATACCGTACCCCACCTCCAGCACTTCTTCGTCCACATCTGGCGACAAGCAAGGTACGGCAGAGACACGGTCACCCCATATATGAACGGGCTGGTGTACCCCAGCCCAAGCGGTAGTCAGCTGCCCCACCAGCTCATTCATGGCTTGGCCAGCTTCTTCTCTGTCCGTAAGTTGATTTATGCGATGCTGTTCGCGAAGGCCGTAGCCTACAAGCGTCGTAAGATCGCTATATATTTCCTGGCTACCGTTTTTCTCGCTCACACCGCTCCAGTTCTAATTTTACGGTACCACTTTAGAGCCCGATTAGACAATGCAGGTTGGAGGTTTTTGGCTTAGGCAGTCGCGTTTAAGCGCAGCGTAACAGTAGTTTTCTAACGATTTACGTTGTAAATAACACTCGTGTTAAAAATACCACTGTTTTCTACATATAGTGCCCGCTCCGCTTACATTGACACAATATGTGGACATTGATAGGCTGGTACCTGCGTGCCTGTGAAAATTCAGACACGTGCACATTAAATAATGTTTGAGTTACTTGGCTCTGGCCGCGCGCGCTACCCGCTTATCTAGAAGGCGGGCGAACGTGGGGCAACGCCGAGAACTTTTTCCAAGAAGCTCAAAGAGGAGTAAACAAAGCCATGCGAAAGATCGCTATTGTAGCGGTCGCGTTTGCCCTGCTTAGTGCAGTTGGCGGCGCGCACATGACTAGTGCCGATGAGGCACCTACCCTAAAAGAGAAACCTGCCTATACCACGGCCCAACCTGCCAAACCGACCCCGCAGCCCCAACCGGCTGCTGCAGCCCCGGCACCAACCCCAGTAGTCGTAACGGTTGTCCATGGTGACACCCTGAGTGGGATCGCCACCGACCACGACACGACTTACGTGAGGTTGTACGACGCCAATACTTTCATTGTTAATCCCGACCTGATTTACCCCGGCCAGCAGATTCGCATACCGCAGACAAGCGAGCAATTGGCCGATCGGACCGCTCCCGCGGCCGTTCCGGCGCCTGCGCCAGCCCCTCAGCCTGTTGCGAGCACTCCGGCTCCGGCCCCTGCGCCTGCGCCCGCTGTTCCCGCAGCCACTTCGGTGACTGTGCAGCACGGCGATACTCTCAGTAGTATTGCCCAGGCCAACGGTACGACTGCCACCCGCCTGTTTGACGCCAATACTTTCCTGTCCAGCCCGGACGTCTTGCAAGCCGGCCAGCGCTTGCGCATCCCTTCGGCTAGCGAACAGCTTACCGACCGCACCCCGGTGGTAACCACTGTTGCTCCGGCCCCCGCCCCTGCGCCTGCCCCCGCTCCCGCTCCAAAAGTCGCCCCGGCTCCGGCAGCTACCAGCTATCCAGTGTCCGACAATGCCGCCAAGGCGTACATATACGCCCACGAGAGCAGCAACAATCCGAACGCCACCAACTCATTAGGTTGTTACGGCCTCGGCCAGGACTGTAGCGGTAAGCTCCGCACCCTCTGTGGCGCTGACTACGCTTGTCAGGACCGGTTCTTCGACAACTATGCTGCTAGCCGTTATGGTAGTTGGGCCAACGCCCTTGCCTTCTGGCAAAACCACCATTGGTGGTAAGCCAGCAACATCGCCGTAATTTGCCCATGCCCGGGAGCACCTGCTCCCGGGCATTTTTATTCGGCCGTTCGGCAACTTGCCTATTGCTCCGTTATCCATTACGCTTAAGTCAAACCTAAGCAAAGGGTAGATTTATAACCATGGAAAACAACACCAACCAGCCAACAGAACCACAAGCCGACGGCAGCGATAAACCGTACGCAGTAACGCCGCCAGCTAGCGACAACCCGACCACACCATCCGACAACTCCATACCCAGCGCCGACAGCCCTGCTCCAGCCGCACCACAAGTCTTTACGCCCACTCAGCCGACTGCAGTCGCTTCATCTAGCTCCTCCGATATGCCCATAAGTAGCATGCCCACCCCGCAGCCAGTCGCCGGAGCCATGCCCATGCCACAACCCATGGTTACTCCCACTATGGGCACACAGCCAAAGTCATCTCGCCGGCTGCTGCTCTCACTTGTTGGCGCTGCCGTGGTAGTAGTGTTACTAGGTGGAGGCGCTTTCGCAGCCTATACCTACACGCATCGCATAAGCCTTACAGACATTAGTAATGCTCGCCAGGCCACCAATAGCATAGAGGACGACATGCTCGACATTGGCAACGCCGCCACCGACATGGAGAATGCTAGCACTACCGACGAATTTAACTCCAAGGTTAGCCTTATAAACACCAAGATGGCTGATGCTCAAAAAGAGTACAAAGTGCTGAAGAGCTCGCATGTTCAACGCGACAAAGACGTTCACGCCAAGTTTAAAATCGTAGATGGCAAATGGACACCGTTCATTAGCTACATAAACGACAACGTGTCAGACATGAAAACTTTGCAGCCTATTATGCTGAAGTTCGAAGGTGACATAACCACCCTAACCCAAACTGAACCAAGCACCGTAGCAGCCCTAAAGACCTACTTGTCTAACTTCAAGAGCATATTGGATGATGCTTCCGGCAAAATTGCCAGTGCCCAAATGAAGGTAAGCGAAAACGGCAAGGTGCTGACAGCGTTCAAGACCTTTTTGGACACCTCATCTCAAGCAGTATCCAAGGCTCAAAGCGACTTAAACAGCGGTAAAGACTCCTTTACCATTGAAGATGATTTGTTTAGCGTTGATGACGCCGAGAGCACTTTCGAAGAATCGCTCACTAGTGTTGAGAGCCAAATAAGCGATCACGAGAAGCAAGTCGACCCCAGTACTCAATTCAACAACTTCCAGTCCGCGCTCGACTCTTTGTACAGCAAAGCCTCAAAGTAACACACCTACCCTTGCAGTCGGGGCTCCAGCGTATACACTTATATGCGTATGGATGTGAGACCGTTGGCCGAACGCATGCGGCCCGAGATATTAGCAGATGTGGTCGGCCAGGAACAGCTGACGGCAACTGGCCAAATTGTGCACGAGATTATTGAGCGTAAGCAGCCCACCTCACTTATTCTGTGGGGTCCGCCAGGCAGCGGCAAGACCACACTCGCCCGTATAATTGCCCGCGAAACCGAGGCTCAGTTTGTGGAGCTCAGCGCCGTTACCGCTGGCAAAGCCGATGTAAAGCGGGTCATTGAAGATGCGCTGGTGAACCAACGCCTAGGCATACGCACCATTTTATTTGTAGACGAGATCCATCGCTTCAACAAAGCCCAGCAGGATGCCTTTCTGCCCTATGTCGAAGACGGCACTATTGTACTGGTGGGTGCCACTACCGAAAACCCCAGCTTTGAGGTGATAAACCCTCTGCTCAGCCGCTCCCGCGTGCTAGTGCTAGAGCCACTTGACATAAGCGCTATTACCACCATTGTCAAGCGAGCCGCCAAAGAACTGGGTTTGACTGCTAAAAAGCTGCCCAAAGCCAGCATCGATTTGCTGGCAAACCTGAGTGGCGGCGACGCGCGAGTGGCGCTAGGTAACCTAGAACTAGCGCAGCAGCTAGCCGATGACCAGCCGATTACCCCGCAGATTGTCCAAACAGCCGCCCAGACTAAACTGCCTGGCTACGATAAAAAGGGTGAGACGCACTACAACGTCATTTCAGCATTTATAAAAAGCATGCGCGGGTCGGACGCCAACGCTACACTCTACTACCTAGCACGCATGCTACAGGCTGGCGAAGACCCCAAGTTCGTGGCCCGCCGCATGGTAATCTTTGCTAGCGAAGATATTGGCCTGGTTGCACCGGCCGCACTCAACCTGGCAGTCTCCACCTTTCTTGCCGTTGAGCGAATCGGCATGCCGGAGTGCCGGTACAATTTATTCCACTGCGCCGCGGTGCTAGCCAAAGCTCAAAAGTCCCGTGAATTGGCCGAGGCTATGAGCGCCGCTTACGGCGCCGCCCGCGACTACCCGGACTTGCCCGTACCGCTCAGCCTGCGCAACGCCCCTACTAAGCTCATGAAAGATCTTGGCTACAATCAAGGCTACGAGTGGGAAGCCAATTTTAAGGCTAAAGGCGGCTTTCTGCCACCTGAGCTAAAAGACTTGAAGCTACTATAAACAGTGGCTACGCGGGGTAACAAGTTTGTTATAAACCCCGCGGCGGAGGGCTAAAGCATTATGCAGCCGGCGCGGCGGTTGTCGGAGGCGCCAGCGGTAGCTCCACAGTGACCACCGTCCCTTTACCTGGCTCTGACACAATGTTAATGCTACCGCCCAGATAGTTCATAATGAGTCTGTCAAGGTAGAGGCTAAAGCCCATGCCCTCGTGTGTGAACACTTCGGCGCCTTCCAGCTTAGAAAACGGCTCAAACAGTAGCGGTAGCTTCTCGGCCGCTATACCGCTACCATGGTCGGTAATAGTTATTCGGGAGCTAGTCGGACCCGTGGCGCCGGCAATCTCGACCAAGCCGCCATCGGCACTATAGGCAATAGCGTTATCTAGCAGGCTGCGTAGCACAAACTCCAAAAGCTCGGGGCTACTCACCTGTAAAGCCGTATCACCACCCTGCAGCTGCGTGTTAATAGCACGTTTAACAATTACCGGCTGCAATGTTTTCAGTACCTGGGAGACCGCAGCACTCAGGCTTACTTGCTGCAACGATGCATTGTTGCCGGGTGCGGCACGCAACTGGGCACCAACTCGCAGCTTGGTAGTCAGGTCGTGAAAGCCTTTTTCGCCGTTTAGAATAAATTCGCCGGCCTTGGACTTCGGCAAGGCCGCGGCTAGCTGATCCAAGCTAGTGACCTCGCCCTCCAAACCTTTAGCAGCGGTCGTAATAAAAGCTACCCGCGATTCATCAACCGTCTGTTCTTCGCTACTCACGCGCTGTAGTTCGAGAATATCGCGCCGGTGCAACTGCAGGCGGCGGAACACTTGGTACGTTACCGTCGCTAGCAAGCTGTAAATAATAAACTGAGCTATGAGGTTCACTTGGGTAATCTTGAGCGTACCAGCATGCCGTGCAATATAGTTAAATGGCACTACGATAGCCGCACTCACTACCAACGGCACCCACAGGCCCGGCTGTCGCCAAACCGCATTACCGTCAGCAGATACATCAGACACCACAGGAGCAACATCTTGGTGAATTTGCTCAAGCAAGGCGTCAATTTTAACCTTTAAACGGTCAATGCCGGCTTTGAGCGTTGCCGCCAGCGCCGCATTCTCCACTTCCAGCAGCTCAACCCCGCCCTTTAGAATTGTGAGCGGGGTCCGTAAATAGTGCGCCACCAGCTGGAGCAATGTCTTGACTGAGTCAGCAATCTGGCGTTCGCGGGCCACTACTATCTGCATGCGCTTATATTCACTCAGCTCGCGTTTGAGCTGTAGCATGAGCACCAGCAAATTAACCCCCAGCAGCACGTACAGGAAATAGGGGAAGGCGTACGCCACTGGCTTAGGCAGGGCTGCGATCGCTCGTTTCGTACCGTTGTAAGTAGCGCGTACGCCATTAGAAATGGCATGCACAATTACCGCCGGGATGCTTTGCTTGGGCGAAGGTGTCGTAGCTCCGCCGCTACTACCGCCATGAACTGGGGGTGCAGCGCCAATTGTAACCTGGAACTCTTTGGTAACCGTACTGCCATCGCTGCCGGTTATTACCAGTTTGACATCAGTACCAGGAACGCTTACCGGGTCCCATGGCCAATACGCCGTGCCCGTCTCTTCAGGTGTAACGGTTTGCACAAGATTACCATCGATATAGATGTCGACCGACGTAAACGATTGTCCCGTGGTGCTGCCATTGAGCGGCGTAATCACAACGGTATAGCCACTGCGCGGAATCACCTGACCGTCCGTAAGGTTTACCGATACCTCTAAGCCCGACGGCATGGTAGTAGTGGTAACCGGGGGCGCGCAGTTTTGGTACGTACAGCTACCATAACCGCCTACGCCGTATGCGTCGGCAAAAACCGCTTGAGTTAGCGCGCCAACACTCAGTAATGTAAGCACGACAAGGCATATACAGCGTATGCCACGCCTGACAATAGTCATACTGGCTTCATTATAGCGAACATAAGCGTTTTCGCCATTCCTATTAACCCGGCTAAAAGCACTGGCCGCGCACCGGCGGCTACTCCTGCCGACGGATAGTAACCGAGCCGAGTACGAGCGCCAGCACAGCGCAGCCAGCGACTATACATAAATCCCGGCCAAGTTGGCCGTTCCAGCCGGTGTGGGTAGTAATTTGTCTCATGGCATCCACACTGTAGGTTAGTGGAAAGACGTTACTGAGCCACTGCAGCACCTGCGCCATTTGGTCGCGCGGTATAAATAGGCCACATAGTAGTATCTGGGGCATGAGGATAGGCATGACCAGTTCCACTGCCTGAAACTCGCTAGTAGCGAAGGCACTCACAAACAGGCCGAGGGAAGTGCCAAGCAGGGCCGCCATCACTGCCGCCAACAGCACAGGCAATGTGCCGCCCAATACCGTCACACCTAGCAGCCCGAGTGTAACAGCGCTCACTACACAGGCCTGTACGAGCGCTAGCAGCGAAAACGCTGCAGCGTAGCCAAATATAAAATCCAGCTTGCTCATAGGCATGGTCATGAGCCTGTCGAGTGTACCCGTCTTGCGCTCACGCAGAGTGGCAATGGACGTCACCAAAAACATCATGAGCAGCGGGAAAATGCCTAAGATCATAGGCGCAACGCCGTTAAATAGCTCCGGTTGACCATTGAAGACATATTTAAGTAACGTTATGAGCACACAGGGCACCACCATAATGAGCGCAATGGTTCGCGGATCGTGCAGCAACTGCAACAGCACCCGCCCGGCAGTAGCTAGTACGCGGCGCGGACTCATGACTGCTTACTCCCGGCCAGACTCAAAAAGGCCTGTTCCACGGTCTTCGTACCCGTACGCTCACACAGCTCTTTAGGCGTGTCGTGGGCCACAATTTGCCCATCACGGATCAGTAGCAGGTCGTCGCAGCGCTCGGCTTCGTCCATAACATGGCTAGACACTATGATGGTTTTGCCGGCCACCGCCAGCCCGCGAAACAGTTGCCACAGTTGCTCGCGCAGTACTGGGTCAAGCCCCACCGTCGGCTCATCTAACACCAATAGTTCGGGGTCGCCGAGCAGTGCAATCGCTAGCGACACTCGCTGTTTTTGGCCACCCGACAAATGCGCCACCAAGACGTGCGATTTACCGCTCATGTCCACTTCGGCGAGCGCTTTCGCACAAGCATCGAGTGCCGCTTTACCACGTCGCCCCAGCATGCGCGCAAAGTACAGCACGTTTTCTTGCACAGTCAGATCGCTGTAGACTGACACGTCTTGCGTCATGTAGCTGACTCGAGACCGGAGTGCCGCCGACCCGGCTGGCAGCCCCAGCACCTGCACCTTGCCATGCGTGGTGCGCTGCCGCCCCACAATCGCTCGCATGAGGGTAGTTTTGCCCGCGCCAGAAGGGCCTATAAAGCCAGTAATTCTCCCCGGCTCCAGCTCAAAACTCACCCGCTTGAGCGCCGAAAAGTGACCGCCCAGCACCACCGAGAGCTCCCTCACTGCGATTATGCTTGCCATTATGCCAAGCAGTATAGCAGAGCGTGGCTTTTTACGCGCTCGCGAAAATTTGTGTGAACAACTTGGGGTGCGGTTCACAATACGCCGCTAAATCTTCCGCCGAGTTTACCCCAATGCCGTAAGGGCTGTTAGCCGATTTGAGTACTGTGGCATGTGGGATCAATGCGGGCACTTCGGGAAAATCTTTTTGCAAAGCAGCATGCAGCGCGGCTAGGCCGTCCACCACCACACCGGCTACAACGGTCATCTCTTCTTCACCCGCTTCGTTCCGCCTACGGCAAACATGTACCTCGCCGTTTAGGCAGTTATACGTCAACGCATTCTGGCTGAGCCAGAGGCGTACTGCCTCGACCAAACCATGTTCTTTTTCGGCATCACCCTGGGCCAGCTTACGAGCCGCCAGTATGGAGCAGTGGTACTCGGCCTTAGGAGCTAGTTGCACGCCCGCAAAGGTTATCGCCCGCGGCTCAAGGTCAGGTAGCCGCAGCATGGCGTAACCCTTTACATCGGCGCTGTACCAGACGTCTGCTCCCAGTTCTATGTTCATAGGCATAGTATAGCGTGCCCGTTACAGCTTTCATGTCTTGGTGCGCTATAATCATAAGCAACATGACGGCCAGCATCGTCACCAGCAAACTTACGAAATACTACGGGCGCAGTCAAGCGGCAGCGCTTAATGGTCTGACCTTGCAGATTGAGGCCGGAGAGATTTATGGCTACCTAGGTGCCAATGGGGCCGGCAAAAGTACTACCATTCGGCTGCTCATGAATTTCTTGCAACCCAGCAGTGGTACAGCCAAAATTTGTGGGCTAGATGTAGTGCAAGACACCGTAAAGGTCAAAGACGAGGTGGGCTACTTGGCCGGCGATGTCGCCCTGCCCGCTAGAACCACGGCCCGCGAACTACTCGATTACCTGGCCCGGCTGCACGGCGGCATACATGCCGAGTACCGCTACGTGCTCGAAAAACGGTTCGAGGCCGAAACGGACAAGCCCATTC
>CAZHYW010000001.1:0-4590 GCA_964537115.1 uncultured Candidatus Saccharibacteria bacterium | reverse complement strand
GAGTACCGCTACGTGCTCGAAAAACGGTTCGAGGCCGAAACGGACAAGCCCATTCAGGCCCTCAGCAAAGGTAACCGCCAAAAAATCGGCATTTTGCAGGCCTTTATGCACCGGCCGGAGGTGCTGATTTTAGATGAGCCCACCAGCGGCCTAGACCCGCTCATGCAGGAAGCCTTTTACGAAACGGTGCGCGAGGCACGTGACCGCGGGGCGGCAGTGCTCATGAGCAGCCACAACTTGGCCGAGGCGCAGCGCATTTGTGACCGCATAGGCATTATTAAACGCGGCAAGCTTATTCGTGAACAATCTATTAGCGACGATACTGATCTAGGCATGACGACTTTTCGGGTCGTGCTGGCGCGGCCCGACGCTGTGGTGCAACTAAAACGTTCCCAGCACCTGACGTTCGTTTCACAAGAAAACGATCACACGGCGCTGGTGCGGCCCAAGGGCAATATAGCTGGCGCACTCAAAAGTTTGAGCCAGTTTGACATCCGCGAGTTCACCAGCCAACAGCTGAACCTAGAGGACGAGTTCTTAGAATTTTATGGGAGCAACGAATGATCGCCACGCTTGTTTGGGAGCTCCGCCAGCGCCGTAGCGCCATCTTTTGGTGGACGCTGGGGAGTGTGGTTCTAGCCAGCGTTATTTTAGCGCTCTACCCGTCCATTCGCGACCAGGCTCAACAGTTCAACAAAGTGCTCAACCAATTGCCGGACGGCATTCGCCAACTAAAAACTGGTGGCGCCAGCACGGTGGACGTAGCTAATCCGGTATCGTTTTTGAACTCGCAGTTGTTTTACGCCACCCTACCCATCCTTTGGATAATTCTGGCCATCACACGCGGTAGTGCCGTACTGGGTCGAGACGAGGAAAGCCACACCCTGGAACTGGTGCTAGCCCGCCCTTTGAGTCGCGGTCGTTTGCTGCTCGCCAAGGGGCTTAGTTTGGTGAGTGAATTTGTAGTGATAGGCAGCGTAACGGTGGCTGCCGTGGCACTGTTGGCGCCCCTGTTCAACTTGCACATCGGTACTAGCCATCTAGTACTAGCCACCGCTTATACGGCCGCCTTTTCGCTGAGCTTTGGTTTACTGGCTTTTATGCTGCAAGCAGCAAGTAGCTTGGCCCGCCGCGGAGCCCGGGCCATAGCTGTGCTAGTGGGTTTTGGCGGCTACCTGCTAGCCAGTTTGAGCGGCCTAACACACTGGTTGGAGACTCCCGCCAAATTCGCTCCCTACCACTATTTTGCTCCCGACAAGGTCCTGCAGGGTCAGCCCGTTCATGGCCTGGATACCTATCTCATTGGCGTAGTCATACTAACCGCTGTCGTATCGTACTTAGGCTTCCGCCGCCGAGACATTAGCTAGTAGCGATATTTGAATGTCGTGCTTATATATGCTATAATATTATAGTCCATCTCTATGATGTGGCAACGAGGAGGAACCCGATGGGTATCACCCTGGCGATTGTGCGCATCGCCCTGGTCGTGGCGGTTGCCGTCGCGGTTGTACAGACACTACGACTGCGGATCGCCAAGCAGGACCTGCGGAGCGCCAAGTTGGGCTTGCGCAAAAACGTACTCTCCATCCAGCACATGCAAACGATCCAGCTCCGCAACGAGCTTTGGCGGCAGATCGAGGACATGGGCCTGGCGCAGGAGCAGTATTTCGTCACCCACTGCGGTGAAACGGATCGCTTGCTCGAAGAACTAGCTCAAGCGTTCATCGACGGAGCCGTCGACGACGCCGCAAACCTGCTGGCAACGCTCGGGACGTTCATTACGGCTGTCTACATCGCCGTACAGAACGAGTCGCGGAAGCAGTTCGTCACCAGCTGACATCTTCCTCGGGTGAGGAGCAGGCACGCGCTTTGTGCAAGCATCACCCCGCTGACTGCGTAACAGTCGAGGTCCGGGATGGGCGCACAGGATGTCGTTTCCACGACAACCCCACCGCCCGTCCCGACCTCAGCACCACCCACTAACACTGCCGCCGAATGCATTTCGGCGCCGATGCCGGTAGGTGATCATGCTGGCCACTGCGTAGTGTATTATTACGCTTATGGCACTAGCTGACTTCCGAGCTTCGATGGATGAGTTTGCCAAGGGCAAATTGTGGTACTGGCATCTGCCGCTGTGGCTGTTTGGGCTGTATGCGTTTGTAAAGCTGCTGGGGTTCGACATGCTGAAGCCCATGCCCATAGTACTGCTCGTGCCGTACTCGTTCGATTTTTTGCTGCACGAGTTTGCACACCTGTTTACTGCCTTTTTGCCGGCCGTGCTGACGGCGTCCGCCGGCTCCATCTCCGAGCTCATGTTGGGCACCGGTCTGGTGGTTGGGGCCTTTTGGTTCCGCAACTATTTTGCGGCCATGTTTTGCTGCTTGTGGTTTGACCTGACCGCGCAGAGCGCCGGCACCTACATGGCCGACGCTATACCGCAGCACCTGCCGCTGGTAAGCTTGGGCGGCGCACTTTCCGGCCAGGACCCCATCCACGACTGGCACTTCGTGTTTAGCAAACTGCACATGTTGGGCGCCAGCGCGTTTATAGGCGACGGCCTACGCTTTGTAGGTCACGTGGTGGGACTATGTGGCGTGGCATTGGCCGCCTGGCTGATGTACAAAATGGCCATCGCCTCATCTGAGCCAACTGCGGATGCCAAACAATCACGAGTTACCGACCGAATGGAGCTGCCCAAAGCCGCAACACCTGAGCTAGCCAAATCCATCTATCCCGCTGCCAGCAAGGGCGCGTTGTCATATCGCCCTAGCCCCGAGACCAAAAAGCCGGAAACAACGGCCAACGACACCCGCCCTCCGAGCTAGACCTTACGACGACTAGCCAAAACCCAATCGGCAAAGCCTTCAATAGCCCGGGCCGCAACTTGCGCTCGAATGGAATTGAACTGGTCGAAGTTGTGTTGAGCACCAGGCAACTCGGCGTAGACCACTGGGTTTTTGGACACCGCTCGCAGCTTTGCAGCAAATACTCGGGCATCTGCAACCGGCAGCGTGGTGTCGTGAGTACCGTGCCATATAAAGAATGGTGGCGCGTTTTTGTGCACTCGCATAACGGGCGAGGCGTCCCGACGCACCGCCCGCTCGTCCGAAACGTGCTTGAGAATTGGCGCCAGGTAACCACTACGGCCTTTAAGGTCAGATGTTTCGGTCCAGTCGTAGTCGCCGTACAGCGAAATGGCAGCGCACACCGAGGTGTCAGCACGCTCGAAGCCGGGCTGCAGCTGGCGGTCGTGTGCGGTAAGCGCCACCAGAGCAGCTAGCTGGCCGCCCGATGAGCCGCCGGCTATAAAAATGGTATGCGGATCGGCACCAAACTCGCTAGCGTGTTCACGTACCCAGGCTATAGCTCGCTTGGCATCTACCAAATGCTCGGGCCAGGTAGCCTCCGGGCTCAGGCGGTAATTAGCACTCACACATAGCCAGCCCCGCTTTGCTAGGTAGTACAGCAGCGGCAAGGCGTCCTTATCTTTGCGGCCACCCCTTAGGCCACCGCTATGCAAATGGACCAGCACTGGACGTTTGCCAGACGGCGACCGGCCTCGGTAGACGTCCAGGGTATGCGACCAGCTGTCGTCGCCAGCATAGTTAAGGTTCCGCATGTGCTGCACACCCGCACGGCGCCTAAAGAGTGGGCCAAGCACTACCGCGGGCGTTAGACGGCTCAGTTTCTTGGCGAGACCCGGTCGGATGGTTTCGGTCCACCCATTACCCAGCCCTTCATCCAATGCGTCACGCACAATACGGCGCGCCTTAAGACTGTAGCCAATCATCACCAGCAGACCCAGCATGCCCGCTACACTCAGGCCGAATGCCAGCCAGCCCACAAACGTATGCACCGTGTCCTGGGCAAAGGCCAGCGCGGTAGAACCGGCCAGCCACATGAAGGCCAAGAAGGGTATCTCATCCACCACGCCCAGCAAAAAACCGGCAGGCCCAAAGCGACGTGCAGTTTTTAGCGGAGCAAGCACGAAAAATACTGCCAAGCCAACCAACACGGCCGGCACTAAGTAACCAATGGGTGCACTCATGGGCCTACTTCCTTCTAACCATTGCTACGTGAAGGAGCGCGGCCTGCGCGTAGAGCAGCAAAACGGTGTCCAGCCAGTGCGCTAGTGACGCCCCCCAGTATGACGGGCCGCCCCAGGCATTCACCACGTAGTTTGGGTCGAGCCCGCCAAGCACTTGGTCACCCGCTCGCCAGAAGTTATACAAAAACAGCAGCGCCAGAAACAAACTAACTAGCATGCGAGCGACCGTGCTCACCGAGAGCCTTGATTGCAAGCGCACAGTTTGTTGAAAGCGCTCGAATGCACTCTTCGAGAACGGTGCAGTCAGTAGTCGCTGCCTGCCAATAGCAAATAACACTCCAAGAGCTAGCGCCGCCAAGCCCGCCAGAACTAAGTGGGCACCGACCGCCGACGACCCAGGCACATATTTTTCTAGAACCGACGAGCGGTTCATATACTGGACTAGGCCGGCGACAACCCCCAGACCAAACAGACCCAGGCACGTCGCTACAACCGGCGCAGAAAGTTTGCTAGCCATTCGCTGCTTAGTATAGCAAGCTTGG